>CALVBC010000015.1 GCA_944325685.1 uncultured Erysipelotrichaceae bacterium | reverse complement strand
GATACAGTATCTGTATCTATCCCATCTAATCTAAAGTATGATGTACCAAGTGATACATTATATGCTTTAGAAGATGAGCTAGATTCATTACTAAGTGATATCAGAAATGGAAGAGGTGCAAGTGATAGAGTATCACTTGGTACATATAATGCTTTAAAAGAAGCAATAAGAGATAAAGATGATATCACAGTAGAGATCTCTATCTCTAATCTAACACCAAATAAAGATCAAAGATTAATAAATAGCTATCTTGGTGATAAAGCAGAAGTAGTCAGATTCTTTGATCTAAAGATCAATATCTTAGTTGAAGGTAAAGTAGTTGGTACTTTAAATAACTTAGATGAAAAAGTTGAGATCGAAGTAACTGATATCACTGGTACTAGTTACTATGTATACAGAGTCCATGATGATAAAGTAGAATATGTCGATAGACTATATGATAGAGATAGTGATAAGACATATGAATTTGAAACAGATGCTTTCAGTACCTACGCTATCATCAGAGGCAATAGGATCGTAGTTGATACTAGTGCTAGGTAGTCATCATTAAATCACTAAAGAGAGAGGGTATCTTAGGGTATCCTCTTTTATTATGGACAAAATGAGTGTTACACTTATCTCGGGAAGTGTATTATGCCATTATTTATCGTTAGAAATGATATATGTAAGATGAAAGTCGATGCGATCGTCAATGCGGCTAATAATAGCCTTTTAGGCGGTGGTGGCGTTGATGGGATGATCCATCAAGCCGCTGGTCCTAACTTGCTATTGGAGTGTAAGACACTTGGTGGTTGTGCTACCGGTGATGTGAAGATAACTGGTGCTTATGATCTTCCTTGCCATTACATCATCCATACGGTAGGTCCTAAATATATCGATGGTCATCATGATGAAGAAAGACTATTAAGGTCTTGCTATAGAAGGGCATTAGAGATCGCTTTAGAAAAGGAATTAGATTCGATCGCTTTTCCCCTTATCTCATCAGGTATCTATGGCTATCCTAAAGCTGAGGCTTTTAAGATAGCGATAGATGAGATCAGTGGCTTTTTAAAAGATCATGATCTAATAGTATATCTTGTCATATATGATCATGATACATATGTCATAAGTACTAAGCTATATTCTGATATCAAAGCCTATATCGATGATAACTATGTCAATAAACATATCGACAAAAGACTAAGATATACATCATTCCTTTTAAAAGAAGCGTCACTAGATGATGTACTGGCTAATATCGATGAGAGTTTTGCGGATATGTTATTCCGCAAGATCGATGAGGCAGGTATCAGTGATAGTGAGTGTTATAAAAGGGCTAATATCGACCGTAAGTTATTCTCTAAGATCCGCTCTAGTAAGGATTATCATCCATCAAAGTCAACGGTCTTAGCTTTAGCTATCGCTTTAAGATTATCGCTAGATGAGACAAAGGAGATATTAAGAAAGGCTGGTTTTGCTTTGTCTCATTCTTACAAGTTTGATCTGATCATCGAATACTTTATCAAGAATCAGATCTATGACATATATAAGATCAATGAAGCTCTATTCACTTTTGATCAAAAGCTCTTAGGTGTTTAGATAAATGTCGCTTTTTAAGCGACCATCTTCATCACTAATATCCCTATACTATCATCAAGGAGGATGATAATATGAAGGAAAATTTCAGTGAGATCATATTTGTATTAGACCGTAGTGGCTCGATGCAGGGCTTAGAAGAGGATACGATCGGTGGCTTTAATTCCTTAGTTGATAAACAACGCAAACTAAAAGGCAAAGCTTATATATCGACGGTATTATTCAATGACTTTTCTAAAGTCATCCATGATCGTGTCGATATCAAGGATATCACGTATATGACAAGAGATGATTATGTAGTAGGTGGTTGTACAGCCTTGTTTGATGCGATCGGTGATGCCATATGTCATATAAGTGATGTCCACAAAGAGATGAAAGATGTCCCTGATAAGACCTTGTTTGTGATCACGACTGATGGAAAAGAAAACAGTAGTCATGAATATAGTTTAAAAGCTATCAAGAGTTTAATCGAAGCGAAAAAGGAATTAGGATGGGAATTCATCTTTTTAGGAGCTAATATCGATGCGATAAAGGTAGCTAGTGATATCGGTATCAGTAGGGATAGAGCTAGTAACTACCACAGTGATAGTCATGGTACAAGATGTAATTATATGGTCATAAATGAAGTTATCAGTGATGTCAGGAACAATAAAAAGATCCGTGATGATTGGGCTAAAGATATCAAGAAATAAATCAAGCTATGTCATTTTGATGATATAATCTATACATGGAACAATACATCAACCTACTTGGCAAAAATGCGATCGCGACCACTAAATTAGCGCGGGAATTACTTCGCTATCCGCTCGGGGAAAAGATCCCGACGGTCTCAGAATTTACCGATGCGCTATCTTTAGCTAGGGGTACTGTGCAAAATGGCATCAAGACCTTAGTCGAATCAGGAGCGATCAGGCTTGAGTCTAAAGGCCATTTAGGCTCATATCTCATCAAGAAGAATGTAAAGACCTTGCTCAAGTATGCCGGTATCAATTCACTATTAGGCGCTATGCCTTTGCCTTATTCCAAGCGCTATGAAGGATTGGCATCTGGTATCATTGCCACTATGGAAAATAACTATGAATTACCAGTAAACCTTGCCTACATGCGTGGTAGTAAGAATCGGATCAGTATGGTCATCCAAAAGCGCTATGACTTTGCGATCGTCTCTTTACTATCAGCTAAAAGATTTATCGAAGAATATGGTGATATCATCAAGATCGTCATGGACTTTGGTGAAAGGTCATATCTCAATCGCCATGTGATGATGTTCCATGATGATAGTGAAGATGATATCAAAGATGGGATGAAGGTCGGTATCGACCTTACATCAGTCGACCAGAGCGCTTTGGTAAACTATGTCTGTAAGGATAAAGATGTCGAATTAGTCCAGTTAGAATATTCTCAGATCCTAAATAAGATCATCTATGGTGATATCGATGCATCGGTCATGAATGAAGATGAAGCATTAGATAAAAGGGTCCGTATCAAGATGGTCCCGATCGATGGGATCGATGATGGTAGTATCGCGGCTGTCATAACTAGAAGTGACAATGAGATCATCGATTATCTGATCAGAGAACTATTAGATGTCACGACCGTTTTGAATATCCAAAGGCTCGTATTAGAGGGTAAGATAACCCCAAGTTATTAGTAATTTATTTATAGGCTCTTTTAACATAATACTTATATAAAAGGGCCTTTTATAATGGTCATAAATATCAATATACAAAATTTTGTATTTTGTATTGAATTTAGTATGTGAACTATTTATAATGAAGCCATAGGAGAGATATGAGAGATATTACATGCCCAAGGTGTGGCAATCATATATCACACACCTTTAAAGAAGTTAAGAAGGTCATCAAGTGTCCCCATTGTAATATGGAGCTCATGATCGACGGTCGCAGCCAAAGGATGCTCAAGTATACGCGGACGCTTTTTGTCGCTATCGTCGTCAGCATACTTATGATCGGGATGATGAACTTGGGCACGGTGTCAAGCTACGTCGCCTTGATCATCGTACTATCGATCATGTTGGCTCTTATGAACGTATACGATCGCTTATGCTTGATCATCACTGACAAGATCTTCCATCTGCGCTATGTGCCGTTTGAAAAGCCAGATGTGAAGGAAGCGATCAAAGCCCGTAAAGCTAAGGAGAAGAAAAAACATGGACTTTAAAGAACGCTTGGATCTTTATGAAGAAGGTGGCATGATCGATAAGAAAGACCGTGCTGATGTCGAAAAGATCATCGCGATGTTTAATCAAAAACACGGTATCGAACTAAGCGAAGAAAACGCTGGGACTTTCATCGCTCATTTGTGTGCAGCTTTTTCTAGGTGTCATACACATGAAGATATCGATCCAGTACCAGAGATGATCCAAGAGGAGATCAAAGGTCTTGGTACATATGAAGAGTCTTTAGATATCTTAAAAGATGTCATTGCATTAAGTGATGATCGACTCAATGATGTCGAAAAAGACTACGCTTTGATGCATATCAATAACGTGCTCGCGGCTTGCCGCGATAAATGATACTTTCAAAATTAGGAGGATAGAAAATTTATGGAAGGTATTGTTACTACATTTGAGTTTCCACTCATTTTCCGTGCTATCGTCTTGATCGCGATCTGTGCATGGGCTTCATTACTGTCGCACATGAACATTTCTAACTTCAACGATGGTGCTCGTCCTGTTTTCCCTGAATTCATGGAAGGCAGAATGACTCGTGCCGAATTCGCTGTTGTCGTAACTGGTATGGGTATCGGTTGGGTCCTAACTGGTTTTAGCCAATGGTTAGGTTCTGGTCTTATCGCCGTTCACTTAACGTTGATCGCAACTGACTGCTTAGGTGCTTGGTCACCTAATAAGTGGGTCGCTCTCATCATCGGTGGTATCTACGGTGCTATCTGTGCATTTGGTACTGATCTTATCAACCAAGCATTCCAAGCTCTACCTTACAACTTCTTGAATGACTTGACCCAGATCTCATCACCTGCACTACCAGTCTTCTCGATGTTCCCAGCTGTCGCTATCGCAAGCCAGTTTGGTGCTAAGAATGGTATCATCACCGGTATCATCCAAGCGATCATCTACATGCTCTGCACGATCGTTGGCTCAGTTACGATCGGTTCGATCTCTGTAAGCTTATATCCATATACATTCGCGATGTTAGCTGGTATGATCTGCCTTATCGTATACGCTGTCAAAAACTCAAAGAAAACAACTGCTATCGAACAAGATGCCGATACAGAGAACCTATTCACTAAGAATGCTAACCGCATCAAATCAAACTGGTTATATCTATGTATCCAAGGTGCTTTGAATGCTCTAGGTATCGCTGTATTAGCCCAAGCTTATCAACCATATATCTTAGCACCAGCTGTATTAAGTGGTAACCTCGGTTCATTTGAACTCGCTATGGTCGGTGTCATCATCGCCTTCATCCCACTTATCGTTTCAACATCACTAGCTACAGGTGTCTATCAAGCTGTTGGTCTAACGACTGTCATGTTAGTAGGTGCTTTAGCTCCAACATGGTGGTTAGCACCGATCTTAGGTTTCATCGTTGAATTCATCGAGATCCAATTACTAGGCTTACTAGGTAAAGGTCTATCGAAATTCCCAGAACTCACTAAGTGCGGTGACTATATCCGTGATGCGATGGTATCCTGTATATCATTAGCGATCGTCGCTGGTTCATTCTTAGCTGGTAATGCTACTTGGGGCGCTGTAGGTCTCATGATCGTCGGTGGCTTCTATGCACTAAACGAAGTTACAGGTCAAAGACTACCAAAGACAGCTGTTGGTCCTATCGCCGCTGTTGTCGTCGGTATCCTCTTCAACATCATGGTCGGATTCGGCTTTGTCGTATTAGGTTAAGCAGATGTTGAAGATCGAATGTTGTGGACTAACGTCCTTACAGATCAAGCAGATCATTGAAAAGCAGTTCAAAGGGGAAGCAGAACCATTTGAACATCCAGATATGATCGCTGCTAAGAATGTCAAAAATGGTGAATCTGATTACTACTTAGGTAGTTGTATGACCGGTGGTGGTGGTAGTATCGCTACTGCGATCATGGTCTTAGGTTATGGTAAATGCCTCACTGTCTCAAGACAAGGTAGTTGTCCAAACGAAAAGCAGATCCGCCACATGGTCTATTCTGGCGATCACAAGGCTTTTGGGTTTGTTAAATCCCATACTGAACAGGTCGTTCCTGCTTTGGTCAGAGCCCTGATCGACAAGTCAGAAGGAAGACCGGAATAAAGAAATCGTAGGGACATCTTGATGATGTCCCTTTGTATATATGAGGTAATAGAAAATGATCCAAACTGTATTAGGAAATATCAAAAAAGAAGAACTAGGCATCACGATGGCTCATGAACACTTCAATATCGATCTCGACCATGTAAGACACGATGGTGTCTCTAAGATCGAGACCGTTGAAGAGGTCGTCCCTGAGATCGAAAAGATGATGGCGTTAGGAGTGAATAGCGCTATTGAAGTCAGTACGATCGACATGTACAGGGACATCCATAAACTAAAGAGGATCTCTGAGATCACTGGCTTAAAGATCGTGGCAGCTACGGGTTACTACTTAAGTGAGTATCATCCTGAAGAACTTACACAAAAAAGCGCTGAAGAGATCGCTGAGACCTTTATCAAGGAACTCACTGTCGGGATCGATGATACCGATATCAAAGCTGGCATCATCGCTGAGATCGCTTCTTCGCCAAAGGGCTTTGTAGGCCAAGAGAAAAAGGTCTTAGAAGCGGCTGGTATCGCTAGTTCTAAAACGGGCTTTGCCGTATCAACGCATACTGGTAAAGTGACCGCTTTTGAAACGGTCAAGACATTATTAGATAAAGGTGTTGATCCTGATAAGATCATCATCGGTCATCAAGATCTCATCGATGATACGGAATATCACTTAGAACTTTTGAAAAATGGTGTCAATATCGGTTTTGATACCTGTGGTAAAAGCGCCTATATGAGCGATGAAGTCAGAGCGCATAATATCATGAAACTCATCGAAAAAGGATATGGTGATCATATCGTCTTATCCAATGACATCTCTAGAAGGACCTATTTCACGAGCTTTGGTGAAAAGGGTTATCTAAGTGTCATGAAGATAACAGTGCCACTGCTTAAGGAATATGGCATCAGCGATGAAGATCTAAATAAGCTCTTGGTCTTAAATCCAGCGCGGATCTTAGATAAGTGAGATAGCCTATGTTTTTAGATAGATGTATAGAGAATAATCCTAAACTCATCGAATATGCCTTCAAAGCGCACAAGGAAGGTCTGATCTTACCAGATACTTATATCTTAGATCTTGATACGATCAAAGAGAATGCGACGAAGATGTTAGAGGTGGCAAAAGCTAATGGCATCGAACTGTTTTTCATGCTCAAGCAGATCGGAAGAAATCCTGAGGTAGCTAAGATGCTCATGGATATCGGCTTTAAAGGGGCGGTCGTCGTTGATTTTAAAGAGGCTTTAGTCATGATCGATAATGGTATCCATATCGCTAATGTCGGCCATTTAGTCCAAACGCCAAGACATGCCTTAAAGAAGATCATCGCATCTAAGCCTGATTATATGACGGTCTATTCGATCGACAAGATCAAAGAGGTCAATGAAGTAGCTAAGGAATTAGGTATTATCCAAAAGCTCCTTATCAGGATCACTGATGATGATGCTGAGCTTTATTCAGGTCAAGTCGCTGGTTTTTCAACCGATGAATTTGTTGATGTCATAAATGAAGTCGAAAGCCTCAGCAACGTCAAGATCGGTGGTGTGACTGCTTTCCCAGCCCTTTTATACGATAGTCAAGATGACAAGATCGAAAAGACGGATAATCTAAAGGGATTAGAAAGGGCTATCGATATCTTAAAAGGTGTTGGCTATAAAGATTTTGAGATCAATATCCCAAGTGCTACCTGTGCAGCTTCGATCCCAACGATCAAAGCGTTAGGTGGTACAAGTGGTGAACCAGGTCATGGTCTTACCGGTACGACACCACTCCATAAGGTCCATGAAGAGGTGGAAAAGGTCGGTTATGTATATGTCAGTGAAGTATCGCATAACTTTAAAGACAAGGCTTATGTCTATGGTGGTGGTACTTATCGTCGTGGTCATATGGCTAATGCCTTAGTTGGTGAAAGCTTTAAAGAAGCAAAAGAATATGGCATCAAAGCACCAGATGATGATTCGATCGATTATCACTTTGAATTAGATCATAATGCCAAGGTATCCGATACCGTCGTCATGTGCTTTAGGACCCAGATCTTTACCACCAGAAGCTATGTGGCTTGTGTCGAAGGATTAAAGCGTAATGATCCTAAAATCGCGTTATATGATGCCGTTGGTAAAAAGATCGAGGATGATTGGACATGCTAGAATATGAGCTAAGGCATCGCGTCGCTGAGCTTGATCCATATCATACCGTCGTCAAGCTTTTAGACGCTGATCCTAGTAAATTACTAGTCGGGATCAAAAATGTCGCTTCGATCCCTAATACTTTGATGCATAAATTAGAGAAAGAAGGCTTTAGTCTACATACGATCGATAAGAAGTCACAACTAGCTGGTAGAGCCATCGATACAGAAGTCATCAATCCGATCAGCGGACGGATCATGTCAGGTTCTTCATCAGGTACAGCGGTCAATGTCTTCAGTGGGATCAATGACCTTGGTATCGGTAATGATGGCGGTGGTAGTGTTTTAGCCCCAGCTATCAGTGTCAATATCTTGAGCTTTATATCAAAACTGATCGAAAAGGATATGATCAAAGCACCGACTAAGCCCAATACCGATGGGATGATGGCAACAAGCTCGATCGGCTTTATGGCCCGTGACAAAGAGGTCTTATATAAGGCGATCGAAGTCGCGATCAATATCAAGCCAAGTGAAGACTGTGGTATCGTCTATTCTGATAAAGAGTATGAAGGTATCGATTCTAAGGTCATTGAATTATTGGATAGTCATACACCTAGGAATACCTTAGTACCATTTTTAGAGAAGACTCTAAAGGAATGTGATGTCTTACTTATAAGTGAGGGACCGATCGATATCGATGGTCTTGGTGATTCATTATATGGTCACTTTGATGAAAGGACCAAAGCCTATCAAGAAAGGGCTAATAAGGGCTATGTCAGGGTCTGTAATATCGCTGGGGCAACCGCGATGTCTTTACCACAAGAGGGTCTTGGGATGGCATATCTTTTGATGTCAGAATCAAAGGAAGACAAGATCGCTAAATTATTAGCCTTAGGTAAAAAGATCAATGAAGTCCACGATAAACTGATCGAGCGTTATTTCCTCGATCTCAATAACTACTTTATCGAAGGATACAAGATATAGGAGGAAACGATGCAAGTATATCCATTAGAAAGCATGACGCTTGAAGAAGCAACACAATGTCAATTCAAGTTTGTCGATACGATAATGCGCCATTTCACTGGCTCAGAGCTTTTGACACGCGGTGATCTCGGTGTCCATCAGCCAGGTAATGAGCCACTTACGACGATCAAGGTCGAAAAGGTCATCGCCGATTTCTTCGACGATGAAAAAGCGATCTTAGTAAGAGGCAGCGGTACAGGTGCTATAAGATATGCCCTAAGCAGCATATTTAAGGCTAATGACAAGGTATTAGTCCATACAGCACCGATCTATAGCACAACAAAGACAAGCTTTGAGATGTTAGGGTTAGAGCCAGTAGCTTGTGACTACAATGACCTTGATAGTATCAGAAAATGCCTTGAAGAGAATAAGGATATCAAAGGGGCATTAGTGCAATATACAAGACAGGCACCAAGCGATAGCTATGACCTAGAAGAAGTGGTCAAGGTGATCAAAGGCTATGGTCTACCTGTTGTGACTGATGATAACTATGCCGTCATGAAGGTCAAAAAGATCGGAACGCAGTGTGGAGCAGATCTATCATGTTTTTCTACTTTCAAATTACAAGGACCAGAAGGCATCGGTGTTGTGACTGGAAAAGCGGAATATATCGATAAGATCAGAGCCATGCACTACTCAGGTGGTTGTCAAACCCAGGGCTTTGAAGCATTAGAGGTCTTAAGAGGTCTAACATATGCGCCAGTCTTATTAGCTATCAGCAATATCGAAGCCAACAAGGTCTTAGAATATCTAAACAAAGGTGAGATCAAGGAGATCGATGATGCCTTTATCGCTAATGCGCAATCCAAGGTATTACTTGTGACCTTTAAAGAGCCGATCGCTAAAAAGGTCTTGAAAATAGCTGAAAGACAAGGGGCTTTACCAAATCCAGTTGGTTCAGAGTCCAAATATGAGATCACCCCGCTATTCTATCGAGCATCAGGCACTTTCTTAAAGGATGATCCATCACGTGCTGATTACATGATCCGCATCAACCCGATGCGCGCAGGGGCTGATACGATCATCAGGATCTTAAAGGAAAGTATCAAGGAGGCCAAAGATGAGTAAGCGTTTTATCATCATCGTCTTAGATGGTTTTGGCATCGGCGCGATGGAAGATGCCAAGGTCGTAAGACCAGGTGATGAAAATACCAATACTTTAAGGAGCATCTTAAAAGATCATCCTGATCTTAAGTTACCGACCTTAGAGAAATTAGGTCTTATGAATGCCTATGGTAAAGAAAGTGACTTCATGAAGTTTAATGATGAAGCAAACTATGGCAGAAGTGCCCTTATGCACTTTGGGGCTGATACCTTTATGGGTCACCAAGAGATCATGGGCACATTACCAAAGAAACCTGAAGTCCATCCTTTTCAACAGAAGGTCGATATCGTCTATGAGCATCTTAAAAAGCACGGTCATAAGGTCGAGTATAAAGAAAGAGATGGTCTTAGATATGTCGTATGTGATGATTATGTCACGGTCGCGGATAACTTAGAAGCTGATCTTGGCATGTGCTATAACGTCACAGCACCACTTGATTACATCTCCTTTGAGAAGGAACATGAGATCGCAGAGCTTGTAAGAGAAGTGGTCACCGTTGGTAGGGTCATCGTATTTGGTGGTACCGGTAATAATATGCAAGATCTATACAATGCCGAAGAAGTCAAAGATGGCAAATACATCGGTATCGCCAGTGCTAAGTCAAAATCCTACGAACAAGGATATCAATGTCGTCACTTAGGCTATGGCGTCAATAAGAATGTCCAAGCACCGACGATCTTGACCAAAGCGGGTATCCCCTGTGTCCTTATCGGTAAAGTCGCTGATATCGTCGCCAATGATCTAGGTGAGAGCTATTCATGTGTCCCAACACCTGAATGCATGCAACTGACGATCGATGCGATCAAAAAACACGATACCGGTTTTATCTGTACCAATATCCAAGAGACTGACTTAGCTGGTCACTCGCAAGATAGTACCGAATATAAAAAGATCCTCGAGCAAGCCGATGAGGGTTTAGCTAAGATCTTACCACTACTCACTGAAGATGATATCTTGATCGTCCAAGCTGACCATGGCAATGACCCAGATAGTGGAAGTAGTAAACATACTAGAGAGTATGTGCCACTACTTATCTATAAGAAGGGTCTTCATGGTGTTAGGGTCGGTACCAGAAAGACGATGTCTGATAATGGTGCGACCTGTTGCGACTACTTTGGCGTCGATATGCCAGAGAACGGGACATCATATCTCGACCTTTTAGTTAAGCGTTAGTTAAGTTTATATTAAAGCCACGTAAGCTAAATATGAGTTCAACATGTGAACTTTGAGTGAAAGTTTTCACATTTTGGGAAATTTATGCTTGCAATGGCTTTTTTCATCCCATATAATATTTGGGCAGGAGGAATGCAAAGAATGAAAAAATTATTAGCTTTATTAGTCTGTGGTCTAATGGCTCTAAGCTTAGTTGCTTGTTCAAATAACACAGAACCAACAGGAACAGACACACCAGAATCGACAGAAACAACTGGTACAACTACTGGCGCCGTTTCAATGGGTGTTGGTCAATCAACAACAATGTCACCTACAAGCGTTGACGCTGATCATGAAGAAGGTTCAGTAGAAGTTAACACAACATATGCTTTATTAGCAGTAGACGCTGAAGGTAAGATCGTTGATCTTCAAGTCGACGTTGCGCAAAACACTTCAACTTGGGATGGCACAGGTGCTATCGTAACTGAAGGCCTACAAGGCACAAAGAGAGAACGTGGCGATGACTACGCTATGAAAGAGACATCAGCTGCTATGGGTAACATCGAAGGTGGTGCTGAATGGTATGAACAAGCTGACGCTTTCGAAGAATACTGCATCGGTAAAACAGTTGATGAAGTATTAAATATGGAATTAGGTGGCGATCACAACAGCCCTGTTGATCTAACAACAAGCTGCACGATGAGCGTTCAAGAATTCTTAAATGCGATCGCTGATGCGAACGAACACTTAACAGCTGTTGAAGGTGAAGTTGCTAGCTATGGCTTAGCTTCAGAAACAACTGTTTCAACAACAGCTGCTTCAGCTGATGGTGATGGTTCAGTCCAATACAATGTCACATATGCTGGTGTTGCATTAGATGCTGATGGTAAAGTCTTATTAACAGATATCGACGTTGCTCAAAACACAGCTAAGTTCGATGCTACAGGTACTATCGTTAGCGCTGATCCAATCGATTCAAAACAAGATCGTAAAGATGACTACGGTATGAGAAGTGCTTCTCCTATCGGTGCTGAATGGTTCGAACAAGCAGCAGCATTCGAAGAATACTGCGTTGGTAAGACAGCTGCTGAGATCGAAGGTATGGAATTAGGTGGCGATCACAACAGCCCAGTAGATCTAGCTACAAGCTGTACAATGGCAGTTGGTGATTTCATCACAGCTATCACAAAAGCTTGCGCTTAATCAGAATTTAAATCACTAAATCAAGAGCCTCTACTATAAAGTGGGGGCTTTTTTGTGCTAGAATAGCGAAGTATGAAAGTCGTAATCCAAAGAGTTAAATATGCCAAATGCCATATCGATGGTAAAGAGTACAGTGCGATCGATCAAGGTTTTATGATCTTAGTGGGTATCAAGGAAGGTGATACCAAAAATGAAGTTGAAAAGATCGCTAAAAAGGTAAGTGGTCTTCGTGTATTTGAAGATGAAAATGGTAAGATGAACCTCGATCTTAAGACCATTGGTGGTAAGATCATGAGTATCTCGCAGTTTACGCTATATGCTGATTGTGCTAAAGGCAATAGACCGAGTTTTATCAAAGCCATGAAGCCACAAGACGCTAATGAGCTATATATGTATTTCAATAAGCTACTTGAAGATAGTGGCTTTGAAGTCAAGACCGGTGTCTTTGGTGCGGATATGAAGATCGAGATGATCAATGATGGACCAGTGACGATCATCATCGACAGTGAGGAGTTATAAGATGATCATAAACGGGACAGAGTTAGCCTTAAGATATAAAGATGAACTTAAGGCCAAGATCGAAAAGTTAGAAGTCAAACCAAAACTTGCCGTCGTCTTAGTCGGTGATAATAAAGCTAGTATCTCCTATATCAAAAGTAAGGAAAAGGCAGCTAGCTATGTAGGGATCGAATTCTTGTTAATAAAAAAGGAAGAAGAGACGACCCAAGATGAACTGATCAAACTGATCGATGATCTAAACAAAGATGATACAGTTGATGGCATCTTAGTTCAGATGCCTTTACCTAAACATATCGATGCCAAGATGATCATGGATCATATCGATCCGGATAAGGATGTCGATGGTTTGAATAAATTAAATGTCGGTAAATTAGCTTTGCATGAAGATGGCTTTGTCCCATGTACGCCACTTGGTGTCATGGCGATCTTAAAGGAGATGGGTGTCGATATAAAAGGCAAACATGCGGTCGTCATCGGAAGATCGTCACTAGTAGGTTCGCCTTTAAGTAAGCTATTATTAAACGCTGATGCGACCGTCACTGTATGTCATCGTAATACTCAAGATCTAAAGTCGATCACAAGACTTGCTGATATCTTAGTTGTCGCTATTGGGCAAGCCCGTTATATCGATGATAGCTATATCAAGGAAGGGGCATATGTCGTCGATGTCGGGATCAATCATGTCGATGGTAAGTTATGTGGTGATGTCGACTTTGATAAAGTGGTCGATAAAGTAAAAGCCATCACACCAGTGCCTAAAGGTGTTGGGCCGATGACGGTATGCATGTTGATGGAAAACGTCTATAAAGCTTATGAGTTAAGAGGTAAAAGATGATAACTGATTATCGCTTAGATGATGTCGTCCAGATGAAAAAGGACCACCCATGTAAAAAGAGCCACTATTGGAAGATCATTCGCTTAGGGGCTGATGTCAAGATCAAATGCATGGGTTGCGGTGCTGTTGTCATTATGGATAGGCCAGAATTTGAACGCAAATGTAAAAAGATCATCGAAAGATCAGAGGGATGATCTTTTTATTTTCGTACGCCATTAACTTACACGGTTTATATTATTCTCACTTTTCCTCTAGTAAAGATTATATGTGAATTTATGGTTAATACTCCACTATGTAATATCCAGCAAATATAGTGTAGTTATACAAAGGTCCATGTGCACTTTTATAATTTCGATCACATGTCTGCGGGTTATAAATTACATCTCCTGAAGCATCTACATTCGTCACATTTGTATGGCCTTGTTTATGAGACCATGTTCCATCAGAATTTTGTCTATACCAATGATAATCAAATCCAGAGGCAATAACTAAAGCCACTTTATACTCATCAATTCCAGGTGTTTCTCCTGCCGATGAAGACCTAAAGCCTATTACACTATCTAGATAAAATACATCTTCTTCGACAGCATTTATAATAGTACTATAATCGTTTACATTGTACGTATTTCCAGAAAGAAAACCCGGTTGTTGTGTTCTAATATCAGATGATGTTCCTACTTCATTCATAGCGTAGAAATAACAGTTAGCCTTGTCTTTCCTCGCTCCATTCCAATAACTAGGATTATAGTCTAGTTCATATCCACCAATCGGTAATCCAACTCCGCCTGGACCTGGATCAACAGGCACAATAGAGCTTGGAGAATTTGAATACACTCCATAGTTAATTTTTAATTCATATGAACTGTGAACTAATTCGTAAGGTCGATAACTAACCATCATTTGAGCATCATATGGAAGAGACTCAAATTTCCGTATCCACTCTTTAGTTTCTTCTGAAAAACTATCAAACACTTCGCTACGTAAATCATCAGCGACGATAGTTGATGAAAATAATGAGCAAATCAAAATTATTGAAAACAATTATTTTATGACGTTATTAATTAATTTTTTTCATTTGTTTATTCTCCTGGTGGTCCGTATATCTCTTCGATAGCTTGTGCTAGATCATACGGTATATAACTAACAGCGATCTTAGAACTATCAGGCAAAGGATTAAATTTTTCTAGCCATTCGATCGTTTCTTCAGAAAGCATGCTTTTGGGAATGGAATATTCATAATAATTGATCATTTCCTCTTCTTTGTTTGCGGTGCATGATGTGATCATTATGATCATAAGACATAATATGATTATTCTTTTCATGTTACGTTGCAGATCCTTTCCTCTTAATAATCCATAAGTTTTAAGATTTAATTGTCAACTGTTGAAACTAATGCACATAAAACATGAATAGTTCCAACTACCTTATGATGCCGTTCTTATATCGTGATGGAATATAACATATTATGATCACATTCCCCCCTCAACGTCAGTATAACGATTAACTAAAAGTAAAAACAGTCTTATAATTCGATTTTTCTTATGATAGACTAATAAATAGAGTTAAGAAAAACTACATTACAATTGGTTTATTCCTAAAGTAGATTCTGCCTATGATAATGCATACCCATCATATGACTATATATCTAATACCGCTATCTATCACAAACCATATCCGATCGATATATCAGTGCTTTACCAGTTATAAAGTTTAAAATAGACCATCAATATTATCTAACAGGCGATTACCCACTCAAAGATCTGATCAAAGAGCCAAGTGATCCAAGTCTTCTAAAATCAAAGAAAGGATGACCTGCACCTCACTTAAGCTCTCTCCAAGCTCTGATACATTATATGCAAGATCGTCTTTCTTAAGCTTCACTTCAGCAAGACGATCTTTAAGGTATTTAAACATCTCAAGAAGATCATCACGGACCCATAGGTATTCATTACTTCTTCACCAACAAACCATTCGTATTTCATGAATATATCCTCCGATCTACGCTTGGAGGATATATCATTACCTATCATATAAAAAGAGGTTTTTATTTAATTGTCCTTGACATGGGTACCACTTCAAATGGTTTAGGCTATATGAGTTTTTATTTGGCTAAATTTTGATAGATATGATCAAGATTAGCGATGATATCATCAGGTATTATCGATAAAGGGCTCTTGTCTAAGGTAAAAGCTGCAAGATTGTGGATATAGGAAGCTAAGATCGCGGCATCGATAGCGCTTATCCCTTGTGCCCACATACCAGTCACGATACCACATAAGATATCACCACTACCACCTTTGGCTAATTTACTAGTTGGGTTATTTAATAGATATGCACTGTCTTTATCGGCGATGATCGATCTTGCCGATTTTAAGATGATCGTCGCTTTAGGATCTTTTTGGATATAGGTATTTATCGCTTTTAATGGATCATCTTCTATATTTTTCACAGTTAGACCGGTCATATAGCTCATCTCTTTGAGATGTGGTGTATAGATGACCTGGGCTTTGATATCCTTTATATCTTTGATGAAATATAAGCCATCCGCATCGACGATAACTTTTTTATCAAGGCTTAGGATATCCTTTAAGATCATCTTTGTATCTTTGCTTCTCCCTATGCCATTACCAAAGACGATGATGTCAAAATTTGCGGCAAACTCTTTGATCTTATCATCATAGATCATAAAGCCATCTTCATCATTTTTGATGGTCTTGATCATCGCAAAATCAAAACGCTTAGCGATAATATCATATATGACATCAGGTATCATCAGGGTCAGGGTACCAACACCACTTCGATAAGCGCTTAAAGCCGCAAGTTCAATGGCACCGTGCATCATCTTCGATCCACCGATCATTAAGACCTTATGGTAGGTACCTTTATGGGCTAGGTCATCGCGTTTAGGGAATATTTGCTTTATAAGTTTTTCATCGATCTTTTGCATATCTTTATTATATCTCGATATCGTTTTAACTTTTATCTAACTTTGCTTGTTGTATCATATAGGTATGAAATTATTGATCGTCGAAGATGAAAAAGATCTCAATTATGCCATGACGAAAGCTCTCCGCAAGGAAGGGTATGCTAGTGACAGTGCCTATGATGGTGAGGAGGCTTTGAAGATGCTCAAAGCCAATGAATATGACCTCGTCATTTTAGACTTGAACCTACCGAAGATCGATGGCATCGATGTCTTAAAGAAGATCAGAGAGAATGACCTTAAGACCAGGGTCATCATCGTCAGTGCGCGCTCTGAGATCGATGACCGGGTATTAGGATTAAACCTTGGCGCTAATGACTATGTGATCAAACCTTTTGATTTCAAAGAGTTAGAAGCTAGGATCAGGACATCATTAAGGATCAACTATACCTCTTCCCCAACCCTACTTGTGATCGGTGATATATCTTTGAATACCAATTCTAAAGAAGTTCAAGTCAAAGGTAAGACCATCAGTCTTACATCGAAGGAATTTGGTATCTTAGAATACCTGATGGTCAATAAGGATCGTTTGATATCAAACTTTGAATTATTCTCGCATGTCTGGGAAGGTAATACCGATAACTACCTATATACCGATACCTTAAAGTACCATATCCATACTTTAAAGCGTAAATTGAGCCAAGATACAGGTATCGACTACATCATCAATAAGCGTAACCAAGGCTATCGCATAAGGGGCAATGATGAGTAAGATCAGTACACGCTTTAAATTTGCTTTGACTATTGGACTAGCGATCTTCATCTTCAGTATCATCATGATGTTGGCATACACCAATATCATCTCCAGTACGATGCGGGATTCGATCGATAAGCTAGAAGCTAATATTAGCTATGTTGAAAGTAAGTCGAGTGAAGTGATCAAAAACGATGTCGATAATTCCTTCAAAGAAGAAGCTGGTAACCAAATGGCACCATCCCTTAATTCAGCACCAGCACCAAAGGAGACGGTCGACCGTAGTGCTGAATCATATCGAGTAGCTCTTACACTATTCAATGATACATATAGAAGAGTCATCTATGAATGTATCATCTGGTCCTTTGTCTTTGGCTTTATCGGTTTTATATTAGCTTATCCACTCAGTGGCTTATTATTAAGGCCATTTAGAAAGCTAGCTAATGATATCTCCAATATCAATGAAGGCAATTTAAATGAATTACTATATATCGAAAACCCTAAAGATGAGACTGGTAAGATCAAGTTGGCTTTTAATAAATTACTCGTAAGGGTCAGTACAGTACTAGAAAGGCAAAGTTCCTTTGCCTCTAATGTCGCCCATGAATTAAAGACGCCGCTAAGCGTCATGAAGATCTATCCAGAGACCTTAGATGAGGATAGTACGATCGATGAATATAAAGAAGTCGTTGCGATCGAAAAGAAGAATGTCGATCGGATGATCGAACTTGTCGATGACTTATTAGAGTATTCAAGAGATATCGATATCAAAGCGACGATCATAAGTGTCAAAGAGGTCATCGATAAAGACCTTGAAGCTTTAAAGCCACTGATCGAACAAAAGAAGATCAAGATCCATAAGGATATAAGTGATTTAGAGATCGTCACCAGTAGAGAGCTATTTGAAAGGCTTACTTATAATATCTTGTCTAATGCGACAAGGTATAATAAAGATGGAGGTGATATATATATCACCTATAGACCCCATGAGCTATCGATCCGTGATACCGGCATCGGTATCCCTGAAGATAGCTTAGAACATTTATTTGAACCATTGTATTGTGTCGATAAGTCTAGGAGCCGAGAACTAGGTGGTTCAGGCTTAGGACTAGCGATCGTCAAGAAGATCGCTGATACTTTAGGTTATAAGATCGAAGTTTCATCGAAAGTTGATAAGGGAACAGAATTTACGATCAAGATATAGAGAGGATAAGAGTATGAGTGATAAGGATTTTCTAAGTGGATTAGTCAAAGATGACAAACCAGAGAGCTTCAAAGAGGAAGAGAGGATACCAGTCAAAAAGGATCTACCACCGATCAAACCGTGGATGATCGCGGTCCCGATCGTGGTCTTAGTATTGATCGTCTTTTTGATATGGTTCTTTATCTTCAGGGCCAATATCGAATTACCGAATTTCGTTGGTAAAACACGAGAAGATGTCGGTAAATGGGTGACCCAATACAACATCGAGACCAGTGGTATCATCTTTGATGAGTCATATAGTATGGAATACGATGATGGTATCATCATGTCACAGACTATCGAAGGTGGTACCAAAGTCAAAAACGATGTCAAGATCAACTTTGGCTTATCTTTAGGACCAGATCCTGATGAAGTGATCGAAGTGCCAAGTGATCTTGAAGAGATGACTAATGCCGAGATCCAAGCTTGGATCGATGATAATAAGCTACTCAATACCAAGGTCATCACTGCCTTCAGTAATACCGTACCGGAAAATGAAGTCATCAGTATCGACTTTAGAAATTGTGACCGTACTGATTTCACTAGAGGCTGTACTTTGAATATCAATGTCTCTAAAGGTCAAGCACCAGCCGGTACAGTAGTCGTCGAGGACTTTAAGAATAAGGACCTATCAACAGTCCAATCGTGGGCAAATCAAAATAGGGTCGAACTTGATGTGACGGAAAAATACAGTAGTGATGTCGCTGTGAATATGGTCATCTCACAATCGGTAGCCGCTAATCAAACGATCGGTCAAGGTGAGACATTAACGATCGTCGTATCAAAGGGTGAAGGTGTCACTGTTCCTGATTTCAGCACGATGACTAAATCTGAAGTCAAGACATGGACCGAAGACAACGCCAGTGTCGTTACCTTAAGAGAGGTCTATTCTGATACCACTGATGATTATGTCATCGAACAAAGCGTCGCCGCGGGTGAACAAGTAGGTACGGATGATAAATTAAGACTTACAGTAAACCTTGGTAGTTACTTCTATCTCAGTGATGTAGAAGCACCTGAGTTAGTAGGTGGTACATACTTTAAGTTGTTTGATTGGTGTGAAGATATGAAAGAATATGGTATCAACGCTAAGGTCGATAACTATGGTGAAAGAACAGCGGTATATTCAAAAGAATATGACAAAGGTGAGATCGTCTCTGTCAAGTGTTATACCGGTGATGATGGACCACAGATCGATTGTAATGGTCGTTTACCATTAAATGTTAGGTTTGATATCGTTATCTCCCAAGGTAGAGGTCTAGAGATGACACTTGATCCATACTGCACAACGGTCTTTGATATGGTCGATTTCTTCGCTAAGAATAATATCCCATTCTCAGTTGAGAATAAGACTGATTTTGAAAAGAGTGCACGTATCGAAGACTCTGAAGGTCATCGTATTTACCAATACGATTTCCTATATAGTGATCAAGAATATGTGATCTCAAGTGGTAGTAGAGTCGATAAAGAAGCGTGTGCTTTGATACCACCGATCGATGATGGCATTGATCAAGGTGGCGATGAAACGCTAAATCCAGGAGAAACAGAAGGAACTGAAAACCAAAAACAAGGTTCATAATACACAAAAGGAGGGCTTATGAATTTTCTACAAAGAGCGATCAAAAACGTAACGCGCAAATTGTCGAAGTCGATCTTGCTACTGTTGACATTCTTTGTCATCGGTAACTTTGTCATCGTTGGCTTAGGCATATCACAAGCCAGTGAGAATGCTAAGATCATGACAAGACAAAAGATGCGTGCTGTCGTTAGCTATGAGATCGATTATGATGCGATCAATGAATATATCAATTCTTTGACCGATCAGGATGCGATCGATGAGTTCTATAATAATGGTTATCCTAATATCAAATTAAGTGATGTTAAACCACTATTAGAGGATGAAAGAGTATTAACCGCTAATGCTTTAACAACGACACAATTATACGCCACTGAAGGCAGTGACTTTGTCCATTTAGGTAACCAAGTCGAAGAGGACCTCAGCAGTCAAGAGATGTGCTATGTCGATCCTGATGGTAATCAAGTATGTGAGCCATATAATCAGCCGACATACTTCTTAAAAGCCAACTACTTCCCTAATATGATCGAATTCCAAGAAGGGTCATATAATATCGTCGATGGTCGCTTCTATACGCAAGATGAGATCAATGATAATGTGATGGTCGTCTTGGTATCGCAAGCTTTAGCTGATCTGAATGGCTGGCGTGTTGGTGATGTGATCGATTTCTATTCAAGTGATCCAAGTTCGATCGAACCAGGTGGCTATATGGGTGATATGGGGATCACTACAGAAGATATCACGATGTCATTAGAGATCATCGGTATCTATACCCATAATCAAGCGATCACACCAAGCAGTGAAAACTTTGATTGGACCTATCCATATGAGAATCCAGATAATATGTTACTCATGCCTGGCACATCATATGCAGCACATAGTCTTGCACAAGCTGAAAAGTCATGGGATTACTACGCTAGTCAATTCCCAGATGATCCATACTATACCGATCCTGCTAACCGACCAACAGCTGAGACATTAGGCTATATCGGTAATGTCACGATCTTATTGAACGATCCACTTGATGTCGATAGCTTTGTCGCTGATTACAGTGATGATATCCCTGAATTCATGATGATAAATGCCAATAATGAAGAGTTTGAAAGATTATCTAAGCCACTAGATACGATCTCCTTGTTCGCTAATTTCATCGTTTGGTTAGTCGTCATCAATGCGGTAGTCATCATCACGCTTGTTACAGCTCTAACGCTTAAGACCCGTGAATATGAGATCGGTGTCTTACTATCGATCGGGGCTAGTAAGCTCAAGATCATCGGTCAGTTCTTTGTGGAACTTGCGATCGTGGCGGTCATCGGTTTTACCTTGTCGATCTTTAGTGGCTCACTAGTGGCTGGTAAAGTTGGTGAAGTGGTCTTAGATTATCAGATCACTGAAAGTGGTGTAGCGGAAGAGAATGATTATATGATCGGTTATCCTTCAACATCGATCTGGGATACAGACTACACGACGGATATCACCTTGGATGACTTAGTAGGTGAATACAGTGTCAGCATCTCACCACTCATCATCGCGGAGATCTATGTCGTAGGTCTAGGTATCGTCCTTGTATCGACCTTGATCCCATCGCTTATGATCATGCGCTTTAATCCAAAGAAGATCTTGATGAACCAGAATTAGGAGGGTCATATGGCAGAAATACTAAAACTTGAGAATATCAATTACAGTTATATCGATGGTGGTTTTGAAAGGCAGATCTTAAAGGATCTATCCTATACCTTTGAAGATCACAAGTTCTATACGATCCTTGGTCCATCAGGTAGTGGTAAGACCACTTTACTATCGATCATCTCAGGACTAGATACACCAAAGTCTGGTAAGATCTACTATGCTGGCGAAGATATCGAAAAGATGGGGCTTGGTAAATACCGTCGCAATAAGATCAGTATCGTTTTCCAACAATACAACCTCATCAACTACTTGACAGCTTTAGAGAATGTCTTAGTAGCGATGAGTGAGACGGATAATAAACTTCCTAAAAACCACAAGGAAGTAGCCTATGCCCTACTTGAGAAGTTCGGTATCGTCAAGACTAAGGCCGATCGTATGGTCAACCAACTTTCCGGTGGTGAGCAACAGCGTGTTGCGATCGCTAGATCTTTGGCTAGTAATGTCGATCTCATCTTTGCCGATGAGCCGACTGGTAACCTTGATACCGCGACGGAAAAAGAGATCGTCGGCGTCTTCAAAGAGCTAGCCCATGAATATGGCAAGACCGTTATCGTGGTCACGCACTCTGATTCGGTATCCGAATTAAGTGACCAAAGATTACTATTAAGTGATGGTATCTTAAAGGATATCTCCTAAAGTTAGTCATAAAGGCAGAAGATCTTATATCAACTGCCTTTTTTCATTTGGTCTTTTTTATAATGCTTTGCATATTAGTGTATAATATGGCATATTAGGAGGAAATGATATGGAAGTTATAAATACTAATAAAGCACCAGCTGCTGTAGGACCTTACTCACAAGGCTATAGACATGAAGGGTTGATCTTTTTAAGCGGGCAATTACCGATCGACCCTAGTACTGGTACCATGCCAAGTGATATCGAAGGACAAGCTCATCAAAGCGCAAAGAATGTCGGGGCCTTATTAGAAGAAGCAGGCAGTTCATTTGATCGTGTTATCAAGACGACTTGCTTTTTGGCTGATATGAAAGACTTTGCGGCTTTCAATAGCGTATATGAGAAGTATTTTACATCGAAGCCAGCTAGAAGCTGTGTAGCTGTCAAAGAATTACCTAAAGGAGCACTTTGCGAGATCGAAGTGATCGCATACTGATGCTTTGGAATATCAAAAACTACGAAGATAAACTGACTTATCTTGAGACAGAACACTATATCAAATTCGTCAAAGATCACTTTGAGGACAGTCTAGCGCAAGAATTAGACCTGATCAGGGTATCAGCGCCTTTGTTTGTCAGACGCAATAGTGGCCTTAATGATGATCTAAACGGTATTGAAAGACCAGTGTCCTTTGATGCCAAGAATATCGAAGATGAACTTGAAGTCGTCCACTCTTTAGCTAAGTGGAAAAGAAGTGCTTTAAAGAAGTATGACTTCCGTAATATGGGTATCTATACCGATATGAATGCGATCAGACGTGATGAGATCGTCGATAATATCCATTCCTTTTATGTCGACCAATGGGATTGGGAAAAGGTCATAAATAAGAAAGACCGTAATATCGAGACTTTTAAAGACTATGTCGTAAGGATCGTCAAAGCTTTAAAACGCACAGAACAAGCACTGCATGTGGCTTGCCCTATCTTAGAGTGCTTTATCGAAGAAAAGGTGACCTTTATATCAAGCCAGGAATTAGAGGACTTATATCCTGATCTTGATCCTAAAAAGCGTGAAGAAGTCTTTACTAAAGAGCACAAGACCGTCTGTATCACGGAGATCGGTGACACCCTTAAAAGCGGTAAACCACATGATCTAAGGGCACCTGACTATGATGATTGGCATCTTAATGGAGATATCCTAATATACGATCCGATCGTCGATAAAGCGATCGAGATCTCTTCGATGGGGATCAGAGTCGATAAGGATGCCATGATGAGCCAATTGAAGAAAGCTAGGGCCACTGATCGTATCAGTCTACCTTACCATCAAGATATCTTGAATAATCGTCTACCACAGACCATCGGTGGCGGTATCGGTCAATCACGGATCTGTTTGATATTGCTCAATAAAGCTCACATCGGTGAAGTCCAAGCATCCATATGGCCTAAGGGCATGTATGATGAATGCAAGGAAGCTGGTATCCATCTACTATAGACCTTCGGGTCTTTTTTTTGATTGACTTTAGATATCGATAAAACTAAGATATTAAGCATGCGTAAAATAAAAGACTTAAAAGGTAAAGCACCCTACGAGCTTACTGTAATAGCCCTGATATTAACACCACTAAGTGTCTTTCTATTAGGGCAATATATCTACACTGGTGTCTTTAGTCTATATAGCTTTAGTATCACCATCATCAACTATATCGTCATAGCAGCGATATTGTGGCTTTTAGTATTTATAACTAATAGCTATAAGTTTAGTATCTCTTTTACTCATATCGCTTACTACATCTGGTCTTTAGCCTGCTATTATGTTCATTACTATCGTGGTAATCCTGTCTTGCCTTGGGACTTGACCGCTTTAAAGACCGCTGGTGATGTGATGTTAGCGTATAAGTACTACCCAACAAGTCAGATGATCATCGGTCTTATCTATATCATCATCTTGACTATCCTCATATATTACTTCTTCCCTAAAAGAAGTTTTGGTTTTAAAAAAGAGACAATCGGAAGTCGTGCTGTAGCTTTAGTCATCACTATCCTTTGTGTCTGTGTTATATCCGACCCTAAGCGTATCGAAAGCTATGGGGCTAAGACTGATGTCTGGGATCAGGATAAGGCTTATCGAGAAGGTGGTACTTTAGCGGTCTTTTTAGCTAATACCAGGTTTTTAGAAGTTGAAGTACCTGAGGGTTATGATAGTGAAGTGGTTCATAGTATATTAGATGATGTCAAGATAGATACTGATACCAGTGATATCAAACCTAATATCATCGCCATCATGAATGAATCATGGTCAGATCTAGAAAAATACGGTGGTCTAAACTTTAGTGAGTCAGTGACAAGTAAGATCAAAGGTATCGATAATATCTACTTTGACTACGCCTATGCCTCGGTCTTTGGCGCAGGGACAAGCGCTAGTGAGTATGAATTCTTGACTGGTAATTCAATGGCTTTCTTGCCATCAGGCTCGATCCCTTACCAACAGTATGTCTTAGAAGAAACATCATCCTTAGCTTCGATCTTAAAGGCTCAAGGCTATGATACAAAAGCCTTCCATCCTGGTGATAGAGGATCATGGAATAGAGATAAAGCCTATCCTTTAATGGGCTTTGATAGCTTTAAGTCAATAGAAGATATGATCGTTGATATCAGGGAGGCACATGGTGGTTATGTATCTGATGAGTCTAACTTTGATCAAATCATCAAGGATTTTGAAGAATGTGATAATGATAAACCACTATTCTATTTCAATGTGACCATCCAATCACATGGTGGTTATGAAGATACATCATATCAAAATACCGTTAGTATCATAGATCATGAAGGTGAATATCCGATGGCGGAACAATATCTGTCCTTAGTCAAAGAGACCGATGATGCCTTCTATGACTTTATCGAGTATTTTAAAGAAGTCGATGAACCAGTAGTCATCATCATGTTCGGTGACCATAAGCCAGCTTTAGAAGAAGAGTTTTATGAGCTTCTATACGCAAATGGTGATGAACAATCGATGGAAGAATATATGGCTAGGTTTGAAGTGCCTTATGTCATATGGGCTAACTACGACCTTGATATCGATATCGGTAAGACTAGTCTAAATATGTTAGGTCAAGCATTACTTGAGACACTAGGCTTAGATACGACATTGTATAGTCATTATCTAAATGATCTCAAAGAAGAATTACCAGTCATATCCTTCCCGGGCTACTTTGATGATAGATACAATGCCTATAGCCATTTAGAAACAAATGATCATACCGAAAAGATCAAAGAGTATCAGATCATCCAATACGATAGTATCTTTGATACAAGGGATAGGAAGTATTACTACGATCTAGCTAGATGATCCACTATTTAGTGGATTATTTTTGAAAATTTGTTGTTTCTAATATAAACAATATCCAATAATAAAGGGCATCATTTGATGCCCTAAAGAATTATAGCTTGTGGAATTCGTCGACATTGAGGACAAAGATCGTTGCCCCACCGACTTGGACTTCGACCGGGAATGATGCGTAGCGGCCTAGGTCATATGCAGCAGTTGAAGGAACGACTTCGGTCCTTCTTTTTGATTCAGAACCGATCAGTTCAATGGCGTGTTCGACTTTATCATCATCACAACCGACGATCATAGTGGTATTACCAGCTCTTAAGAAACCACCAGTCGTCGCTAGACGAGTCACTTGATAATTCTCTTTGGTTAGTGCATTACTTACTGCACTGCTGTCATCATTAGAGACGATCGCTAAGATAAGTTTCATATGTGCTTCCTCCTTTAGTTACCTTATTTTAACACAATACTCAACTTCGTGGCGTCAACATCAAATGTTTTTACATCTTGAAAGAAACTTTTTGCATAAGTATCTTGATACTTTTCAATATCACTATATAAAGGATGATCATGTAATAAGTCATATAACTTATATCCTTCACCACTAAACAAAGCGATATTGAATTCACCCTTTAGATCATATAAGGCATCAGATACTTCTTTGGCGATATCTTCACCTGTATATTGACCTACTAGACGATTAGTAGAATACTCTTTGAAATAAGCTCTTGCATTAGTATCAAAATCGGTAAAGAAAGGATCATCGCTATATCCTTCAAGGTCTAGATCAGTGGCTTTAAGATCGACCTTGTGATCTTTATAGGTAAGGGTCGTATATTGATGATCATATACAGCTAAAGAAGATAGGCCAAAGTCAGTATGTTCGATATCGTCTAAAGCTTTGGTCATGTAGTTTTGGGCATGGATATGACCAGAGATGCTGAGCTTTAGATCATGGTCATTTAAAAAATCGATGAATTCCATGTCATTATCGATCACATAGCTTTGTGCGCCACCGATATCAAAGACCGGATGATGCATAAAGACGATCACATCGGTATCGGGATCTTTCTTCTCTAGCTCTTTACTCATCCAAGCCATCGTACTTTCCTTTATCTCACCAACGCTTGATGGGGCAAAGCCCGTATTCTTTTCATAGGTATTACTATCTAACATGAATAACCATAGGTCTTCACTAGCTTCAAATAGATATGACAAGGTACTATCATCATAGCTCAATGCCTCACTGTATCCAGCATCCTTATATATCTCTTTAAAGGTATCAGCTTCGATCCAATCACTGTAGTAGATATTATCATCACGATAGTCATAAGCCATGATATTACGGATATCGTGATTGCCAGGGATGACCAGCGGTTGGATATCGTGATCTTTTAGTTTTTGTAGTTTACTAGCCAAGGTCTCATGGCTCAGTTTTTCCCCATTGTAGGTAAGGTCACCATCGATGATGACGATATCAGGACTGATCTTTATCATCTTTTCGATAAAGGCATCAGTTAGCTCTTCGATATAGATGCTTAGTTTACCATCAGAGCCCTTATCTAGTGACTCTTTAAAGGTCTTACCATCCTTCAAAGAAGGATCGATATAGTGGATATCAGTGGTCATAGCGATCACTACTTCATCGCCTTTATTTTCAGGTGTATATACAAAGCTATGACAACCAGTCAAGATGACTAATACTAGGATGATCAACTTTTTCATAAGATGATTTTAGCACAATATGGTGATCATTTTTGACCATTTAAAATCATCTGTTTTATAATTAGGAGGTGAAAAAGATCATCTTTGAGATATTAGGTCTATTTGCAGGTAATCTCCTATTGGCTTTTGCGGTAGGGCTATTTATCTTGCCTAATAATGTCTTATCAGGAGGGGTCGCTGGTATATCACTTATCTTAGAGCCCTTTATCCCTTTAGAGAGTTCTCTATTAGTGCTTATCATCAATATGATATTACTAGTCTTGGGATGGCTTAGTTTGGGGACTAAATTTATGGTCAACTCTTGTGTCAGTTCGATCTTATATCCGGTCTTACTTATGATCATCGAATATTTCTTTGAACCACCGACAGTCGATCCACTACTTGCGGCTTTATTTGGTGGTATCTTATCTGGCTTTGGTGTTGGTCTAGTTGTAAGACAAGGCGCCAGTACTGGTGGTATGGATATACCACCACTGATCATCAATAAGTACTTCCACTTTGATGTCTCTAAAGCGGTCATGATCACTGATGCGATAACGGTATTAGGTGGTCTATATGTTTATGGCTTTGAAGAGCTCTTGATCGGTCTTGTATCCGTCTTTATGACCGGTATCGGTCTAAGACAAGCGCTAACATATGGCGAGACTAGCGCTAAGTACTTACAGATCATCTCTGACAAATATGAAGATATCAGTCAAGATATCCAGGATGTCTTATCAAGAGGCACAACGCTGATCGATGCCGAAGGTGGCTATACTAAAGAGAGGAAAAAGCTATTATTGGCTGTTGTCAGTGATAAAGAGTACCAACATGTATTAGACATCATCAACAAACACGACCCTAGTGCCTTTGTGATCGTCACTCAAGCTAGTGATGTCCATGGGGAAGGGTTTTCCGATATTGTTAGAATTTAGGTTAGAGGTTATAATATATAAGTTATGATTAGTATTAGAGATGTTTCCAAGACTTATAAGAACGGTACCCACGCTCTTTACAACATCAACCTCGAGATCCAAGATCGCGAGTTTGTCTATATCGTCGGATCGACGGGCAGTGGTAAAAGCACGCTCATCAAGATCTTAAATGGCGAAGAGATCCCAACCAGTGGTGAAGTTATGGTCAATGGCACCAATGTCGGCAAGTTGCGCTTTGGTAAAGTCCCACTTTATCGCCGTGGGATCGGTGTCGTCTTCCAAGACTATCGCTTACTACCAAGAAGGACGGTCTTTGAAAATGTGGCCTATGCCTTAGAAGTCGTCGATGCCAAAAAGAAGGACATCAGGGTAAGGGTCAGAGAAGTATTAAAGTTAGTTGACCTTGAAGATAAAGCCACGAGTTTCCCTGATGAATTATCCGGTGGCCAACAACAGCGTGTCGCGATCGCTAGAGCTATCGCCAATAAACCGAAGATCTTGATCGCTGATGAACCGACAGGAAATTTAGACCCAAAGAAAAGCGATGAGATCATCCAACTATTAGAGAAGATCAACAAGGAAGAGGAAACGACGATCCTCATCGTCACCCACGATACGCAGATCGTCCGTCATCACCCGAAAAGGATGGTCATGATCGAAAGCGGTCATATCGTCGCTGATCTCAATAAAGGAGCTAAGATCTAATGTTCAGAAGATTTTTTAGACACATCAAAGAGGGTTTCTTTGGTGTATTTAGACATCTAGGGATGGCCCTATCCAGTGCCAGTGCCGTCATGATCACCTTGATCCTCATCGGCTTATTTCTCATCGTGACTTTAAACCTTTACGATATGACCAAGACGATCGAAGATTCGATCTCGATCTCAGTCCTCATCGAAAAGGGTGATGAAGATAGTCATGAGACGATCGAAGAGCAGATCTTAAAGATCGATGGCGTTAAGTCAGTCACATACAGGACCCCAGAAGAGGAGTTTGATTACTATCTTGAAACACAGGGTAGTGATGAATTAAGGACCTTCTATGAGGAATATCGTGATGATAATCCCTTTAGAGGCAATATCTTAGTTGAAGTAGAAAGCGGTAGCCAAATGGCTTATGTCAAAGAAGAGATCATGAAGATCGCCAATGTCGATGAAGTAGCTGATGGTGGCGCTAATACATATACGCTTTTAGATATGTTAGATAGTATCCGTTTATTCGGTGGTATCTTAGTAGCGGCACTGTGTCTATTAGCCATCTATCTTGTCTATAACACGATCAAGATCACCATCGCCTCAAGGGCAGATGAGATCTGGATCATGCGCAATGTCGGCGCTAAAAATGGCTATGTCAGAGCACCTTTCTTGGTTGAAGGGATCATCATCGGCTTTTTAGGGGCGATCATCCCGATGATCTTGGCAGTCGTTGTCTATTACTATATCTATGGCGAGATGAATGGCAGTCTATTTGGTGCTTTCTATCTCATTGAACCGATGCCTTTTGCCTTATATATCGCTGGTATCTTAGGTCTTACCGGTATCGTTGTCGGCTTTATCGGTTCATATGTCAGTGTCTGTAAGTATTTGAGGTTAAAACGATGAAGAAGCTTTTAAATATATCATTAGTCATATTACTATGTGCCATGTCATTTACCAGTGTCATCGCCGATGACTATGATTTTTCCGATACTGAGTATTGGGATGAGTACTGTGTTGATTATCGTACATCAGGAGCGGGCTCAGAGAAGTTCACCGCATGTGCGGCATATCAAAGATACAAGATCGAATCAAGTCAAGACAGGATCGAAGATCTGACCCAACAGATCGAAGATCTTGAGGGTAATCTCGAAGAGGCACAACGCTTGATGGAACAATATAACGCTGAGATCGAAGCACTATCGGTCGATATCGAAAACAAGCAGATCGAGATCGAGAACCTACAAGCCGATATCGACTATCTCCAAGATGATATCGATGTGCAAGAAGCAGAAGTAAATGTCTTAAATGAAAGGGTCTTAGATCGGATGGCAGCGGGTCAATCGACGATGCATTTTAATGCCTATCTTGACTTCTTATTAGGCGCATCAAGCTTTGAAGATCTATTAAGAAGAGGTTATGGTCTAGAGACCATCATGCAGGCTGATGAAGAGATCCGCAATGACATCTTAGCAGTATTGACTGATCTCAATGATAAAAAAGCGGCTTTAGATGAATCAAAATCACTCTTAGATCTACAACTATCCTCTTTAGAACAAAGTCAAAATGATCTAGCGACTATGGTCGCCTTCCAACAGGAAGTATATGATGAGACCAATGCCCTGATCGATGAGACCTTGGCAAGCCTTGAAGAGGAATATCAAAACTACGCTGACCTTGTCAGTGCAGCTGACCTTGAAGGTATCCCAAACAGTGAAGGCTTCATCAATCCAGCCCAAGGCGCTGAGATATCAGCTGGTACTTGGTATTATCCTGAATCCTTCGGTGGTGGTGTCCACTTAGGTGCTGACTTTGCGGTCGGTATCGGTACCGAACTTGTCGCCCCGGCAAGTGGTGTCGTCATCGTATCATCGGATGGTTGTCCAACAGGATATCTAGGTGATAGTTGTGGTAGTGCTGATGGTGGAGTCGTCTATGGTGGTAATCAGATCTACCTCATCGTATCAGCTGGTGGTAGTATCTATGGGATCACCTTCTGTCACTTATTAGCTGGTTCATTACTAGTTGAAGAAGGTGATATCGTCGTGCAAGGACAAGCTATTGCGCAAGTTGGCTCTAGTGGTAATAGTACAGGTCCACACTGCCATATCGAGTTATTCTATTTAGGCGAGGGTAATATCACTGATATCCCAAGTTACTTAGAGAGAAATTATACCTTATCATTCAACTGCGGTTGGGGTTCAGCAGCACTAAATCGACTATGCGAAAATGGTGTTGGGGCACCATGTCGCTTAAAACCAGAAAATTACTTAGCATAAAGATGATCTTGATGGTCATCTTTTTTTCTCTTTGATCAAATGTTGATAGTATTTGATCATCTAAAACTTGCCTCTCAATTGTTTTGACAATTTAGTTTGAGAAAGATAATATAGTCGTCATGAGAGAAGAAGAAAAGAACACCGATCAAGAGATATATCGGATAAAATTGAAGAAACAACCCCTAAGTTCAGAAAGGGAAGAGATAAAAGCGAAAAAGGCCCAGCGTAATCGAAAACTCGTGACGATCATCATGGTCATCGTTTTAGTGATCATCGGCTTTGAGTTTGGTCTTTTATTTGGCATATCAAATATGTCAAGAAAGCCAAGTGAAGGTCTAGACAGTGATAAGCTAGAAGAGATCGCTTATTATTTTGAGAATTATTGGCTATACGCTAGAGACTACGAAGATCTGACTGGCACACTATATGATCAAGCTTTATATGGGATGACGACATTTGCCGATGATCCATATACGACCTACGCTAGTATCGATGATATGGAAGACTATACAAGTGACATCAATGTCGAGTTTGTTGGGATCGGGGTCACATATCGTTTAGCCGGTAGTGGCTTTGTGATCACCCAAGTCTATGAAGGATCACCAGCCCAAAAGGCTGGCCTATTACCAGGTGATATCATCAAATCAGTCGATGGTCAAAGTACTAAGGATATGGTTACTACTGACCTTCAAGATCTCGTCTTAGGTAAAGAGGATACCGCGATATCCTTTGAAGTATTAAGGAATGGTCATATCGAAGATATAAATGTCACAAGAGGCAATGTCGACAGCTCGGTATATGTCTATAATGTCGATGATGTCGTTGTATTAGAGCTCTATTCCTTTGGTCTTGATACTTATGATGATTGTGTCAAATATCTTGATAACTATAAGGACTACGATAAGCTCATCATTGACCTAAGGGACAATGGTGGTGGTTATGCATCAGCCGTTGAAGAGATCGCTGGTCTATTCTTGCCTGATGGTTCAGTAGTCATGCGTGAATTTGATAAAGACGAAAAAGAGATCGTCTCTTATACCAACAGTGATGTCTACTATGACAACTTTGATGAGATCATCATCTTGACCAATGGCAATACCGCCAGTGCTGCTGAGGTATTGACGATGGCTTTAAAAGAAGGTCATCCTAATACGCATACCTTAGGTGAGACGACTTTTGGTAAGGGTGTCGTCCAATCGCTTTTGACTTTAAGTGATGGCAGTACCTTAAGGCTCACATCGATGTATTGGACATCACCAAACAAGGTCTCGATCCATGAAACGGGGATCGATCCTGATTACGACATCAAACGCGAAGATGTCTACTATGAGGTATTCTATCCACTAGATGAGGATACTACATATGATGTCGATACAGTTAGTGAATATGCTAGACTTACACAAGAGGCTTTAGCTTTTATCGGCTATGATATCGATCGCGTTGATGGTTATTTTAGTGAAGATACTAAAGCTTGTATCAATGACTTTTTAAATGACCATGACTTAGAAGGTGATGGTACATTGGATAAAGATACCTATGAAGCGATCATGTCGGTCATGTATGCTTTGGCATATGGCGATAATAGCCATGACAATCAATTTATGGAGGCATTAGAGATCATCAATGCGTAAGACTAATTTTCATACACATACCTATCGTTGTAAGCACGCTAAAAAAGACAAAGATGAAGAATATGTCTTAGCGGCGATCGAAAATGGCTATAAGACTTTAGGTTTTTCTGATCATGTACCATGGCTTTATAGGACACCTTTTTCAACACATACGCGAATGGATATCGATGATCTATATGACTATACCGATAGTATCAAGGCGCTAAGAGAAAAATACAAAGATCAGATCGAGATCTTATTAGGGTTTGAATGTGAGTATTTCCCGGAATATATGGACTATTTAAAGGCGATGATCAAGGATGTAGAGGCAGACTACATCATCTTTGGCAATCACTACTATATGTCCGATGAGATCAATGAATACTATGGCAAAAACTGTGATGATACCTTTATGGATCACTACTTTGAAGGGCTGGTCGATGGCTTGAATACAGGCCTATATGCCTATCTTTGCCATCCCGATCTTTTTGTGCAAGGAAGGAAGGTCTTTGATAAGAAGGCTGAGGAATTATCCCATAAGATCTGTGCTTTCGCCAAAGAAAAAGATGTCATCTTAGAGTATAACCTTGAAGGCATGCGCAAGGGTAGATATTACCCGTGTCCTGAATTCTGGTATATCGCGAGTTTATATCACAATAAAGTCATCATCGGTGTCGATGCCCATGAGGCTAATTCTTTAAGACGCAATGATCTAAGAGAAGAAGCTTTAAAGACGATAAAGACATTAGGTCTAGAGCTTGTCGATGATATCAAAAGGAGGAAGTGATGGATCATTTTGAACTTGTCGCTCCTTTTAAGCCCACTGGTGATCAACCAGAAGCGATCAAAGAGCTGACGGAAGGGGTACTAAATAATAAGAAATTCCAGGTCTTATTAGGGGCTACCGGTACTGGTAAGACCTTTACGATCGCTAATGTCATCGCTAATGTCAATAAGCCGACTTTGGTCTTTGCCCACAATAAGACCTTAGCGGGTCAGTTATATTCTGAATTCAAAGAACTATTCCCCAAAAACAGGGTCGAATACTTCGTCTCAAACTTCGACTATTATCAACCAGAGGCTTATTTACCGAAAACAGATACTTATATCGAAAAAAGCGCTATGACCAATGACGAGATCGATATGTTAAGGATGAGCGCTTATAACTCTTTACTAGAGCGAAGAGATACGATCGTGGTCGCCAGTGTCGCTTGTATCTATGCATCAAGCGATCCTAAGAGCTATCATGATATGTTTTTTACGCTCAAAGTCGGTGATATCATCGATCGCCAAGAACTGATAAGAAAACTGATCCAAAGACAATATAAACGCAATGATCTAGATCAAGTAAGGTCATCATTCAGGGTCAAGGGTGATACGATCGAAGTCGTACCTGGCTATACCGATGAATTCATCATCCGGATCGAATTATATGATGATGAGATCGAAAGGATCACCGAGATCGATCCGCTGACAAAAGAAGTATTGAATGGCTATCTTGTCTATAACTTCTTTCCAGCTACAGGTTATGCTCGCGATATGAGTGATATATTAAGGGCTTGCACATCGATCGAAAAGGAGCTCGATGAAAGGCTTGACTACTTTGAAAAGGAAGATAAGCCACTTGAGAAAGAACGACTAGAACAGCGCACACGCTATGACCTTGAATCACTAAGGGAGTTCGGTATCTGTAGTGGGATCGAGAACTACAGTGCCCATATCGATGGCAGGTACCACCATGAAAGACCATATAACCTCTTTGACTATTTCCCTGATGACTTTTTACTCGTCGTCGATGAATCGCATGTGTCCTTGCCACAGATCCGTGGTATGTATCATGGTGATAGGTCGCGTAAAGAGACACTAGTCGAGTATGGTTTTCGCTTACCTAGTGCCTTAGATAATCGACCGATGACCTTTGATGAATTTATGGATATCACCAATCAGAGCATCTACGTCAGTGCGACACCGGGTGATTTTGAACTTGAAAAGGTCCATGGTAAAGTAGTCGAGCAGATCATCAGGCCAACAGGCCTATTAGATCCTAAGATCGAAGTAAGACCATCCTTAGGTCAGATCGATGATATCTTAGATGAGATCAAAAAACAGATCGCCAAAAACGAAAGGACGCTGATCACGACTTTAACGGTCAAGATGGCCGAAGATCTCACTGACTTCTTAAAAAAACAAGATCTTAAAGTCGCCTATCTCCATCATGAGACCAAGACCTTAGAGCGCACAGAGATCATAACTGACCTTAGAAAAGGTGAATATGAAGTACTTGTTGGGATCAACCTTTTAAGAGAAGGCCTTGATATCCCAGAGGTATCTTTGATCGTTATATTAGACGCCGATAAGGAAGGCTTTTTAAGAAGTGAGCGATCTTTGATCCAGACGATCGGAAGAGCGGCGAGAAATGCCAATGGGCGTGTTATCTTGTATGCTGATACGATGACCGATTCAATGGCTAAAGCGATCAAGGAGACTGAAAGAAGAAGGTCGATCCAAGAGGCTTACAACGAAAAGAATCACATCACACCTAAGACCATCATCAAGGAGATCAGAGAGCCGATCCATGGTAAAGAGACCAAAGAGATGGCTAAGAAGTTCATGAAAAAGAAGGTCCATACGAAGAAAGACCGTGATGAGCTCATAAATAGTTTGACCAAAGAGATGAAGGCAGCTGCTAAGGCGATGGAATTTGAAAAAGCAGCGGAACTTCGCGATATGATCTTAGAGCTTAAAGCAGACATTTGATCTGTGTTATAATCAATATATGGCAAAAGAACTCGTGCTCGTCAGTGGAATATCAGGAGCTGGTAAGACCAGTGTCTCTAATATCTTAGAAGACCTTGGCTTTTTGTGTATCGATCAATTACCAGCACCGCTTTTAAAAGATCTCATCGATCTGATCGAAAAGGATGAGAGTTTTAAATATGACAAAGTAGCGATCACCGTCTATATCGATGACCTTGATAACTACTTTAAGATCTTGGATAATCTGCAGATCAGAGCTAAGCTCTTATTACTCGATGCGGAAGAAGAGACGATCTTGAACCGTTATAAGTTCACAAGACGTCTCCATCCACTATTACTTACAAATCGGGCTAATACTTTAGAAGAGGCCTATGATCTAGAAAAGGAGATCTTAGATCGCTATGCGGAGAAATTTGAAGTCATCGATACGACGCATATGGCGACCTATGACCTTAAAAAGACCATCGAGGATATCCTCATGATCGATGATCACTATCGTTTGACCATCTCCTTTTTGTCTTTTGGCTATAAAAATGGTCTACCACAGGATGCTGATCTTGTGATCGACACGCGCTTTTTAGATAATCCCTTCTATGATGAAGACCTCAAATATCTCAACGGCAATGATCAAGCCGTATATGACTATGTCCTAAGCAAGGATAAGACCAAGGCTTTCTTGAAGGTCCTATTGCCATATCTTGACCATGTCTTTATGACCTATATCAATGACCGTAAAAGACATCTTACTGTCGCCATCGGTTGTACAGGTGGTCAACATCGCAGTGTCAGTATCACCAATTTCTTATATGACCACTATAAAAAAGACCATACCTGTCTTAAAGCCCATCGGGAGTTGAATGTATGAAGAATATCGTCGTCATCGGTGGTGGGCATGGGCAATCGACCATCTTAAAGGGCTTAAAAGGGATTGATGATATCCATATCAGTGCCATCGTCACCGTTGCGGATGATGGTGGATCAACGGGTAGGATCAGGAGTTTATACAATATCCCGGCGATGGGTGATATCCGCAATGTCCTATTGGCCCTAAGCGATAAGAAGAACTTCATGACCGATCTTTTGGATTATCGCTTTAGTAGTGAGTTATATACGGGCGAATTTGATATCATCGGCCACAATCTCGGCAATCTCATCTTGACCGCTTTGACCGATACGACCGGTTCTTTTATGGGGGCGATCGAGACCTTAAAAGGGATCTTAGATATCAAGGGTGATATCATCCCTTCATCACTAGATGTGATCACCTTATTCGCCAAGATGGATGATGATACGATCGTATCAGGTGAAGCTAATATCCCAAGTTTCAATCACCATATCAAAGAGGTCTTCTATTTAAAAGCCCCTAAAGCGACTGAAGAAGCGATCCAAGCGATAAAGGAAGCTGACCTTGTGATATATGGGATCGGATCAGTCTATACATCGATCATCCCTAATATCATCATCCCCGAGATCAAGGAGGCTTTAAATAAGACTAACGCATATAAAGTCTACTTCGCTAACTGCATGACCCAAAACAACGAGACCTTCGATTATGATCTAAAAGACCATATCGAAGCGATGGAAGGCCATGGGGCGATCATCGATCTGGTGGTCAAGCATAACGATAAGATCCCCGAAGCGATCTTAGCGCGCTATAAAGAAGAAAATTCGATCGAAGTCATCGATCATCACGATACCGGTCATGAAGTCATGACCTATGACCTTTTGGATTTTAGCAGGGATCTTGTACGTCATGATCCAAGTAAGATCACAAGGGTCATCAAAGAGATATTAAAGAGGATAAGTTAATGTCATTTTCGACCGATATAAAACACGAGATCGCTAGCGTATCTGATCTGAGGGAATGTTGTAAGAGGGCACAGCTAAGTGCACTGATACAGCTTACCTCATCGATCAAGATCGCTAAAGGGCAGATCGCTCTATCGATCAAAACGGAAAACGCCATCAGCGCTAAGCGCATCATGGTGCTTTTGAAAGAGCGATATCCGGGGATCGATATCGAGCTTGAGGTGATGAAAAAGACCAACTTAAGAAAAAACAACGTCTACAATATGACGGTCTGGGGTTTGGCCAATGAGATCTTATCTGATCTTGGTCTCTATAATACCAAGGGCCTTTTATTAGAACACCCACTATATCACATCATCCAAAAGGACTGTTGTGCTAAAAGCTATCTAGCTGGGGCTTTTTTAGCTTTTGGTTCTTGTAATAGCCCGAAGAAAAGCAATTACCACTTAGAGATATCTTTGATGAGCGTATCCCATGCTCAATTCATCATCAAATTATTGAATCGCTTCTATATCGAAGCCAAGATGATGAAAAGGCGCAATAAGTATGTCGTATATGTCAAAAAAGCGGAAGCCATCGCTGACTTTTTGCGCTGTGTCTCAGCTAGTGAAGCCTTGATGGCCTTTGAAGATGTCAGGATCGCCCGTGATGCGATCAACAGTATCACCAAGGTCAATAACTGCGATATCGCCAATGAAGTCAAGGTCATCAAAGCTGGTCAGAAACAGATCGCTGATATCGAATCCATCCTCAAAAATGGCCGTTACCCTTACTTGAGTGATAAACTAAAGGAAGTCGTCGATATCAGGCGTGAATTCCCTGATCACAGTCTAAAAGACTTAGCTTTAGAATACGAGAAAAAGACCGGTGAAGCCATCTCTAAGTCAGGCTTAAAACACCGTTTAGATAAGATCCATGAGATCGCAAAGGAGTTAGGATGAAAGATCTATTATATTGGGTAGTTATATTACTGATACTATGGTTACTATGGCCACTGATCAAAGGGCTCATCTTTATCATCTTAGTAGCCGCTATCGTCATCTTTGTCTTAGCCTATTTGAATAAGCATAAAAAAGACAAAGATGATGGGATCATCGATGCAAGTTTCAAGGTCAAGGATAAGAAATGATCAGGATCTGTACAAGTAGTGACAAAGATAAGCTTTTAGCTTTAGCTGATCTCAATAAGGTAGTCGAAAGAGAGTACTATTTTGATCATGAATTTGATGATGATACGGTATATGGCTACTTCGATAAGGATGAATTAGTAGCTTATCTTACATCGCGGACTTTAGATCTTAAGATCGATAAGCATATCTTGAATGTATCGATCATCAAAAATATCGTCGTCAAAGATGATGACCAAAATATCAAGGACCGCTTATATCAAACGGTATGTGATTACTTCGATCATCGTGAATTAGTGTCTTTAGCACATTTCGATCATACCTACGACTTAAAAAAGCTCGGGTTTAGTGACCTATATCCTAAAGATGTCTATACCTTTTTCAAATACGACTTTGAAGCAGTCGATATCGGGATCATCAAGCCTTTAGAAGACACGGAAGCGATGTTAGATATGTATGCCAAGATGATGCGTGAATTCGATGGCTATGAGCTAAGGGATACCAAGTACTATCAAAAGCGGATCGAACACAATAAGATAAAAGGGACTAATTTCTTTGGCATCTATAAAAATGACCGCTTAGTGGCTTACTTTTCTCTGACTTTAAATGATGAAGTAGCCATCATTGATGAGTGTATCTATACCGATATCACCTCTTTAAAGAAGATGATATCCTATGCCCTTAAGTATACCGATACAGTGATGGTCAAGGTATCGCGCTATGAGCGCCTTGATGTCGTCTTTTTAAATGCGAAAAAAAGACGGGTCTATGATATCTTAGCCCGTCTTGATGATAAGGATATGTTTTCAAGGCTTTATGGATCGGATATCCACAATGTCCTTGAAGCCTTTACTCTAAGCGATAAAGCACTCTGGTTTATCGATTAGTCTTCTACTTTGAGTAACTTCTTTAAAGCGACAACGCCTTTTTCAGCGATCTTGACCGTTGAGATCTTCGCTTTAGCGATCGTCTCTTGTGTTTCTGGCTTGCTCATGTAGTCTTCGATCTGGGAATAGATCGATGCGGTGACTTCCTTGATCGATGATACCATCTCTTTGACTTCATCGTTGTTTTTGATCTCATCGAAGGTGTCTTGGATCTGTTTAGAAGCCTCTTTTAGCTTTTCATCGTGTCTTACCATTGCGACCGTCTCATCGATCTTGGCCTTGGTATATTCGACTGCAGCTTCGCTTTTCTCCACGACTTGATCTAGAAATGATGCGAATTCATCATCGTGTTCGACCTTACTTGCGGTATCGATGACCTTCGCTTTGACATCTTCTAAGACCGTTACGGAGCGGTCTTTTAATTTGATGACCTTATCGACGATATCCTCCGGCATGTCATTTGCCCTCATTTCAACATAGGCATTGATCTCTTCGATCTTTTCATCGAGATAGTTTATCGTATATTCAAGTTCCATAGAATGTACCTCCTTTTTAGCTACACCATTATACATTAAATCGACCAGTTGTATATTGAAAAAACTTTTCAGAAAATTTAGCGTAAAAATCCTTGTAAGCGATTCAAAAAAAGAATACAATCAGTGCATAAAGTAAAGTAATAAATACGAGGAGATGTTTAATGAGTATTTTTAGTTATCTTTATTCCGAAAGAAGCGGAGATTATTGCGAGTATAATGGCGATCTGAAAGAGTATATCTTGTGCCGTGACCAAGATGATCCTGAACGGATCTTTTTAGATACCGTGCTCAAGAGAAGACCTAATATCCGCGTCTGTGTCAACTATCACATCCCGATCGTGGAGAACTCGATCTCGAATATGATCATCCGTTATAAGGATGTCATGAAGTTGGATCGTAATATCCTCATCTGTCCATATATTTTCTACATGAGCGATGAAAAGCGCTCTAATGCCATCATCGTCAGCGATGACTATTTACTATCCTTAGGTCTATATTATGTGGCGACAGAAAAAGACGGTGTCTTTAATGACTACAAGAATTTCATCATCGCCACCGATAAAGACATCGAGCACTTAGATCTCATCATGGATGAAGCCTTTACTAAACGGCCATCTGAGATCCAAAGAGAGCTTGACCATATCAATTACACTTCCTTTGATGATCTATATGAAAATGCCCAAAGAAAAGCCGATATGATCAAAGAGGAAGCGACAGATGAGATCTTAAAAGGAGCAGATCGAGCTAAGGTCATCCAGAAGGCTGTCAGTGATTGGTATCTATTAAAGAAGACGGTATATGTCCGTTATATGGTCGATAAAGAGATCTTGAATGAAGTTCATGGTGGTGATAACAGGGCTCAAAGATCGCGAGCTAAACGCTTAGCTGATGGGATAAAGTTCATCGCGATCGCTGATATGTGGCGGATCAGTAAGTAAAAGACCGAGAAGGTCTTTTTTTGATGGCAAATATGCAAGTCATTAGTAAACTTATCCGTTTAATAATGTATAATATGGTGTATGCCATATTACAGAGGAAGAAGATCACCAAATAGAAGAAGGGGTGGCGGATCGATATTAGGACCATTTATCGCGATCATCGTCATCTTGAGCCTTTTTGGTGGGACTATCGGTATCGTCGGTGGGATCATCGGACTTATCGCTCCGCTTTTACCGATCCTTATCATCATATATATCATCTGGTCGATCGCAAAGACGCAAGGATCAAAAGATACAAAGACCACTTATCGAAGACGTACACAAAAAGATCCTGACGTCTTATCAATGAAAGAGCGAAGCCAAGTCGATGATCGATTAAAGGAGTTTTTTAAGGATAATTATCGTTTACCGGTCTTTGATGATATCTATCTTGTCGCCAAAGGTGGTAATTATAATGATATGAGTGATCTTGTGATCAATAAGGGTGATGAATATATCATGAGTTTAGATGAATTCAAAGATCGTTATCCTAGTACCGCTAGTGATATCACTAAACTCTTGGCGGCTTTCGCAGCACAACCTAAAGAGACAGTCAAGGAAAATAAAGAAGTTAATAATGATACTAAGCTATCACCAGCACAGGGTTTTATCGAAAAGATCAATTCTTTAAATGTCGATATCCAAAAAGAGGAGATCAAAAGCGGTTTATATCAGACCTGTGCACTGTTAAAGCAGATCGATATCAGTGTCAAAGAAGAGGATGATGATAAGATCCGCAAGCTATATGACTACTATCTACCGATCTTGGTCAAGATATTGACCAATTATAAGTCGTTATCTGATGTCTCTAAGGAGTCAAAGGAATTCAAAGACAGTGAAGATCAACTGATCAAGACGATCGTCTTGATCAATGAAGCATTAAAGACGATCAATGAGTCACTGCATGAAGATGACTATATGGACTTATCAGCTGATATCTCCACATTACAATCCCTATTAAAGAAAGATGGTCTAGTTAAGACCGGTACGATATACGAAGGAAAAGAAGATGACAAGGTTAGACAGTAAATTCGACGAGATCGATCGGATGTTTGAGGAACTTCAAAAGGCCAACGATGTCTCGGTCGACAATATCCGCTCAAGCCTCACCGATGATGAGGGGCTTTTGTCGATGCGCGATAAGATCGATACCCAAAGAAAGGTCATGATCGTATCAAGGCCAAGTTTACCGAAGATCCCATCATCTTTAAAGACCAGGCTTGATATCTATCTCTACTGCCTTAAAAATGTCGACTATGGTAAAGACAACAACCGTTCCTATGTCGATGGTCATATCGAAGCTTTAAACCGCTACCTGGAACAAGCCAAACTCAATCCCAATAACCTTGAAGTCGTCTTAGCGACGGTGAATGATGAGCTCAAGTGGAAGGGTAAAACAAGTAAGGTCGACTTAAAGGATAAAGGCTATACCGATGGTCTTTCTTATGTCATGCAAGCTTTAAAGAAGTCTAAGGATGTTATCGCTAAGGAGATCAATAGTATCCTACAAAGAGAGTTGAATAATGAATAAAGAAAAAGAAAAACTCATGAATGAGCTATTTGGGAAGGCCACTAAGCTCGATATCAATGATGTCATCGTCGATAGTAGTGAAGATCTAAAGAAGATCATTTCGATCAATGAGGAAAATCTCAAGGAACTACAAAGGGTAACACCGAAAGATACTTATACCAAGATCGATCAAGAGGTCAAAAAGGACTTTGATCTATCATCTTTTCAAGATGAGATCACCAAAGACTACAAGATCGATCCAAGTGTCACTAGTACCGTTTTAGATAAAGAGTCATCGCTTGATGTCTTTAATAAGATCGAAAATAACTTAAAAGAGATGGTCATCGGTCAAGGTGAAGCGATAAAGGAGCTAACTAGAGCTTTAAGACGACCATATCTTAAAGGTCATGATATAAGTCGTATCAAAGAGACCATCGTGATCGAAGGGCAGATGGGCTTAGGTAAAAGGGAGCTTGTAGAAGCTTGTGCCCTATTATTAAAAAAGGAAGGCTTACTTCGATATGAAGAGCCCTTTGTGATCGATCTTGAGCGCTATCGCTCATCAACACAAGAAAACCTCTTTATCCAAGACCTATACAGTGCCTTAAGTTCGGATAAGCTCATCGTATTTGAAAATAGTGAACTGGTATATCCAGTTTTTGGTAGGATGCTATTAGAGTTAGTTACAGAAGGAAGCATACATCTATCAAAGCGTTATATCATCAATAAGGATCAGCTAGTCGATGTCGGTAATAACCTCGATAAAAGGGCGATCGATCATCTAGATGGCAATGATAAGATCCTCGTCTTTTTAGCCGATAAAGCATCTAAATTAAGCGATGTCTATGGTAAGTCCTTTATGGAAGCCATCGATGATGTGGTGACCCTTACACCACTTAAAGAAGATGATATCACCAGATTAAATGATCACTACGCTAATAAGCTCATCGATAAGACACAAAGTGAAGCTAAGATCAAAGTCACCATCAGCGATAAAGCCAAAGATGAGATCAAAAAGGCTTATGATAAAATGATGGGTCATCGATCACTTATGAATGTCTATCAAGAGATCTATGATATGATCATCGATCAAGCTCTTATCGATGATATCGATAGCTTGATGATCGACTATCAAGATAAACTTGTGATGACGATCAAAGACAAGGATATCGATCTTGTCTTTGATGATGATCATCAAAAGGAAAGAGCCGAGATCCAAAAAGAGCTCGATGAGATCGTCGGCCTTAAAAAGGTCAAGGAATACCTCTTGAGCTTAGAAGATCATATCCGGGTATCTAAGATCCGCAAAGCCAAAGGTCTAAAGAGCGCCGAAGTCACTAAACACATGATCTTCACCGGTGGTCCTGGTACTGGTAAGACCACGATCGCTCGGCTCATATCGCGGCTTATGAAGTGCGTTGGTATCTTATCACAAGGCCAACTCGTCGAAGTCACAAGGGCCGATCTAGTAGCTAAATACGTCGGTCAAACGGCACCGCAGACGATGGATGTGATAAATAGCGCCTTAGGTGGTGTCTTATTCATCGATGAAGCATATAGCTTATATCGTGGCAAAGATGATAGCTTTGGATTAGAAGCGATCGATACTTTAGTCAAAGCGATGGAGGATCACCGTGATGATCTCATCGTCATCTTAGCTGGTTATTCTAAAGAGATGGATGCTTTCTTAAAGGCCAACAGTGGTCTTAAGTCAAGATTCCCTAATATCATCCACTTTGATGACTATACGGCTGAGGAGCTTGTCGATATCTCCAAAAGCATCGCTAAAAGTAAGGACTATAAGATCGATGAAGAAGCGATCGGACCTTTATATGCCTATTATGATATGGTCCAAAAGCGCAAGGATATCCAAAGTGGCAATGGTCGGATGGCCCGCAATATCGTCGAAGAGGCGATATTAAATCAAGCTAAACGCATCTTAAATGATGATAAAGCCCCGATCGATCTATTGATCCGGAAAGATTTTGTATTACAAGGAGAAGATAAATGAAGTTAAAGATAAGTTTGATCTTATTAGCGGTCAATATCGTGATCTTGATCATCGATTTTTTACTAGTCGATATGATGGAGACATGGTTATTATATACAGGACTTATATGGATCATGGTCAGCACGCCGATCTTACTATACTTAGCGATGCGTGGTGCACGCGACAGGATCGAGAAAAATGCTAAGTGATACGATCGTTGCGACAAGTACTGCTTTGAATAATGGCGCGATCGCGATCGTGCGTTTAAGTGGTGATGAAGCGATCGACATCGTCAATGGTATCTTCTCTAAAGATATCACCAAGATGAAATCCTATACGATGGCTCATGGCTTTATCAAAGACGGTGATAAGGTCATTGATGAAGTCATCGTATCAGTCTTTAAAGGACCGAAGACCTATACCAAGGAAGATATCGTTGAGATCAATACCCATGGTGGTATCTATGTCACAAGGAAAGTTTTAAATCTGTGTCTTTCTAAAGGGGCAAGACTTGCCTTAAATGGTGAATTTACTAAAAGGGCCTATCTCAATGGTCGGATCGATCTCAGCGAAGCTGAAGCGATCAATGATTTGATAGTAGCCAATAATGAAGTCAAACACAAAAGTGCGATCAGAGGGATCGACGGTAGTATCGAAAGGCTGATCGAGCCGCTTTTAAATAGCGTTATGGAAGTCATCGGGACGATCGAAGTCAATATCGACTATCCTGAATACGATGATGTCAAGATCATGACCCATAGTATGATCATCCCTAAATTAAAGGAGTGGATCAATACAAGCGATGAGATGATCGATAAGGCCGAGCGCTTTAGAGTGATCAAAGATGGGCTAAAGACGGCGATCATCGGTAAGCCTAATGTCGGTAAGTCATCGCTTTTAAATGCCCTATTAAAAAAAGACAAAGCGATCGTCACCGACATCGCAGGTACGACAAGAGACCTCGTTGAAGATACGATCGATCTTGGTAATGTCACCTTACACCTTATCGATACAGCTGGGATCAGGGAAAGCGAAGATGTCGTTGAAAAGATCGGCATCGATCGCTCTTTAAAAGCCCTAGAAGAGTGTGATCTAGTGATCTTAGTACTAGATGGTTCTAAGCCATTAGATAGTGAAGATGAAAGATTATTAAAGCTTGTCAAAGAGAAGAAGCATATCGTTGTCTATAATAAAGGGGACATCAAAAAGATCGATGGGGTCATCTCGATATCAGCTAAAAATAACGATATCAGTGAGCTTGTCGATATCCTAAATGATGAATACCAAAGTGATCAAGCTCTAGTCGATGATGATATCTTGAATAACGAGCGACAGATCGCTCTTATGAAAAAAGCCAATGATACCTTTAAGGTCTTGCTTAAAGAGGCTAATGATGAGATCCCACTAGATCTTTTGAGCAGTGACCTATATAGTGCTTACCATGATCTCAGTATGATCATCGGTAAAGATTATGAAGATGATCTGATCGATCATCTGTTTAAGAATTTTTGTTTAGGAAAGTAAATGGAAGGATATATCGATTCACATACCCATATCACTAATGATGCCTTAGATATCGAAATGTATCTCGATGATATCAAAGAGGCAAAAGAAGAAGGCTTAGTCAAGTCGCTTTTAGTCTTGACGGAAAAAGAAGAAGTAAAACTATATGATAGTTTAAAGGATGATCCTTATTTCGATTTTGCCAGAGGTATTTTTCCAACGGATGCCGATAAGTATACTGAAGATGATATCAAAGATTTAAAAGAACTATTAAAGAAACCTGGCTTTGTCGCTTTAGGTGAGATCGGTCTTGATTATCACTGGGCAAAAGAGATCAAGGATAAACAGATCGAACTATTCATAAGACAGATCGATATAGCTAATGAATTAGATCTTCCGATCATCATCCACAGCCGTGATGCGATGGCTGATACCTTGAATGTCTTAAAGGAGCACGATTGTAAGAGAAAAGGTGTGGTACATTGTTTTAGTGGATCACTTGAGATGATGAAAGAGTTTAATAAGCTCGGTTATATGGTCGCTTTTGGTGGTACTTTGACCTATAAGAATAATGTCCAAGGTATAAGGGCGATCAAAGATCTCGATCTTGACTATCTACTAGTTGAGACCGATGCGCCATATCTTACACCTGTACCTAAAAGAGGCGAGCGCAATAAGACGACTTATGTCAAATACGTCTATCGCTTTATCAGCGGATTATTAGATATCGATGAAAAAAAGCTCATCGATAAAGTATATGATAACTATAAACGCTTATTCATGAGGTCAAGATGATAAGGGAAGTCATCATCGTAGAAGGGGAGAATGATGTCAAACATCTAAAGTCCTTTATGGATGTCGATGCGATCAGTGTATCAGGCCTTGGCATCACAATAGAAACGATCGAGATGATCAAAGCGCTAAATGAAAAACGGGGCGTCATCGTCTTTTGCGACCCTGATCATCCTGGGGAAAAGATCAGAGCTAAGATCAATGAAGCGATCCCGGGCTTAAAGAATGCCTTCATCAATAAGAAGGATGCCAGGACAAGCAAAAAAGTCGGTGTCGAACATGCGACGAAAGAAAAGATCTTAGAGGCTTTAGATAACCTTGTGACCTATAAGGAAAATGAAGGCGATATAAGTGAAAGTGATATGGTCGAGCTTGGCCTTGTTGGTGATAAGAGACTACGCGATAAGGTCAGTGCTTATTACCATTTAGGTGAACCTAATGCCAAGACGATGCGCAAGCGGTTAAATATGTTAGAAGTCAAAAAAGAGGAGGTCCAAAAGACGATATGCAAGATATCATCGCTACCCCAAAAGTAACTAAAACGATCTTAGATAAATACGACCTTAAAGCGACCAAACGCTTCGGGCAAAACTTCTTGATCGATGCCAATATCGTCAAAAAGATCGCCATGAGTGCTTGTGATGAAAAGACGATCACCGTTGAGATCGGTCCTGGTATCGGGGCTTTAACGCAGTTTTTAGCCATGTATTCAAAAAGGGTCTATGCCCATGAGATCGATAAGAAACTGATCGATGTATTAGCGGATATCTTTAAAGAAGAAGATATAGAGATCATCCCTGGTGACTTCTTAAAGGCAGACCTATCTGATATGCCATATAGTGATAAGGAGATCGTCGTCTGTTCTAATCTTCCTTACTATATAACGACACCGGTCTTGTTTAAGCTATTTGAAAGCGACTTAAAGATCAAAAAGATCGTCGTCATGGTCCAAAAGGAAGTTGCAGATCGTTTTGTGGCTAAGATCAATAGTCCTGATTATAGTGCCTTATCGGTCATCACCTCCTTTAAATATGACATCAAACTCGTCATGAATGTGCCTAAGACCGTCTTTGATCCAAGGCCTAATGTCGATAGTGCGGTCATCAGCTTTACGCCAAAAGAAGTCGACTTTAAAGGTGATGAGACACTGTTTTTTGAACTGATCAAAGCTTCCTTTAAACAAAGACGCAAAACGCTTAAGAATAACCTTGATGCCTATCTAAAAGATCAAGATGTATTAGCACTATTAGATAAGGCCGATATCAAACCTAATGTCAGGGCCCAAGAATTAGCCCTTGATGACTTTAAACGCTTATATGAGGTGATATATGAAGATCAGAGCTTACGCTAAGATAAACCTCGGCTTAAATGTCCTCTATAAGCGGGATGATGGCTATCATGAGCTTGATATGATCAATGCCCCGATCAACTTTTATGATGAACTCTTCATCGAAAAAAGCCCTGAGATGAGCTTTGATGCGACGATGGACTATGTCAAAAAGAATAAGGACAACTCCATCTTAAAAGCGATCGAGCTTTTAAGAGCTAAATATGGTTTTAAAGATAATTTTAAGATCATGCTCAATAAGAATATCCCATCACGGGCTGGTCTTGGTGGTGGCTCAGCTGATGCGGCAGCCACGATCAAAGCCATTGACCGCATGTTAGGCCTTGATATGTCGTTAGCTGACTATAAAAAGATCGCGATGCAGATCGGCTCTGATGACTACTATTGCCTTTTTGAAAGGTGTGCCCGTGTTAAAGGGACCGGTGATATCATTAAGCCTTTTCAAAACCGCATCCGTTGTCATATCCTTTTGGTCAAACCATATGTCGGGATATCGACTAAAGCTAGCTTTTCTAGCCTTGATCTAAATACATGTGATCATCCTGATATCGACATGATCCAAAGGACGATGGAAGAAGGTGACTACCGATATTTCATCAAGTCTTTAGGCAATAGCTTAGAAGAGCCATCCTTCAAACTGGAAGGTGAGATCAAAAAGATCAAGGATGAGTTAACGATCATCGGTATGGATGGCGCTGTCATGAGCGGTAGCGGTTCAACGGTCTTAGGCTTCACCCAAGATGAAGCGATATTAGATAAAGTTTGTACGATCATGAAAAGACAGGGTCATTATGTGCGCAAGGTCAAGTTTTTACTTAGCCAAGTCGATATGTTAAATCGATGAAAGGTGGTATAATTGTCTTATGAAAAAAGCGATCGTTATTTTAGATAGAGAAGAAACACGTCAAAGTGCTACAAAACAAGTCCTAGACCGTCAGGTCCTCGACTTTGTCGCCAATGAGTTATTTGAAGCTGGAGCGGAGATGGTCTATGTCAATAGTGATACAGAAGTATCATCTAAAGATACCATCTATATGCCATCGTTATATACGATCATCGCCAAGATGCAAGCGGATGATGAGATCATCATCGTCGATGATATCTACCCTTATATCAAGGCAGATGAATACGCTGAACTATACAAACACGATAAGGCTAGGATCAAGGATACCAAGATCATCAAGGTAAACATACCCGATCTCATCAAAGGGGATAAACTATCATTTGATGAGATCGAAGTAAGTGATCTAAGAAAGATCATAAGTCCTTTTGACTATACTGAGTATCTCGCTTATATCTATAAAGAGATCCGGGATTATCACCTGGGTAATGGTGTCATCCTTTTAGATCCTTCTACCACTTATATCGGTCCTGATGTCAAGATCGCAAGTGGGGTCACGATCGAAGGTAATGTCAGTATCTACGGTGATAGCTTTATCGCCAGTGGTACCAAGATCACAAGTGGCTCATATTTAGAGAATGCAAAGATCGGTGAAGATAATCTCATCATGTCTTCACGTATCACGGATTCGATCGTCCATGACCACAATAAGATCGGTCCTTATGCCCATTTCAGAGATCAAACGGAAGTCATGGATCATTGCCGGATCGGTAATTTCGTTGAATTTAAAAAGACCTATTTTGATGACTATTCAAGATGCGCCCATCTTACATACTTAGGTGATGCCACGATCGGCAAAGATGTCAATATCGGTTGTGGTGTCGTCACGGTCAACTATGATGGCGCTCATAAATATAAGACGACTGTCAAAGATCATGCCTTTATCGGGTCAAATGCCAATTTAGTGGCACCGATCACCGTTGGTGAGTATGCGCTTGTCGCCGCTGGCTCAACGATCACCGATGATGTGCATGACAAGGATATGGCGATCGCTCGTCCCTTTGCGACGACTAAAGAGGGTTACGGGTACGTATATATAAACAAGGAGAGATAGAAGATGAATGAAACGATGGTATTTGCACTAACGGCAAATGTTGAGCTGGTCAATGAGATCTGCCAATATTTGAGCCTCACACCGGGGAAGATCTCGGTCAAACACTTCGCTGATGGCGAGATCTTAGTTGAACCGGAAGAGACAGTCCGTGGTAAGAAGGTCTATGTCGTCCAAAGTACTTGTAATCCAGTCACCGAGAGACTGATGGAATTGCTTGTATGTGTCGATGCATTAAAAAGGGCATCAGCTGGCTCGATCACCTGTATCATGCCTTACTATGGCTATGCAAGACAAGACCGGAAAGCTCGTCCACGGCAACCGATCACAGCGAAACTCGTAGCTGACTTACTAGAAGCTGCTGGCGCAAATCGCGTCGTTACGATCGACTTACATGCTACCCAGATCCAAGGTTTCTTCAACTTCCCAACGGATGACCTTACCTGTATCCCGATGATGGCTTATCACTATAAGCATATCGGCCTCGATATGGCTAATGTCGTAGCGGTATCACCAGACCATGGTGGTACGACAAGGGCCAGAAGATTAGCGGAAGCATTAGGCGTACCTTTAGCGATCATCGATAAAAGAAGACCTAGACCAAATGTATGTGAAGCGACCAATGTCATCGGTGATGTCGTCGGTAAGGATGTCATCGTCGTCGATGATATCTGTGATACAGCTGGTTCTCTAGTAGCTGGTTGCAATATCTTAAAAGACAAAGGCGCAAGAGACATTTATGTCGCGGTAACGCATGGTGTATTCAGTGGCAATGCCGCTGAGAATATCCAAAACTCACCGATCAAAAAGATGGTCATCACTAATACCATCCCCCTAAGCGAGGAATTCAAATCCAAGTGTGATAAAGTCGAAGTCTTATCGACCGGTAAATTATTAGCGCGTATCATCGCGGCGATCTCTAATCATCAACCGGTATCAGAGATCTATGATCTCATGTATAACGATCAAAATAAATCAAAGACGATCTAAGGCTCATCAGAGCCTTTTTAAAAAGAGGAAAAGATGAAAGAATTAGGACTTATCGGTGGTATGAGCTTTGAAAGTACGATAACTTACTATCAAGTCATCAATGAAACAGTTAAAAGGGAACTCGGTGGCTTACATTCAGCTAAATGTATCTTATATAGCGTTGATTTCGATGAGATCGAAAGATATCAAGCTAGTGGCGAGTGGGCTAAAAGCGGTGAAGTGTTAGCTGATGCCGCTAAGGCTTTAGAAAGAGCTGGGGCTGATCTTATCGTGATCTGTACTAATACCATGCATAAAGTAGCACCTGATATTGCTAAAGCGATCGATATCCCGATCTTACATATCGCCGATATGACCGCTTTAGAGCTTAAAAAGGCTGATATCCATAGAGTCGGTCTATTAGGAACTAAATATACCATGACGCAAGATTTCTATAAGGATGTCCTAATAGCTAAGGGGATCGATGTATTAGTACCAGATCAAGAGGATATCGAAGTCGTCAATGATGTCATATATAATGAATTGTGTTTAGGTATCATCAAAGATATTTCTAAAGAGAAGTATTTAAAGATCATCGATAAGTTAGTGCAAAAAGGAGCTGAAGGCATCATCTTAGGTTGTACCGAGATCGGTCTTCTCATCAAACAAGGTGATACAGATATCCCGTTATTTGATACGACCTTGATCCATGCGCAAAAGGCAGCACTCATCGCTTTAGAAGATCATTAGTTGTGTTATCATTTAAGGATGAAAGAGCGCAGTTTTATCGCCATCGACCTTAAATCCTTTTATGCATCAGTTGAATGTGTCGATCGTGGTCTAGATCCTTTAGATACCAATTTAGTGGTCGCCGATCTGTCACGGACAGAAAAGACGATCTGTCTTGCGGTATCACCATCTTTAAAGAGCTATGGCGTTGGTGGTAGGCCACGCCTTTATGAAGTGATCGACAAGATCGATAAGGTCAATGAGAAAAGAAGATATGATAATAAAAGAAGGGAATTTAAAGGATCATCATATATAAAGAGCGAATTAGATAAGTCATTAGATCTAAAGGTCGACTATATCATCGCCCCACCGCAGATGGCACGCTATATGCAGATCAGCAGTACGATCTATGAAGTATATCTCAAATATATCGCCCCTAGTGATATCCATGTCTACTCGATCGATGAGGTCTTTATCGATGCGACTGATTATCTCAATACCTATAAGATGACCGCTCAAGAGTTAGCGATGACGATGATCAAGGACGTCTTAAATAGGACTGGTGTTACGGCGACAGCTGGTATCGGGACCAATCTATACTTGGCTAAGGTAGCGATGGATATCGTGGCTAAACACATCGAAGCTGATGAAAATGGAGTCAGGATCGCTAGTTTAGATGAGTATTCCTATCGTCATCTATTATGGGATCATAAGCCACTAAAGGACTTTTGGCGCGTCGGTAATGGGTATGTCAAAAGACTAGAGGCTTTAGGCTTGTATTCGATGGGTGATATCGCTAAGTACTCTTTAGAGCCTGATAATGAAGATCGCCTATATAAGGAATTTGGTATCAGTGCTGAATTACTTATCGATCATGCCTTTGGTCATGAACCTTGTATGATGAGTGATATCAAGGCTTATAAACCCGCTAATAACAGTATTGGCCAAGGACAGGTACTACATGAACCATATACTTTTATAAAAGCTAAAACTGTATTAATTGAAATGGTCGATAGCTTATCGTTGGATCTTGTCTATAAGCATCTTAAGACCGCTAAATTAGTGCTTACGATCGGCTATGATATCAGTAATCTCTTTGATGGCTATAAAGGTGAGATAACATATGATCACTATGGTCGTAAGATCCCCAAACACGCCCATGGCACGATATCTTTAGATAGGTATACATCATCATTTAATATCTTAAAGGATAAGGCGATCGAATTATATACAAGGATCACTGATCCAAAGCTCTATATCCGTAGGATCAATATCGTCGCTTTGGATGTGATCGATGAAGATATCAAAGTCGATACATATAAGGAGATCGATCTTTTTAGTGATTATGATGATCAAAAGGATCAAATGTTAGAGAAGATGATCGAAAAGGACAAGAAAGCCCAAAGGGCCATCATCGATATCAAAAAGAAGTATGGCAAAAATGCGATCTTAAAAGGGACAGACTTTTTAGATGAAGCGACAGGTATCGATCGCAATAGCCAGGTCGGAGGTCATAAGGCATGAGATATGATGACATCATCGATAGACCTTATATCAAAAGTAAACGACACAAGTGGATGAGCATGCACGATCGAGCAGGTCAATTCTCACCTTTTGCGGCTTTGGTCGGCTATGATGAAAAGGTCAAAGAGAAAAGCCGCTATGTCGAGATGAAGGTCGAGCTCGATGAAGAGGCTTATGATATCTTAGATCGTAAGTTACAGTATATAGATATGAATAAAGGTATTGAGTATGTGATCACCTACTTTAAAAAAGACATGGTCAAAAGCGGTGGTCAATATATAACAGTGACATCTAAGGTCAAAAAGATCGATGACCTGATTAAAAGGCTCATATTAGCTAATGATGAGGTCATATATATCGAAGATATCTACGATATCGACAGTTACATGGTCGATTTAACGATAATTTAACATTTAGGACACCATCTATTTAACAATCACCTATTAAAATCTCTATCGTAAAAAGAGGAGAGTTTTAAATGAAGAAGATCTTAAGTTTATTTATCGTCGCTATCTTAGCTCTTAGCTTAGTAGCTTGCCAAGGTGCACAAACAAGTACTGAAGGCACAGAGACAGGTGGTACAACAACTTCAAGTACGATCAATGTCTATACACGTGATTCATCAAGTGGTACAAGAGAAGCATTTGAAGATGCGATCGGCTTAGGTGAAGGTGAACTAACAAGCGCAGCGAGTGAAGTTTCATCAAATGGTGATATGGCTACACGTGTTGGTCAAGACGTCAATGGTATCGGTTATGCTTCACTTACAACTGACTTTGAAGCAAACAATGTCAAACCATTATCTTTCGAAGGTGTTGAACCTACATCAGAAACAGTCTTAGACGGTTCATATAAAATGCAAAGACCATTCAACTATGTCACAAGAGCTGATGGTGATTATGAATCAGATGACAAACAACAACTTGTCGAAGCATTCATCGCTTATATGACACAATCACAAGAAGGTCTAACAGTTGTTCAAGAAAACGGTGGTATCGTCGATATGACAAATGCTGTTGCATGGTCAGAGCTAGCAGCTAACTATCCAGTATTAAATCAAGATAACTCAGGTATCACGATCCGTACTGGTGGTTCTACATCAGTTGAGAAAGTCGTATCTGCTTGCCTACAAGCATTCCAACCTCTAGCTGGTAATGTCGACTACGCTATGGCGCAAACTGGTTCAGGTGACGCTGTCCCAAGGACTTTAGGTAGTGAAAAAGACGGTGCTAATGCGATCGATATCGGTTTCGCTTCACGTGCTTTCAATGATGATGAAGATGTTACTGGTGCCCTTGAAAGTGGTGAGATCTGTAAGGATGCAGTCGTTGTCATCGTCGAAGCTAATAACGCTATGACAGATATCACTAAACAAGTTGCATATGATATCTTCAGTGGTACAAAGACAAGCTTTGACGCTGAGTAGTCATGTTTGCGAATAGTAAACGCATCAAAAGGAATAAAACGATCGACAAAGTATTCCGCTATCTCTTTATGGGGATGGCGGTTTTGTCCGCTAGTTTTATCATCATCATCGTCGCTTTTGTATGCATCAAAGGTATATCACCTTTTTTACCGGGATATGAATTTGGTCAAGTTGACTTGTGGTCATTTTTGACTGGTAGTGTATATCGGCAAGATACAGCGACCTATGGCGTTGGTTTTATCATCATCAACACCTTGATCTGCTCATTCTTGGCCTTACTACTATCCTTCCCGATATCAGTACTGACATCACTTTTTATCGCTAAGATCGCGCCTAAAAAGCTTGGGGCAGCGATGCAAAGCGTCATCGAATTATTAGCCAGTGTACCTAGTGTCGTCTATGGTATCTTCGCCAGTGGTGTCATAACCGCGATGGTCCGTTCTTTAGCGGCATCTTTAGGGATCGCTACTTTCGGTGGTTCTAGTTTACTTGCGGTCATCATCCTTTTAGCGATCATGATCTTCCCAACTTTGACTTCGATGTCGATCACGGCGATCAAAGCCGTCGATAAAGATCTTGAATCAGCTTCTTTAGCCTTAGGGGCAACTAAGACCCAGACCAATTTCAAAGTCGTCCTCACTGCCGCAAAATCGGGTATCTTCGCTGGGGCGATCTTAGGACTTGGTCGAGCATTTGGTGAAGCGACTGCCGTATCGATGGTCGCTGGTAATAAGCTCTTTGGGCCAACATTTGACCTCTTTGATATCACCAGGACCTTGACCAGTACGATGTTGACAGGATTAAAAGAGACCAGTGGCCTTGATTATGACATCAGGTTCTCGGTCGGTCTTGTCCTCATCGTTGTCATCTTCGCTTCAAACTGGATCTTGAATCAAGTAAAGAAAAGGATCGGTAATCAAGTATGACGAGAAAAAGAAAAGACGGCGCACTTAATTTTTTGACTTATCTATCAAGTGCGATCGGTGTCCTCATCTTAGGTTCGATCTTACTATATCTTGTCGTGACTGGTGCTAGTAGTATCAATTGGCATCTATTATCATCGGATTACTATGCTGAGACGGGTAATGCGGCAGTAAGTGAGACTTATACATATACCGCACCTGGCTCATATAGCGGGGAAGGATATTATTCTGATACATGGGGCATCGCCTTTAATGATGTCAGCACTGCCCATGGCGATGATGAGATCGCGGTGGTATATGTCGATCCTAATTCACCATTCGCAAGTCTATATTCGACAGTCGCCGGTGATGATAATGCAGCAGTAACACTAAGTGAAGGCAGTATCGTATCGAATATCTACTACTTAGACGCAAATGGTGAAAGTGTCTTCTTATCAAGAGGTGGCATGGAAAATGCTGAAAACCTCGTCAATATCTTAGAAGAGAATGCCACTGGTATCGTTTCGATCAACTATGAGACCCTAGGTGGTGGTATCCGTGGATCGATCGTGGTCACCTTATATCTCATCCTTATATCGTTACTCATATCCTTACCGATCGGTATCGGGGCGGCTATCTACTTACACGAATATGCCGCTAAGACCAAGATCAATTCACTCATCCGTCAGGGTATCGATACGCTGACTGGTGTCCCAAGTATCGTCTATGGTCTGATGGGTGTCACGGTCTTATTCCCGGTCACTCAGATGGTCGGTGCTAATAGTACCAGTGTCCTATTAGGTGGTCTTACTCTAGCGATCATCTTACTACCGACGATCATCTCTTCAACGGAAGAAGCCCTCATCGTCGTACCACAGAGCTTGCGCGATGGTAGTTTGTCACTAGGGGCTACTAAGTCACAAACGATCTTCAAGGTCGTCTTGCCATGTGCCGTCAATGGTATCTTGACTGGTGTATTATTAGGTATAGGTCGTGTAATTGGTGAATCAGCGGCTTTAGTCTATACGACAAGTACAGTCATCAGTGATAATCCGACTTTACTATCCCAAGGCACATCACTTGCCCTCATGATCTGGTCGATCATGTCTGGTGAACAACCAAACTACGAATTAGCTAGTGCGATATCCTTGATCATCTTAGTCATCGTCTTTGTGATCAACTTTGTCGTCAAACTGATCGGTAAACGCTTTGCCCGGTCATTTATGTAAGGAGTCAGAAATGGAAAAATGTTTTGAAGTAAGGAACTTAGATCTCTTCTATGGTGAGAAACAAGCTCTCAAAGATATCAACCTCGATATATATAAAAATAAGGTAACAGCTTTGATCGGTCCATCAGGCTGTGGTAAATCGACTTTCTTAAGATGTCTTGACCGGATGAATGACCTCGTTGAAGGATGTAAGGTCATCGGTCAGATCACAAAAGATGGTCAAGATATCAATAGTGACAAACAAGACGTCGTCGATCTAAGGACAAAAGTCGGGATGGTCTTCCAAAAGCCAAACCCATTCCCGATGAGCATCTTTGACAATATCGCCTATGGCCCTAAATGCCAAGGCTTAAAGGATAAGAAAAAGCTCGAAGAGATCGTCATCAAGTCTTTGCAAGATGTCGCCCTATATGATGAAGTAAAGGACCGTCTAAAAGACAGTGCGATGGGCTTATCTGGTGGCCAACAACAGCGTCTTTGTATCGCTCGTTGTATCGCGATGAATCCTGAGGTCATCCTCATGGATGAGCCAACTAGTGCTCTAGATCCGATCTCCACCAGCAAGATCGAAGATTTGGTATTAGAACTAAAAAAAGATTATACTATAGTCATCGTTACCCACAACATGCAACAAGCAGCCCGTATATCGGATTATACGGCATTCTTCTTACTCGGTGAGATGGTCGAGATCGACAAGACTGATGTCATCTTCTCAAAGCCGAGTGATGAGAGAACAGAAAACTATATTACAGGAAGGTTTGGATGATGCGCGAGAAATTTATCAATGAATTAAATAAACTAAACACCGATCTCATCAATATGGGGTCGATGTGTGAAGAGGCGATCAACTGTGTCAAAAATCAGATCGAGATCGGTGTCTTTGTTCAAGAGTTATATAATAAGTGCTCTGACTTAGAGAAAAAGACCGACACTAAGGAAAAGGAGATCGAATCAGCTTGTCTTAAACTCATCTTCTCACAACAGCCAGTCGCTTCTGACTTAAGGCTTATCAGTGCGGTCTTGAAGATGGTCTCTGACTTAGAGCGTATCGGTGATCAGACATTTGATATCATCGATCTCTTCAAGGATTTCACTAATGCGACCCTGATCCGTGACACAAGGCTCAAAGACATGTGCGAAGTCGTCACGACGATGGTCAAAGACAGTGTTGACTCCTTTGTCAAAAAGGATGTCAGTCTTGCCCAAGCGGTCTTAGATCGTGACCAAGAAGTAAACAAGATCTTCTCTGATGTCAAAGATGAAGTCGTAAGCTTCATCGTCAAGAATGAAGGTGAAGGGGAATCGATCGTCGACATCCTTATGATCGCTAAGTACTTAGAGCGTATCGGCGATCATAGCACCAATATCGCTGAATCAGTCATATTCGCAGTCGAAGGTTGATATGATCTACATACTTGAAGATGATACAGGCATCAGAAAATTAGTGATGTATACGCTATCGAAAGAAGGGATGGAAAACGAAGGTTTTGATACACCATCAGCTTTTTATAGCGCCCTCAAAAAACAAAGACCTGACTTGATATTATTAGATATCATGTTGCCGGAAGAGGATGGTATCAGTATCTTAAAAAAGCTCAAGGCTGATGTCTTATATCGGGATATCCCGGTGATCATGCTGACGGCGAAGGGGACTGAATACGACAAGGTCTTAGGTCTTGATGAAGGAGCTGATGATTATATCGCCAAGCCTTTTGGTGTCATGGAACTTATCGCCAGGATCAACGCTGTATCAAGGCGAACTAATCGCGATAAGCAAGATCAAGAGCTCAAATATCGTGATCTAAGGCTCAATAAAGCCCAACGCAAGGTCACGGTAGCCGATAGTGAAGTAGCTCTCACCAAGAAGGAATTTGATATTTTGGCGTTACTACTAACACGACCAGGTGTATGTTTTACTAGGGATGAGATCATCAATCAAGTATGGGGCTATGAATTTGAAGATTCAAGTCGTACCGTCGATGTCCATATCCGGACATTAAGGACGAAGTTAAATGGCTCTGGCGATTATGTAAAGACCGTCAGAGGTGTAGGCTATAAGATCGGAGAAGACAATGACAAGTAAGATTTTTAAATACTGTATGATCAGCACCTTAGTTGCGATCATCGTGACGATCGGGCTATTCTTCAATGTCTTATATCATGAATTTGAAAATAGCACCATGGATAACCTCAAAGAAGAAGTCGCCTTAGTCAAGGTCGGTGTCGACCATGAAGGCATCGCTTACTTTGATGATGTGAATGTCGCTCAAAGGGTCACGATCATCGATCAAAGCGGTGATGTCATCTATGATAATGTCACTGATGAAGAAGACCTAGAAGATCACAGTGACAGGGAAGAAGTTATCGAAGCCCTTGATAGCGGATGGGGTTATGCGACAAGATATTCCGAAAGCATCGGTAAACAGAGCATCTATGTCGCCACCCTTTTAGAAAATGGCGATATCTTAAGGATCTCAACGACAGCTGATACCACGACGACCGTGCTTTTAAGGATGTCAGTCCATATCGTCTGGATCGTCCTCATCGTCATGGTGGTCACTTTCTTGATCGCTCATCGTCTAGCGAAAAAGATCGTCAAACCGATCAATGAGATCGACCTTGATGGTACTAATCTCATCGCCCCTTATAAGGAGTTAAATCCACTTTATTCTAAGATCGAAAGACAGAACTATACGATCAGCAAACAACTGAATGAACTACAAAAAAGACAGGATGAATTTAAGCTGATCGTCCGTAATATGAATGAAGGTATCATCATGATCAATAAGGAAGCCAATATCATCACGATCAATCATGCGATGAAGGCTTTATTCAAGATCGATGATGTCGATGTGGGTGATAGTGTCTATGAGATCTATCGCTCACAAGACTTCATGAAGGCAGTAGAAGAGGTATTAGCTGGTCATAAGCAGAATATCCATATCGAAAAGGATAAGCGGATCTTTGATGTGATCATGGGTCCAGCTAAAAATGATGAAGAGGAAGTCGAAGGTGCAACTATCATCATCTTCGATATCACCGAAAAGGAACTCCAAGAGAAGATGCGCCGTGAATTCAGTGCTAATGTCTCCCATGAATTAAAGACACCACTAACGACGATCTCTGGCTTTGCCGAGATCATGAAAAATGGTGTCGCTGATATCAATGATACTAAAGAATTAGCGGGTAATATCTATGATGAAGCTCAACGTCTGATCAAGCTCGTCGAAGATATCATCCACTTATCGAGCCTTGATGCAAAGGCTAAAGTCCACGAACATGAAGAAGTCGATCTCAATAAGCTCACAAATGAGGTGTTTGATCATCAAAAGCCAAGCGCTGATAAAAAGAAGATTAGCTTAGAAGTCGATGGTGAAGCTAAGATAATTGGCAGTTACAGTGTCTTAGAAGAGATGATCAATAACCTTGTCGACAATGCGATCAAGTATGGTAATGAAGGTGGTTATGTAAAGGTCATCCTTAAGGAAGACGAACGTAATACCTATATCAGTGTCGAAGACAATGGTATAGGTATCCCAGCTGATAGTAAGGATAGGATCTTTGAAAGGTTCTACCGCGTCGATAAATCGAGGTCCAAGGAATTAGGTGGTACCGGTCTTGGCCTATCGATCGTCAAGCACGCTGTGCTATACCATGATGGCGAGATAACAGTCGATAGCGATCTAAAGAAAGGCACGACCTTCAAGATCATCTTACCTAAGAAAGATTAAACACAAAGGACACCTTCGGGTGTTCTTTTATTCACTTAGGTTTTGATATCTCGTTTATATAGAAGGAAACAGGCTTAGGTAGCCTGTTTTAGTTCTTGACAGGGGGGCGTTTATGATATATTTAAGACAGTATTTTCATAAAAAGGAAGTGGTGATCATGTTTAAAAAGCTTATTATCGTATCTCCCGAAACGAGTTGTCAAGGACTTTTTAATCAAATTCACGAAAAAGCCACAAAAAAAGTGCCAGAAGCAGATTTTAGCTCCTGACACTTTTGCGGATGGGTTATTTTCTCCTGCTTAACAGTTCGT
>CALVBC010000014.1 GCA_944325685.1 uncultured Erysipelotrichaceae bacterium | reverse complement strand
GCTCATAACCCGGAGGTCGTTGGTTCAAATCCTTCCCTCGCAACCAATGGTTCTGTAGCTCAGCAGGTAGAGCATCGGACTGAAAATCCGTGTGTCGCCAGTTCAACTCTGGCCGGAACCACCATTTGCTTATCAAGTAGTCGTTTGACTACTTTTCTTTTACAGGATGTGCTATACTTCCTGTAGAAGGAGAGGTTTACCTCTCCTTTAAAAATAGTGATGAGGAGGAATATGGATCTAAAAGTTATCAAAGAAGATTTAAAAGGGTATCTTGATACTAAGGGTTATCACTTATATCATGTCTATTTTGACAAAGTGGAAAATGAAGACACCTTACATATCGAGATCGATGATCATCTTGATCTAAATGGGATATCAGAAGTATCAAGGCTCGTATCTGACTACTTAGATACTAAAGACTATATCGAAGACAAGTACTTGCTAGATGTCTCTACAGTAGGGCTTGAAAGGGTCTTATATACCTATGAAGATGTATTAGATCATATCGGTGACTATATCTATATCCGTTTCGATAAGCCGATAAATGATAAAAAGGAGATCCAAGGTCATCTCAATAGAGTAGATGACAAGATCTTACATGTCATCTATCGGGATAAGAATGTTGAAAAAGGGCTTGATATCCCTTATGAAAATATCAAACTAATTCGCTTAGCGATCGATTTCAAAGGAGTAAAAAAATGAGCGGCATCAATTTAAAAAGCAAAGATTTCTTAGAGAGCTTACGGTTATTTGAAGATGATCGTAAGATATCAGCTGATTTTATCATCGATACATTAAAAGAGGCGATCATCAAGACTTACCAAAAGCACATCGATGCGCCAGCGGCTGAAGTAAGGGTCGAGATGGATGGTAAAGAGATGAAGATCTATCACGATCTGACCGTCGTTGAAGATGACAGTGATAAGTTCGATGAGACTTTAGATATCTTATACAGTGAAGCGATCAAGATCGATCCACTAGTAAAAGTTGGCGATAAGATCTCTTTAGAAGTCAACTTTGAAGAGATCGGCAGATCCAGTATCTCGATCGCTAAGAATATGCTCAAACAGCGGATCAAGGAATTTGAAAAACAAAGGGTCTATGAAGAATACCAGGATAAGGTATATGACCTTATCACCGGTGTTATCAAGACCGTGGAAGAGAAGTTTTTACTCATCGATATCCGCAATACGATCGCGATCATGCTCAAAAGTGAACAGATCCCAGGTGAGATATATCGCGAGAACCAACAGGTCCGTGCGGTCATCAAAGAGGTATCCAAGAACTCTAAGGGTTCTCAAGTATCACTCTCAAGAGCCGATGCGATGTTTGTAAAGCGTCTATTTGAAAGAGAAGTACCAGAGATCGCTCAAGGCTTAGTCGAGATCAAGGCGATCGCAAGAGACGCAGGTGAAAGGACGAAGATGGCTGTTTATTCCCGTAATGAGGATGTCGATCCGATCGGTGCTTGTATCGGTCCTAGAGGTTCTAGAGTACAAGCCGTCATCCAAGAGATCAAAGGGGAAAAGATCGATATCTTTGAATGGAATGATGATTTAGGTGAACTTGTTAAAAACGCTCTAGCACCAGCCACCGTCATCGCGGTCTTCTATGCGCCTGAAGATTATGAAGGCCTAACAGAAGAAGAGATCGAAAGACGTAAGCACCGTCTCAATCGACCACTATGCGTCGTTGTCCCTGATGATCAATTATCAAGTGCCATCGGTAAAAAGGGTAAGAATGCAAAACTCGCTGTTAAGCTCACTGAGCGTAAGATCGATATCAAGATGGAAAGCGATATCCTAGCCCAAGGTATCGACATCGAAAAAGAAGTCGAAGACTTCAAGGAAGATCAAGTCAGGATCATCAAAGAACGCGAGATGAAGAAATTCCTTGCCCAACAAGAAGAGGCATTAAGACGCAATGCTGAATTCAATGAGAAGTTAGCGCAAGAAGGTGAAAACTACGATGCCTTTGATGAAGTAGAGATCGAAGAAGAAACACCTGAAGTCACTGCGGCTAAAGAAGAAGCAGTTGAAACACCTGTTATTGAAGAAGTAGAAGAGCCAAAAGAAGAAGTCAAGGAAGAAGTAATAGAAGAGGTCAAAGAAGAAGAGGCTAAGCCTAAAAAAGAGCGCAAGGTCCATACATCTGATTTCGTCTCTAAATTCGAAGACTTCGCTGATGCGTCTAAGGCACCAAAAGAAGAGACGGTCACTAAGCGCAGACGTCGTAAAGGTGAAGAAGATGAAAGACGTTTACGCGCTAGTGAACTAAAGAAAGACAAAGACTACGATATCAAGCCAGAGTACACTGATGAAGAGCTCGAAGAGATCGAACTCGCTCAAGAGATGGAAGATGAGAACTCTTGGATCAATGACGATGATATCGACTTTGATGAGTACGACGATTACTACGATAAGGATTAGTGATGAAGAAGATCCCGATGCGCCGTTGTGTCGCGACCAATGAATCGCTACCAAAAAAAGAACTCTTGCGGATCGTCAGAAACAAGGATGGCGTCGTATCTGTCGATCCAACAGGCAAAGCTAATGGCAAAGGTGCTTATATCAAAAAAAGTCATGAAGCTTTAGCTTTAGCCAAAAAGAAAAAAGCCCTTGAAAGGGCACTTGAAGTCACGATCAGTGATGATATCTATGAAGCTATCGCTAAGGTGATCGATGAGGGATAAGGTATTAGGCTTATTATCGATCAGTCGCAAAGCGAATAAACTGTGCTATGCTAAAGACATCTTAGATAGCTTCAAATACCACAAAGTCCACTATGTCTTTATCGCCAGTGATGCATCCGATAAGACCAAGGAGCGCTATATCAAAAAGTGCTTGTATTATGGTTGCCCTTATACAGTCAAGTACACAAGTGAAGAGATAAGCACTGCCATCGGTAAAGTCGGTGTCATGACGATCGGTATCAAAGACATAGGACTAGCAAACGCAATAGAAGATAAAGAAGGAGGAGAAGAAAATGGCCAAACATCAAAAAAGACCCACAAGTAATAAACACAAGGGACCTGCACCATTTAAAGAGAATGGACCAAAGGTGACTAATATCACTTATTCTGATGGCATCACGGTCGGCCAATTAGCTGAGAAGTGCCATAAGAACGCGAGTGATATCATCAAGCTCTTGTTTATGCTTTCCAAGATGGTGACGATCAATTCTCCTTTGGATGATGAGACTGTTGAACTCGTCTGTATGGAATATGGCATCGAAGCGAAGAAGGTCGATGAAGAAGATGCGACCTTAGAAGATGAGACACCGGATGATCCAAAAGACCTCGTCGAAAGGGCACCGATCGTAACGATCATGGGCCATGTCGACCATGGTAAAACGACCCTTTTAGACTCGATCAGAAAGACCAAGGTCGTTGAAGGTGAATTTGGTGGTATCACCCAACATATCGGTGCTTACCAAGTAGAAGTCAATGGTAAAAAGATCACCTTCTTAGATACCCCAGGACATGAAGCCTTCACGGCGATGCGGGCAAGAGGTGCGGAAGTCACCGATGTATCGATCATCGTCGTTGCGGCTGATGATGGTGTCATGCCGCAGACTAAGGAGGCTGTTGACCACTCTAAAGCTGCTGGTGTCCCGATCATCATCGCCGTCAATAAGATCGATAAGCCAGAGGCTAATATCGATAAGGTCAAAAGCGAAGTGGCAGATCTAGGGCTATTACCAGAAGAATGGGGTGGCGATACGATCTTTGTCAACTGTAGTGCTAAGACAGGTGATGGTATCAAGGATATCCTAGAGACGATCTTAGTTGTCGCTGAGGTCCAAGATCTAAAAGCCAATCCGAAAAAAGAAGCGACGGGTACGGTCATCGAAGCTCGTCTTGATAAGGGTAAAGGTCCTGTATCAACGGTCCTTGTGCAAAACGGTACGCTTCATCAAGGTGATGCGGTCGTAGTCGGTTGTTGCTTTGGTAAGGTCAGAAGGATGACTGATGATACTGGCAAAGAGATCAAAGAAGCTCCACCATCAACACCAGTTGAGATCATCGGTCTCAATGATGTCCCAGTAGCAGGTGACCACTTCAAGGTCTTCACCAGCGAAAAGGAAGCTAGAGCACTAGCTGATAAACGTTTAAGAGCTAAGATCGAAAAGGAAAGACGCAGTGTCAGCGCGATGTCACTAGATGATCTAGCTAGCCAGATCGAAAAGGGTGAGATCCAAGAGATCCCAGTCATCGTTAAAGCTGATGTCCAAGGTACAGCGGAAGCTGTTGCCCAATCCTTAAGCAAGATCGAAGTTGATGGCGTTAAAGTCAATGTCATCAGATCACAAGCTGGGGCGATCTCCGATAGTGATGTCATGCTAGCGAGCGCATCAAAATCAGTGATCTATGGCTTTAATGTAAGACCTGATGCCAATGTCAGAAAGAAAGCCCAAGAAGAGGGTGTTGAGATAAGATTACACAATATCATATACAAGGCTGTCGAAGAGATGGAAGCTGCGATGAAGGGTATGCTAGCACCGGTATATGAAGAAGTAGTAATTGGTCAAGCAGAAGTAAGAAAGACCTATAAAGTGTCCAAGATCGGTACGATCGCTGGTTGTATGGTCATCGATGGTAAGGTCGTAAGAGATTGTAAGGTCCGTCTTATCCGTGATGGTATCGTTATCTATACTGGAAAACTTGCATCACTTAGAAGATTTGAAAATGATGCTAAGGAAGTAAGCAGTGGCTATGAATGTGGTCTAACGATCGAAAACTACAACGACATCAAAGAAGGCGATATCGTTGAAGCATATGAAGATCAAGAGGTCGAAAGAGCTTAATGTCGATCAGAAATAAAAGACTACAGTCGATCTTTCAAAAGGAGATCACTGATATCATCCAAAATGATGTCAAAGATCCTAAATTAGGTTTTGTGACGATATCAGATCTTGAAGTATCCAGTGACCTAAGTCATGCCAAAGTATATGTCACCTTCTTAGGCAAGGATGAAAGAAATGAAGCAGGACTTAAGGTATTAAATAAAGCCAAGGGTTATATCCGATCAGAGCTTGCGAAAAGGGTCAAGGTATATAAAGTACCAGAGCTGACATTCCACATCGATGAGAGCTTAAAGAAAGCTCAGAAGATCGATGCGATAATCGATAAGATCCACAAAGAAGACTAAGTATTTGGTCTTCTTTTTATTTTTCTCTTGATTCGTTCAATAGTGAACAAACTATCATAATATCGTAAGAAAAGAAATTTTCTTGGGGAGGAAAAACTACTGTAGCTTGTCTTGACCGCAAAAAAAATAGCGATCTTGATAAAGTCTTTTTTATTGATGCTTTTTTATAAAAAACCACAAGCAGCTACAGATTAGTTAAGCAGTTAATCTTAGCTAAAGAGATATTGCGGTTTTCTTAAAATTATATACCGATCCTATGATCATCCTTTGGGTATAAGTTAGTACTAAAAAGGCGAGTTTTTCACTCTTGAAGGCTCGTCTTTTCTTATGCTTTTTAGAACTCATAAAGACCTATTGAAAAACTTGCTGATTTAGGCAAGTTTTTCTTTACTTTTAGGCGCTAAACCTTCATAATTGTGGTATAAAGTGTTTAAAAGTGGGAGAAAGTGGGAGTGTTCATAGGCGAGTATGCACATAACCTCGATGCTAAGGGGAGGATCATCATTCCTAGTAAGTTCCGTGATGAACTGCACTCGAGCTTTATTCTGACCAGAGGCTTGGATAAATGTTTGACCGTTTATTCCCTAGACCAATGGGACAAGATCTTAGAAGGTCTTGCTAAGTTACCGACCACGAAGAAAGCAGCTCGTGAGTATACGCGTATGCTCACATCAGGAGCTACTGAATGCACTTTAGATAACCAAGGTCGGATCGCTATTCCAAGCTTTCTGGCAAAGCACGCCGATATCGTCAAGGAATGTGTCGTCATCGGTGTTAATGACCACATTGAGATATGGGCTAAGGATGTATGGGAAAACTACTATTCAGAAGCTAGTGAGAACTTTGAAGAAGTAGCTGAAAGTTTGAGTGATCTATTAGTCGGATGAAACATATCAGTGTTTTATTAGAAAAGACCATCGAACTATTAGATGTCAAACCTGATGGTACCTATATGGATGGGACCTTGGGTCGTGGTGGCCATACATCAAAGGTCTTAGAAAAGTTAGATGCAAACGGTAGGATACATGTCTTTGACCTTGATATCGAAGCTATAAAGGAGTCAAAAGAAAGACTAAATGATGAAAGAGTCATCTATCATCACGCTAACTACAAGGACTTCGATGAGCTTATCGATATGAAGTTAGATGGCATCATCTTAGATCTTGGCGTATCATCACCACAATTTGATGATCCAGATCGTGGTTTCTCCTATCGTTATGATGCCAAGCTTGATATGCGGATGGATCAAAGCCAAAGGGAAAGTGCTTATGACATCGTAAACACCTACGAAGAAGCTGAGATTTGTCGCATATTACGTGATTATGGTGAAGAGCCATATGCTAAGCGGATCGCTCATGATATCGTCGTAAAACGCGCTTTAAAGCCCATTGAGACAACGTTTGATCTTGTCGATATCATCAAGGAAGCTTATCCCAAAAAAGCTTTAAGTAAAAAAGGTCACCCAGCTAAGCAGACCTTCCAAGCCTTAAGGATCGCTACCAATCACGAGCTAGATTCCTTAGAACAGTTCTTAGAAAAATTCCCAAGACATTTAAAAAAAGACGGTACCTGTGCGATCATCACCTTCCACTCCTTAGAAGATCGCTTAGTTAAAAGGCGCTTCAAAGAGTTGAGCACAGATAATACCGATCGAAGGTTGATGTTAAGGCCGGAAGATATCAAAGAGCCGGACTTCAAATTAGTGAACCACAAAGCCATCGTTGCAGATGACGTGGAAATAGAAATGAACAGTCGCGCTAAAAGCGCTAAGTTGCGAGTTATAAAGAAAGAGGTATAGGAAATGGCAAAGATCGTAAAAAAGACAAAGAAAAGAAAGATCAAGATCGAAGGGATCGCAACACTATTTTTAGTATTTTCGCTATGCAGTGTCCTATTCTCCAGTCTTTTTATCAGGACGCAAAAGAACCATCTGACAATGAAGATCGAAGATATCGAAGCTGAATGTGCTACTCTTAAAGAATCAAATAGCCAACTCAGTATCGAGATCCAAAACCTCGTCAGTAAAGATCGCGTCTATGAAGTCGCTTCTAATGATGGTCTAACACAAGACACGACTAATGTAGTCAATATCGGTAGCGGAGAATGATAGATGAAAAGCCGTAACGGTTTCATCAAAGTGATCATCTCTTGTGTCATCGTCTTATCACTTGTCATGGTGATCAATGTCATCATGGTAAGTGTTTTTAAGTTGCATGTAAGATCGATGACCGACCTTGGACCATATGTCACCAGTGTCAACTATATCAAAGACACGATGCAAGCCCAAAGGGGTAATATATATGATGCTAATGGGATGACGGTCGCCCAAGACCAAAGCACCTATAGTATCATCTGTTATCTAAGCCACTCTAGAGTCAATGCCGATGGTACACCAGCTTATGTTGAAGACAAGGAGTATACCGCTAATGTCTTGGCCAGCATCTTAGGTGGTGACCAAGCCAAGATATATGAGATCTTAGTGAATGCTGAAGGCAAATACCAGACCGAGATCGGTACAGCTGGTAGACAGATCGATGAAGAGATCAAACTCAAGATCGAAGAATATGATCTTCCTGGTGTTGAATTTGTCGCTTCTAGTAAGCGTTATTACCCACTCGGTGATTTCTTTAGCCCATACTTAGTCGGCTTTGCCCAAGATGAAGCCGGGAAACTCGTCGGCAAGATGGGTGTTGAACAATACCTCAATGATGAACTATCCGGTATCGATGGATACAGGATCTATCAAGCCGATGAAGATGGTTATGTACTTGAAGGGATGAGTGAAGAAGTAAAGCTTGCCCAAGATGGTTATGATGTCTATCTGACCTTAGACAACGTCATCCAAGAGGCTTTACAGACAGCCCTAGAGACCACGATGGAAGAAAGATCGGCAAGTCGTGCTTGGGGTGTGGTGATGGAGGTCAAGACCGGTAAGATCTTAGCTTGGGGCCAAGTACCGACTTTTGACAATAATGAACTCAATATCGAAGAATACAATAACTTCGGCTCACAGACTTTAGTCGAGCCAGGTAGTGTCTTTAAGGTCTTTGCCTATGCGGCAGCCATGAATGAAGGGGCCTATGATGGTACGGCAGGTGTCGACTCTAATAACTTCTGTTATGTATCAAATGGTAAAGATCCAGTGAGGACCTATAGTTCAGATAACTATGGTTGTATCACTAACTCGGAGAATAAGGAATACGGTTGGGTCGAATACGACTATGGTCTTATCCAATCGTTGAATACCGTAACTGCTAGTATCATCACTGATCTAATAAGCCCTGATAAGTACTTAGAATATCTCTATGACTTCGGCTTTTTCCAAAAGGTCGATACTGATGGCTTGCTAGAAAGCGTGGGTTCGATCAACTTTGATCAACCAGTTGAAAAACTGACTGTCACATATGGTGCTGGTCTTCAAGTGACCACCTTACAGTTACTACAAGCCTACAGTGCGATCTTTGGCAATGGTGAGATGATCAAACCTTACTATATCGACAGTATCGTCGATCCTGAGACCGGCAATATCATCTATGAAGGCCAAAGAGAAGTCGTATCGAAGACGATCAGCACTGATACCGCTCAAAGGATGCAAGATCTATTAAGAAGGGTCGTCAGTGATGATGCTGGTACAGCTAGACACTATGAAGTTGAAGGTCTTGATGTCATCGCTAAGACCGGTACCCAACAGATGCTTGATGAATCTGGCAACTATCAAGAGGGTGGCGATGTATTAAATAGCGTCATGTTGGCATTCCCTTATGAAGATCCAGAATATATGATCTACTATGCTTATCAATCATATTATGACCGTAATAACCACTACTATACTGAACCGATCACCGATCTTATCTCAAGGGTGGCTCTTATCACCGGCCTTACTGACCATGTCGAAGATGCCCAAAATAGTGAAACAACAGTACAGCCGATCGAGAAGTTATCGATGCCAAATGTCATCGGTCATACGGTCGATTATGCTAATAGCAAACTAGAAGGTCTTGATGTCATCGTCTTAGGTGATGGTCAAAGTATCGTCGATCAATATCCTAAAGAGGGTTCGTCGATCTATTCTAACCACAAGGTCTATATCTTGACCGATAGTGATACCTTCATAATGCCAGATATAACCGGATGGAGCCGTAAGGAAGTCACCGAATTATGGCAGATAACCGACGTCGCCTTTACCTTAAATGGCTATGGTGTCGTCACTGAACAATCGATCGCACCGGGTACGGAAGTCAAAAAGAGCGATGTGATCGTCGTGACATTCGAAGATCTCAAAGATCCCAATGCGCCAGTAGTCAGTGAAGAGACTACTGATACAGAAGATACCTCCTCTTAAAATGATGGGCTTTAGCTCATCATTTTTACTTAAAGCATAGCTCATAAGACTAAAGTAGAGTATAATCCCAACTTCAACACTTGTAAAAGTAAAAGTGGCCTTATCCTTTGATATATCAATAGAAGTCGGGCCACTTTTGTGTTGGGTATATGTTGTATGTGTTATTTCTTGTGTACCATTTTCTTAAGATCGCTTACTAAGTAATATTCTCGATCAAGAGGAAGGTCAAATATCTTTACCATAGCTTCAAGAGACTTTGAGTTTGTATACAGAGCTTTGTATACGACATCATCTAAAGAGGCGACGTTCATATTCTTTAGTGTGTTTATGATCTCTTTGGTCGTGAAGTGGGTATCGTTTCGATCAAGACTTACTTCTAGTAGGCGATATAGAAGTAAAGAGGTATAACAGATAAGGAAGTGGGTGATCAGTCTTTCTTTGAGATAGTGATAGCCAGGTCTTCCCAAAAGGTCGGTCTTGGTTATCCTGAAACACTCTTCGATCTTATAGCGGCGATGAGGTATATCTAAGATAGCTTGGATACTCTTATCATCGATATTTGTCGCTATGGCATAAAAGCCATCATATCTCTCTTCTTCTTTGATCTTATCTTCATCTAAGACATAAAGATCTTTATTACCGTCTTTTCTCTTTAGAAAGCGTCTTATGTCATTTGGACCTTTCTTTATATCATCGGGATCTTTTGACTCTAATAGACTTTTAGCTCTTTGGATCTGACCGCTTCGAATATGTCTTTGATATTCAAAAGCCTTTCTTGAGAAAGTGATGATGAGTTTTTGATCTAAGAGAGCCTTAGCTTTCATTCTCTTCTTTTTACCGTCTACGATCTTCTCTTCATAAAAAGGCATGACTAGCCCTTTTGAGGCATCGATCACTTTATAGGCTTTATCGTTATAAAGGGCGATATTACTTAAGGGATCGAATCCTTTGAGTGTCTGAATCTTTATATCTTTATCATTTGATAAAAGCTTATAGTCAAAATCATTGAAGATGGCTTCTTTTAGGGTGTCTGGTAACTTCTTTAAAGATTGGGTAACGACAAACCTTCTGCCACCTAACGCATTGAACTTGCGGATATCATATGAACCTAAAGCGGCATCGGCACAATAGATGAAATCGCCTTTACTAACTACTTTGATAAGCTCTTTCTCTAAAGGTAATACTGTGCTCACTTCAGCCTTATTGCCAGAGTGGATACACATCGACATCGGTATCCCGTCTCTATCCATGAATAGGCCCATCTGGACTAAAGGATTAGGTCGGTGCTCTTTAGAGTAGCCATACTTTCGAAGTCCTTCGATGACTTCACCGGTAAAGAGATCGATATAGTCCTCATCTTCTCTCTCTTTTTCAAAGTAGAAGTTTGTGCAATCGTAGTAACAGATCGTAGTGTCTCTTTTGATCACTTTACTTGAAGCTTTGTATAAAAAACTTATGTATTCATCATAATGATCATATAAGACGTCCATGAAACGCAAGATGTGCTGATGATCAAAGAGGGGATCTTCGAAGTATTTGTGCATATTATTGACGGTGTGCAGTTTACTGCCCGGATCGATGATCCGATCATAAGCCAATACTCTAGCTATGACAGTTGGATCATATGCGACTTTAGTATCTTCAAAGATCAGCTTTATAAAGCTGTCGATATCCATCTTCTTATAGATCTGATCCAAGAAGAGATAACCGATATTCTTGATCGTCGACTTTGAAGTGTTATCTTCAGATACAGCTAACTTCTTTTTAAGATCGATGTATAAAGTGACACCTTTGAGATCTCTTTCTCTGTTCATCCTTTCTACTTCGCTTTTAGCGTAAGCTAAAGGATCAGCGTGCTCTTTTAAAAGTTCTGAGTGTCTTCCGATCTTAGCGATATTCTTGGTCGTTACTTTCTTACCGTTTCTTATCCCGACTTGGACATAATATATCGGATCCTTCGCTCTTTTGTCATACATCAATTTCATACACATATTATACCACATATATACAACACATACAACACATACAACATAAATTTACACCCCTTGACATGACCAATAATAAAAGTTCCCCTGAAATATCAGGGGAACTCTAAGCAGTATGATCAATTATAAGTTAGAGGAAGTGTTGAAGAGCCGACCATTGAACATGAAGCCACGGTATCCAAGATATCTGAGGAACAACTATTCTATCTCATGAGTCGTGGTATCTCCAAAGAGGATGCGACGCAGATGATCATCCTAGGCTTTATCGAACCATTTAC
>CALVBC010000013.1 GCA_944325685.1 uncultured Erysipelotrichaceae bacterium | reverse complement strand
AACAGTAAGAAAAGCCGCCAAGCCAATGATACTGTTATCCACCTAAACGATCATTGATAGTCGATCATCATAGATCGACCACTCAAATTATAGATCGCTCATGCACACTGTGCAAATAGGGATTCTTTAAGAAAATGATCAAATTGTACGTAAGAGGTCGTAAAAATTCGTCTCGTCCTCAATACTTCGCTAAGATAAGGTGGAAGCGAGAGGATGGCTCTTGGGGGTCTACCAAGACCGGCTTGTTCAACTCTCGCTTAGAGTGCCTAAAAGAGGCAGAGAGGCAAAAATTAATGAAAGAAAACAATGAACAAGTAAAACGTGAAAAGAAGACAGCCAAGACAGTAAAGAGTGCCCTTGCTGAGTTTATAGATGATCTTAATGGTAAGTTAGATAATGTCAAAGATCGTAAGAACGGCTCGAAAAAGTCTGTCTATAAAAGAGCTAAGACCGTCTATAACAAATACATCCCAGCAAATATCGCAAAGATGAAGGTAAGCGATCTTAAAAGCTACCATCTTGGCCAATGGGTCGAATATATCGATGAATGTGGTCTGGCTGGAAGTACGGTAAGAAGCTATCGTCATGCGATCAATTGCTTCTTGAAGTATTTGAATGTGCAAGGACACGTTGGTGATGATGGTCGCTACACTAAACTGATCGAAGCTTCAAATGATGCCGATATCAAGCCAAAGAAAGATGGTAAGAAGGATAGATATATCCCATCGCTCAGTGAGTTCAAAAAGCTCACAAGTGCGGTCGATATCCAAAGTGGACGCTTTGAAGACCTATATTGGTATACATACTTCACTGTTGCTTTCTTTGCCGGACTTAGAGTATCAGAGATGGTCGGTCTAAGATGGAAAGATGTCGATCTTGTAAAAGATAAGCTATATGTCACTAACGCTATCCAAGAAAACGAGTCAGTGGCAAGTATCGAATATCGCCTCAAAAACAATATCGATCGTCTAAAGACGGAAAAATCAAGACGGACATTACCGATGTATAAGGTCTATCGTGATATCTTAGAAAGCTACAGGATCGCTTATTATCACCACTATGGGCTTGATAAGGACAAGCTTGATAAAATACTTCGTCTTCCCTAATTACAACGCACGTAGTGTCAAAAATCGCTTAAAATGGCAAAAACAAAAGAATATCTGCCGTCATCTAAACGATGCGATCGAAAAAGCTTGTATCCATCCATTTGAACCATATAGCTTTAGACATGCATGTTGTCACTTCTTACTAAAAGAGGGGATGACCGAGTTTGAAGCTCAAGACTACTTCGGTCATGACGACTCAGATATGGCAAGAGAGATATATGGCTATCTATCCGACGATGAGAAATACGCAAGGATATCGGTAAGGATGACAAGGATGATGAGTGACATGGACGAGGATATCAAAGTCAAAAACGATGAATACCAAAGTCTACTAAAACGCATCTATCCTAATGAAGATCAACCAAAAACACGCAAGGAAAGATGCGAAGAACGTCTAAGAGCACAGATCGAATACAAGATCAAGAAAAATGACTCTGTCTTCTACATCGATAAAGAAGAGGAAGATATCTTCGATGAAGTCGTCAAGGAAAGACCAGAGTTCAAAGAGAAGATCGATTTCATCATGATGGGATAAAAACCCAAAAACGCTATATTAATCGATGACTGCTATGGTATCATAAGGTCATGAAAAGGTATCTTGACATAACGGTCGTAACTTCGACACACTTAAGCAGAGCAGAGCAGAGCAGAGCAGAGCAGAGCAGAGCAGAGCAGAATAGCTATATCTTTTCAAAGCGTATATATCGATAACTAAAGGCATACAAGTCATCTTTGATGATGAGTATGTCTTTTATTTTTCATTCTATATTAACTGTTTAGTCAGTGAAGGGAGGATCATGGAAGATAAAAAGGGATCACCAATTAAGAGGATCGAGTATCTAAACAAGTGCTTTGATGTCCTTTGTGAGCATGGCTTAGAGAATACAAGCCTCATCATGATGGCAGAAGCATGTGAAGTCACTAATGGCGCTTTACTCTATTACTTCGATACTAAAGACAACATCATCATCGAAGCTACAGAGTATTGCATGTCTAAAGTTGAAGATGACTTTATGGAAAGAGCACCAAAAGACTTTAAAGACATCGAAAGGTTTCTAAAAGAGATGCCTTATATAACCGCTAAGATGCATGGCTATAAGTATCGTCTTATGTATCAGGTATATTCAAGTCCAAAGTATAAAGAGTATGGCAAGAAGTTTTTTAAAGGTGTGAATATCAGATACAACCAATACGCTAAACGCTTATCATCAAAACTTGAGATGCCAGTTGATTATATCCAAGGCATGATCTACATCTTCGTTAGAGCTTGTGTACATTTCGCTTTATTTGAAGATGAAGAATATCTATTACTACAACTAAATGCAATAAGAGAATCATTAAAAGCTTATATGAAAGAAGGAGGAAACTAATAATATGAAAAGACGAATACTCAGCCTATTTATGACATTAGCAATATGCCTAAGTCTAACGCCTATTACAGTGATGGCAGACACGCCAGAAGGAGGAATGGTGATCTATGTAGGCGACGTAAATGTGACAAACGGCGAATACTGGACAACGGACGACGAAGGGAATGTCACTGCATACACAGGCGCAGGAACACCATCAGACAACTATATCCATTATGACGCGACAAAGAATATCCTGACCTTGTACAATGCAACTATTAAAAAGGAGGTGTCTTCTAATACCAACACTTATGTCATGGGTGCGGGTATTGGCGTGTTCAATCAGAACAATGCTTCAAAGTTGACCATCCAACTGGAGGGCAGCAATGCGATAGAAAATGTCAGCGCGGGGATTTATGTGTTGGCGCACTCCGATTCTACCGGCGACGCCAGCCTGACCATCACGGGTAGCGGCAGTCTGGATGCCAGCGGCAGTTATAATCCAGGAATCAGGGTTCAGAGCAACGGCGGCAATGCTACCTTAAGTATCGAGAACGCCAAAGTTACTGCAACCGCAAGCAGTTCTGGCGATGGTGTTTCGGTGCAGAGCAAGAATAACTCGAGCGTATCGCTGACTGTGGACGGCGGCAACCTGACCGCAACTGGCAGCGACAATAGTGGTGCGGGGATTAGATTTCAGTTTGGTACCAGCGTTTCCGGCTCCGGCACACTCACATTGACCGTCAGCAACAACGCCATCGTGTGGGCCAGCGGCAATGCGGGCGGGATTGCTACGAACTCCACCGCTGCGACACCTTCCGGCACAGGTATCGTCTTTGATGGCGGAACCGGCACCGTGTACGGTTTCGTCACCTTGCAGGAGGATTTGGAGATCAGCAAGGGTGAGAGCCTGAATATCCCAGACGAGTCCAATTTGACTATCCCAGAAGGAAAAACATTGACCGTGAACGGTGGCGAACTGAAAGGCAATGTGCCTCAAAGCAGAGTAATCTACAAGGTTACAAATGTAGAGTTTTTGCAATCAAGCTTACCTTCAAACCTTACTGTAGGCACTACAGCAACCATCTCTGTCACAATTAAACCAGACAATGCAACTAATCAGAATGTAAAATGGACAAGTTCTGATGAAAGTGTTGCTACTGTAGACCAGAACGGTAAAGTCACTGCTGTAAGTGCTGGTACAGCTACGATCACTGTTACAACTAATGACGGTAATCATAGTGCAACCTGTACAGTAACTGTAACCAAAAAACAAGACACCCCAGATAATGATCCTATAGTCAAACCAAGACCGCCAAGACCAGTCATAAAGGAAGATAAAGACCTTCCATCTAATACTGCTGAATGTCAAAAGGAGTATGGTAAAGACTATGTGTACTCTGAAAAATATGGTGCATGTATCATCAAGTATCTGATCATCCCAGATACATCAGCTAAATAATCGATCATAAAAGCCAGATCAAGATAACGTCAGATCATCAACGATCTGGCTTTTTTAAACTTTTTTCAAATTTTAGTAATAATCTTTGAAATCCCTTCATATGGTTTCTATGTAATGGAGGTAGAAACTTTATGAAACAAAACCACTATTTAATTTAAAAGTCTTAGTCACTAAAACTAAAGACACGATCAAGATCAGAACAGTCGCTACTTATGACTGGTATGATGATTGCTTCTTGTGTGATGATGCCTATGCGCTAATCGATCACATCAAGATGTTTAAAAATGAGCTTCCGTATATTGAAAGATTACCCATGGATATGGAAGTAGCTTTAAAAAGAAAATTGGTAGACTAATGTGGAGGAATTAAGATGAAAAAAATAAGTTTGTTTGAAAGATTTGATGCACAAGGCTTTTTGAAAGGCAAGAGATTACTTTATATAAACGGTAGATTTGAAAACTCTGATAAGTTCATTGGTTGTAAAGTAGAAGTTCTTATCGCTGAAGATATGACCGACTATGATGGTGAAGTAGGTCTTAATATCTATGAGCGCTTACTTGTCAAAGTACCAGATGTCATAGAAGACTACCTAAAACAGTTCAAGCTCAATGATGAAGTCTATATCGAAAACCCTGTGATGAAAGTCTGGGGTAGAGATCAAAGACGTGATAGTTTATCGGTCACTGGTATCGTTAAAAAGACTAATAAGTGATGCACAAGCTTTCAAATCATGATCTAACTGTCATCATCTTAGTTGTGATCTATAGTATCTTACTTATCATCGATATCATACTTATCCTATTGGGTAAGACTATCGGTTATATCTTAATGGTGATGACAGTGATCATCACGATCTTGATATATAAAGGCATCGATAAAACTAAGTTCAAGATAAGAAACTCACTATATAGAAGCTTTAGATCATCATGTATCTATATCGATATCGATGATCACCATATAAGCTTCCCTAAAGTAAAGATCGATACTAAAGAAGGTAAGATAGTGATCGATATAAGTAACTTACACTTAAGAAGTAAGATCGAAGCTAATATCGAATATCTATCAAGTGCTTTACCTAAAGGATTACTTATAAAAGACTACTATATGTCTAAAGATCAAAGTACTCTTATCTTAAACTATGAAGATACCAATGTAGACAATAGACTTATATTTGATACCTTTGATGAATATAGAGACTATACACTAAGATATAGACCTACTGAACTCTTCTTAGATAAAGACTATAGCTTTGATCTGACTAAAGATAATGGCATCTTAGTTACAGGATCATCAGGTAGTGGTAAATCCTATTGGGTCCAAAGTCTGATACTACAAGCTCTTATAAAGAACTATGATATATCTATCCTTGATATCAAAAGATCATATCAAGCTTTTGAAGATGCATGTAAGTGTGCTTATACAGTCGATGATATCGTAAGTAGCTTAGATGACATTATAAAAGAACTTGAAGATCGACAAGTAAAGATGGATGAAGTACTAAGATTAACCCACAAGCCTTAGCAATCGATCTTGGCTATCCGATAAAACTAATAGTCATTGAAGAATACATGGCACTTATGAATACCGATGCCTCTAAGAAGATGCTTGATTCTATTGAAGCTAAAGTCAAAAGATTAGTCGTTACTGGTAGAGCCCTTAATATCAATGTCTTATTAGTCACGCAAGTCGCAGCCGCTAATACTCTAAACTCATCGATAAGAGCCAACCTACCATTAAAGCTTGTGTTTGGTAATGCCAATAGGACGATACTTGAGACAACATTTGGTATCGGCAATATGCCAAAGATAAGTAGCTTAATGGAAAAAGGTGAAGGTATGTATTCTGAAGGTAATGATATAAGACACTTTTTAGCACCGACACTAAACTTTAATATCATAAATGCCTTTGAAAGTTTGAAAAGCGAGCACTGAAGGCGAAGACTTCAGGGGCTTGCGTGCCGTTTCGGGCTTGTCTGAAACGGCGAATTGAAAATTTGAAACATTGAAATGGAGGTAAGATGAAAGATCATAAATACGATAAACTTGAAAACTTTGAATATGAAACAGTCATTCCTGATGACTTTGATATAGATGCATTTAAACACTTCTTAGATACTGATCCAAGGATCATCAAATATGCCTTTATCATCCACGACAAAGATGAAGACACTAAAAGACATATCCATTGTATGTGTAAGTTAAACTTTGCGACGACGATCAAAAAGATAGCTGATATCATGGATTGTAAAGAACAGAATATCGAAAGGATAAAAAGGACTTTTGCCAATGCCTTAGCTTATCTAACGCATTTAAATGAGCCAGATAAATATCACTATGGTGATAATGAAGTGATCTCTAATTACTCCTTTAAGACGGAAAGATCGATCGCTTTAAATATGAATAAACAAAAGAAACAACTTGATAATCTGATCGAAGCTATATCTAATGGTGAAGTACCTAACTACAAGATATATGAGGAAGCTGATAAACTATCGATCAATCGAAGTTATCTGATAGCTAACTTCGCTAAGATCGAAAAAGCGATCAAGGCATCAGTATTATGTACTACTCAAACGATAGATAGACAACTTGAAACGATCTTCATCACTGGCACATCAGGTATCGGTAAGACCACTTTTGCCAAAAAGATCGCTAAAGATAGAGGATTGTCGATCTTTATATCTGGTTCAAATAACGACTTCCTTGATGGCTATAACGGTGAAGAGTGTATCATCATCGATGATGTAAGGCATGATACCTTTAAAGACTACAATGACGTCTTAAAACTACTTGACCCACATACGGCATCTAATGTCAGATCACGTTATCACAATAAGATCATCAAAGCTGAACTCATCATCATGACATCGACCAAAAGTATCGATCAAGTCTTCTATAATGACGATGAAGAAGGAAAGCAGATAAGAAGACGTATCAAGACTTTGATCAATATCTTTCCAGATGAGACGATGTTTTATCTATATGATGAATGCTTAGATGAATACATGTTGTGTGAGGTCATAGATACCGATCTAAATAGTTGGATAAACGAAGCGTGATCTATGGTAAAATGGCGATGGAAAGGCATGGTTTGTGTCCCAAATTTGTGTCCCGCAAGGCAAAGTGCCTCAAGATCACCGGAAAAATAAGGACTTCTTGTGATGGATGGAGATAATCCCAGTTTCTCCGCCATTGAAATGTGCAAGCATCGCGATGATGCTTTTTTATTGTATATCGCTATCTTTGTGAAGTATAATCATCAGGTGTTTATTAAAAGGATCTGTCTAAAGGAATATAAGCGTATCATCATGGTCAGTGATATTCATGGCGAACTGAATTTGTTTGATGATCTTTTGAAAAAGGTCGGTTTCAGTGCCGATGATGCTTTGGTCATCATCGGGGATCTTACTGAAAAAGGCGATCGCTCTTTAGAGACATTGCGGTATGTCATGAGTCTGACAGAGGGCGGCAATGTTTACGCAGTCATGGGAAATAATGATTATATCACCACTGAGCTGGACGACCTCAGCGAAAAAGCCAACAGTGCGTTTTTGGAATATCTTATGAACCGTAAGGGATTGATCCGTGATATGTGCGCAATGGCTCATATCGACATTGACAGTGATATGAATATCATCTACACCAAACGTTATATCAAAGAAAAATACAAAGATGAACTGGCTTATATCATGTCTTTACCGATCATCATCGAAAGTGAAGAACACATCTTCGTTCATGCCGGCATCGAAAATAAGCCGCTTGACCAGCAAGATATCGACTATTGCCTTAATGTGAGATACTTTTTCAATAAATATCATGGTGGTGATAAATGGTGTATCGTCGGGCATCATCCGTCAGCCTTATATTTTGATGACATCATCTATAATGGTATTATCAAGGACGACAAACGCAAGATCATAACGATCGATGGTGGTAATGTCATAAAACGCTTTGGTCAGTTGAACGCTCTTGTATATGATAATGAGACCAAAGAGTACAGCTGGACAAGTACTTCATATTACCCTTATGTCAAAGCTCTGGATGATCAGAATGAAGAAAAAGGTCAGGTGATAAGATGGCCGGATAATGAAGTGGAGGTCTGTGCATCTGACGGTTCGATGGTCTTGATCAGGACGGTCAAAGATACGAAGATGATGAGAGTTCCGGATATCGCTCTTTATACGATCGATGGCCGGACATATTGTGATGATATCACCGATGGTTTTCCCGCGGTCAGAAGTGGCGATATGGTAAGACTTTTGTATCAGGGAGATGATATATGTCTCATAAGTCACAACGATCATGTAGGGTTCTATAAAGGCAGGATCAGCGTGGTTTAATAATTGCGTAGTACGTAGGTTTTATTTTAAACCTGGTCTGTGATAAGCTGACGGTGAAAATAAAGATTGGGATTTGAGGGACAAAAGAGAGAAAATGGAAAGAGTTTTTGAGATGCGCGCTAATGATATCTTGGCGCTTCTGATTGCCAAAGTGCAAAGAAAAGGTCAAAGAAGCGAAGAAGTCTTCAAAGTGATAAACTGGCTTTTGGGATATGATGCAGTCACCTTGGAAAAGGTCATGGGAAGCGATGTGACATATAAAACTTTTTTTGATCAGGCACCGAAAGTCAATGACGACTACTTAAAAGTGACCGGCAGTATATGCAAAGTCAGGATCGAAACGATCGAAGACAGGACATATCGTATGATGCGTGTGCTGGACAAGCTCGTCGATGAGCTGGCAAAGGGTAAAAAAAGCGATGACATCATCGCAAAATACACCGTTGATCGTTGATCTTCAGGATGCGTGGATCTTTATGGTGCGTGGTCGCCTGGGTTTTTGAATAGGCGGCTCGTCGATAAGGGGCTTTATCTTAAAGTTATGAAAGAAGCCCGAATACCGTATCCGCCTTTATATATCATTATTGTTGATAAGAAGATCGTCGGTGGTATCGGTTTGATCGAAAATGATTTCTACCGTCATAAAGAACTGTATCTCAATACCCGTACTCTATATGCAAGGAAGTTTATCGCTAAAGAGGTTCAGCCGGTATGTTTGAAAAGTGCTGACGATATTAAAACAACGGCAGCGAAAAGGTCGATCCGGACACCGAACTGTGCGGCTTCCGCTGTCTTTTTGGTCCGGATGATGAAAACGTTTGCTGGTCAAGGCTAAATGCTAGCAAGTAACGGATATAAGGAGTATCATAGTATCAAGGAGAACAAATTACTATGAAATTATTGCAAAACATCAAATGGGATGCCGTTATAAGCAGTGTCGTCATGATCGTCTTAGGTCTGATCCTGGCGATCTTTCCGGATGTATCGCTATCGATCTTAGCAACTGTAGCAGGGCTGGGAGCGATATGCGCCGGTCTTTTCAGCATTATCCGCTATTTTACATATGATCTGAGAGAGTCATATTTTTCAAATGATTTTCTGATCGGCATCATCGTCCTTACGATCGGTGTTCTCATCATCTTCAGACCGGCTGTTTTTATCGCTATCATCCCGATCGTTCTTGGTATCGTCATCATGATCAGCGGCTTCGCTAAACTGCAGGATGCGATCAGCGCCAAGAGATTCGGTTACAGCGGTTATGTCACTTATCTGATCCTGGCTGTCATCGCGATCTTGTTCGGTCTTTTTATCTTATTCAATCCTCTGGATATGGCGGAAGTACTGTTTTTCATTATCGGTATCGGTCTCATCTACAGCGGTGTTTCTGACTTGTTTGTCACTTTCTACCTGACAAAGAAATTTAAAGATTTTTATGATGGAAACAATCATAATTCGAACATGTGATCATCAGATCACATGTTTTCCTTAAAGTGTTCGTCCATCATGCAGATCTTCGGCTTTTTTAGAATGATCGGAAATTACACTTAAAGATAACACAGGCTTATTAAACATAAAAAATAATTTGCCAAAGGTCATGGTTTATGTTATTATAGCCAAGCACTGATAAGAGTGCTATGTCGCGAGGTAGAGCAGTCCGGTAGCTCGTCGGGCTCATAACCCGGAGGTCGTTGGTTCAAATCCTTCCCTCGCAACCAATGGTTCTGTAGCTCAGCAGGTAGAGCATCGGACTGAAAATCCGTGTGTCGCCAGTTCAACTCTGGCC
>CALVBC010000012.1 GCA_944325685.1 uncultured Erysipelotrichaceae bacterium | reverse complement strand
CAAGCAAGCAAGCAAGCAAGCAAGCAAGCAAGCAAGCAAGCAAGCACTAACTATGTAGCTCATAGTATTTTTGTAAAGGAAGATAACGATATAAATAGAGCATTATCTAAAGCCTTGGCTTATCTTTGAATAAGCGAAGGCTTTTTATATTGGCTTTATATATAAAAGCTATTTATATCGTTATCACTATTACATCTACCTTCATACATCTAAATATTAAAAGAAAAGGAGAGAAGAAAAGAGTATGAAGAAACTATTAGTAAGCATTCTATCGATGCTTATGGTGTTCACATTAGCTAGTCCAATTAGTGCAACCGCTAACGGATGGACAACTAACGATGCAAATAAGACACCTGTTGAAGCTAGTGGTAACTATGGTAAGAGAGTATTTGGTACTTCTGCAGGTGGCTATGTGCAGATGTATACTGATGAATTGATCACTAGTGAAGCAAAGACTTATGAAATTGTTGTTGATCTAACATCTCAAACTGATCATGGCAATTTAGTACAAACTTCTTTGGGATTAGGATCAGGTAACGATACTTACACAACAGAATTAAATGTTCAAACTACTAGAGATGGTAATACATTTAAAATTGAAGCTAATGCATCAAATAATCCAGCAATTACAAACATTGCCCCGAGTATCTATACTTATCGATGGTCTGTAAGTTCAAGTGAATTTAAATTCGATTTACTTGACTATAAGGGTGATACTGTAGGAACATTAACATACAACCAAGATGAAGGCTTCAACAACTCTACTAATATCAGATACTTGTGGGTATTTGGTAGAGAGATTAATGGAGAGAATTATTTGGATAAAGATTTAATAACGTACGAAAGCATCCCAGCAATTGCGAAAGTTGAGTCCTTTATCGTTGATGAATCAAATAAGCCAGAAGGAATCGATATGAGTGAAACCGGCTATACCTATGTAGGTGTTAAAACTGTTGTAGCAGATGAATGGAAATCAGTTCTTGATAATAACCCATATGCAGTAATGGTAATGGGATATGGAGAAGGATTGGTAGGAGTTGATGGAGTTACGGCTCAATACTACGAAACACTCAATAACAAGGGATGGACAGATCTAAATGTAGGCTATTTTGGTCCTATTAATACCGGATTCCCATTGACCGATGGCGCAACATCTTATTTTAGACTAAAATTTACAAAGAGCGGAACATATGAGTTCAACATGGGCGTTGCACCATTCGTTCAAGGCGCAGAGGGTGGTATTGGTGATAAGATGGAAGAATCATTTGTCCCAAGTTCTGCTTCATTGGATGTTGTAGTTCCAGAAAATGGTGGAGATCCAATCGTTGAACCTACACCTGATCCAGTAACACCTCCAACAACAGAGCCAAGTCGTCCTTCATACAACAGACCATCAAAACCAGCTGAGGATAAAGACTTACCTTCGAATACAGAAGAATGTCAAAAAGAATTCGGTAAGGATGTTGTATATTCAGAGAAATTAGGTGCTTGCGTTTACAAATTTATGGTCGTAGATACGAGTGCTAGATAATATCTGATATAACTATACTAGAGACCACGAGTTAAGGCTTGTGGTCTTTTTAAATGCTTTAAGCTTAGATTAATGTTATATAATATAGGTGATGTTTGAAAGGAAGGATGAACATCTCACGATAAGGAAGCGTCATTACTTCAGTGAGGAAGAGACTGATGATCGTATACCCTATGTGGCATATGACATTTGTTTTGGGAAGAAAGTCGTCGGTGATATCCAACTTAGTCTCATCATGAATGACTACATGTATTACTATGGACATATTGGATATCATGTTTTAAAGCGCTATCGTGGTCATCACTTTGCCAGAAGTGCTTGTATCTTACTGATGCAAGAGGCGCTTAAAGACCATGGCATAGAGGAGTTTGTCATCACTTGTGATCCTGATAATATCGCTAGTATCAAGACGATCGAAGGCTTGCCTAGGTGGCGTTTTATCACCAAGGTCAATGTACCCAAAGATCATCCATTATATATCAAAGGAGAAAGAGTTAAGCTCATATATAAGGTCAGCTTATGAGGAAGTATATCGATAAGATCACTAATCGGATCATCAAATTTTTGACAAGCCGTGTCTTTTTTGTGGCGATGATCCTAATATTACAACTGGTAGTGATATCAGTTGGTTTTATGTTGGCGGGAATTTATTCACGTTATATCGGTATCGCTTTAAGCACCCTCAATATCTGCCTTATCATCAGGGTCATCAATCAATATAAGAATATGTCTTATAAGTTAGCTTGGGCCCTTATAATCGGGGTATTGCCACTTGTTGGTGGGATCCTCTATTTGATGTTTGCGGAAAGAAAAGTTCCGAAAGACTTAAGAGGTAGGATCAAAGACAGTGTCAATGAAAGTAAGAATATCCTAAAAGAGAATGAAGAAGTGATGATCGAAGATCCTGATATCGCTTATATCTATCACTATATCAAAGAGAATGGTAACTATCCTTACTATAAGGATACCGACATCAAGTACTATAAGATCGGTGAAGATTACTTTAAAGATCTTTTAGAAGAGATCGGTAAAGCTAAGCACTTCATCTTTATCGAGACCTTTATCGTTAAGGATGGCTATATGCTTAAAAGCTTAGTCAAGGCTTTAAAGGAAAAGATCGCGGATGGGGTCAAGGTATACTTCATGTATGATGATGGTGGTTGTATCACTTGTCTTCCTGAGAATTTTGATGAGAATATGCGCTCGATCGGTATCCATTGTCATGCCTTTTCACCAGTCTCGATCCGTTTATCCTTACTTTCTAAGACCAACAATCGCTCCCACCGCAAGATGGTCGTGATCGACAATAAAGTCGCCTTTACTGGTGGTTATAATATCGCTGATGAATATATCAACCATATCGTGAGGTTTGGGCACTGGAAAGACACTGGTATCAAACTAGAAGGCGAAGCTGTATGGTCATTTACACTGATGTTTATCCAATTCTATAACGCTACAGTACCAAAAGAAGAGAGACTTGATCATATCGACTTTAAATATCGCTATGATACAAAGGATATCGATGATCTGATCTTGCCTTTTAGTGATAGTCCTACTGATGATGAAGATCTAGCGCGCAATGTCCACAATATGCTTATAAACCATGCTAAGAGATATATCTATATCCATACACCATACTTAGTCCTTGACTATGATATGGTCAATGCTTTATGTTTAGCGGCTAAATCAGGTGTTGAAGTGATCATCACTGTACCACATATCCCAGATAAAAAGACCGTCTTCATGCTGACAAAGTCGCATTATCCGATATTATTAAAGTCAGGGGTCAAGGTATATGAGTATACACCAGGCTTTATCCATTCTAAGCTCATCATCGTCGACGACAAGATCGCCTCGATCGGTACCTACAATATGGACTATCGTTCCTACTATCTGAACTATGAATGTGGGGTCTTAGTATCAAAACACGATGAGATAGCTAAGATGAAAGAGGATTATCTTGATACACTAAAGGTATCTGAAAAGAAAACTTTAGAAGAGGTCAAAAAGACCAATGTCGTCATCAAGCTCATCCAGGCGATATTGAATGTCTTTGCGCCTTTAATGTAAAATTACTCTATGATCAAATTGAACGGTTTAAAAGAAGCACTGACTTATTTAAAAGCCAGTGAACATGTATATACCGAGGATAATGCCATGGTCATAAGAAAAGGTGATATGTATGTCATCGTAAAAAAGGGGACGCGTTTTAAATTGTCTGAGGATGATCTTATATCACTGTATAGTGATACTGAGTTCTACTATGATGATAAGAAAGATGTCTTTATCGATATCTTGAAGGATGAAGAATATTACCGTTTTAAACACAAGTGAGGGGAATATATGAAAAAGATCGCATTAGTACTAGAAGGTGGGGGTATGCGCGGTGCCTATACAGCTGGCTGTTTAGCTTGGCTTATCGATAATGGCATCGAATTTGATACTGCCTATGGTATATCAACAGGGGCTGTACACCTATGTTCATATTTGTGCAAGGATATCGATTATCTATATGATCTATCGACTAATCACATCGCGGATAAGGAATTGATCGGTATTAGACCACTTATAAGGGAACACCGCTATGTCGGATATGACTATCTCTTTGAGCATATCCTACCTGAAGTCAAACACTATGATATCAAAAAGGCTAAGGCATCTAGTTGTGATGCGAAATTTGGTATCTACGATATGGAAAAAGGGACCTTTTTTATGAAGGTCAAAGATATCGATAAGGATATGTTACTACTAAAGGCGGCATGTACATTGCCAGTCATCGGTAAGGTCGTCAAATATAAGGGCAAAGGGTATCTAGATGGTGGTATCACTAAGATGATCCCGATCGAAGAGGCCATCAAAGATGGGGCTGACGAGTTTTTGATCATTACAACTAAACCTAAGGGTTATGTTAGAAAAGAAGCCACAGGCTTTGTCAAATGGATCATGCGTACGATGTATAAGAAGTATCCTAATGTTGAAAAAGACTACGCGGTAAGACATTTAAACTATCAAAAACAGATCGATATCGTCAATGACTTAGTCACAAATGATAAAGCCATCTATATGTATCCATCAAAGGAAGTCCCAGTCAAAAGACTAACAGGTGATAAACCAAATCTCAGGATCTTGTATCAATTAGGTTATAATGATATGGAAGCTAAACGCAATGAGCTCATCAAACGCTTTAAAAAAGACGCCTAAACGTCTTTTTTTAGATAGGTGATAACTTCATCAAGGGAAGGCAACATCGCCTCTAGTAGCTTTTGATGATCATTATCAGGCATTTTAAGATCAGGGATACAGATGACCTTGATATGGGCATTATAAGCTGCCTTGATACCAGCTTCGCTGTCTTCTAAGACAAGACACTTTTTAGGATCAGAATCAACGATATCAGCGGCTTTAAGAAAGACATCAGGATAGGGTTTACCATGTTTGACATCACTTCCAAAGACGTAGCCATCAAAGTAGTCTAGTACTTGGTCTTTTTCTAGTAAGGTCAAGGCCCTTTCTTTGGTGCTTGATGTCGCTAAGACGATCTTGTATCGGTTCTCTTTAAGGTAGTCTAATAATTCTTTAGCTCCCTTCTTTAATGGGATGCCTCTATCGATATCCTTTTGGATATCTTCGTTTATGATCTTTAGTCCTTCATCTAAGGATATCGGTAGATAATACTTTTTGATAAAGAGGCTTATATTATCGATGACGGTCTTACCACAGTGATGCTTAACATAATCATCTAAACTAAAGGTCTTATCATAGCGTTTTAAGAAGCTTTCATCCATCTTATAGAAAGAATATTCACTATCGATAAGTAGACCATCAAGGTCAAAGATCACGGTATCGATCACTTTGCTTCCTCGCTAGTTGTATTATCAAGATATAAGAGATAATACTCTTCATATGTTAGACCACTTTCATATACAGCGGTGGCGACATCTGTACCGACATAGCGGAGCTGATATGGTGTGAATTCATAGCCAGTGATCGATGATTTACCCTCTGGATAGCGGATGATAAAGCCATATTCATGGGCATGGTCTTTAAGCCATGTATATTCACCAGTATTGACGAAATTAGAAAGCGATTCATTAGCGCTATCGACAACGACGACACTTAGACCGGTCTGTGTTTCTGAATGGCCAGGTCTTGGTGTATTTTGATCAGCTTCTTCTTCTGATGCATAGCTTTCATATAGCTCTGTTTGATCAGTATAGCTACGATAGCCAGTTACAGCGTATATATAGAGACTACTTTCATTCATCGCATCAGACATGGTGATAAAAGCAGTATAGGCGCTATTTGCTAGTTCGACACCTTCAGCGGCATATTCGACCGTCAAAGGTACAAGCTTTTGCGGGATATACTCATTTAGAGTATATTTTTGCGTGACTAATACCGTGTCCTTATTTAGGTCTTTAGCTTCGTTTATATTGGTATAAGGATGGAGGTAATCACCATCGAGATGGAAGTTACCATCCACATTGGTAGATCTATTTTTGATACAGTCAGCGATGTAGTTAGCGGTACTATCAAGGTTATCGAAAACTAGTAGCGGTGTCAGTTCATTGAAGTTGAGCTCTTTGAAAAGATTGATGACCGCATCTTCACTATATCCCTTTTGAACGAGTTTATCATACAGTAAGAAATCATCATCGCTTAGACTATCTTCCCAAACATATAGCTCTAGATAATCGCTTTTGAAGTTGTCCTTTTGGACTTCAGAATCAAGATATTCAGAATAGTACTTACCATCGATCAATCGTTTATCGAGGTTTTTAGCTTTGATCGCTTTTATCGCACCACTAGAAAAGCCTAGGTCTTCTAAAGCCCTTGTGGTGATAAAATCCGGGATCTTGAATAGCGAGATGATAGCTAATAGGATGATACACAATAGGGCGAGAAATCGCCTATTGAGAGCTCTTTTGATCTTCTTCTTTTTTATAACTTCACTCATCTAATGCCTCCTTGAACCGATCAAACGGTTTATTATATGGGATACTTTTAAAAGTCATCGTTTCTTGGGTGATAGGATGTTTGAAGGAAAGGCTATAGGACCACAAAGCGATCTGACTGTTTTTGATACAGTTAGGATCATAACGGTGGTCACCATATAGAGGATGGTTACGACTGGCAAATTGGACCCTGATCTGATGGGAACGACCAGTCTTTAGATCGATCTTAACTAAGGCAAGGCCATCTTTTCTTTTGATGACATCATATTCTAAGATCGCTTCCTTGCCTTTAGGATCGACCTTGACCATATTGGTCTTTTGGTCTTTTAGTAGATGATCTATTAAGCGATCATGATCTTTTAAGCCGTCATCTTTAACACAAGCTAGATAGACCTTTTCAAAGTCATGATCTTGGATCATCTTGGATAGGCGGCTAGCGGCTTTAGAGGTCTTGGCAAAGACCATCGTGCCTCCTACTGGTCGATCTAAACGGTGGACAAGACCAAGGTAGACATTACCAGGTTTTTGGTATTTGTCCTTGATATATGCCTTTAATATCGACAACATATCATCATCTTTGGAACTATCAGCCTGTACCGGGATATTGCAAGGTTTGACGACTACGAGTAAGTGATTGTCCTCGTATAGGATATCGATCATCTTTCGATCCTTGTCGTTAGGCCACAGGGCAAGATGTAGTCACTGTCTTTGATCGGGATGCCAAGCTCATCGGAGATGACTTTGGCATCACCGAAATAAGATCTCACCAGATTTGATATGACGGTACTAGAATAGCCAGTGGTATAGGAATTGATGATCATGAATAGATAGTCATCAGCTAGTAGTTCTTTGCATAGTGATACAAGGGTATTGATCTGATCTTTGAATTGGAACATCTCTCCATTTGGTCCTCTGCCATATGATGGCGGATCCATGATGATACCATGATATTTTCTGCCTCTTCTGATCTCCTTTTGGATGAACTTGATACAATCATCGACCATGAAGCGGATATAGTGATCATCAAGCTTTGATAAGTGCATATTCTCTTTAGCCCAAGCGACCATCCCTTTAGAGGCATCGACATGGACCACTTCTTTAGCGCCAGCACTACTTGCGACCATTGTCGCAGCACCGGTATAGGCAAAAAGATTCAAGATCTTGATCTCTTTATCTTTATTAGCTTGGATCTTTTCTTTGATATACTGCCAATTAGCGGCCTGCTCCATAAAGAGGCCCGTGTGTTTGAAATTAGTCGGTGACACCTTAAAAGTCAGGTCATCATATCTGATCGTCCAGTATTCAGGAAGATCCTTATAGAACTTCCAATAACCACCACCCTTATCGGAGCGGTGATAGTAACCATCGACCTTATGCCAAAGCTCTGGATGACGCTTTGGCCAGATGGCCATTGGATCAGGACGTCTTAAGATGATGCCACTGTAGCTTTCTAGCTTCTCTTCATCACCAGCATCTAATAAAATATAATCTTCATAACCTTTACTTAATATCATGAGTAAATTATATCACAATGTAAGAAGTTCACGAATCTAGTTGACACATAATATTATGTAATGTATAGTATAAGACATAAGGAGGTATTAGATGGATGCACAATTGAAAAAGGGATCATTAGATGTCTGTGTCTTAGCCTCACTGATCGAAGGACCATCATATGGTTATAAGATCGTCAAAGATCTCAAGGAGGTCGTCGATATATCAGAGTCGACCCTATATCCGATCTTAAGGCGTTTAGAGAAAGGGATGTATCTAACGACATATAGCGAAGAAGCTAATGGTCGCCTAAGGAAGTTTTACAAATTGACCGAAAGTGGTTATCAGAAGATCTTAGACTATGTCTATGATTTCAAGGATCTATTAAAGATCTACAAGTATATCGAAAGGGGAGTCAAGAAATGAATAAGGAAAAGTTCTTAGAGGAATTGAGAGCTGAATTAGCTAATTATGAGGTCGATGATATCGATGAGGTCATCGCTTACTTCGATGAGATGATCGAAGACCGTAAGGATAATGGGATGGATGAAGCGACGATCATCGAACATCTCGACTCACCAAAGGAGATCGCTTTAGTACTAAAGGGCAAAGAATACAAGGAAGACAAAGTTGATGAGCAATTATATGATGATGAAGATCATATCGTCTATCGTACAAAAGGCACCGATATCATCTATATCAAGGTCAATGTGATGGCTAATGATGTCGAGGTCATAAAGGGTGAAGATGATGATATCTACTTTATCTATGACCAAAAAGAAGAAGGGCGCTTTAATATCACCAATAAAGGCGATGAATTAAAGATCATCTACAATGGACCAGACTTCAGTATCTTTGAAAAACATGAATTTGGTGACTTAAAACTGATCTTACCTAAAGGATATTTAGGGGAGATGAAGATCGAGACCGTATCAGGCGATATCGATATCAAGGATACAGAAAATAGCTATCTAAAGCTTGAATCAGTATCTGGTGATATAACGATAAGGGATTGCGAGATCAATATCTTAAAAGCCCAAGCGACAAGTGGCCATATCGAAATAGAAGATACAAAAGGTCAAGAGATCAAGGTGGAAGCTGTATCAGGACGCATCGAATTAAAAGACATCGCTTATGACTTTATCAAGGCGACCAATGTATCAGGAGCGATAAATGTCGATGCATTAGGTGATGAAGATGATTATGCCATCTATTTTGATCGCTTATTTGAAAGCTATAAATTGCGCTCAGAATTAAAGGATAGTTGCCGTTTAAAGCTTGAAGCAGTGACCGGTCATATCGATTATCATTTCCATAATTAGGAGAAGCTTGCTATAATGGAGGGCATGATAAAGTTCTCCAGTTTAAATGAAAATCAGAAAGAAGCGGTGATCGCAAGCGAAGACCACATCAGGGTCATCGCCGGTGCCGGCAGTGGTAAGACCAGAGTTTTGACGATGCGGATCGTGTACCTCATCGAAAAGCTCCATGTCGATCCTAGCCGGATCTTAGCGATCACCTTTACTAATAAAGCCGCCGCTGAGATGAAGACCAGGATCAATGAGATGCTAGGTGGTACTGCAAGTACTGTCTGGGTATCGACGATCCACTCGTTATGTGTCAGGATCTTAAGAGAAGAGATCGGCTTTTTTAACTACCCACGTAACTTTACGATCATCGATCAAGCTGACCAACAAGCCATCTTAAAAGAAGCCTACAAGGAGCAAGGTATCGATAAAAGGGATCTGAGTTATGGCCGGATGCTTGACTATATCGGCAATATGAAGACAGCTGGTATCGATCCAATAAGAGCTAGTGAGATGACCTATGGGGTCCCGATCAATGAGACCAAAGCCAAGATCTATGCTTATTACATCAAAAGGCAAAAGGACATGTATGCTTTAGATTTTGATGACCTTATCTTATGGACCGTTGACCTTTTTGATAAAAACGCACAAGCGAAAAATAAGTGGGCCAAACACTTTGCCTATATCCATGTCGATGAATTCCAGGATATCGATCGCCAACAATACAAACTGATAAGACAGTTAGCATCATATCATGACCACATCTATGTCGTCGGTGATCCTGATCAGACGATCTATACATGGCGTGGGGCTGATGTGAATATCATCATCAACTTCGCAAGTGACTATAAAGATACTAAGACGGTCATCTTAAATGAGAACTACCGTAGTACCAACAACATCCTAAGCGGTGCCAACAGCGTCATTAAAAACAACAAGATGCGCTTAGAGAAAGATCTCTATACATCTAGATCTGGTGGTCCTAAGATCACCCATAATACCCTGATGAATGAAGAATATGAAGCCTATTATGTAAGGCAAGAGATCGAAAAGCAGTATGAAAGTGGGACACCATATCATGAGATAGCTGTCTTATATCGCTCAAACTACTTATCACGGGCTTTAGAAAAGGTCTTAGTCGAAGCTAAGATCCCATATCGCGTGTTTGGTGGTATCCGTTTCTATGAAAGGGCGGAGATCAAGGATATCCTATCCTATTTAAGGATGATCGTTACGGGTGATGATCTAGCCTTTACCAGGGTCATCAATTCACCAAGGCGTGGTATCGGCCAAAAGACGATCGACAATATCTTAGAGATCGCAAAAGCGAATGGTACGACGATGTATGAGGTCATCAAAAACGGTGACTATCCTAAAAGTAAGAGTACCCTCGATAGCTTTGTGAAGATGATCGAAGGGTGGAAGGAAGCCTTAAAGACCACTTCTTTAGAGCAACTATTACAGATGGTCTTAGACGAAAGTGGTTATCGTCAATACTTAGAAAACGAAAATGAGACCGAAAGGTTAGAGAATATCAAAGCCCTCATCGATGATATCAGTGAATACCAAGTCATCTATCCTGAATCGACTTTAGATGAATACTTACAGATGATATCGCTATATACCGATAAAAACAGTGAGGAATTCGCTGACAGTGTTAATCTCATGACCATCCACAGTGCCAAGGGCCTTGAATTTGATGTCGTCTTTGTGATCGGGATGTCAGAAGGTGTCTTCCCAAGTGAACTATCCTTGAGCGATGGTGAAAAAGGACTAGAGGAAGAAAGGCGACTTGCCTATGTCGCATATACAAGGGCTAAGCGCAAACTGTATCTAACCGACAATAACGCCTATTCCTTTGTCACTAAATCGACCAAGAACGCATCGCGCTTTGTCTTAGAGATCCCTAATGACTATCTTGATGATCTGGTCCAAAAAACAGAGATCACGGAAAGAAGGTCGATCTTTGATGAACAAAGAAAAGATACAGGACCATCAAAGACAGCGCTCAAAAAAGGTGACAAGGTCAAACACGAAGTATTTGGTGAAGGTATCGTCGTCACGATCGAAAACAAGATCGCTACGATCGCCTTCAGTTACCCTCATGGTGTAAAGAAGATCTTAGCGAGCCATCCTTCATTATCGAGAAAGGAGGCATAAGGAGGTTTTATGAAAAAGATCATTATCAGTATATTACTCGTTCTACTATTAGCTGGTTGTACAACTAGCCAAGAAATAGAGCCGACCCCATCACCGACTACATCTTCACTTCCAGGATGTGTACTAGGTGAAGATTGTGATACCGGTGAAACAGAAGAGCCAGCCGCAAGTACATTAATGGATTGGCCGATCATCGAGTTCGCTGATTCACTAGACTATGTTGACGCGACAGCTATCATATTCTACAGCTTTGATGATTGCCCATATTGTAGGGAAGCGATCCCAGTACTCGATGAGCTAATGAGTGAGTATGACTATGATATCTACTATGTCCATACTGAGCGTGACCAAAGGGAAGAAGGCAATGAAGACTATGACCGTATCTATAGCTATTTCAAGGATACGATCGAAAATGCAGGCTATGATTCGATGTATATGCCAAGTGTCTTCTTTATCAAAGATGGTGCGATCGTCGGCTATCATGTCGGTACTGTTGATAGTCATGATCCAAGCGTAGCTAAGATGACGGATGAAGAGATACAAGAGCTTACCGATATCTATCGTGAGTACCTTGATCTAATGGCTTAAGTACACCACAAAAGTGCGATTTTGTGTATTTACACAAATGTTAAAAAGCGCTATAATCCAAGCACTAGGGGAGTAGTTGACCTGATGGTTATTAAGCCAACATACCGATGCATATCTGGTTTGATATTAAATAACGAGACCTAGGCTTTTAAAAAGGCCTTAGGTCTTTTTATGTGAAAAAAGGAGTTAATATGAAAGATTATCGAAAGAGTATCCAAGATCTTGAGAAAGAGCTTGATACTAGTGCAACAGAGGGTATCAGTGAAGCCTCGGTGGCAAGTAGAGTCTCAACGTATGGTAAAAACGAACTCAAGGAAGAGAAAAAAGAGACCTTATTTGTCAAATTCTTGAAGGAATTCACTGATCCACTTATCATCATCCTCTTGATCGCAGCTTTGGTATCCGTATTAGTCGATCCAAATGAATGGATCGAGAGCGTGATCATCTTAGTAGTCGTCCTCATCAATGCGATCTTGGGTGTCTATCAAGAAAACAGTGCTGAAAAATCACTTGAAGCATTGAAGAAATTATCTTCACCAAGTGCTAAGGTCATCCGTGATGGCAAAAAGATCACGGTACCATCAGAGGACGTCTGTGTCGGTGACTTGCTTGTCATTGAAGCTGGTGACTATATCGCCAGTGATGCGAGGATCGTCGAATCGATGCGGATGCAGGTCGATGAAAGTGCGCTGACTGGTGAATCAGTACCAGTTGATAAGATCGCAACTGTCATCGATCAAGATGAACTAGCATTAGGTGATCAAAAGAATATGGTCTTTGCCTCGACCATGTGTACATATGGTCGTGGTCTAGCGATCATCACTTCCGTAGGTATGCAAAATGAGATCGGTAAGATCGCTGATATGCTCCAACAAAGCGATGACAATACCACACCACTTCAGATCAAATTAGCTCAGATCTCTAAGATCATCGGTATCATGTGTATCGCCATCTGTGTCGTCGTCTTCGGTCTTGAACTGATGACTGGTATGGGTGTCTTAGATGCCTTTAAGACCGCTGTTGCCTTAGCTGTAGCGGCGATCCCTGAAGGTCTAGCGACTGTCGTCACCATCGTCTTGTCGATCGGTGTCTCTAAGATGGTCAAATACAATGCCATCGTTAGAAAGTTACCAGCTGTTGAAACACTTGGCTGTTGTAGTGTTATCTGTTCCGATAAGACCGGTACACTTACCCAAAACAAGATGACGGTCGTAAGGACCTATACAAAGACATCAGGCAATAAGCAATTCACCAACAGCGCCAGTGATGATGTAAGGGAGATGTTAAAGGACTTCACCTTATGTAGTGATGGCGATATCGTCTTAGAAGCAGATGGAACTTTCAAGAGTATCGGTGATCCAACAGAGACCGCTTTCGTATATGCATCACACTTATTAGGTGATGAAAAGAAAGAGTTAAGCGTTACAAGTCCACGTGTCGAAGAGATCGCTTTTGATTCTGACCGTAAGATGATGACCGTCTTTATCAAAGATGGTGATGGTATCTTACAGATCACCAAAGGTGCTCCTGATGTCATCATGAGCCGTTGTGTCGACGCTGATCTTGATGAAGCTAAACGCGTCAATGAAGAGATGGCCGATGCCTCACTTCGTGTCTTAGCTGTAGCGACCAAAAGACTAGCGAGGGTCGATAGTGACCCAACTAGTGATGAATATGAAAAGGATATGACCTTTGTCGGTCTAGCCGGTATGATCGATCCACCACGTCTTGAAGTCAAAGACGCCATCGAACAAGCTAAAGTAGGTGGTATCAAGACGGTCATGATCACTGGTGACCACTTAAATACCGCTAAAGCGATCGCCAAAGATCTCGGTATCCTTGAAGGTAATGAGATGGCGATCTCTGGTGCTGAACTCGACAAGATGTCGGATGAAGAGCTTGAAAGCAAGATCGAAGATATCCGTGTCTACGCTCGTGTTGCCCCGGAACATAAAGTCCGTATCGTCAAAGCCTTCCAAGATCGTGGTGAAGTCGCTGCGATGACTGGTGACGGTGTCAATGACTCACCAGCTTTAAAAGCCGCTGATATCGGTTGTGCGATGGGTATCACTGGTACCGACGTCTCTAAGAATGCCGCTGATATGATCTTGACCGACGATAACTTCGCGACGATCATCAGCGCTGTCAAACAGGGCCGTGGTATCTACGCCAATATCAAAAAGGATGTCCACTTCCTACTTTCAAGCAATATCGGTGAAGTCGTCACGATCTTCGGTGCTTCACTTGTTCAAGCCTTCTTTGGTATCGCGATGGGTACACCACTATTACCGATCCATATCCTATGGGTCAACCTGATCACTGATACCTTACCAGCCTTTGCGATCGGTATGGAACCAGTCGATCCTGATGTCATCTATCAAAAACCACGACCAAAGGATGAATCATTCTTTGCCGGTGGTTTAGGCTTTAAGATCGCATATCAAGGTATCTTAGTAGGTCTACTTACCTTAGGTTCATATATGATCGGCAATCATGACTCCCATGAGATCGGTATGACGATGGCCTTCATAACTTTAGTTTTAGTCCAACTTATCCACTCTTTCAACGTCAAAAGTGAAAAGAGCGTCTTCAATAAGCAGGTCTTCAACAATAAGTACCTATGGGGTTCAGCGATCATCGGTATCATCTTATTACTTGTGATCATCTATGTCCCATTCTTAAATAATATCTTCGAACTAGCACCACTTGATCCATATCACATCGCCGTTGCGATCGGTATGGCGTTATTGATGCTAGTGATAATGGAGATCGTCAAGTTATTTAGAAGGATCAGAAATAAATAGTCCACAAAAAGCCCTTCGGGGCTTTTTTATTAGATACTTGAAAGCTTATAAAATAAGACTAAAATACAGCTAGGAGGAAATAGATATGAAAGATATCACCACATCATTATTAGATGGATATGCTAAGGCATATCAAGATGACAAGACACGTAAGGTCGTCCGTCATTTCTTGAACAAAAACGACATTGCTAATGCCGCTAATATCCAAGAGGCAAGCCAAGATGTCGCCGACAGCTTCTCGATCAAGATCGATACACTACCGGTCGCTAACCAGATGCAAAGCGGTCGCTGTTGGATCTTCGCGGGACTCAATGTCTTAAGAGAGGAGGTCGCTAAGAAATTAAATCTCGAGAGCTTTGAATTAAGTCAAAACTATATCGCTTTCTATGACAAATTAGAGAAGATCAACTTCATGATGACATCGCTCATCGATCTTAAAGACCGCTCTTGGGATGATCGGACCTTGTCTTGGGTCTTAGATACCGGTATCCAAGATGGTGGCCAATGGGATATGTTTGTGGCATTAGTCAAAAAGTATGGGGTCGTTGCGCAATCAGCCATGCCTGAGACCTACGCATCATCACATACCCATTTTATGAATACCCTATTAAATCGCTACCTTAGAAGCTTCTACAGTAAGATCAAACATCTTGATGATAAAGCGATCGAAAGCTTAAAAGAAGAGACTTTAAGAAAGTGCTATGGCATGTTATGTGATTGTTTTGGGATCCCACCAAAGAGCTTCAACTTTGAATATGTCGATAAGGATAAGGTCTATCATAAAGTCAAAGACCTTGATCCATTAAGATTCTATAGGGAATATGTCGGCATTGATCTTGATGAGTATGTATCGATCATCAATTCACCAACTGCGGATAAGCCTTACTTCAAGACCTTCACTGTCGCTTATTTAGGCAATGTCTATGGTCAAAAAGTCAAATATCTAAACCTACCGCTTGATGCCTTCAAAGAGGCTATCTTAAGCCAATTAAAGGCCAAGGAAGTCGTTTGGTTTGGTTCTGATTGTGGTAAGTTTGGTGATCGTACAGCTGGCTATTGGGACCAAAATAGCTATGACTTTGATAGCTTATTTGATATGGACTTCAGTATCAGCAAAGAAGATGCATTGATGTATCGGGAAAGCGCGATGAACCACGCGATGGTCTTAACAGGTGTCAATCTAGATGAAGGAAAACCTAATAGATGGCGGATCGAAAACTCTTGGGGTGATGCGCAAGCGCATAAAGGATATCACGTCGCCAGTGATGTCTGGTTTGATCGTTATGTTTATCAAGCCGTCGTAAATAAAAAGCACTTAGATGAAAAAGCACTAAGCGCCTTAAAGGAAAAAGAGATCACCTTAGATCCATGGGATCCGATGGGGACTTTAGCTCAAGCCAGGTAACTGGCTTTTTCTAAGATCCAAGCGATCCCTTTGGCAAGTCGGTCCTTGCTTTCGGTAAAGTGATCACCTTTATTTAACACAAAGGTCGTAGTGATACCCTGTGTTTTATAATAGTCAGCTAAAAAACGGGTATTATCTTCAACTTTTTGTAAGGTCTTATTTTTGACCTTGGCTTCTTTATCACCGAGGGAGAAGTAGATGTATTTGACTTTAGTGCTGATCTTTCTTTGCGTTGTGTAATCGATAAAATCAGGATACCAAAAAGAACCGGAAGCGGCGATAACGCCATCAAAGAGGTCACTGTTGATCGCAGCATATAGGGCAAATAAGCCACCTAGTGAATAACCGCCGATAAATATGGCCCTAGGATCAAGGCTCTCATTGATATAAGGCATTAGTTTTTCGATCTTATTTAAGTGTTCTAAGGCTAAACCACGACAATCACCATCACCTTTAAAGAGGGCTTTTGAAGGCCATGGCGACATATCATCAAGCCAGTTTGACTTGCCGATCTTTAAAAGGTTAAAGCTATGGTCTTGGCTTAGTTTAGTATAGAGCTCATCTAAAGGGTCTTCTTCATTGATGATGACTAAAGGTAGACCTTTTTCTTTTGGTCCATAGATAGTTATCTCTTTATCGCAAAATGGAAAGCTTTCCTGCATATTCTTATGATAACATATTCCCAAAAGGGTAAGGAGTCAAACACTATGGATCTAAGACATGTTAATGAAGAAAAGATCAAGGTCTTACTAGTCGATCTTGATGATACGCTCATCGATTTTGAAAAGGCGGAAGAAGCGGCGATGAAGACCTTATTTGGACGCTTTGGCTTAGGTGAGCTCACTGATGACATGATCAAAGAGTACAGTCAGATCAATAAACGCTATTGGCAAATGTTAGAACGCAAAGAGAAGACTAAGCCCGAGATCTTGATCGAGCGCTTTGAAGAGTTCTTTAAGCTACATGATATCGATACGACCATCGCCAAGGATTTCAATGACGCTTATCAAGTGACTTTAGGCGATACGATCATTTATAACGATGATAGCTTAGAGTTGATGAAATATCTAAAAGGTAAGATCACCTTATATCTGGTCTCAAATGGCACTGTCATCGCCCAAACCAAAAAGCTCAAAAACAGCGGCTTTGATCAGGTCTTTGATAAGATCTATCTATCAGAAGCCGTTGGCTATGAAAAGCCAGCTAAGGAGTTCTTTGATCGGGTATTTGAAGATATCGATGTCGCTAAAGATGAGGTCATGATCGTCGGCGATTCTGTGACTAGTGATATGAAAGGTGGCATCGACTATGGGATCAAGACCTGTCACTATGACCCTAAAGGCAAGGGATGTGATCTTGATGTCACCTATTCGATAAAAGACCTCCATGAACTACTAACGATCTTGAAAGTATAAGAAAACCTAGCTTTGAGCCAGGTCTTATATTTACTCTTTGACGAATGGTTTGACGTCTTTGACGGCTTCTTTGGCATCGATCTCTTTATCATCATGATCGATATCGATAAGGGTATATAGGTCATTACCCATGCCGAGCTCTTTCATGTAGCTTAGCTGTCTTAGACCGTGTCTTGATTCAATCCTTTCGACTAAGGCATGATGATCTTCTTCTTTCATCGCATATACTAAATCGACAGAAGCTTGATCGATCGCTAAGATATCAAGGCTAGCTAAGATACCGACATTAGGGGTGACGACAGGTTCTGCTCCTAATCCTTCGCAATCGCATGATACGCTCATATTGCGCATGACATTGATGAAGGAGATCCTTGGCGCAAAGTGATCGACGACAGCTTTAGCGCTTTCCATCATCCGCTCCATGAATTCTTCTGTCTTGATATCCCACATATCATCACTGCCTGGCGTGGTATGGATCATCGCTTTACCGATCATTCCATCAGCACAACCGATACCGATATTCTTAGCACTACCGCCAAAACCACCTTGGGTATGGCCTTTAAAGTGCGTTAAGACGAGAAGGGAATCATAATTGACGATATTCTTACCCATCGTCATAAGATCAAACCACTTACCACCTTTGACCGGTAGGTCGATGGTACCATCTTCATCCATGATGTCGACCGGACAGAAGGTCCAACCATTGACCTTCAAGGTCTCGCGGTGTTTATCAGTCGTATAACGATCACCATCATAGTAGGTGTTGGTCTCAACGATCGTCGCATCAGGTAATTCCTTCTTGACGAGGTTTTCGACCCAAGGACGAGGGATGATATTCGGTCCGTGTTTTTCACCGGTATGTAGCTTGATCGCGATCTTACCACTTAGATCTTTACTGATGCGCTTATAGATCTTCTCTAAGCCATCGCTTGATAGATCACGGGTGAAGTAGACGATCGAGCGATCACCGCTTCTAGAATCAAATGGTACATAGACATCACCATTTGTGCCTGGTACTTTTTTATTTTCCATGGTTACCTCCTTAGACATCTATATTTTAATACTTGAGCTTGATCAAGTTAAGTCAAACGACAAAAAAAGCTATACTTCAAGCGTATAGCCATTCTCTTTTAGATACTGTAAGATCTGATCTAGTTGTTCCTTGACTAAGGTGCCATTGGGTGTTAGACCATCAAGGGTATTACAGGTCGAAAGATAGGTGAGCTCCTTCTCTACTTGACCGGTGAAGTAAGCTGTCAGGTCGACGACTTGATGGATGCCATTTAACGTATAGAGATAAACTAAGACATCATTGCCTTTATCATCGCTCATGATCGTACCGGTCTTAAAGCGATGTTTTGGGCGTAGTACAGAGTCTTCAAGTCGCCTAGAAACGGCATCGTGATAAGCTCTCCCATACATCCCGACATATTCAAAAGGCGTGTCTAGACGGATCGTAGTCACCTTTTTCATGTCGAGATAGAAGCCATTTTTGAGATAGATATAATTCCTTGGCCTTTGATTGACCGTTGGGATCACGACCATCCGGCCGACTTTGATCTCATGGACGTAATATGTCCTGCCATTTGCCTCGATCACATCACCGCTACAAGGGACAGTCTTGACATCAAAACGCAGATCAGTGCCTCTTTTTTTAGCGAGGATATCGAGCTTTTTATTGATGGTCGCTTGATCATCTAAGCTCACGGTCTCAAAGTAAGAGCGGATATTCTGATAAGGGATCACACAGGTCTTGGTCAGATCGATATAAGAATCGCGCTTTTTGAGATATTTACTAGCGTATAGGGTATGGGAATAGTACTTAGGTCCTTTCGGTATATAGCTTGTCGAACATTGAAAGCCGATCAGATGGTCATCTTTCTTATCGATGATGACGTAAGGTCTAACACGATGATCTTTTTCGATCTTCCTTAAGATATGATCATCTAAGGGCATGAGACAATAGACGACATCGCCGACATTGACCGTGTTAAAGACCTTGATCGCTTGACCCTTTTTGTCAGGCAATAGCTTTAAGAAAAAGTATTTTAGTTTCGTGAATAATTTGGTGATAAAAGACATATCTAAATTATAACACAGGGATCATCTTAAGAAGATGGAAACTGTAGATATATGCCATTACCGGTTTATGATAGACCTTAGCTAAGATATCCTTATAGATCATGATCTGATCGCGATAGCGATCGATCAAGATATCAACACTTTCGACATTATCCGTCTTATAGTCGATGAGGATGACCTTATCATCTAAGATGGAGGTAAGGTCGATGATACCTTCGATATATACATCATCATTGCGATAGAAGGGGACCTCTTTATAGATCTCACCATTTAAGACCTCTTTAAATACCGGGTCATCTTTGATCTTGAGGATCTGACTTATCGTCTTTTCACTTAGACTATCATCGATCATCTTGATCTTTTCTTCGTCCATATCCTTAAGGTCGATGAGCTCCATGACTCGATGGACTTTCGTGCCATAACTTGTACCCATATTTTCTTCTAAAGACAATTCGATCTTGGTGTCGTGCTTACTTGGGGTGATGATGGCTTTAGTGCTATCTTCCTTTTTATAGTGTAGTGTCTTTTGTGAAGTGGTATCAGTGGCACTTTCAAAGTGTGGGTGCGTTAAGGTCGACTCATGTCTAAAGACCATATCATCAGGGAAAGAAAGGGTCAAGAAATAAGAGGAGAAACCCTTGTGTTCTTCGATCAGGTCTTCTTTTTCGATCGCTCTTAGTTTACTAAAACCACCTTCTTTGAAGGCATCGATGACGATGAGCTTTTTGATGGTCCGCGTTAAGGCGACATATAATAAGCGTAGGTATTCACGCATCTCCTCTTGGTCGTTTTTGATGCGGATCGCTTTACGCCTGTAGGTCTCATAGGTCAAGCGATATTTGTTGATGCTGTATTTAAGACCGATGCCTAACTCATCATCGATGACGACGACATCAGTCGCATCCTTGGCTTTGAGCTCATGTTGGCTGAAGAGGAAGACGGTGTCAAATTCAAGGCCTTTCGAAGCGTGGATGGTCATGACCTTTACGACATCAGCTTCATCGCTGACCGCAAAGGCGGTGTCACTGTCTTTATCTTGCCTATTAGCTAAGACAAAAGACAAGTCGATGAAGCTTTTGAGATCATAGGTATCAAGCTTACTGATGAGGTAGTCAAGATTGGTCTTTTCACTTGTCGAAAGCTTATCGTAGAACCCATTGATCGATAAGAGATAGCTGAAAAAACCATCGATATCATTAGCTTTAGCTGATTTATCAAGCGCATCGATATCCTTAGCTACTTCACCCTTGATCATCAGATCATCACGCATCTTAGCGATATCATCTTCACTATAGTCATATAAGCCCATAAGGACACCGACAAGGGCAAGCTTATCACTATGGTCACTTATAAGATCTAAGACACAGGATAAGACATCGATCGGGTAGCTTGATAGATGACCTTCCTTGTCACTTATAAAATAGGGGATATCAGCTTTATCAAAGGCGCGTTTGACTTTGATCTTGTCGTTATTGGACCTGACTAAAACACACATCTTGCTGAATGATGTACCTTCATCATGGACTCTTAAGACCTCTTGTGCTAATAGGTCAGCTCTAGCATTTAATTCCTTAGGACTATTCTCATTGGGCTCATAATAGACGAATTCGATCGCTTCTTGGTCTTTAGCTTGACTATCAGTTGGGGCGATCTGCTTGTCTATCTCTTTGAAGGCTTCATCATCGATATTCATGAGATCACTAAAGAAGGCATTGTCAAAAGCGACGATATTGGCTTTAGAACGGTAGTTTTCTCTGATGTCGATGACTTTAAAATCAGGGCGTTCTCGAAGTGAGCGCATGAGATATGGCTTAGCGCTGCGGAAGCGGTAGATGGATTGTTTGATATCGCCGACGATGAAAAGGTCATCAGCGCTCAAAAGCTCAGCGATCGCAAATTGGATCTCATTGGTATCTTGGAATTCATCGATCATGATCTCCTTATATTGTCCTTTTAATTCCTTGGCGATCTTATGATCATCATGCGTTAAGATCTCATATGCGTAGTGTTCAAAGTCACTGAAATCGATCCATTCATTCTCGATCTTATAAGCCCTAAAGCGCTCATAGAACTTGATCGTTAGATCGATCAGATAGTCGATATACTTGATCGAATCGTTTTCGACTTTGACCATGATATCAGGATCGACCAAGATCTTAGCTAGATCTTTATAGAGACCAGCGATCTTTTCATTGACCGCTTTAAACTCAGGATCTTTACATTTGGTCCTTTTGGTAAAGGGGATGATCATACTTTGGGCTTTTTCGATAAAGGTCTCATAATCATCAAATGCTAGTAAACTATCGAAATTACTAGCCATCACCTCGTATTCTTTAGGATCGATACTATCATCCAATAGTGAAGCTTTACGATATAGGTTACTGATCCGTTTGACTAAGCGTTTGACTTTCTTAAGATAGATGGCATCATATTCCTTTAGTTCACTTAGGCATTTTATCTCAGGGTGGCCTTTTTCACTTTCAAGCCACGATAAAGGATCTTTTTTATTCATCGCCGCTTCATAGATCGCTAAGATCGTCTTTTTCAAGATCGAAAAAGCGAAGATCTCACTAGAGATCGCCTCAGTCAATTCGATAAGGCGCCTTTGATCTTTAGCTAGCTCTTCCTCGATGATCTTATCTAATAGCTCGTCGCATATCTCTTCGCTTTGAGCACCACTTAAGATATTTGTCAGGGTCTTTTGCGTTAGACCTAAGCGATAGTAGTATTTTTTGACGATCTTAAGACAGAAGGAGTGGATAGTTGATATATCAGCGTTTTCGATACCGGATAATTGTTCATCGATAAAGGCTAGTTCATTTGTATCTTGAAGCTTTAAGGCTTCTTGGCGCTTTTTGCCCAGTTCATTGCGCAAGCGGTTTTTCATATTGCCAGCCGCTGCTTCAGTGAAGGTCATCGCTAAGATATTATTTAAAGGGATCTTGTCGATCGTGATCCGCTCTAATAGCCTTCTTACTAAGACCGTCGTCTTACCAGCGCCAGCTGAGGCAAAGACGACGACATTGGTGCCTCTTATCTTGACGGCTTCAAGTTGGGTCTTATTGAGATCGATCATGGTTTTATCTCCTTGTCGCTTAATAGGTCATTGCGCATATCGTAGATGCCTTTAAAATGGCAGATCCTTTTAAAATCACAATACTTACAGGCATCTTTTCTAGGTGTAAGACTGATATCACCGCTTTTTAATGCTTCATAAAGACAGGCATAAACATCATCTAGTAAAGCCGAGGTCTTATCTTTATTAGCCCAGACACCAGTACCATATTGACCTTTAGATATATAGCGCATCTCATCTTCAGATACATCTTCCTTTTTTTCAAAGACGAGACCTTTGGCCTTATGATCATCATTGAAGGCTTTTAGGATGTCATCTTCAGTTAACTCATTATGTGATAGACCTTTGGACTTAGAGGCACTGTATGATTGAAAAGACAGGGTATTGTGTTTAGTGATGATATAGAGGACCATCGATACATCAAGGCCTTTTTCTAAAGCATATAAGAAGGCATAGGTTAGAAGTTGTAAAGAAGTGCCTCTAGCGATCGAATCTTTATTGATAGTACGATCACCGGTCTTATAGTCGATGATCCTAAAGGTATCGTCTTTTTTATCAATACGATCGATAAAGCCATGGACACTGATCTTTCCTTCTAATAGCTTGCCATCTTTGATCTCTTCTTCAAAGGCATATGGTTTATAGTTTGATGTCGCTTCAAATTCCTTTAAAAACGCAAGTTCTAATAAAAGGCCTTTTTTCATCTTGAGACTCATCGCTTTGATGGCTTCTTTGCGCTTTGGATAAAGGGATAGTAGTTCTTTTTCGTGTTTTAGTATCAGTTCCTCGATCTCATCTTCACTTGCATATGGATACTCTTTGTGATGTCTTCTGACTAGTTCTTCTAAGATCGCATGAAAGATCGTCCCGGTCGTGGCGGCATCTAGATCCTTGGTCTTAGGGGCATATAGTTTGATCCCTCTTTGTAGGAAGTAAAGATATGGGCATCTAAAATAGCTTTCAAATGATGATACGGAACCCTTTAAGATATCACCAGCAAAGAAGATCGATGGATCAGCTAGCTTTTTATCATAGTTCAAATCACGTTCAGTCATGACTAAGGGACTACCTTCCTTTGGTACTTTGAAGACCGGTTCATATTGGACCTTTTTACCATCGAGGGTACTTTCGATAAAGATATAGGTCGTATCAAGACTTGTATCAAAGATATCAAAATTCTTCTTGTGTCTTTTAAAGCGTTCACTTAAAGAGGGGATAGCAGTATCTTTGATCACCTCTTCGCTTAAAAAGCCTTTTAAGTCACTGAAGTTTGGATATTTACTCGTGCTTGGATCTAAGATGAAGAGGTGTTTTGGCCTTATATAGGTCATCCCATAAGTGATGATATCGATACCTTCATCGGCGTCATTTACCTTGAGATCTGTTAATTCGCTCTTTAATAGATCATAGGCATCTTCTAAGTGATCACGATATCTTTCGATGATCCTTTTGATGTCTTTGGTCTCATTAGTATCATCTTTTAGTGTATCAAAGGCGATCATGATCGCCTCTTTTAGATCAGAAGCTTCTTTTAGACTTTTTAGTAAAGGTATATATACCTTATGTCCTTCATTTGCCCTTACTTCTAATTCGCGGTAGTAGCGGTCTTGATCTTTTAGGGTGACAAACTCATCTAAAGTCATCGTATCAAGATGGTCTTTGAGATATAGCTTTAAGGCTTTTTGATCATTTATCGAAAAGATATTATGGTCGATAAGATCAAGATAGTGCTCGACATCAAAGTGCTCATACAGACCGATGATACTGATAAAGGCTTTAGCTTTATAGCTTTCTTTAAAAGGTCTTATAAAATGCGGGGTGATATTTGATCTATGTAAGTGGACATCTAATAGACGGTAGTCACTAGGATCGGCCATGATCACACAATCCTTTAATGGTAGGTCTCTTTGGATGATCTCTTCGATGATCTTGTCGATGGCTTGTTTGATGGAAGGGAGCTTATAGTAGGTGTCATGATGATCATTTGTACTTATCTGGTAGCTTTTAGCGCCACTTTGATATAGATGATCGATGATATAGCTTTCAAAGATATCATAGTCACCATCGATGATGGTGATATCATGATGATCCTTGCTTAAAAGATCATCGAGTTCTTTTTTCGGATAGGGGTCTACTATATCGAGGATCTTCTTGTAGTCATCTAAGATATTTATATCCTTGATATCATAGATATCTAATAGCTTCCGGTCACGATAGACATTTTCTAAAAAGGACCTTTCCTTATAGGCTTCTTTTAGATCATCGAGATCTAGTCCTTCGATCTTCTTTTTTAGGGCATATAGATCTTCATCATAGCTTATGTGTTCATTTATATAAGCTTTTGGTGAATAGATCTTGGTGTCAAATAGGATGGCGTTATCGCGACTTAATTCATTTAGTAATGGTCGCTTTAAATATGATGGTGCTATATATATCTTCATGAACTTATTATATAACTTAATAGCGAATAAGATAACCATCTTTTAGTATCTGTGATAAAATGGACACAATAAGGGAGGAAATATATGAGCACAAAACCTGTGGTCTTAGTAGTCATGGATGGTATCGGTGTTAGAGAAAGCGCTGATGGCAATGCCGTCAAGAATGCCTATACACCGACACTTGACTACCTATGGAAAGAATATCCACATACACTGATCAAAGCCCATGGTACCGCTGTAGGTCTACCTAGCGATAGCGATATGGGTAACAGTGAAGTTGGTCACAACGCGATCGGTTGTGGTCAGATCTATTCACAAGGGGCAAAACTAGTCAATGAATCGATCGATAGTGGCAGCATCTATCAAAGCCAAACATGGAAGGAACTCATCGCTAATGCGAAGGGTCATACCCTGCACTTCATGGGCTTACTATCGGATGGTAATGTCCACTCACACATCGATCATCTTAAAGCGATGATCAGTGAAGCTAAAAAAGAAGGCATCAGTAAAGTCCGTGTCCATGCCCTCATGGATGGTCGTGATGTCCCTGATACATCAGGTCTTATCTATATCGAAGCCATCGAAAAGCATATGGCGAGCTTAAATGATGAGACCTTTGATGCGCGTATCGCTTCTGGTGGTGGTCGTATGTATATCACGATGGACCGTTATGAATCTAACTGGGAGATGGTCAAACGCGGTTGGGACACTCATGTCTTAGGTATCGGAAGACACTTTACAAGTGCAACCGAAGCGATCACTACCTATCGTGAAGAATTAGGCGTCAATGACCAAGATCTCCATGAATTTGTCATCGTCGATGAAAATGACAAGCCAGTCGGTACGATCGAAGATCACGATTCAGTCGTCCTATTCAACTTTAGAGGTGATAGAGCGATCGAGATCTCAAGGGCATTTGATGAAGATGATTTCAAACACTTTGACCGTGTTAGAAGACCAGATGTCTACTACGCTGGTATGCTAGAGTATGATGGGGATCTCCATATCCCAAATCACTTCTTAGTCAACCCACCTTCGATCCACGATACGATGAGCGAATACCTCGTCAAAGCGGGTGTTAAGTCATATGCGATCTCGGAGACACAAAAATATGGCCATGTCACATACTTCTGGAATGGTAACCGTTCAGAGAAGTTCTCGGAAGAATTAGAGACTTGGGTCGAGATCAAGAGCGATGTCATCCCCTTTGAGCAAAGACCTTGGATGAAGGCCGCTGAGATCACTGATCAACTATGTGAAGCGATCGAAAAGAATGAGAATACATTCTATCGTGTCAACTTCCCAAATGGTGATATGGTCGGTCATACGGGTAATTATGAAGCGACGATCATCGGTGTTGAAGCGGTTGACCTCTGCTTAAAGCGGATCATTGAAGCTTGTGATAAAGTCGGCGCGATCCTTCTTATCACTGCTGACCATGGTAATGCGGATGAGATGTATGAAAAGCGCAAGAGCGAAGATGCGCCGATCAAACCAAAGACATCACATACCTTGGCACCAGTCCCATTCATCATCTACGGTGATAAGGACATCAAGATCAAAGAAGGTGCTTATGGCTTAAGCAATATCGCAGCAACAGTCTTCACCTTATTAGGCTTAGAGATCCCAGCTTCCTGGAACGAAAGCATGATCTAATACAAAACATCGTCTCAAGACTTGAAAAGTTCGACGGTCTTGATGACGATGTTTTTCTTTTTGGTCTTATAGAAATGATATATAAAGGCGATGATGATAAGACCACCGATGAAGCATACGCTCATATCGATCATCGTATCATAGACACCTTCCGTATAGTGATTGATCGCATCATTATCAAAAAAGACTAATAAACTGAATTCAAATAATTCCCACATATACGCCACTAACATATTCACCCCTTGGACAAATAGTCCAGTCTCGATGAAAGCGTTGGTGTCTTTTATCTCGGTACTGCCTTTTAGATAGACATAGATGATATAGACTAAAGTAGCGATGAGGATGCCACTTGTAAAGTGAAGACAAGTATCAAAGTAGGTATAGCGATAAAAACCATAGATATTACCTAAGATCATCGCCACTAAGACAAAGATATCATAGATGATCGTCGCGACATCAGGGACGATGAAAAAGCGCTTTAAGATACTGGGGATGATCGGCGTGACAGATGCTAATAGTAGATAGCCAAGTCTTGATATATCGTTATACATCTCAAAGATGAAAAAAGCGATCGCTAGTAATATATAAAATAAGACTAACAGTAAAGTTTTAAAAGTTTTCATCTATTTAGTATACAATAATGGCATGGAGAAGATAAAGAGAGTATTGGCTGATGTGATGGCGATCATCGCTTCGCTGGCGCTACTTATCGTTGGGATCTTATTGATGGTCTATGCCGATCGTGGTCTATCATTGTTAAGATTACTTTTGATCATCTTTTTAAGCATCATGATGGTCGCGAATATCTTCAGTGCCATCTTTAAACGAAAGGGCATCAAGGAGATGGTCATCTATACGATCGCCCATATGCTCATCATCATCTTCTTGATCCGCTATAAAGAGGCCTATGTGAGCTTTGTCGGTATCGTCACTGGGTTATATACCCTTTTGACTGCGACCATTTACTTCATCGATTTCTGTATCGCTAGAGAAGACCATCTAAGTGGGATCTTATCAAAGCTCATCCTATCGATCATTCTTTATATCGCATCTTTATTTTTGATCCTCATCCCTGATATCGGGACCGATCTCATCTTTATCGTATCAGGTATCTACTTGATCATCGCGGCTTTGATCCACCTTGCCGAGGCGATCTTAGATATCTTAGGTCGGCGCATTAATGTCGCTTTATCCTTGCCGGTGGTATTAGGCGCTCTTATCCCACCACGCGTATATATGAGTATCAAGTCAGATCATGATCTGCAAAAAAGGATCGTCACTGAGTCGCATGATGATGCGCCACTTGAGGTCTTCATCTACTTAAGGGATGATGGGATCTTTGAAAGCTTAGGGCATACCGATATCGCTTATAAAGGGGTCATCTATTCCTATGGTCTTCATGACCCAAAGGCGAGAAAGGTCTTTGGCAGTGCTGGTGATGGTGTCCTTATAAAAAGTAAGAAAGGTCCTTTTATCGAGAATTGCCTTAAATCAGGCCATACGATCATCATCGACTTTAAGCTATATCCAAGCGAAGAGGAGATGAAACTGATCGAAAAGCGGATCGCTGACCTGATGAAAGATACCTATCCCTTTATCTGTGAAAGCCATGCGCAAGAGCTATTAGGGGAGCCGATGGATGCTGGGGACTATATCAGTGATGTATACAGGGATACGCACTGCGAACTGTACAAATTCAAAAAAGGCCGCTTTAAGACCTACTTCGTCTTTACGACCAACTGTGTCGGGCTAGCTGACTATATCATCCGCAATAAGGAAGTCGATTTATTGAATATGAATGGTATCATCACACCAGGTAATTACCTCAACTTCCTATATCGCTTATACCAAAGACCTGATTCGATCGTTAAAGGTCTTGAGATATTAAAAAAGACTATTTAGCCTTTTTGACAAGTCCAAGTCGAGCTAGATAGTCTTTTACTTTATTGAGGTCATTGGCTTTTTGAAAGCCGCTTTTTTTGATATACATGAAGTTCTTACCGAATAATAAGATCAATAGATCTTTTGTCTCGATGACCTTGTATATCGTCTTGTATTCTAACTTAAAGTAGTTATCAAGCGTTTCATTGTCGACCTTTAGATAGAGATCATAGAATTGGATCTCGAGGTTTTGCACATTAGTCTTCGCTTTCATCTTGAGCCTTATAAGCCAGATGATACCCTTGATGATCGGCCATAAGAAACCGACCCAGGCGCTAAGTAGTAATAGGGCTAGACCTAATACTAAAGCTTGCGGATTCACGATAAGCAAAGCCCAATTGGTATAGGTATAACCGATAAAAAAGAAAAACATCGCGATATAGAAGATCGTCAAAAAGCGATGTGATAAGAAATTGCCCTTGATGATATCGAAGATATTTAGTTGGGTCTTGTTTAAGATCTTTGCTTCCATGGCTATATTATAATCATGATCTTAGGATGTGCAAACCCATATCTGATCATTATCTTAAGTAATCGAAGCTAAAATCCTTTATAATAATAGCTATGGAAACAAAAGTTAAAAGCAGTGAGATATATAACGGTAAAGTAGTCAAGGTCTTCCTTGATGATGTGGTATTAGATGATGGATCAATGGCCAAACGTGAGGTCATCAATCACCTAGGTGGCGCATGTATCGCCCTTAAAAGTAAAAGGGGCACTTATTACATGGTCAAACAATATCGTTATGCACAGGGCATGGACATGTATGAATTCTGCGCCGGTAAATTAGAAAAGGATGAAGATCCAGATACAGCGATATTGCGTGAAGCTAGTGAAGAATTAGGGGTCACGGTACAAGACCTCAAGTCTTATGGTTATATGGTGCCGACTTGTGGTTACTCTAGTGAGCGGATCTATCTATATTCAGGTAAAGAGAAAGACCAAGTTGGTCAACATCTCGATCAAGATGAAAGGATCAACATATATGAATTCACCCTCGATGAGATCGAAAAGATGATCAAAGAAGGGGTCATAACCGATGCCAAGACGATATGTCTTGTCTACTACTTAAAAGGAGAGGATCGATGATGGTCAAAGATAATACTAAGATCGATTATCGCGATGTGGCAAAGATGATCGAAGATGGTACCTATAAGGAACATATGGTCATTACTAAAGATGGTAAAGATATCATGGCTTTAGTGTCTTTAGAAGATCTTGATCTATTAGATGAGATCAAGATCGAGATGAAGAAGATGGATGAGATGGGCCGTAATGTCCAAGTCAAGATGATGAATATGAGTGGTGAATCCTTGACTTATGATGAGATGGAATATCTCCGTGATCAGATCATCAAGGCTTTTGACAGTATGTTCAAACCCGATACGGAGAAGATGAACTGATGAAAAGGGGTATGTTTATAACGCTTGAAGGGCCAGATGGTTCAGGCAAGAGCACGATCGCGCCTTTAGTATATGAAGCTTTAAAAGATGATGGGATCGATATCATCCTCACCAGAGAACCAGGTGGTGTCAAGATCGCTGAGGATATCAGAAAGATCATCCTCGATCCTAATAATACCGAGATGGATGTGCGCACAGAGGCCCTATTATATGCAGCCGCTAGACGCCAGCACCTGATGCAGAAGGTGTTGCCAGCCTTAGAAAAAGGGACCAGTGTCTTATGCGAGCGTTTTATCGATTCAAGCTTAGCCTATCAAGGAGTTGGGCGCAAGATCGGCTTTGAAGAGGTCTATGCCCTCAACCGCTTTGCGATCGATGATCACTTTCCTGATCTTACGGTCTACTTTGACATCGATGAAAAGACCGGCCTAGAAAGGATCAAGAAGGGGAGAGATGATATCGACCGTTTAGATGGTGAATCACTAGCTTTCCACTCTTTGGTCCATGAAGGATATAAGATGGTCCTTGAGCGTTTCAAAGAGCGGATCGTCATAGTCGATGCGACTAAATCGATCACAGAAGTAAAAGAAGATGTCTATAAGATCATCAAGGAGTCTTTGTGATCAAAGACGAACTTAAAAAATACGAACCCAAGATATACAAGATCTTAGAGAATGCCCTTAAAAATGACAAGGTCAGCCATCTCTATCTTTTAGCCGGACCAGCTAATCCTTTAAAGCTTGATACTGCATATCTATTAGCTCAAAGTATCATCGAAGATAAGGGTGAGTATGCATGTGAAGTCTGTGATACATGTCGAAGGATCAAAGAGGGCATCTATTACGATATGGTCTTTGTGGATGGTAGTGAAGAGAAGATCGATAAAAAGGATATCGAGGATCTATATGATCGCTTAGATAAGACGGCTTTAGAGAAGGCTAATAAACAGGTCTATATCATCAATGCCTTAGAGAATAACACCGGCGCGAAGGTCGAGAATATGATCTTAAAGCGGATCGAAGAACCGCACCCTGATCTCTATGCGATCATCGTCACCGATCACTTTGAGATGATCTTAAAGACCATCGTCTCAAGAGCCCAGGTCATAAACTTCAAAAACGTCGATAACAGCTATATCTATGATCACCTTATCGAAAGTGGCTATGATAAGCTTGATGCCTATCTTATAAGTGAGATCGGGATCAAAAGCGAAGAAGATGATAGCTACAAGAAAGCCAAGGATATCGTCTTAAAGACGCTTGACCGATTAGATGATCCCGGATCGATCGAGATCATGTATCAAAAGGAAGTCTTTGCCCCTTTTAAAGGGGATAACGATAACTTCAAGGTCTTTTTGAAGTACTACCTCAAGCTTTTGAGCATCTATATCAGTAGCGCGATGGATATCGACACTGATATCGAAGAGTTCAAGATGACCCTTTTTAAGATCAAAGATCATAAACTAGCCCTGATATTAGAGGCAGTCTTAGATATTTTGCACAAAAGCGATTATAATTATGATAAAAGATCATTACTTGACCAATTAGCGTATCGTTTGGTGATGATCGAAAAAGGAGAAAGTAAAAATGGAAGAGATACTCATTGAAGATATAGAAGAAGTGATGTCAGAGGTTGATGAAGAGCTCTATTATGTCGATGTCCACTTTAAGGCAACCGGTAAGATCGAGACCTTTATGACGACCGATAACACGATCAAAAAAGGCGACATGGTCGTTTTAGAGAGTGAATTTGGTGGTGACTTTGCCTTTGCGTGCAATGATGCCTATACCGGCTCGGATAAGATCGATCTTAAACTGATCGAGCGTAAAGCCACCGATCAAGATCTTAAGGCCTATAAGAAAAATGAAGAGGATGCTAAGGAAGCACTGGCTTTTTGTAAGAAACAAGCTGCGATGTTAGGGCTAGACATGCGTCTTGTGATGGCTGAATATACTCTAGATCGTACTAAGCTCACCTTTATCTATACCGCTGATGAAAGGGTCGACTTTAGGGAACTTTTAAAGATCCTAGCGGCTAATTTCCACTGTCGGATCGAACTAAGGCAGATCGGTGCCCGTGATAAAGCTAAGCTTGTCAAAGGGATCGGGCCATGTGGTAGAGAATTGTGTTGTGGTAAATTCATCAATGACTTCGATATGGTATCGATCAATATGGCTAAAAATCAATTATTAGCTTTGAATATCCAGAAGTTAAGTGGTCACTGTGGTAAGCTCATGTGCTGTCTCAAATATGAAGATGACGCTTATAAAGAATTACGCAAGGGTCTACCAAAGCTCAATGCGCAGATCGAATATGAAGGAGTCTTATACAGGGTCACATCGATGAATGTGATCGCTAGGACTTGTAAATTAGAGAATCGTGAAAGTGCGATCTATATCACCTTAGATGATCTATTAGCTAAGGGTATCGTCAAGACCCCAAATAAGAATAAACCAGAGAAAAAGGTCAAGGAAGATGCAAAGACAGAAGAGCTTCCAGAATGAAAAGGCGACACTATATCTTGTGGCTACCCCGATCGGTAACCTAAGTGAATTTTCACCAAGGGCGATATCGACCTTAAAGGAAGTCGATTATATCGCATGTGAAGATACAAGGGTCACTAAGACTTTATTAGAGCGCTTTTTGATCAAAGGCAAGCTTTTAGCCTATCACAATTTCAATGAACGCGAATCAAGTGAAGGGCTTATCGCTTTATTAAAAGAAGGTCACGATATCGCGCTATTATCCGATGCCGGTTATCCACTTGTATCTGATCCTGGCTTTGATATCGTCAATAAGACGATCGCAAATGGCTTCAATGTGGTCACGATATCAGGCCCTAGCGCTGGTCTTCACGCTTTGATAGCTTCAGGTATGGATGTAAGGCATTATCTTTTCTATGGCTTTTTAAATGAGCGTACTAGTAAGGCCAAAAGCGAACTTGAGAGCCTTATGACCTTTCCTTATACAATGATCTTCTATGAGGCTCCTCATCGGATAACCAACACCCTAAAGCTCATGTATGAGGTCTTGGGTGACCGTAAGGTCTGTATCGCTAGAGAGCTCACTAAGATCCATGAAGAATATATCCGTGGGACCTTAAAAGAGGTCTTGGGTTTAGATGACTTAAAGGGTGAGATCGTCATCATCGTTGAAGGTGACAATAAGGAAAAAGTCATCGACTATAGTGCGATCAATATCCTGATCGAAGAGATGATCAAAGAAGGCGTATCGACCAAGGATGCGATCAAGGAAGTATCTAAAGTCCATGGCCTATCGAAAAACGAAGTGTATAGGCAATACCTCGCTCAAAAAGATCAAGGATTTTAGAAAAAAAATTACATTATATATTGACGGAAGATAACTTATTTTGGTATTATAACAAAGCGCTTGATAAAGTGTGGTCGTTATGGGCCTGTAGCTCAGGTGGTTAGAGCGCACCCCTGATAAGGGTGAGGTCGTTGGTTCAAGTCCATTCAGGCCCACCATCATCTTTATCAAGTTTAATATACAGATGGGGCATTAGCTCAGCTGGGAGAGCGCCTGCTTTGCACGCAGGAGGTCAGCGGTTCGATCCCGCTATGCTCCACCATCTTTATATATAACAGCCCTAGGAGGTTGTTTTTTTTATTAGGAGGAGAATATACGTGAAAGGAAGTAAGTACTTACTAGTCGCGAGTATCGCTGAGTTCATCATCGGTGCGGCAAGTCTATTTATGGTCTGGAGCCTTGTCGGCTCAGGTGACTTCAAAGCAGTTGTCAATGAAGGGTTAGCTGGATCAGCATTACTATCGATCGTCGTTACCTATGGCTATCACATCTTTGAGATCTTCGCTGGTCTTATCGGTCTGATCCGTCATAACCACCGTTCGATCTTTACGCTCATCATTGCGGTCATCTTATTCTTGATCAATCTGAGTGAGTTCTATACCGCACCAGGTGCGATGATCGATTATGTCATCCATGTCTTGACATTGATCTTCCCTGGTCTATACTTGACAGGTGCATATATGAATATGAAGGGGAATAAGTAATGAGAAAGTTTTACGAGGAATTCAAAAAGTTTGCGATGCGTGGTAATGTCCTTGACATGGCTGTAGGTATCATTATAGGTGGTGCCTTCACTTCGATCGTCAACAGTCTAGTCAATGACATCTTCTCACCAGTGATCGGTCTTATCACCGGTGGTATCGATTTTTCAGCGCTGTCGTTTGGTATCGGTGGTGCCCAGATCATGATCGGTAATTTTATCAATGCGGTCATATCTTTCCTACTAGTAGCATTCTGTGTCTTCATCTTGGTCAAAGCAGTCAATAAGCTCACCCACAAACAAGAAGAAGAAAAACCAGCACCGGCCAAACCAGATGATCTCATCGTCTTAGAAGAGATCAGAGATCTACTTAAGAATAAGTAAACATAAAAGGTCATGAGGATCAAGCTCATGACCTTTTTCTTTGGCTTTTAGATAAAGATATGTATCAAAAAAGATGGCTCATTGACCATCTTTTGTGTTATCTACTAAGCTTTAAAGCCAGCTAAGAATTGGCGTGTCCTTTCATTCTTTGGAGCTTCAAAGATCTCCTTCGCTGTTCCTTCTTCTGCAATGACACCATTATCCATAAAGATGACGCGATCGGATACTTCCTTAGCGAAGTTCATCTCATGGGTGACGATGATCATCGTCATACCCTCACTGGCGAGGTCTTTGATGACCTTTAAGACTTCATAGACCATCTCTGGGTCTAAGGCGCTAGTCGGCTCATCGAATAAGATGACTTCAGGGTCCATCGATAGGGCCCTAGCGATCGCTACACGCTGTTTTTGACCACCAGATAGCTTAGTTACCTTAGCGTTTATAAAGTCCTTCATACCGACTTTGGTGAGGTTTTTGATGGCGATCTCTCTTGCCTCTTCCTTACTTCTTTTTTTGACCTTTGTCTGACCGATGATGCAGTTATCTAAGACATTGAGGTTATTGAAGAGATTGAAGTTTTGAAAGACCATATTTACCCTTGACCTGAAGTGGTTCACATCAAAGCCTTGGGCTAGGATATCTTCATCGTGATAGTAGATATTGCCACTTGTCGGTCGCTCTAATAGGTCGACACAGCGTAGTAGCGTACTTTTACCACTGCCACTAGAACCGATGATCGTTAATACCTCACCTTTATGCAAGGTGATATCGACGCCTTTGAGGACATCTAAGGTGCCGAAGTGTTTTTTGAGATCTTTGATCTTGATGATTTCTTCCATATATTACCTCACGCACACATATCCATGTGCTTATTGACTTTGGTGTCATTGAGCTTATTCTCAAAGTAATTCAAAGCGATATAAGCGATCGATGTCAGGATCAGATATAAGATCGCTGAGATGAAATAAGTCTCGACATAACTGTAGTTACTACCAGCGATCGACATGCTTTGGAAGAAGAGTTCGGTGATCGACAAGACGTTGAGCATCGAACTATCCTTGATATTGACGATCAGTTGGTTCCCGATCGATGGGAAGCTGTTTTTGATCGCTTGTGGTAGGATGATGTAGAAAAGAGTCTGCATATTGCCAAAACCTAAGCTTTTAGCGGCTTCAGTCTGACCGATATCGGTCGATTGGATACCTGAACGGACGATCTCGGCCATATAAGCACCAGTATTAGCGCTGATGATATATAGACCAGCGGTAAACATATCCCAATGCACAAGGTCGCGTAATAGGTAATAGAAGAAGACAGCTTGGATCATCATCGGTGTCCCTCTTAAGACGAAGATGTAGACACTGGTGAAGATATGACCGATCTTCTTTAAGACCTTGATGATAAGCGTATCAGACTCTTCGATCTTGATCGCCTTGATCCCACCGAGTACTAGACCGATCAATAGGCCAAATACCGTACCGACGATAGCGAATAAGATCGTATTTAGGATACCATTTAAGAAGATATCAAAGTTATCGATAAAGATCGATAATGCACGGCTTAAGTCTAATTGCATCCTATTCTCCAGCTGGTTGGTTACTTGTCGCTTGGGCCATCATCTCAGCGCGTTCATCATCACTGATACTAGCTAAAGCATCTTCGACACTATTGAAGAATTCACTGCCTCTTGAGCCTTCTTTTAAGCCGATCGATACAGTCGTATCCGCTTCAAAACCATTGCCATCAGCAAAAGTGATATAGGTAAGATCAGGATTAGCCGCGACGATACCTTCAGCGACCGCTACTTCCGCTGTGATACCATCGACATCACCGCTTTGTAAAGCGACGACCATCTCCGGATATGTCTGTCTTGGTGTGACGTGATTGACACCTTCGATCTGCTCGATGACCGAATCGTAGTTGGTATTTAATTGACCGACGACATTTTTGCCAGAGAACTCTTGTATATCGGTATATCCTGCTTCTTCAGAATCTGCTCTGACGATCATGATCATGCCATGAGAATCATAGTATGGTGAAGTAAAGTCGATACCCTGTTCTCTTTCTTCATTAGCTGTCATACCAGCGATGATCGCATCGATCTCACCAGAATCAAGGGCGACTTGTAGACCGTTCCAAGCGATCATCCTGACCTCTAATTCTTGGCCTAAGCTATCAGCGATCCTTTGTGCGACCATGACATCATAGCCATCGCAATAACCGCCACCTTCGATCGCAACAGCGCTATCGCTAGCTTCGCTTACTTGGTAATTGAATGGAGCATAAGCACATTCCATGCCGACGGTGAAAGTCGTGTCATTAGCTGCATCTTGTGTATCATTACTGCCACAAGCACTGAGTAATGACAAACACAATAAGACGATGATAAGTTTTTTCATTTTAATATCCTCCTTAAAATAAAAATCATATGCTATAACACATATGACTCATTTAAGGATCATGGTTATAGCGCCTCTACAACTGTAGGAGTGTCATAAGTATTTCCTATGACCCCACATATCGATGATGCCTCATCCATATGTTCGGCGATGATTGCCTTTCATCTAGTTCATCACATGCCTGCTCCCTAGATTACTCATCTGCATCGCTACCTCTATACGATTTTTACAAGGAGATTAAAACACAATGGGTTACCGATGTCAATAAGAAATGGCTTACATTGGTCTAAGATCGTGTTCGATCAATAGTTCATTGGTCTTATAGAGATCAAAGCCATGGGCAATGGCAAACATGATGACCGCATCCCTTTTGATCTTAGGATATAAAGAGCCATTATTGGAAAGCTTTAATAAACGATCAGTCTTATCGATGTCAAGCTTTAAGGCTAAGGATAAAGCGATGACCTTATCTTTTGATGGCATCCTGACGCCTTTTAAGATCTGATAGTAATAAGAGCGCTCGATATTGGCATTTTTCAATATATCGCCATTATCAAACCCACTAGCCTTTATAAGATAACAAAGATAAGCACTAAAAGAAGTCTTACCGATATACTTAAGCGCTTCATCGAGATCATCACCTTTTAAGATCGTTTCTAAGTCTTTGGTCTTCATGGGCTTATTATAGCGCTTTTGTGTTACTATAGGGTGATGGATCTAGAAATTATCGAAACGATCAGTGACAAGCCTGATAAGCGTATCGATCTTGTCCTTGATAAAAAAACACGGTTTATCTATATCCAAAAGGTCTTCTTAGGTGATCTAAGTGAGCTTTATGGTGCCGTGAAAGAGCTTGATTGCCCTTATATACCCAAGATATATGATGTGAACTTCAAGGATGAGCACACTTATGTCATGATCGAAAAGATCGATATGTTGACTCTAGATCGCTACAGTAAAGACAAGCCTTTGCTTATCGATGACATATACAATGTAGCGAGCGATGTCGCTAAAGCCTTAAAAGACCTGCATAAGATCAAGATCGTCGACCGTGATGTAAAACCGGAGAATATCTTTTATGATGGTAAAAGAGCTTTATTGTTCGACCTTGATATCGCTAGGTTTTAAGGCAACAGTGATCATGATACAAGGCTATTAGGCAGTCCTGGCTATGCCGCCCCGGAACAATATGGCTTTGGTGAATCGAATGATAAAAGCGATATCTTTGGCTTAGGTAAGGTCATTGCATATATGTTAGAAAAGGGACAGATCGAAGATCGTCACTTAGCTAAGATCGTCGACAAAGCGACAAAGATCGATCCTGATGATCGCTATCGGGATATCGATCATCTACTAGATGACCTTGAATATCAAGATAGTTTTGCCCTACCCGGCTTTCGTAAAGGTTCTATCATCACTAAAGCTTTAGCCTTAGTAGGTTATATCCTATTGGTCTATTTTGCCTTTTCGATCCGCTATGATAGATATGCCCCATGGTCAATACAAGAGATCATCTCCAAGTTTGAAGGGGCATTTTGGTTATTTATGATCGTCTTATATTGTGGTGACTATCGTCGGATACGTACTAAAGCGATCAAAGGTAAGAGCTTAATGATGTCTATCTTTGTATCTATCCTTTATATCTTCCTATATCTATTTATCATCGTCATCATCGGTGAAGTGATATTGATGGTGGTGGGCTAATAGCCCACCATTTAAATATCTTTATCTGTTATCATCCAAAAGATACAAGGAGGATAGAAATGAAAAAGATCAGTAAATTAGCACTTATCAGTTTTATCATCGGGCTAGTATATGTCATCTATGCCTGTGTACATTTCTTCGGTGCTTCATCGTCGACAAGCGGCGCTGAACAAGCAGGCGCGGTCATCGCTACGGCGATCGTGATGCCGCATATCATCGCCAGTGGTATCGCCGTCATCTTCAATGGCCTAGGTACCTTTATGCAAAAGAGGGTCTTTGTGCTTGTAGGGGCGATCTTATATGCGGTAGCGATCGTATTATTCCCGATGTACTTCATGTTTGTGGTGATCGAGATGGTATTGTCATTTATCGCTTATGCCAAGATGAAAAAGGTCAGTGCATAATAAAAGCCGAACAAGTCGGCTCTAACTCGCTTAGGCGAGTTTTTTATTGGGTGTTTTTGACTTCAAAGGATGTCTTAGCGATATTCATACAGTGGTCAGCCATCCTTTCAATATTCGATAGGATATCAGCGTATACCGATGAGGCAACAGCGCCACTGCATTCTTTTTTCGCCATCCTGACAAAGTGATTCTTTCTGAAGTTATACTCCATATTATCGACCATGGCTTCTTCATTCATAAGGCGCTCATAGGTGGTGATATCATTGGTGTCCATATATTCAAATGACTCGTTGAGCATATGATCGACCTTGGTGAATAGTTGATCTAATTCATCATAGGCGGCTGCCGAGAAGTTACCATCATCATCATGGACCATCTTGGAGAATTCAGCGACATTGACTAAGATATCACCGATACGCTCAAGGTTTTTGACGACTTCAAGTTGTAAAGTCAAAGCCTTAGATGTATCTTCGCTCATCTCGTTGAAGTGAAGATTGGTAAGGAAATTGGTGATCGCATTATCGAGCTTGTCGATGATCTTTTCTCTACCTTTGATCTCATCGAACAGTTCATCATCATCCGCGTCGAGATTGACATATTTCTTGGTGTTAGCGATATTCAAAGAGACACAGTTTTTCATCTCACCGATGAAGCGTTCAGCAGCGGTTAAAGCGGTAGCGACGACAGGGAAGTTGCTTGGGACAAGTTCATCGGTGTTGATCTCAAGTTTCTTCGGTTCTTCACCCGGCACGATCTTCTTGATAAGGGCACACATCTTGCCGATGAATGGGAAGACGACGATACTTGCGACGACATTGAATAGGATATGCGTTAGCGCGATCTCCATCATCGGGTTAATGCCGAAGTTATTCGTCAAGAAGGTCATTAAATTATACAGCGGATCCATCAAGATCATACCGATGGTAGCACCGATGATATTGAAGCTGAGGTGGAAGACCGCCGCTCTTTTAGCGGTGGTATTACCACCGATACTAGCTAAGATCGCGGTGATACAAGTACCGATATTAGCGCCATATAAGAATGGGATGACACCTTTAAAGGTGATGGCACCACTCATATAGAATAACTGGATGATACCGATCGAGGCTGATGATGACTGCATCGCCATCGTGAGGATGATACCACCGAATAAGCCGATGAATGGGTTATCTGTACATGCTTGTGCAAAGGCCATGAATTCTGGTACATAGCGTAGTTGTTCAAGGGTGTCACCCATGAGGGTAAGCGAATAGAACAAGATACCAAAGCCGACGACGATCTTAGCGATCTCTTGGAGCTTCTGCTTATTGAAGAATAAAAGCATGAAAGCACCGATGAAGATGAGATACACTGATATCGCTCCAACATCAAGACCGATGAGGAAGGCGGTAACAGTCGTACCGATATTAGCGCCGATGATGATACCGGCTGCCTGTTCTAAGGTCATAAGACCAGCACGGATAAAGCCGATACAGATCGATGTTGTGGCACTAGATGATTGGATTATCGCTGTGATGATAAGACCGATCAGGAAGCCTTGCCAAGGCTTTGATGTGTACTTATCGATGTAGACACGTAGTTTATCACCAGCAAAGGCCTTTAAACCATCGCCCATGAGGACGATACCATACAAGAATAAGCCTAAGCCGCCGAGGAATAACCCCCACTCGATATCAAAAAAAGTCAACGTCATAAAAACCCCTTTATCTAATACGAACCTAATTTAACATAAATATCGATTTGTTTTAACCTTAAGTTAACAAATAATCGACTGAAAGCCTTTACATCAGTGTTTTTTCGTTTATAATATAGATAAACGAAGACAGCTAACATAAAGATAACTTTTTCGTATTTATTTCCTACTTTTGAAAAGAGAGCGTGTGCTCTCTTTTCGATTACCATATCAGACAATAAAAAAAGAGACCGAAGTCTCTTAGTTCACTCTTTCGAAGTATGGTGATGAACCACCTGGAACATAGATCGATTCGATGACCGTTGTCCCATTCCAGTTACCATGGAGCGCTAGACCATCGCCAAGGTAAACAGCTACGTGCCACATACCATTACCACCGTTGGCATATTCAACGAGGTCACCTGGTTGAGCTTCACTTGGATCGACACTGTAGGAATCGTAGATGTTGACACTTCTTCCTAGGTAGTCAGTTAGGAATGCTGTTGCTACCTCATTACACCAGCCACCCATTCCGATATAATCCTCAGCTAAAGCGAAGATATCGGAGTTATCGACGTTGGCGTGTGATTGGATGATAGCTCTGAGTTCAGCATTGTAACGCTCTTGTTGTTCAGCATAACGCGCTGCTTCTTCAGCTGCTTGTTCTGCTTCCATCTCTTTTAGCATCGCCTCATAATCGGCTTGTGAGATGATCTTGACAGGAACTTCTTTTGTCGCCACATTGAGAGCTGCATCGGCAGCCATGACTGTGATCTTATACTCACCAGGAGTTTCTGCATTAAACTTACCAAAGCTACTGACAGCTTTGACACCGACGTTATCGGTAACACTGATATGATCACTCAAATTTAATATAGAACCTTCTACTAAGACGATCTCGGTCGCATCTTCTTCGATGAAACTGATGACCGGTTCGATCGAGTCTGAACTCAATGTTTGGATCTCTCTAATGTACTTGTCGTTGTTTTTTAATTTATCTTCATCGTATCTAAAACCGACTAAGGCAAATACCACAAAGACAATAATTAGCAGTTTTAGTTTCTTCATAGATCTCCTTTTTTGAGTTAGTTTTAGGTAATATTTCCTAAAACACAATGACTATTATAGTTATTTTCACCCTTCATTGCAAGCGACCATTTTTTAACCTATAATTTGACTATGCAAAAGGTATTAGTGATACAAGGACCGACAGCTGTTGGTAAGACAGCTTTTAGTATCAAGGTGGCTAAGGAGTTAAACGGCGAGATAATATCTGGTGACAGTGTACAAGTTTACCGTGGCTTTGATATCGGTTCAGGCAAGATCAAAGAAGAGGAAAAGGATAGTGTCATCCATCATCTCATCGATATCAAAGATCCTAAAGAAGATTACTCGATCTATGATTTTCAAAACGATGTTAGAAGGTTGATCACCGATATAGATAAAAGAGGTAAACTACCGATCATCGTCGGTGGTAGTGGCTTATATCTAAAGAGCGCTTTATATGATTATGACTTTACTAAGGAAGATACAAAGGATGAAGATCATGACGATATGACCAATGATGATCTATATAGATATTTAAAAAAGGTCGATCCAAAGGCTTTAGAAAAGATCCACATCAATAATCGCCGTCGTCTACTAAGGGCTTATAACTACTATCTTAAGACTGGTGAACCCTTTTCTTTAAAGGCCCAAAGGCAAAGGCATGAGCCACTATATGATGTCCTATTTATCGGTCTTACCTTAAAACGTGAGCTTTTATATGAAAGGATCGATAAAAGGGTCGATATGATGATCGAAGAAGGGCTTTTAGATGAAGTGGAAGGTCTTTTAAAAAACGGTGTCGATTTTAAAGACAAAGCGATGATGGCGATCGGCTATAAAGAATGGGAGCCATATTTCAATAAGGAAAAGACCAAAGAAGAGATCATCTACGATATCAAAAAAGCCACTCGCAATTTCGCTAAAAGGCAATATACTTGGTTCAACCACCAAACGCCGATCACCTGGTATGATATAAGTGAAGAAGATAAAGCTTTAATGAATATCAAGGAGTGGCTATATGGATAAAAGATATACTGAAAGGCTAAGCTATCTTCTTGATGAAGAAGAGATCAAAAAACTCAATGATAGTACGGTATTAGTCTGTGGCTGTGGTGGTGTTGGCTCCTTTTGTGCTGAAGCCTTAGCACGATCAGGTGTGGGTAAACTCATCTTAGTCGACCATGACATCATCGATATCACCAATCTCAACCGGCAACTGATGACCGATAAAGATAATATCGGCCAAAAGAAAGCCGAAGTATTAAAGAAACGCCTTGAAGCGATCAGCGACGCTAAATGCGAGGTGATCGATAGTTTCATCGATGAAGGGTTTGCGATCCCCAAGTGTGATATCGTCGCTGATTGTATCGATACACTAGTGGCTAAGTTTTACTTGCAGAAGAAATGTCAAAAACTCGGGATACCATGTATATCATCGATGGGCAGCGCTAAAAGGCTAAAGCCTGAAGGGATCAAGTATACGACTTTAGATAAGACGCAAAATGACCCATTAGCTAAAGCCTTTCGTAGTTTAGTCAAAAAAGAAGGATATCCTTATAAGATCGAGGTGGTCTATTGTGATACACCGGCGGTCCAAAGGAATATCGTCAAAGAGGGTAAGACGACCAAAGAGCGCTATCCTTTAGGATCAGCGATCTTCATGGTCGGCAGTGTAGGCTTATATCTAGCCTACATCATATGTGAAAGATTATGGAGGAAGTTATGAAATTTAAAGACATGCCATATGCGCGCTTAGCATATGAAGACATCAAAAGGGATTATGGGGCTCTATTAGATGAATTAGAGAAAGCCAGTGATCCTAAAGTATTCAACGAGGTCTTTTATAAGATCAATGATTATCGGACACACATGCAGACGATGATGACCTTATGTATGATCAGGCATACGATCGATACCGCTGATGAGTTTTACGATAAGGAACAGGAATATTGGGATGAGACTTCACCACTTATCCAGGTTTTTGAAGATCGCTTCAATAAGATCGTCTTAGCACGCAAGGATCGTGATGCATTAGATATCCCAGCGATCTATTTCACGATGCTAGAGTATTCGACCAAGTGCTTTGATGAAAGCATCGTCGATCTATTACAGAAGGAAAACAAATTGTCCAGTACATATGGTAAATTAAAAGCCAGTGCGAAGATCGAATTTGATGGTGGTGTATATAACCTCGCTAGCATTAGGCCCTTTATCTTGAGCGATGATCGTGATATCAGAAAAAGGGCTAATATAGCAGTAAATAAATTCTATACCGATAATGAAAAAGAATTCGATCGGATCTATGATGAGTTAGTCAAAGTCCGTGATGAAATGGCTAAAAAGCTCGGCTACAAGGATTATGTCGAGATGGGCTATTATCGGATGTGGCGTTTTGACTATGACAGGGAAATGGTCAAAAACTACCGCAAGCAGGTCTTAGAGGATATCGTCCCAGTCACTCGTCTTATCTATCAAGCACAAAAGGAGCGCTTGGGTATCGATACACTAAAAGCCTGGGACTTAGAGTATGAGTTTAAGACCGGTAGCCCAAAACCAGTCGGTGATAAGGATGAGCTTGTATCCATCGCTAAAGCGATGTATCAAAAGATGGGCAAAGAGACCGGTGAATACTTCGATATGATGTGTGAAGAAGAGCTCTTTGATCTTGAGACCAAGCCAAATAAGCAGATGGGTGGCTATATGGCACCGATCCCTGAATATAAAAGGCCATTCATTTTCTCTAACTTCAATGGGACATCAGGTGATGTCGATGTCTTGACCCATGAAGCAGGTCATGGTCTTCAGACCTATCTGACTTATAAAGAACACCCTAATATCATCATGGAGCTCTGTGGCCCAACGATGGAAGCTTGTGAGATCCATTCGATGTCGATGGAATTCTTTGCCCATCCTTATATGGAAGGCTTCTTTGGTAAAGACACCACTAAATATCTCTATTCGCATATCGCTGGTGCTTTGACTTTTATCCCATATGGTATCTTAGTCGACCACTTCCAACATGAGGTCTATGAAAATCCTAATATGACCCCAGATGAGCGTAAAGCCACTTGGCATCGCTTAGAAAAACTGTATTGTCCAGACCGCGACTTTGAAGGTCTTGATCTATTAGAAAGAGGTGGTTGGTTCTATCGTCAAGGACATATCTTTGAATCACCTTTCTACTATATCGACTACACCTTAGCGCAAGTATGTGCCTTGCAGTTTTTTGTAAGGATGCTAAAAGGGGATAAGGAATGTTTTAGTGATTATCTAAAGATCTGTAAGGTCGGTGGTTATTATACTTTCTTAGATATATTAAAGATCGGTAATATCAGGTCACCATTTGAAGATGGCTCACTTAAGGATATCGCCACCAGTATGGTCGAAGAGCTTGCGAAATTCGATGTCAAAGACTTATAATCCTAGATGTAAAGGAGGTACAAATGTACAACAACGATACAACATATGTAAGCAATGGTCTTACATTCAATAGATTCTTAGCTAAATCTTTTGGGGTGATGGCGATCGGTATCTTTATCACCGCGATCATCGCGCTATTCTCGTTCCCATTACTACTACAGATCATCGTCCGCTTTGGGATGATCGGGATCTTACTAGTATATGGTGCCCAGATCGGTCTGACATTCTTCTTTAGTTCAAGGCTGATGACGATGAAGAAGTCAACAGCTTATCTTTGTTTCTTCATCTATTGTGCGATCTCAGGTTTAACTTTCTCGACGATCCCACTTTACTATGATGGGGCAACGATCGGCATTGCTTTATTTATGACAGCGGTCATGTTTGGGTGCATGGCTTTCATCGGTCTAACGACGAAGATGGACTTTACCAGGATGACACCATATTTGGCTGTCGGTCTTATGGCGATCATCATCTTGACCCTTGTCAATCAGCTATTCATCCATTCATCGACAACGGCTTTGATGATCGACTACGTTGTCATCATCATCTTCTTAGTCATGATCGCACATGATATGCAGATACTAAGGAGTCTCTATAGTCAGATAAGTTACGATGAATCAATGACGACAAAGGTCGCTGTCTATGGCGCTTTTTCGATCTACCTTGATTTCATCAATATCTTCATCAGGATCTTATCGATCCTCGGTCGTAGTAATAACGATAACTAAGCGTCATTGACGCTTTTTTATTATGAAAGATCTAAAAGAGATCATCCTCTATGGCATCTTTGGTGTCTTGACGACAGTCGTCAATATCGTCACCTTTTATGTCCTATATGATATAGGTCATCTATATCTGATATTAGCTAACGTCATCGCTTGGTTTGTATCGGTCTTATTTGCCTATATCACCAATCGCAAATATGTCTTTAAGACTAAAAACGATGACATATCAAAAGAGTTAGCTTTATTCTTTGGTGCAAGGATATTCAGTCTTGTCGTCGATACAGTGATCATCTATATCGGTATCGACATCATGCACCTTGATGCGCTATTTATCAAGATATTATCTAATATCGTCGTCATCGTCTTGAATTATATCTTCTCTAAATTCATCATCTTCAAAGCGAAATAAAAGGATCTCTGCGATCCTTTTACTTTAAGTCGTGGTCTTTCTTAAAGGCTTCAAATGCCTCTTCAAAGTGACGATAGATGGTGATCTTATTGTAGGTCAGTGCACCGACTAGATAGCTATTAAAGCCAACAGGACATTCGATACCATCGATATTATTGCGGCCTAAGCGTAAGTCGGTAAATATCGGATAGATCTCGATGTCTTTTCCAGCCATGTACTTTTCGATCGCATTACCAAATTCGACATAGGTACCACTATCATTAGTCGCTAGATCAAAGAAGAAGACATTAGCCTTATCGACATGGGAATAGTCCTCTTTAAAGATCTCACTAGTTGGGATGTACCTTGAATTATCAAAAGGTAATTCGATCGGATTAGCTAATAAGTATTCGATATCATTATTGTCTAATACCTCTCTTATCATCTTGCCTTCTTTTAGTCTTTGAGCGATGTCTGCATCAGAAAACATCGGTCCTGCATTATAGATATATAACATAAGCCTACCTCCTAGCTCGATTATAATACAAAATCACCATTCTACTGATGGTGGATTTACAAATCACCCATATTAAGTAAAAATGATAATGAAGGAGATAGATATGGACCAAGTAAAAGTAGGAAAGTTTATACAAGAGCTAAGAAGAGAAAAGGGTCTTACCCAATCGGAATTAGGGGGAAAGTTAAACGTCACCAATAAAGCGGTCTCTAAGTGGGAGACGGGTAAAAGCTTACCTGATATATCTTTGCTCAATGAGCTTTGTCATATCTTAGATATCAGTGTCACCGAATCATTGAGTGGTGAAAGGATAAATAGGGATGATGTATTAGAAAGATCAGATGAAGTCATAAATGATGTCTTAAAGGTGAGATATAAACATAAGCCGATCGATATCGTATCATCGATCCTCATCATCATTGCGATGGTCACCTTCTTTATCCCGACTATCTGTGGGTTTGATATGACAAGTGGTATCATCATGATCGCGATCGGGATATTACTTTTGATGATCGGGATCTTGATCAAGGTCAAGATATGGGAAACGATCCATGATAAGAAGATCAAATATGACGGTATCGGTTTCTCTAGTGCTCTGACATTATTATTTATCGCCTTAAAGCTCACTGGTCATATCGATTGGTCATGGCTTGTGGTTATATCACCGATACTCATCATGATCGCCCTTGTCATCTTGGCATTTTTGGTCATGTTTATCGTGGTCTTTATCAAAGAGAAGGCCGATAAAAAACAAGATGATGACATTGAAGAAAACAGTATATCTAATGACATATAACAAAAAAGCCCATTTCTGGGCTTAATTTGTTTAATGGCGTCCACGAAGGGACTCGAACCCCTGACCGTACGCTTAGAAGGCGTATGCTCTATCCAGCTGAGCTACGTAGACAGATTTGTGCTTGAATATAATAACAAATACCTGTCATTATTTCAACTTTTTTTGTAGCTTGCTTTGATGGATCTTGTAGGTGAAGATACAACCGCAGTAGTCTTGCTCATATAGACCGATCTCTTTGTTCATGTTGCGGTTGATATCGATACCACCGTCTTTTTTAAAGTCAGCATAGAGGAATTTAGTATCAAAGTGCTTTTGCATATCCTCACCTAATCGATTGATATAGTCAGCGTCTTTATGGTTAGATATCGACATCACGGTCGTAAAGTAATCAAACTTATTTATATCAGCATATCTATATGCCCGATACATCCGCTTCCCATAACAATACACGCATCTCGTAGAACCTTCCTTCATCGGACCGAATTTAGCTAGCTCGCTTTGGAAGTCATCATCAAAAGGTGGGATGATCAGCTTGATATCCTTATGTAAGTGATCAAGATAGCGTTCTAATTCAGATAGCCTTTTATCATACTCTTCTTCAGGATAGATATTAGGGTTTTCATAATAGATCGATATCTTAAAATGATCATCTAATAAGACCAAAGGATACTCACTACAAGGACCACAACAGACATGCAGTAATAAAGATGGTCTTTGACCCTTGATCTTTTCAAGTTCCCTTTTGAATAGTTGGTTATAATTCTTACTCATTGTCGATAAACATACTGTCACCGAAAGAGAAGAAGCGATACTTCTCTTTGATAGCTTCCTTATAGGTGTCTAAGATCAGTTCTCTACCTGCTAAAGCGCTGATCATCATGATGAGCGTTGATTTAGGCAAGTGAAAATTGGTGATCAGGGCATCGATCGCTTTGAATTCATATGGTGGATAGATAAAGATATTGGTCTTATCTTTTGTGGCTTTAAAAGTGCCATATTTTTGGACGATGCTTTCAAGTGTTCGACATGAGGTCGTACCGATCGCGATGATGCGCCTATTTTCAGCTTTGGCTTTATTTAATATATCGGCTGTCTTTTCATCCATCTCGTATTCTTCATAGTGCATATGGTGTCTTTCCACTTCATCGACTTTGACTGGTCTAAAGGTACCTAGTCCCACATGCAAGGTGATATCGGTGATGATGACACCCTTTTTATTTAACTTATCTAATAGTTCATCGGTGAAGTGAAGACCGGCAGTTGGACATGCAGCTGAGCCATTTACTTTGGCATATACAGTCTGATAACGGTCATTATCGATCAGCGGTTCATGGATATATGGTGGTAAAGGCATCGAACCGATCGCATCTAAGATCTCATAGAAGATACCACCATATTCGAGTTTGAATACCCTGATCCCTTCTTCTTTGACTTCGATACACTTGGCTTTTAGTTTGCCATTAAAATCGATGACCGTATCGACTTTGATCGCCTTGGCATTACCGCACAGACATTCGATGATCTCATCATTGGTATTCTTTAAGATCAAAAGCTCGACATGGGCACCGGTACCTTCTTTGATGCCATAAAGTCGCGCTGGGATGACCCTTGAGTTATTGCGGACTAAGACATCACCAGGGTGAAGATAGTCGATGATGTCATAGAAGTGCTTGTGTTCGATCTCTTTGGTATTTTTGTGAAGGACTAAAAGACGTGATGTATCACGCTTATCAGCCGGATGCTGAGCTATCAGCTCTTCCGGTAATTCAAAATCAAAATCTTCAACGCGCATCAAAATCCCCTTTCATCAAATGGATAGCTCGCTAAGATCTCTTCTTTGAATTCCTTGAAGCGATCTTCTCTTATCGCTTGGCGAGCTTCTTCCATCAGTCTGATCAAAAAGCGTAGGTTATGGATCGACATCAAGCGCATACCTAAACCTTCCTTGGTCCTAAACAGGTGATTGATATAGGCTTTGGTATAGTTTTGACAACACTCACAATCACACTCAGGGTCGACCGGTGTAAAGTCATCAGCGTACATCGCTTTTTTGATATTGATCCGACCTTTGGAGGTCATGAGGGTACCGTGTCTTGCGATCCTTGTCGGTAAGACACAGTCAAACATATCGACACCTCTTTCAATGCCATTTAAAAGGTCATTTATCGCGCCAACGCCCATGAGGTAGCGTGGTTTATCTTGTGGCAAGTATCTGATCGCATCTTCGATCATCTTGTACATCGTCGGCTTATCTTCACCAACTGATGTACCACCGATCGAATAGCCATCAAAGTCAAGTGCAGCTAATTCCTTTGCACAGGCCTCTCTTAGGTCAGTGTATTCGCCACCCTGAACGATACCAAATAACGCTTGGTCATCGATATTGTGGACCGCTAAGCCTCTTTTAGCCCATCTGATCGTCCTTTCCGTTGACCTTTTGGTATATTCATAGTCACTAGGATAAGGGATGCATTCATCAAAGGACATCGCGATATCACTGTGTAGATCCATCTGGATCTGGATGCTTTTTTCTGGTGTTAAATGCAAGGTAGAACCATCAAGATGGGATTTAAAGGTGACACCTTCTTCATTTATCTTTCTTGTATCCGCTAATGAGAAGACTTGAAAGCCACCGCTATCAGTTAGGATCGGTCCATCATAATTCATGAACTTATGGAGACCACCTGCTTGTTTGACGATCTTTTCACCTGGTCTTAACCACAAGTGATAGGTGTTAGACAAGACGATCCCAGCGTGGATCTTCTTTAGATCTTCTGGTGATAAGAATTTAACGGTCGCTAATGTACCAACAGGCATAAAGATCGGTGTTTCAACGACCTTGCCAAAGATATTCAGTTTGCCAAGACGCGCTTTGGTCTTAGCATCTTCATGTACTAATTCATATTTAAAGTTTTTCATCTTTAAAATGATAGCATAAATCTTATATAATTAGTGAATGAATAGTAAAGAGATCAAAGCCTATAACCTGCCTAGTGACCGTAAGGTCATCTATCACATGGAGACTAAACCCTATGTCGTTTTAGTCATCATCTTGATCATCGGGTTTTTGATGTTTGCGATAAATGCGACTTTAGCGATCGTCATCTCAGCGACGATGGCTTATGCGATCATCTTACTACCATCAAAGGTCATCATCGATTTTTGCGAAGAATATGTCATCCTATACAATCGACCAGCCAAGAGCGACTGTATGATGATCTATTATGATGAGATCGTATCGTGGTCATATAAGAAGGGGTCTGTTGAAGATGAACTATTATTCGAACTTATCGATGGTAGTAAAGAGAGGGTCGAATGTTTTAACCGTTATAAAGTAAGAAGCATCTTGAATGAATATGCTAGTGATAAGGAGATCAGGATCAAATGAAACTGGTAGCGATCGATTTTGAAACAGCTAATACATCACCAGTATCAGCGATATCATTGGGTATCAGTACCTTTGTCGATGGGGAATTTTTAGACAATGAAGTCATCTATATCCTGCCACCGACACAATATACTAACTTTATGTTCACCTATATCCATCACCTTACATATGACGATATCAAGGATGCTCCAAAATTTGACCATTACTACGACATGCTCAAGGAGCGCTTTGAAGATGCGATATTAGTCGCCCATAATGCGAGGTTTGATTTAGGGGTCCTAAATGCGTGTTGCGATTACTATGGCTTACCGAGGTTTAAGAATAAGTATCTTGATACGGTCAAGATATCAAGGGTGGTATATCCATATCTTGAAAATCACCGCCTCAATACCGTCAGTGAATACTTAGGGATCGACTTAGATCACCATGAAGCAGGCAGTGATTCCTTTGCTTGTCTATCGATCTTGGTCAGTGCGATGGAAGACAGCGGGACCTATGATATCGATGAATTTTTGAATAAGATCCACATGAAATTACCTTCAAATAGATGAAAACAGTTACATTATCTTATAAATGTTTACAAATAAATGGTTATATGCTAAGATTTCACCGATGAAAGAATTAGAAAACCAAGCGTATTTCTGGCAAAAGATGGATACATTGTATCTATCCAGCGACTTTGTCGTCACCAACCCTAAGGGGACTAATGTGAAGGATTTCCCTGATCTTTACTATCCGGTCGATTTTGGCCATTTGAAGATCTTGCGTCGGGATAAAGAAAAAGAGATCGTCTGCTTTAAGGGCGAACATGGTAATGGTGTCGATCAAGTTGTCGTCTGTGCCAACATTATCGACAAGAGTATCGAGGTCAAATTACTGATCGGCTGTGATGATGATGAACAGTATGCGATTTTACGCTTTTTGAACAGCTTGGACTTACAAAAAGCTATCCTCATCAGAAGGACTGATGAGACACCACAATGGGCAATGAGTGAGGAATGACCTCACTTTTTAAAAGGAGCGAGTATTATGGATAAGATCATCGTATTGGACTTCGGTAGTCAATATAATCAGCTAATAGCGCGTAGGATCAGAGAATTTGGTGTTTATAGTGAACTATTACCAAATGATCTGACTTTAGGCGATATCCAAAAAATAGGTGATGTCAAAGGGATCATCTTCTCTGGTGGTCCTAATTCGGTCTATGAAAAGGACAGTTTTAAAGTTGATAGAGCGATATTAGAAAGTGGGATACCACTACTTGGTATCTGTTATGGGATGCAACTTGTACACTACATGTTAGGTGGTAGTGTCAAGGCTTGTGAGACTAAAGAATATGGGGAAGCTAATATCAGCGTCTTAGGATCAGTCCTATTTGATGGCTTACCAAAAGAAGAGGTCGTATGGATGAGCCATGGTGATCAAGTCGATGCATTAGCACCAGGCTTTAAAAGGGCAGCTTCAACTGATACATGTTTAAATGCCGCTGCATATGATGAAGATCGTAAGATCTACACCGTCCAATTCCACCCAGAAGTCAGAAACAGCGTCTATGGCTTAGATATCTTGAAGAACTTCATCTTTAAGGTGTGCAAATGCGAAGCTGATTGGTCGATGAAGGACTTTATCGCTAAAGAGATCAAGAAGATACAGGATGAAGTAAAGGATGATAAGGTATTATTAGGTCTATCTGGTGGTGTTGATTCATCGGTAGCCGCTACTTTACTATCAAAAGCGATCGGTAAGAACCTTTATTGCATGTTTATCGATCATGGCCTTTTAAGGAAGGATGAAGGTGATCAAGTAGAAGCGATGTGTAAAAAACACATGCCAGAGATCAACTTCATCAGGATCGATGCATCAGAGATCTTCTTAGAGAAGCTCAAAGGTGTCACTGATCCAGAACAAAAACGCAAGATCATCGGTAATGAATTCGTCTATACATTTGATCGCGAAGTCAAAAGGCTATTAAAGGATGAACATATCAAGTATCTAGCCCAAGGTACTCTATATACCGATGTGATCGAAAGTGGTACTAAGACCGCCCAAACGATCAAATCACACCACAATGTCGGTGGTCTACCGGATGATATGGACTTTAAACTGATCGAACCTTTAAATACACTGTTCAAAGATGAAGTCAGAGCATTAGGTAAAGAGTTAGGCCTTGATGATGAAGTGGTATGGCGTCAGCCATTCCCAGGACCAGGGCTTGGGATCAGGGTCGTTGGTGAAGTGACCAAGGAAAGGTTAGCTATCGTCAGAGAATCAGATGCGATCTTGCGCGAAGAGATCAAGAATGCCCACCTTGAACATGATATATGGCAATACTTTACCGCTTGCCTCAACAATAAATCCGTCGGTGTCATGGGTGATCAAAGGACATATGACTATACGGTAGCGATCAGAGCCGTCACCTCGATCGATGGTATGACTGCTGACTGGGCTAAGATCCCATATGAGGTCTTAGGTAAGATCGCTAATCGGATCGTCAATGAAGTCAGGGGTTGCAATAGAGTTGTATACGATATTACAAGCAAGCCTCCTGGTACTATCGAGTTCGAATAGTACAAAATCACCTTGAAGCCCTTTATTTAAGGGCTTTTTTCGTTCCCTTTTGGGCCCGTGAAAACATTTTGAAAACAGGCATCTTGATTTTAGCTCAATTTCGGTCGATTTTTGTCCCCATTTTTGACTTGTTTTTGACGTTTTTTAGGGAAAATCGGTCAAATTTTAGCTAAATTGCGCTTTTAGCCACCACACGTCCAAGCCGTTGTTTAGATGTGGCTTGCTGATTTATCGGGAAAATAAGTCGGTTTTTGCCTTTTTTCGCATAGCTAAAACCATTTTAAGTGCCCATTCAACCATTTCTTCATCATCTTCATCAGCGATGTTAACTCCATGGATCTCAATGATCTTAACAAGCTCGTCATGAAGACTTCTGAAGACATAGGGGTTTCCATAAACAGCAATCTCCTTGTTCAGGATGCAGCTGATTATGTAATCCTGTTTGGTATAACCAGACAGGAGGACTTTGCGGT
>CALVBC010000011.1 GCA_944325685.1 uncultured Erysipelotrichaceae bacterium | reverse complement strand
TCGTTATCTTCCTTTACAAAAATACTATGAGCTACATAGTTAGTGCTTGCTTGCTTGCTTGCTTGCTTGCTTGCTTGCTTGCTTGCTTGCTTGCTTGCTTGCTTGCTTGCTTGCTTGCTTGCTTGCTATGAGTGTTGGCTTAGATAGTATATTTGTCAAGTGTTATTTCTCCCCTTCTAACGAATACTATTTTATAACTTGCGTATAACTTAATTCAAGCTTAATGAAGTGATTTAATAAAGTAGACACAGACAAACAGTAAATATACAGTGTTATATTATAAGTGAGTGATATATATGCATCTGTCTACATTCAATATTGAATGTAGACAGATGGGCGAAGATCCAAGGACGATGTGTCATTTAAAAATAGACAAGGAGGATAAAGGATGGCGACAGATAAGACGCTAAGAGGCGACATAGCGAAGGACATCCATGAAAATGGGTTGTCATTCGCTCAAGCTGGTAAGAAATATGGTATCCCTACTAGTACGGCACGATACTACTATACTTCTTATGTCAAAGAGAATGGTCTTAAATCGAAGAAAAAAGACCAGGTGATGGTTAAGATAGAAAAAGAAATCAATATCGACACTTTGAAAGAACTATCTAAAGACCAACTTATCGATGAGATCATCAAAGCGAAAGTCGAGGTCGAAAGATTAAAAAAAGGTTACATGGTGAAAGGTGGTGGTCAGGAAAAGGAATTCATTACTTTAAAGAAGCAGAATTCGAGATAATATACAAACTATCTAGCGAATTCCCTGTTAAAAGATTATGTAGGGTCATGGACATCAATAGAAGCAGTTTCTATAAATGGCGTGATCGACAAAGAAAGCCGACTGATAAGATAATCGAAAGAGAATCTAATATCAAGCTGTTCAAAGAATATCACGATAAATATCCTTCACATGGCTATAGGTGGTTAAATTCCAAGATCAGGCATGATACAGGGCTCGTATTCTCTGATACCTATGCCCAAAGGGTCTGCCATTATTGTGGCATCAAAAGCGCTTCTAAGCGCTTTAGGGGCTATAAAGCAGCCGGAAGAGAATGTATCTATCCTAATATGGTACTAGCTGATATCGTCATCACAAGGCCATTCCAAGTGATCGTATCAGATATGACGATGATCAAAATAAAAGGCAAGCCTTATGAGATAACCTTCTATATGGATCTGTTCAATAATGCGATCATAGCTTGGGCTGTATCTGATACAAAAGGTGATCGCAATACATATATCAACGGCAGAGATGAAGTGATCAAAATAAAAGAAGAAGCATACCCAGACTATGACCTTATCTTACACACTGATCAAGGGTCTGTATATGCTTCTAAAGACTTTAATAAAAATCTTCTTTTACGTAATATCACAAGAAGTATGTCTCGTGCAGGAACACCAACTGATAATGGGGCTATGGAATCCATAAATGGTTGGGTCAAAGACGAGCTATATCTTGATTTTAAGATAAATGATTCCGATAACGTCGAAGAAAGTATCAGAGAATACGTCGATTTCTTCAATAACGAAAGACCTGCCTACGCTTTAGGTTATAAAACTCCTAAAGAGGTAATGGATGAATACTTATCGAAGAAAGATGATGAAAACGATGATTAACTGTCTACTTTCTGTTGACTAGTGCAATTAGATGAATTGATCTTATGAAGTATGATACAGATGTATCGTTTTAGTGAGTGGCGCTAGCGCATTTTAGATATAGCTACTCAGAAGATATATCTATGCATCTCCTTAGATAGTTATGTCAGTGCTGATCGTTCACAACAACTTGAAAGTTACGACTATCTTGATAAACTGGTTATATATTATAAACGCTTACATTTCTATAGATCATCGATAATTAAATAAATAACTTAAGCACTTGACCCAATAAAAAAGCACAAGCTTGATCTTTATACTTGTGCTTTGAAATACTTATTTAAAGTTTTTATCGATCGATCCGTTTTTGCGTATCGATATCATAGAAGTGGACTTTTGATAGGTCCATCGTAAGATCGAGCGTATCGTGCATCTTTGGATCAAGACGGCTTGCCACTTTCGCCACTAATTCTTGGCCTTCGATCGAGCCATGCAAGATATACTCATGACCCAATAGCTCAGCGACTTCGATATCCATCTTAAAGCGTGCAGTTGGATAAGTCTCTTCAACGATACCTTCAGCGTAGATGTCTTCTGGTCTGATACCTAAGACGACTTCTTTGCCGTCATAGGCTTTTAGGCCTTCAAGATACATATCCGGTAGTTTGATATGAAGATCACCCACATCGAAGTGACCATCGCGATATACACCTTTGATGAATGATGTCGCCGGTGATCCTAAGAAGCCGGCCACAAACATATTCGCTGGATCATTGTAGATCTCTTTTGGTGTCCCGATCTGTTGGATATAGCCATCCTTCATGACGACGATCCGATCGGCCATCGTCATCGCTTCGGTCTGGTCGTGGGTAACATAGATCGTCGTTGCCCCGATCTTCTCATGTAGCTTGATGATCTCACTTCGCATCTGGACCCTGAGTTTAGCGTCGAGGTTACTTAGTGGTTCATCCATCAGGAAGACCTTGGCATTTCTGACGATCGCTCTACCTAAAGCGACCCTTTGTCTTTGACCACCGGATAACGCCTTTGGTTTGCGTTTGAGATATGGTTCGATCTCTAAGATCTTCGCTGCTTCTTTGACTCTTTTATCGATCTCATCTTTAGGCATCTTTTTTAGCTTCAAGCTAAAGGCCATATTGTCATAGACAGACATATGAGGATAAAGAGCGTATGATTGGAAGACCATTGCGATATCACGGTTCTTCGGTTCAACATCGTTCATGAGCTTGCCATCGATGTATAGTTCACCACTGGTGATCTCTTCTAGTCCTGCGATCATCCTTAAAGTCGTCGATTTACCACAACCCGATGGTCCGACGAAGACGACAAATTCCTTTTCGTTCACATCGAGGTTAAAATCGAAGACCGCTTGTACATTATTGTCATATATCTTATTGATATTCTTTAAATTTACCGTAGCCATATTTATCCTCCTTAATCTCTGCCATATAGACAAGTCATATTTTTGATCTTTGCGATAAGATCTTTATCATCGATAAGATCTCTATCTAAGCGCCAGGTCCAGTTATGACCGATGGTGCTTGGGGTATTGATGCGTGCTTTGTGCCCTAGTCCTAGATAATCACCGATCGGGATGATCGCGATATCCGCAACACTCGATATGACCACTCTTATCATCTGCCAATTGATCGGCTTAGTATGATCGATATCGATATAGGCATCAGCGAATTTACGGTCATCTATAAAGCATGTCTTATACCAACCTTCGATCGTGTCGTTGTCGTGCGTCCCGGTATAAGCGACACAATTGTGATCATAGGTATGAGGTAGATAACCAGATCCGGTATCTCTAGAATCAAAGGCAAACTCAATGACCTTCATACCAGGATAACCACTATCTTTGACCATCTGGATGACCTCATCGGTCAAAAAGCCTAGATCTTCAGCTATCAGTTGTGCATCTGGTATCTCTTCTTTCAGCTTGTTGAAGAAAGCTATACCTGGACCTTTACGCCATCTGCCATTTCTGGCATCTTCATCTTGAACTGGTATCGCATAGTAACTTTCAAAGCCCCTGAAGTGATCGATCCTCAAGACATCGACAAAGCGTAATTGATATCTAATACGTTTGATCCAAAAGCGATAGTCATCTTCCTTCATATAGTCCCAATCAAAGAGTGGATTACCCCATAATTGACCATCAGCCGCAAAGCCATCCGGTGGACAACCAGCAACTTCGATCGGTCTTAGATCTTCATCGAGTTGAAATTCATTTGGATCTGACCAGACATCGACGCTGTCTAAAGCACAATAGATCGGTATATCGCCTATGATCTTGATGCCGTTCTTATTGGCATAATCTTTAAGGGCCATATATTGGGTATAGAAGAAGTACTGATAGACCATATAGTAGGTCATCTCTTTTTCTAATTTCGGTCTGATCATTTTGATCGCTTCTTCATCTTTTAAACGATATTCCTTAGGCCAATCGATAAATGAGCCACCGCCTAAATGATCTTTTAAAGCCATGAATAAGGCATGATCATCAAGCCAATCCTCTTTTTCGCTATATTCCTTAAAGCCATATGCACCACTATCAAGATAATTATCAGCAGCGATCTTTAAGACTTTAAAGCGCTCTTTGTATAGAGTTGCATAATCGATAGGGCCAAGATCTTTAGTCGTGATATTGGTATCGATATCATCTTGTGTTAATAGACCTTCGTCTTTTAATAGATCGAGATCGATAAAATAGGGATTACCAGCATAGACACTGAAGGTCTGATATGGTGAATCGCCAAAGCCAGTGACACCGATCGGTAATATCTGCCAATAGGTCTGTTTACTAGCTTTGAGAAAATCGATGAACTCATATGCTTTTTTACCTAAAGTGCCTATCCCATAAGGGCTTGGCAAAGAGAAGATCGGACAGAGTATACCAGCACTACGTTTCATCATCCTTCCTCCCTTCATTGAGCTTTTTGACCGTCGCTCCTTTGACAAATTGATAAGGTATCGTCTTATGGACACCTTTTTTATTAGTGGCGATCCTAAGCAGGATATCACTGGCAGCCTTTTTAGCCATGCCTTCGATATCCTGATGGATGGTCGTAAGTCTTGGGATCGCATATTGACCAAGTTCGATCCCATCAAAACCGATCAACGATATATCATCAGGAACTTTAAAGCACCTATCATATAGACATCTTAAAGCTCCTAAAGCGATCGTATCGGAAAGGGCAAAGATCGCACTGAGATCAGGATGTCGATCTAAGATATTTGCCACCGCTGTATAACCACCATCAAGCGAGAACCTAGAAGGTTCATAATAGGTCTCATCGAGATCGATCATATGATCTTCAAGGGCTTTAAATGCCCCTTTGACCCTTCTTTTAGCGATCTCAGCGATGTCATTACCACCGATGATACCGATGCGATTATGACCATCTTCGATAAGCGTCTTGATCGCATGATAGGCCGCATCTTCATCATCAGTCGTATATGATGATATCAGTTCACTTTTACTGTTATATGGGAAGTTAGTAAGTAATACTGTAGGGATATTATACTCAGCTAATATCTCATCATAGCCCTTTAAACTTCCCCCTAAAAAGATCAAACCTTTTGGTTTCTCTTCGATGATCAAAGACCTAGCTTTTTTGACCTCATCGTCATTCTCATCGAGATAATGGACGGAAGTCGCTTGCCCATATTCATCAAAGCGGTTTTGGAGTGGCTCTAAGATCTCGGCGAAAAGAAAGCTAGCTTGACCTTTGACTAAGATAGCTATGACATCATTAGCTTTGACTTTCATATTCTTCGCATTCACATTAGGACGATAGTTCTCTTGGGCGATGATCGCCTTGATCTTTTCTCTAGCCGCATCAGAGACATCAGGATGGTCATTGATGACCCTTGAGACTGTCCCGATACTATAACCACTCAAACGGGCGATATCTTTGATCGTCGTCATGTCTTAACCCTTGACAGCACCAGCTGCCACACCTTTGATGATGTATTTTTGACACGATAGATAGAAGATGATGACGGGGATGACGGCGATGATGAGCGCTGCCATGATCGCTCCCATATCAACTCTTCCATAGCTCCCCTTCATGTATTGGATAGCGATCGATAGGGTCTTATACTTGTTTATGTCTAAGACGAGATATGGTAATAGGAAGTCATTCCAGATCCACATCGTCTCTAAGATACCAACGGAGATATATGTCGGCTTCATGATCGGCAAAACGACCTTGAAGAAGGTCTGGACCGGTGTACAACCATCGATCATCGCCGCCTCTTCGATCTCAAGTGGTATCGACTTGACAAAGCCACAGAACATGAATACCGCAAGTCCTGCCCCAAAGCCAAGGTAGATGATGACGATGCCCCAAGGCGTCGTCAAATGTAAGATATTAGCGATCTTGCTCAAGGTAAACATGACCATCTGGAATGGTACGACCATCGAAAAGACACATAAAATGTAGATCGCTTTAGTGACCTTATTTTTGACACGGGTGATAAACCAAGCACACATACTAGTGCAGATCAAAATGACCGCTACACTTACCACTGTGATAAAGACCGTGATGACAAGGGCCTTTAATAGTTCATAGTGGTCGATAGCTTCAGCGTAGTTTTCCATGCCCACAAAACTATCGGCGTTTGGTAATTTGAATGGTTCAGCATTGATATACAACTTATTCTTAAAAGAATTGATCAAGACGACAAAGACCGGGAAGACCCAAGTCAGGGCCAAAAAGGTCAAGATACCTGTCGTTAGATACATAGGGAGTTTCTTTTTCATTACTGTTCTACCTCCTTACGATTGGTAAAGTAAAGTTGGATAAGGCCAATACCGACGACGATGACAAAGAAGATGACCGCTTTAGCTTGACCAACACCTTCATAGCCGGCTCGGCCATAGAAGGTATTGAAGATATTCAAAGCCATCATCTCTGACATCTTACCTGGTTCACCTGCTGTTAAAGCTAGGTTTTGATCAAATAGTTTGAATCCGTTTGTGATCGATAGGAACGTACATATCGTGATCGACGGCATCATCATCGGGATCGTGATCTTAAAGAGCTTTTGCAGACTACTCGCCCCATCGATATCCGCTGCTTCCATCATATCCTCAGGGATCGATTGAAGACCAGCGATATAGATGATCATCATATAACCGATCTGTTGCCAACAGACAAGGATGACTAGCCCGATAAAGCCAAGTCGGCTATCGAGGTTTATCGCCATACTGTATTGTGACAAGATACCCGAGAAGATAAGTTGCCAGATATAACCTAAGACGATACCACCGATAAGGTTAGGCATAAAGAAGATCGTCCTAAAGATGTTAGTTCCCTTTAATTTCTGTGTTAAAGCCAAAGCGAATAAGAAGGCTACCACATTGATGATGATAAGCGACACGAGCGCAAAGGCTGCCGTATACCAGAATGAATGTTGGAAGATCGTATCTTGAAAAGCTTTGACATAGTTAGTAAGACCGACGAATGTCGCATCGGTGACTGTCGTAAACTCACAGAACGATAGATAGATACCGATCAAAAACGGAAGGATAAAACCGATGATAAAAGCTAAAAAAGTTGGCAAGACAAATAGAGGCCAATACTTCTTTATGTTTTTACTCATAACTTTCCCCCTTTAAATTAAAGGAGTGGCATCAATTGCCACTCCTAAACAGCAATCTTAACTAATGATTATTTCGTAGCTGCTTTTTCACTAGCCCAGCCATCGACGAAGGCACTGACTACAGCATCCCAGTTAGCATCTGTTTGATCAGCTGCATAGACTGTTAAAGCACTACCGACACCGTTCTTCCACTCTTCACTTGGCATCGTTGTGAAGTTCCAAGTGACTGATTTCTTACCAGCTGCTTCATAGTCAGCGTTGATATTGACTAGTGGATTTGAACTTTCAGGATTTGATTTGAATGGGATATTGAAGCCCATACCAGCTTCGCCGCTTGGTAAAGCACCTTCACCACCGCAGATACCCTTGACAGCTGTTTCGTTAGTTACACACCAATACATGAAATCAAGTGTCGCTTGGATATCTTCTTCACTGGCTTTAGAGTTTACACACCAGTAGTTTTCTGTACCAGTACATAGTCCTTGGTTCTCTTCACCTTCAGCACCGATGTAGATCGGGATCATACTGATATTTTCTTCACCGACATCAGCGATGTTGTTGTATTCCCAAGTACCATTTTGATAGAAGACAGCTTTTCCTAATACGAAGTCTGCTGCTGCATCATCAGCTGTCTTGACGGATAGTTGTGATGGATCAGTTGTAGAGTTATTGATGTATAGATCCCAGATAGCTCTGTAATTATCTAAGTAAGTACCCTTGATCGCATCGGTATCATTGATACCTTCATCAGTATATTCGTAGTAGATAGGTAGGTTAGCTAAGTGCGTCTTGAAACGCCAGTCACTTGAACCATCCATACCAGCACTGGTGAATGCACTGAAACCTAATTCGCCAGATCTTGCGGTGATATCTTCTGCAACTGCCTTTAATGAATCAAAGTCAGTGATATCTTCTAATGTATAGCCAGCTTCACCAAGGAGCTTTGTATTGACGATGATACCATATGTCTCGGTGACATAACCGATACCAGCCATTTTATCGCCATCCATCAGGGCATAGTCGTTACTGGTTAGCTCACCTGCGATCTTACTGCCTGTTAGGTCATAGCAGTAATCTTTCCAACTAGCTAGACCTACAGGACCATTGACTTGGAATAGCGTAGGAGCTTCTGACTTAGCCATCTCTGATTTAAGAGTTGTCTCATATTGACCACTTGCAGCTGTCAATACTTTAACAGGAACACCAGTCTCTTCTGTATAGATCTCTGCTAATTCTTGCCATTGAGCATCAGCTTCTGGTTTGAAGTTTAAGTAATAAACTGTACCAGTAGCTTCTGTCGTATTACCAGCATCATTACCACCATCGCTGCTTGTACAACCGACAAGCGCTAGTAGCATCAATACTGATAATAAAACACCTAAAATTTTTTTCATCTAGTATCTCCTTCTGTACTAATGTACGTTTTTGGAAACGTTACCGTAAACGTTTCCACTTCATACCTTTATTATATTGAAAGCCCTATCATGAGTCAACGATTTTTACGAGAAATCAATAAAAAAACGTCTTATCTTTTAATGATAAAACGTCTTGATCACCTTTATATCACGCTAGCTCTTTTAGACAAGCTAATAGATCTTTGAATTTTCCTTTAGGCCCTGTATAAGAGCCATCATCATGTAAAGGATAGTCATCGATGAAAAAGGTCTTCATATTTAAGGTGATAGCTGGCTTTATATCTTCCGCTATATCATTTCCGACTATCAACACTTCTTCACCCTTTAAGGCAAACATATCCAAGAGTGACTGATAGTATCTGATATCAGGCTTACAATAGATGCAGTTATCATAAGTCGTGATATGATCGAATTCTTCAAACTTATGACCGATCCAATTGACCCTTTTATTGGTAGCAGCCCTTGGGAATACTGGTGAAGTAGCTAATACTTTGATCAGGTCTTTCTCTTTGATATAAGCTAATACTTCATCGATATCCTTATCGACTTCATTTAATAGATACCTAGCTTCATCAAATTCATTCTCATAGAAGTGATCACAGGTCTTCTTGAAATTATCTTGCGCATCTTTATCCATCGGACATATCTTAAAGAAAGCTTCCCAGAAGGCCTCTTTATTGGTCTTAGAGCCATCATTTTTTAAGACATATTCCACGGCTTTCATGATATAAGCACCGACCATCTTCACATCGACATCTTTGGTATGCTCACTTATATACTTGGCCAATAGCTTAAAATAGCCCTTTATAAAATCATTAGTATCACAGGGCACTAATGTCCCATCTAGATCGAAAAATACTGCCTTGATCATCACTTTTCTCCTTTACATACATCTAATACTTTGGCATTTAAGTACTTCAGTAAACTATCTTTATCGCAATTTAGACCGACACCCATCTGACCACCTGATATCTCTACTTTATCTAGCTTAGTGACACTACTATCGAAGATGACCTGGTGTTTAGCTCTTATCCCAACTGGTGATACACTACCTCTTTCATAACCGACGGTCTTTAATAGATCCTTCACATGGACCATCACCAGTTCCTTGACGCCGATATTCTTAGCTGCCTTTTTTAGATCTAACTCTTTATCGACCGGGATCACGATCACATATAGGTCATGGTCATGTTTTAGGGCTAAAGTCTTAAAGCACTCTTCGTATTTAAGCCCTAATAGATCAGTGACCTTTTTACCATCGAACCCTTCCTTATCGATATCATAATACATGGCATCATAAGGTACCTTTGCCTTATCTAATAAACGCATGACATTAGTCTTTACCTTCTTCATAATCTTTCCTCGATATCCTTTGGTAATTCACATTTGACATTTATAAATTCCTCTTTTAAAGGATGATAAAAAGATAAGCGATCAGCTACTAGCCCCATCTCATTTATGATATCCGTATCGATACCATATAAACGATCATTCAATAAGGGATGGCCGATCGAAGCCATATGGACTCTGATCTGATGGGTACGACCGGTCTTTAGTTCACAATCGACGATACTGTAGTCTTCATAGGAGACTAACGGCGTGACGATCGTCTTAGCGCTTTGGCCATTTTTAGCGATGACCTGCCTTTTAGCATCATGACGATCTTTACCGATCGGCTTATCGATGACCACTTTATCCTTTAATTTACCCGCACAGACAGCGATATAATTCCTTTTAAGTCTTTTATATTCGAGCTCCTTATCAAAGTAGCTTTGAAAGATGACCGACTTAGAAAAGAAGACAAGTCCTTGTGTTTCTTTATCTAAGCGATGGATAGCTACCCCTTTTGTGCCTTTATCATATAGATAGGCATTGACGATATCATTAAGGGTGACCTCATCATTTCCATCACTGTGTACTAATAGACCAGCCCTTTTATATACGATAAGACAAAGTTCATCTTCATAGATGACATCAAGATCTTCCTTGTATCCTGATACAGGCTCATCAGGATAGATCATGACCTTTATGATCTCACCATCTAATACATCACCTCTTTTAGCGGGCTTATCATCGATATAGAGCCATTTATTCTGCACTAATAGATGACGATATTTACGCGATAAGATATAAGCTTCTAAAAACTCATCGACGGTCTTTGTGTGAAGTTGATCTATATCGATATATAATGTATCTTTTTCTAATTTATACTTCATCGTCTTCCTCAAACAAGCTATCAAAGAAAGCCAACTTCTCTAAAGGGATCTTTCTTAATGCTTCTTTATTCCTTTCTTCTAAGCGTTTAAGCCTTATATCATAGCTTTCATCAAATAAGATGAATTTATGATCGACACCATTATCATCTAATACCTTTTTGATATAGGCCCTTTCATCCTTATACCATAAGCCATGATCTAAGATCGTATCGATACCTAATTTATCTAATTTTATGATCAAAGAGATGTAGTATTTGATGATCGCCATCTCGATCTCCTTATGCCTCTTTGGTCCTTCACACTCACTATTTAAACTATTTAATAATTCATCGACATTAAAGACGATGACATCCTCTTTACTATTCGCATAGGTGGTCTTACCACTTGCGACTTTACCATATAATACTTCGACCATCTTACTTCCTCACATATCCTCTATTACCAAGACCATACTTGATACAGACGACCTTCCACGCTAACCATCTAAAGAACTTCAAGATCTTTAAGATCTTCGTATCATCATATTGAGGCAGCCATATATCATCCTTAGCTAGTTTTTCTTTATTTTTCATATAGCCAAATAAGATCATCATCTCACTGCGGTAGTAATTGGTATAGTTAGTGAAGTTACCATCATAGTGACTATTTAAGATATCCTCTTGCAGCTTGAACGCATAAAACATCTTCTTAGCTTCTTGATATGACATCCCATTAGTCGATGAACCTTTTCTTTGATAGTAATAATAGATCCGATCTTTGATGACCCTTACTTTAGATGCCTTCAAGAATACATAAGCGCTGAATTCCAGATCGCTGAAGTTATTGTAGCTTGTTGGGAAACGGATATCCTCTAAAAGCTCAGAGCGATAGATCTTAGCCCAAGCATAATTATTGACGACCGTATTATTGCATAAGCCATATAAGGTGGCTGGCTTTTCTAAGACCATCTCCTTTTTCGCGTTGGTCCTATAGAATACCAGATGTTCAAACTTTAAAGTATAGGAAGCTTCGACCATATCGACACCAACACACTTAGACACCAATAAACTGATCGCATCTTTTTTTAGATAATCATCACTATCGACAAAGACGGTATATTCGCCAATGACCTTATCTAAGCCATCATTATATGCTTTAGATAGACCACCATTTTCCTTGTGGAAAACACGGATCCTAGTATCCTTTTTCGCATATCCAGCGATGATATCTAGAGTTACCTTATCATTACTTCCATCATCGATGATGATGATATCGAGGTCTTGATATGTTTGCGCTAATAAAGAATCTAAACAGCGCTTTAGATAGATACCGGTATTATAGATGGGGATGATGATACTTACTTTATCCTTGATATATGCCATATACACTAAAAGGCGCTTATCGGCGCCTTATTCCGTCATCGTGAACCATAATGTACCATCAGCATACTCACCCCATGTATCTGTTACTGTACCATAGTTCATATAGTTTTTATCTTCATTTAAGAATACGCAAGTATAGCCGTTATTTGAACACCAACTTACAGCTTCTTCATAACTCATACCTGGCACTTCATAAGGGCTAGCACCGGTGTTTTCGCCCTCGCTTGGTCCTGTACCTTCGACATAGGTATAGACATCGACATAGAGCGTGCTGTAGTTTTCGATGTCATTACCGGCACTTGGTGTTTGATCAGCGATGGTACCATCTAGACTTTGATCACCGGTCTCGACATAATCGACTTCTAATTCATAGCCATTTCGCTCTGCCCAACTGGTGACATAAGTTAGGGATGCGCCGACGAAGTTCGGGATACTGGTTGCATCGCCAGCGACATATACGGTAAGTGGACCACTTAGGTTTTCGACTAAAGTGCCACTGCCTGGATCTGTTTCAACGACTAATCCTTCTGCCCCTTCGACATAGCGATCATCCGTCTCGTCGATATAGACGACATTTAGGGTCACGTTATTCTCACTAGCCCACGCTTCAACATCCATGATCGATGCCCCTTCCGATACGAAGTCCGGTACCATTTCTGGGAGCTCTGGATCTTGACGTGCTTCATCAAAGACCTCATGGTATAGTTGACCTCTTTCATATGGTTCTTGCACAGTGAAACTAAAGTCAGCCACTTGTTCAACTGATGTGATACCTAAGGTCTCATTCATCTTAGCAGAGTTCTCTTCGATCGAGCCATTGTATGGGATCATGATCCAGAGGTTAAGCCCTGAACCATAGTCATAGTAATAAGATGAATAACCGGTGACACGCATATTCTGGATATCGATAAGATCCATCGTATCAAGACCACTGAAGTTAGGGATGCTCAGTAAGTAGTTGAATAGGCTTGTCATCTGATCTAAGGAGATATTGGTCTCAAAGTTATCACCAGCTGCTTCTAAAGCATCTAAAGCTCTATTTAAGTCATTGAGCTCTAATAGTCTTGAGACGATCTGGGCGATGACTTGCTGTTGATTGAGTTCACGGTCATAGTCACCATTTGGCATCGCATGTCTTTCCCTGGCAAAAGCTAAAGCCATCTCACCATCAGCCCATTGGACACCCTCTTCGATCCAAACGGTATAGTTACCACGTTGTGTACTTGAATCCTGGGCTAAGAAAGCCACTGGTGAATTTATCTCGATCCCGCCTAAGGCATCGACGATATCGACGACACCTCTGAAGTTTACTTCCATGTAGAAATCGATATCGATGCCCATCATATTGCTGACGGTATCCATTAGACACTGCCTTGATATACCACGGGCAGCATTGATCTTTTGTTTAGAGCCGGTCCCAGCGATCTCGACATAAGAGTCTCTTGGGATCGAAGTGAGAGTGACGGTCATGCTTTGGGGGTTGACACTGGCGACGATGATCGCATCTGCCAAGCCATATGTATCTGATTCTGGCGCATAACCGATCAGTAATACATTGAATGGTTCCATCGATAAGTCGACATTGCTGGCAGTATTCTCACCGGTCTGCATCTGCTCTGAATACTCGGTTATAACACTCATCCGGTCTAAGAATTCACTATAGCCCTCTTGATCAGCATACATCGAATTAAAGCCACTTGGAAGGATCGCACAGTCGATCTCTTTATTGATCAGGGCTGACATGAGTTCATCAACGCTATTATAGGTCTCATAACGCGGTGATATACCAGCCTCATTTAATTTACTTTGTCCTAATGCACTTGGTGAAGCATCAGAACCCTCTGTCATACCGACGGTAAGACCATCAAGGTCTTCAACACTGGTGATATCACTGTTGTCATATGTGACGATACTAGCACTGATCGTCTCGTATTGGGCTGAACCATCATTGATCATATTACCGACGGCATTATTGACCCTGAATAATAGGTAGTTACCATATGCACTTGCCACAAATAAGATGATGCCAAATACTAAGCTAACGATCTTGAGCTTTTTGTCTTTAGTCGTATAGCCAAAGATGAAGATGACATCTAAGATGAGGACGATACAAAGTAAAGCTCCTAATGCAGCGATAAAAGTCGTCCTTTCGATATTGGAAAAGCGCCAAGCCATAAAGGCTAAGATGACGACCAAGATATTGGCTAGAGCGACAAAGATCGCTCCGGCGATACTAAGTCTCTTATTCATTTGCTTCATATGTCTCTCCCATCGCTTCGACGATCTCATAACGACCTGTCTCCGCATCTCTTATCACGATATATGACTGTCTTGTCGATAGACCACTTGTATCCATATCGTTATTTTTATATGTGAATGAACAATCGACATTATAGGCATCGCTATAGTGTAGTGATGCTCCATCACTATCTACTAAGTCATAACCACTAGATAGTTTTGTCGCATTTGCCTCAACTGTTTCAACTTCTAGTACTTCATCTTGACCATATTCATTGATCGCATTGTTGATATTCTTATAGAAGCCATCACGAGCTTCATTGTAGATATTGGTCTTTTGTGCACTATAGACATAGTACATACCACCGATATCATACTGACCATGTTTATTGGTCCAAGTATAAAAGTCAGCGACGAAGTTCTCAACGACAAGCTCTGCACATAGCTCATCATCGACTTCTTCCGCATTTAAAGCCACCGTGAGCTCATCAAAGAGCTCTTCTTGTAAAGTTGTTGGCTCTGCCCTTAAGTGGTAGTCATATTCAGCGATCGATAGACTGATCTCACTTGTTGTTTGATCGGTTATATTGCGCAAAGACAAAAAGGCCATCAACAGTAACACGATACAGATAATGACCAGTGGTATTAATATAATAGCTAATATACGATAACGGTTTTTCTTACTTTTCATCATTTACTTCCTTTAAGCCATGATATATTATCACCATCATTTATCTTTGTAAATTGAGGGAAAGTAATATTACCTTAATATAAGCTTAAGACTAATAACGCTTGCGGATGATATATTTAGGACGACCTTTTACTTCCATATAAGTCCGAGCCAAATATTCACCGATGATCCCCAAGATCAAAAGCTCGATCCCACCTAATAGGGTGATGATGACGATAAGGCTTGGATAACCTGCTACTGGATCACTAAAGAAGATCGCCTTGATCGCGATATAGATCATATAGATAAAGCCAAATGTCGAGACAAAAGCACCGACCAAGGTCGCAAGCCTTAAAGGCGCGGTACTAAACCCGACAAAGCCATCGATCGCATACTTGAATAGGCCCCAAAATGACCACTTGGTCTCACCAGCGACCCTTTTCTCATTTTCAAATTCTAAATACTTGGTATTAAAACCGACCCAAGCGAAGATGCCTTTCGAAAAACGGTGATATTCTTGCATCTTTAATATCGCATCGACCATCGATCTTTTCATCATCCGGTAGTCTCTTGCCCCATCGACGATCTCCACATCGATCATCTTATTGATGATCTTATAAAACATCCGGGCAAAGAAAGACCTGATCTTTGGTTCACCTTTTCTTGTGACCCTATATGTCGCAACACTATCGTATTCATCACCTTCTAAGATCTTGATCATCTCAAGTAATAAGCGCGGTGGATCTTGTAGGTCAGCGTCGATCAAGACTACAAGATCGCCCTGGCTTTCTTCAAGGCCAGCTAAGATACCTGCTTCTTTGCCAAAATTGCGCGAAAAAGAGATGATCTTGATATTAGGATCTTCCTTTTTAAGCTCTAGACCAACTTCAACAGTCCTATCCTTAGAACCATCATCGACGATGATGATCTCATAGGTGATATCATCAAGATACTTCTTGAGCTCTTGATAGAATAGTGGCAAGGCCTTTTCTTCATTGAAACACGGCACGATGATCGATAAGTTCATATCTATATTATAGTTATTTTATCCTGTTTCTACATAGCATGTTTGCAAAAAGGGCTTATCTACATTTGAAGCCCATTTCCTCACGCCACTGCTCTTCCATTTCTAAAGAGATACCATAACTCTTATATTCATCATAAAACCCTTCATGACCGATAAAAGCCTTTTTGACCATTAAATTTAATAAAGATCGCTTTTGCCCTTTTAAGTGGTGAAGAATAATAGCGAAAGTATATCTCCTTGATATCTTGCCATCTTTTTACATCTACTATCTTAGGTTCTTTATCGATAAAATGACCATATAACTTATTCTCTTGTGTCTTATAAGTCATGATATCTTCACCATCGCAAAATAAGGTCCACACAACATCATTGCCACTAACACTAGGAAAGTAGCCCTTAGCTATCAGCTCTTTGAATAGATCGCTAAAGGTCATCGATGGTAAGATGTTATAAGCGATACGATGATCTTCGATATCATCGCCCATACAGACACTATCTCTATTTATCAATACTTCCATATCAGTCTTCCTTAAAATAATCACTCTCTAAGATATCATATGAGATACCGATGAGCTCTTGATAGTACTGTTGACTATCTTGAGCTTCTTCTATACTGATATCACTTATAAGCTTAAAGCCATCGCTATCATAGTAGTAGTCATCGGTCCTATATTCACCATTGGCACTGAAGTAAAAACCACGATAGTCTTCATCAAAGATATCCGTACCTAGATAAGTCTTCTCATCGACATCGATATCCCACATATTGCATATGGTCGGTAAGATATCTAAGACCGTAGCGGTCTTAGGGTAATTTAAAGGCTCGATCTCAGTGTTATAGATGAATAAGTCCGTATTGGTTAGATCTTCAGTATATTCGATACCCATTTGATCATACATGGCACTATCTTCTGATACATCTAACTCTTTGACTAAGTGATCACCATATAGAACGATGACGGTATCATCTAATTTACCTGCATCAGAAAGATTTGTCATCAGATCGCTTAAAGCCTTATCGAGGTCCATATTCTTAGCTAAATAGATGGCATAACTATCATCAAGGTCAGGATATTTAGCCTTTACCTTATCGTAGTTTTCTTTACTGACGCCAACCGCATCCATCTCAAACGGTTGGTGGCCATCATAGGTGATCCAAAAGGCTAAGTAGTGACCATCATTATCATATAAGGTGTCAAATTCTTGAACGATCTGACTATCGGATATCACTTCTTCATGGCCAAGATCACCGCGATCAAAAAACTCATCATAACCATAGGTCATAAAGATCTCATCGCGGTTATAGAATGAACCATAGCTATTGTGATAAGCATAAGTATCATAACCGATGGTCTTAAAAGCTTTAGCTAAGGTAGTCTTATAAGTATTACGGCTCATCTCATAACAAGCACCGCCCACTGTCGGTACAAGGGATGTATTAGCCATGAATTCACTGTCACTAGTTGAGCCAGATAGAAGCGGTGTATCAAAGCCATCGATATTGATGCCTTCGTGTTTGAACATATACAAAGTCGGTGTTAACTCTTCATCGATCGCAAAGTCATTGAATGATTCAGCTTGGATGACGATGATATCCTTGTCTTTGAATATACCGGTCATATCGTTGTCTTTATGATCTTCTCTTTTATCTAGAAAACTAGCTATCGCATCTTCATCGATATCAGATGGTGTCATCTCGATCATGAAGTCCTTATATAGTAAAGTCAAAGTACCAAAGCGATCGACAAAGTCAGTCGTACTTGGTATCTCTTCATAGTAATAGTAGTCAAGATGCATGAGCCATGGTGCATAGTCTTCTTCCATCGCCTTTACTTTATTGCTATAAATGAATATAGAAATGATGATCGGGATGATAAAGATAAAGGATAATAGATGATATTTACCAGTATATAAGCATTTTCTTTGGAAACGATAATAGATGATGATACTGATGACTGTTATAAGTATGAGGATGACAAAGGGTATGATATCAGTGACCTTTATAAAGGGGATGATACTATCGGTGACACCAGCTGCTTCCTTCATGAAGTTAAAAGCGGTCGAGATCCTAAAATATTGATCAAATGCCCTGAGATATATGCCCTGGGCAATAAGGTACAAGGTAAAGATAAAGCCATAGACAAAGGCGACATAGCGATTGACCTTAGCTGGTAGGGCGATGACTAAGATACATAACACCGCCAAGATGATCATAAAGATCGGGATCTCTAAGCTTGGCATATTAGAATAGAAGTACTTTACAAGCACAAAATAAAGGCCCATCACTAATAGATAGGCTAATTCATATAGGTAGTATTTCTTGTCTTTTAAAAAATCTTTCACGCCTAGTATGATATCACTTTTTAAGCTGAGAAAGTATAGATACCAAAAGATCCACCATCAACACTAAAGATACCATCACCATCCTCATCTAAAGTGATGACCTTACCAGTATTGATATCCACCATCTTTTTAAAAGCATTGCGCTTACCTAAGGACATCTTCTTTTGACCACCTGGACCATCATCTAAGATGACCGCTAATCCCTCACCGTCTTTTTCCCCTTCAAAGGTCCAACCGATGATATCTGGATCATCAAAGTGATCCCTTTGGATACCAGTCATCTTGTTTTGCCTTAAATAGATCATCTTATCGATGATGTCTTTAAATGGTTTGGTCTTGTATTTACTGATCCCATAATAGTCACCATAGAAGACACAAGGATAACCTTCATTTCTCAGCAAGATGATCGCATAAGCCATCGGTTTGAACCAATCAGAGACGACTGTTTGTAAGGCTTGGCCGATCTGGGTATCATGATTTTCGACAAAGCTAACACTGTTCATAGATCTTGTATTAGTCAGCGTATCCTTTAAGATATCGCGCATATCAAAATAGCCACCACCATTAGAGATCTCAAAGAAGTGATAATGTAGTGGTACATCAAATAAAGATAATGCTTCTTCATTTTTATCAAGATAAGCTAGTAATTCCTTTAGATCATTAGACCAGTATTCACCAACAGTAAATAGCTCCTTTTGCGTCTTTTCTCGAAGGTAGTTGATCCAACCTTTAAAGAAGTCACTGTCGATATGTTTTAGGGCATCAAGGCGAAAACCATCGACCTTAGTAAAGTCAAGATACCATAAGCCATAGCGATATAGTTCTTCCTTTACTTCATCGTCATCCACATCGACATCAGCCCCCATCAAATAGTCATAATTACCATTTTCCGATGATACATCCTCACTCCAAGCTTCGTTCTTGAAACGGTAGATGGCCTTCTTTTTGGTGTGATCATCAAAGTCCACGCCAGTGAAGTGTTTACTACTCCACTTAAAAGATGAATATTTATTATTCCTGCCCTTAAAGTCAAAACGCGTCCAAGCTTTGATCTTCTCTTCGTCGATGACTATATCACGGTCACTGCTTTTTACTGTATCGGCAATGACATCCTCTATACCATCAGCCCCCATCTTGTGATTGAAGACCATATCGGCATAGATATCGATGCCATATTTATGGGCTTCTTTTATGGCATCAAGATATTCATCCTTGGTGCCATACTTTGTCCTAATAGTCCCTTTTTGATCAAATTCACCAAGGTCATATAGATCATAAACACCATAACCGACATCATTTATACCGGCTTGGCCTTTATAAGCTGGTGGTAACCATAAAGCAGTGATACCCACCTCGCTTAAATGTTTGACATCATCTTTTAATTTCTTCCATAAAGTACCATCATTTTCTAAGTCCCAATGGAAGTATTGCATCATTACACCTTTTTTCATAAGGATATTGTAGCGTGTTTTTCATCAAGCGACTATATCTTAGCGATGATTTGGTATTGCCAAAAGTTTACGTACTCTGACTTCTAAATGTTTCTCAACGGCTTCCAAATGCTCATCAGGAAGATCTAAACTGCCATGACGTTTGAATTTAAAACCGATCATGTGCCTTAGTTGTTCCTTCTGTTTTGGCCCCATAACTTCAGCACATATTTCTTCGAATGAAACACCATAAGGATTAGTACGCGTCTTAGCATATGCGTCAAGATCTTTATATTCTTCTTCCCCTGCATAGCAAAACAATGACAGACCATTATCGAAAATAGGGGCAGGCGCGATGATGTCACCGCTATGATTATCTCTAAGGACACCAAAATTGCCAAAGTGACGATCCTCATTATAGATCAAGGCATCAAACACAAGCATGCTGCGGATCGCATCAGCAAATACCGGACCTAATTCATCATAGTAAGCAAGGCAAGCAGCGATACCACCTGTTTTTACGATATGACCAATAGGGATGTAAGATGTATCGATATCGGTAAATAAAGGGCATTTTGAAGCGACTATACCTTTGTAATTTTCTAGGTCATAGTGAACGGCATTAAGGCGCATGGTCTCAGCGATCTCAGAAGCATAGTATTCACAATACGGTTCACGACCTGCATTTGCTGTACCAGATGTACCACCTTTATATAGATATATCCCATCGTCCTTGATATAGTGCCAAGCTTTTGGCAACATACCACCAGTCGTTAGCTCTGGGGAAATAGAAAAGGCTTGCCTACTAGCACCAGCACCTGTATAAGCTACTAATGCCAGCCTTTCCGAAAAGCGATTTTCATAAAGGTTGAACTTAGCAAATTGCCCCTTAAAACCTTCAGGCACTACCCAATAGCTGTCGTTGAGCGATAACCCTTTGCATACATCGATGATCCCTTTGGTATCATTATGGCTAAGGCCAAATGTCTTCAAGATCTCATCCACAAAAGCCCGATTCTTAGGGATGACACGTCGTCTTAGCCAAGAGATCACGCCTTCGTTGGTACACTCAAGATCAAGTGGCAGCAAATATCTCTTTTCTTCATCGATATATGATATATCAGCTACTAGACCTGATAATCCTTTGTTTTCTAAAGAAAAACGCATCAATTCAGTATCATAAAGGCGAAGACTGTAGGTGTTAGTTTCAGGTCCTTTTATATCATTAAGTTCCAATGATATATCCTTGCCTAAAGCAGCGGCTATCTTCAAGATCATATCAAGAGTAGGATTCTGTAAGCCGCTTTCTAAACGATTGATTCCTGAACGCTTGACCCCCAAACGTCTAGCTAGTTCAGCTTGCGAAATGCCTTTTTCAAGACGCGCCTCGACTAATTGCGCTATTATCTTCTGTCTTTTATGCATCTCATCCATATTCTCACCTCAATATTATGTTAACATATATGATAACATTTTGTATGCTTAAGATCATCCTCATATCAAAAACTCGACCTTATATAAGCCGAGTTTTCTAACCATTCTATAGATCTGATATCTAGTGACCATCTCTGATCTGCGCGTAGCGCCTTTATCTGAGCAGTCGTATCAGTATTAGCCGAGCAGTTTAGCGAAAATAACCGAGCAGAGAAAAAGAGGTGTCAGTTTTTAAGGTGGGCTGATCCTCTTTTTAATGTTATTTGAGCTTTCTTTTGCTTTCGCCAGTGAATTCTAATTTAAGGCATACTTTAATAGTCTTTGTTAACGCATATGGTACCTTATATGGTGATAGATCATTGTTCTAAGAACAGATGCTCATCGATAAAGGTCTTTAGATTAGCGATCTCTGTATCCGTGACCCCGACATCAAACTCTCTTGGTTCGCACCAAAAACTGTTGACTGCCCCTAAAGACATCCTAACATCTGTCCCTAAGTATTCAAAATTCACATCGATCCCTACAGGCACATACATATCTTCATATCCGAATTGAGTACTAGAAGAATCCGTAAAAACTTCCATTTTGATATCTAGTCCTCTATATTTCAAATGTTCTGTTTTATAGACATTTTCCCTTGGGACTATCATATAAGATACATCTTTATTTCCTTCGGTTATTTCTATCACACTAACAGTACTTAGATCGTTACCAAAATACCGAAATTCTAATCCACTTTTGAAAAATAACAAGCCTCTTTGATGAACTGAAACGAGGTAATATTCATCTAGATCGATCTGTAGTCTCTTATTTACATCTTGCCACTGTTCAGATGTCAACCGCACTTTCAAAACAACGACCGAATCGACAGCCAAAAAAAACGACGACCAAAACAAACAGTATGACAAATGTATTAAAGATCCAAGATCTGTTATTCTTCATATAAATCCTAATTTAAAACAGCGTGACCCACTCCCGATCCTTTCAAACGATTCATATACACACTACTCTATCACTACATCGCTTATGTAGGATATATGATAGATAGGATGATCCGTCCTTTCGTATTCAATAACGATCACTGATTTATCACTATATGCATCAATACGGATATAGATATCATCTCTTGTATGATCGATAAAAGCCTTATAGATCAAAGAATACATAGGTTCACTAACGACCTTGCCCATCTTGATATCACCCCCTAAGACATCCTTTAAATAGGATTTTTTATAGCGGATGCCGATATGGTTATTCCATGTATCGCTTTCATATAATGGCTTTCCTTCACATGAAATTTGGATAAGATCGTTATATAAGATCGTTTCATCACCAAGACCATTTAAGATATCATCGATCTTGATATCGATCCCTTCATCGTTTATATCGTACATATAAGACTCTTGGTCTAATGAATCGTCGAGTTCTTTTATCCAAGTATCATCATAATCTTTAAGATAAAAGTCATCACTAAATTGTCTTGATGAGATGAGCCAATACTCGATCAGAAAAGCCTCATCTTCAATATTGTTGATATCGTAATCTTCAAGCCTATAAGTGAATAAGCAATCACCACAGATATCCTTGACCTTATCTTCTTCATGGATCCCAGAAGACGATGGTGGTGTTGATACAGGTGTATTTACTATTTCTTCATCTTGAGTGGCGCATGATGTGAGGATGATCAAGATGATAAGTAATAACGTTATGTGTTTCATCATTTGGTTATTGTAACACGAGATAACGCCCAAATCGCAGAAGGTTCTATCCCAGGTGTAATTTCAATATCCCAGAATAAGGTTCTTTCAACGCCCCCATCAGGATCAATTACTTCTAAATACATGTCGCCTGTTTGAGAATCTTTATATGTTCCTATGACAGTCATTGCATGCAAGAAATTATGATCTACACCATCCATGCATGGAAAATCTTGACCACTTCCCGTTTTTGCTGCGCTACCGATGACAACGATTGCTGGCTTGTAGTTGACCATATCGTTATAAAGTAAATTAAAATCGTTATCTGACAAATTCGTATAACCACCATTAGCGGCATCTTTTGTGGTTATAGATACTCCAAACCCTCTAGAACTAAGGTAATTGGTTAAGCCACTTCTAAACTGTTGAAGTGTAGTTCCATTCGTTCCAATTTGCATATCTTTTCTAACATCAAGAACTAAGCTAGTCCCAGATGAAGTTGCAATTGCGCTATAGCCGCTTTTATTTTCATCATAAAACTGTATTAGCATCGCGGTAGCAGTTTGAGTACAGAGTTTTGATCTTTCAGATGAATTTACAGCATTTTGATTGATTTTCGGAACTCCATATATATGAGAAACTTTTGTTGTATAAGCTTTCGGCTCAATAATGCTGTTCTTTTGTATAGAAGAGTATGTTTTAGAGATATTTAAATCTGGAGCTCTGTATAAACTGGATACCAGTAAAGAAACATCCTCTTTCGAATCAGTTAATATCGCTGTATCTTGATCGCCATAGAAATATGAAATCAAACCATTATAATATATCCTTCTAGAGGTATCTAAATCCAAATCTCTTTCAAATGAATATTCTGTCACCTTTAATTCACCACCCCAATTAAAAACAATCATATAACCTGAGTTAGTGCCATTTTTTAGGTGGTACCAATATCCATTGATCTCACCAGTTCCGTCATATAATGGTGTTACAGATTGGATATTAAAGTCCTCATTCACAAGCTCTATGTGACTCCTAGCAACCTCGTCACTTAGATATTTAATGGAATTTATTTCCGCCTTTACCGTAGTAAAACCGGAAAATATCAACGTAATAGTTAGTAGTAGCGATATTGTTCTTTTCATGATCATTTTTCCTCCTTCTCTTAATACCGCAAATAGTCTATCCCTCATCTTGTGTTTTAAGTTACAAAATACTCTGCCTTTTATCATGGCAACCAACAATTGGTGCAATCTTTAGCGCCAACTCTTCTTGGCGGCATAACTTCGTCTTGTGTTTCCACACACACTTCTTCCAAACTACCATCGTCGAGCATCTCGATCCAGCATCGTATTTCAACACTGTCTTGTTCTGTTCTTATATTCGTAACTGAAAAGATAATAAATAGCACAATAAGTGAAATATATAACTTTTTCATAATTTGATTGTACATAATCGTGCTATTGAAGCGTAGGTAATTTTTACTTCGATGCAGGATATTCTATGGTGCTTGATAATTTTTCTCAAATTACATCTATGTGGTTTTGTTGTTATTGATCTATAGGCATAGTATTATTTCTATATGGCAAAGAAATACTACTTAGATTATATGTTGCTCGGAGCATTTTTAGCACAGCGCAGAAAGAAGATATGCCGATCAAGAAAAGAATTTGTTAAATATCTGAGTGATAGAGGCATCAAGATAAGCTATTCGACATTGGTGAGGATCGAAGATGGTGATATCGCCGCTATCAACAACAATCTCGACTTGATCAATATGGCTTATCCTAAGAAGACCACTATAGATAAGCGACCATATGAAAAAGTAGAAAGTATCGGAGAAGAATTATATAACACACTCTGCTCAGATAATAGGATAGCTAATACAAACATCATGATCAAAAAGATCAAACAATTAAAAGAGGAATATGATGATTATGCCTATATCGGCGATCTTCTTTCTTTGTACATCGTCGTATGCGATTATGTCACCAAGTCTATTACAAATGATCGAGATATGTATGATCTATTTGGTAAGCTTTTTCAAAAGTTACATTACTACGATAAGATACTCGCAGAGTACTATCTATATAGTGTCGGCAGAAGACTTGTCAAAAAAGCTAAAGATATCGATTTTTTCATCTTAGGCAAGGAACTATCAAAACATAGCCTATTCTTACTAGACCAATCAAGCTATTATTGCTACTTACTAGAGCCATATGAGATGGCAAAATACTTTGAAGATCGATCTAATTGTTATTTCGATGACAGTCCTAAACTATCAGAATATGCTAGACATTCTTGCTTAGCACAGGCATATTTCAATCTTCACATGTATAAAGAAACTTGCGAACTTCTAAGTTCATCGCTGACTATATATAATATCGAAAAGCTCTTACCAGACCATGAACTTGCATATGCTAAAATGCGTCTTGGTCTAGTATATTTTTACATAGATGACTACGAGAACAGCTATGCAAACTTAAAAGATACCTTCGAAAAAGATCCTAATTACTTGTTCCTCAATGTCATTTTTATGTGTATAGCCGGCGAAAAAGAAGACAAATATGATGAATTAAGATCCATTCTCAATAAATGCAAGATCGAAAAAATAAAAAGGCCTTCCGTTAGATATATCATTGAATATTACACTATGAAATATAACGAAGAAGATCCATCAACACTTGAAAAATACCTAGTAAACAACTTTCATATCGAATTGATCCAATCAAAGATATATATCGATATGATCAATAAAGAACTATTAGAGCTGACCACAAAAACAAAGCACTATCAAAACTACTTTAAATTCGCAATGCGTATAGATAAACTTTTAGATAACTGACGCAAACTTCTTCTAGTAATATTACCTAAACAAGTTTTCTATACCTCTCATACCAAAAAATCCTAGCTCTGATCTTTATATCGGAGTATCATTTAAGGCATGGCTGAAAGTAAGTTAGGAACAGAAAAGATCGGTAAATTACTCGCATCGCTAGCGATCCCAGCGATCGCTGCCCAGATCATCACCCTTTTATATAACCTTGTCGATCGTATCTATATCGGTAAGATGGCTGATGGGACGATCGCGATGGCAGCTGTCGGTATCGTGGCACCGATCATCATGATCATCAATGCCTTCTCCAATATGTTTGGAAGAGGTGGTGCCCCACTAGCATCCATCAGTATGGGAAGTCATGACTATAAGAAGGCTGAACGCTATATGGGCAATAGCTTAAGCATGCTTCTAATAACTTCTGTCATCATCATGATCATCGTCCTTTTATTCAATGAAGAGATCTTATATCTATTTGGTGCTAGAGCGGCTACGATGGGCTATGCCAAGGATTATCTTGTGACTTATATCTTTGGGACGATCTTTGTGCAAGTCACCGTCGGGATGAATTACTATATCACTACACAGGGGTTTGCTAAAACGGCGATGATATCAACTTCGATCGGTGGTATCTTAAATATCATCTTAGATCCGATCTTTATCTTTACCTTAGATATGGGTGTCATGGGCGCAGCCCTAGCGACCATCATCTCCCAATTTGCTTCCTTTATTTGGGTCATACTTTTTATCTTCTCTAAACGGACGATATTAAAGATAAGGAAAGAAAATCTGATCCCTGATACAAAGATCTTAAAGCAGATCATCGTCTTAGGATCATCACCTTTCTTTATGACGGGCTCTGAAGGTATCTTAAATATCTGTTTTAATAATCAGGTCTTATATTATGGTGGCGATATCGCTGTCAGTTCGATGACGGTCTTATTCAGCATCATGCAGATCTTATCTTTGCCCGTTGAAGGTCTAGCTCAAGGTACCCAACCGATCATCTCCTATAACTATGGTGCAAGGCGATTAGATCGCGTCAAAAGGACCATTTCTTTAGCCCGTCTTATCGCGATCATCTACACATCATCGATGACGATCCTCATCTTATCACTACCGACCTTATTCATCGGCATCTTCAATGATAGCCAAGAACTATTCAGCGTTTGTGTACCGATGCTTAGGGTATATATCGCTGGTGGTTTTGTGACTGGGATCTTCTCGATCATGCAACAGACGTATAATTCACTAGGTGAAGGCAAAAGATCACTGTTCTTTGCAACTTTAAGAAAAGGTATCTTATTAATACCCCTTATCTATATCTTGCCCCTTATCACCCCATTTGGCTTATTAGCGGTCGTTTTAGCGGAACCGATATCCGATATCGCATCAGCGATCGCTAACTTCTTCTATTTCAATAAGTTCATCAAGAGAAAATTAGCTTGATAATACGACCTTAAAATACCTATTTTACGGTCGTATTTTAATACACAAGGCCAAGTGTTTCATTTTTCTTACTTTTATTATTGACTTTAGGTAAATAGGTGTATATTATTATCTCTGCACAGTCATGTGGGACTATTTAGGCACACATGGTAATGTGTGCATAGTATACAAGGAAAGAAAGGAGATAGAGATGCCAACAATCAACCAATTGGTCAGAAAAGGACGTACGGAAAAGACATTCAAAAGTAAGTCACCGGCTTTGAACCGTGGTTACAACTCATTAAAATCACGCCCAACGAATATCTCATCACCACAAAAAAGAGGTGTATGTACTCGTGTCGGCACGATGACCCCGAAAAAGCCTAACTCAGCTTTACGTAAATATGCCCGTGTTCGTTTATCAAATGGTATGGAAGTTACCGCTTATATCCCAGGTATCGGCCACAACCTACAAGAACACAGTGTCGTTTTGATCCGTGGCGGTCGTGTTAAGGATCTACCTGGTGTTCGTTACCACATCATCCGTGGTACATTAGACTGCGCCGGTGTAAATGATCGTCGTCAGGGTCGTTCCCTATATGGAACAAAGAAACCTAAGTAAATCATGATGAAAGGAGATTAAAAAAATGCCAAGAAAAGGATATATCGCTAAAAGAGATGTTCTAGCTGATCCGATCTACAACTCAAAATTGGTTACACGTTTAGTCAACAAGATCATGATCGACGGTAAAAAAGGTGTAGCTGAAAACATTCTATACAACGCATTTGAGATCGTTGAAAAGAAGACAGGTGAAGAACCAATGGCAGTCTTCGAGAAAGCATTAGACAATGTCATGCCTGAGCTAGAATTAAAGGTCAGACGTGTCGGTGGTGCTAACTATCAAGTACCAGTTGAAGTATCTGATGAAAGAAGACTCACATTAGGTCTAAGATGGATCGTCAACTATTCTCGTTTACGTTCCGAAAAAACGATGGAACAACGCTTAGCAAATGAGATCATGGATGCCGCTAATGGCACCGGTGCTTCTGTTAAGAAGAAGGATGATACTCATAAGATGGCTGAAGCAAATAAAGCTTTCGCTCATTATCGCTGGTAGGAGATAAGAAATGGCACGTGAATATTCATTAGAGAATACTCGTAATATCGGTATCATGGCGCACATCGATGCCGGTAAGACAACATGTACCGAACGTATCTTATTCTTTACCGGTAAGACTCATAAGATCGGTGAAACACACGATGGTGCTTCCCAGATGGACTGGATGGCTCAAGAGCAAGAACGCGGTATCACGATCACATCAGCCGCGACAACTGCTTTCTGGGCTGGTAGTAAGAAACAACTACCACACACTCGTATCAATATCATCGATACCCCAGGACACGTAGACTTCACTGTTGAAGTTGAAAGGTCTTTAAGGGTACTAGATGGCGCTGTCACTGTATTAGACTCAAAAGCTGGTGTTGAACCACAGACTGAGACTGTATGGCGTCAGGCTACCGAATATAAGGTCCCTCGTATCGTCTTCTGTAATAAGATGGATGCTACAGGTGCTGACTTCATGATGTCAGTCAGATCGATCGGTTCAAGACTTGCAGCTAAAGCAGCAGCGATCCAAATGCCGATCGGAGCTGAAAATACCTTCAGAGGTATCATCGACCTAGTTGAACGTCGTCAATACATCTACAATGATGACAGTGGTAATAATATCACTGAGACGGATATCGATAGTCAATATGCCGATGAAGCAGAAAAGCTACGTCAAGAACTCATCGAGATGATCGCTGATTATGACGATGATCTCATGATGAAGGTCTTAGAAGGTGAAGAACCAACTGTCGAAGAGATCAAGGCAGCTATCCGTAAAGCTACCAACACTTCCGAGTTCTTCCCAGTATTATGTGGTAGTGCTTATAAGAATAAGGGTATCCAATTACTACTTGATGCCGTTATCGAGTACTTACCAAGCCCTGTCGATATCCCAGCTATCAAAGGTACACTACCTGATGGCACAGAAGCTCTACGCCATGCATCGGATGATGAACCATTCAGTGCACTAGCGTTCAAAGTCATGACAGACCCATTCGTAGGTCGATTAACTTTCTTCCGTGTCTACTCTGGTGTATGTAAAGCTGGTAGCTATGTCTTAAATGCGACAAAGGGTAAAAGAGAACGCTTCGGTCGTATCTTACAGATGCATGCGAACCACCGCCAAGAGATCGATGAGATCGATGCGGGTAATATCGCCGCCGCTGTCGGTCTAAAAGACACGACGACAGGTGATACGCTCTGTGACGAAAAAGCGCCGATCATCCTTGAAAACATGGTCTTCCCAGAACCAGTTATCCAGATGTCAGTTGAACCAAAGACAAAGGCTGACTCTGATAAGATGGGTGTCGCTTTAGCGAAACTAGCTGAAGAAGATCCAACATTCAAGACATATACCGATGAAGAAACAGGTCAAACGATCATCGCTGGTATGGGTGAATTACACTTAGATATCATCGTTGACCGTATGAAACGTGAATTCAAGGTCGAATGTAATGTCGGTGCTCCACAAGTTGCCTTCCGTGAAACGATCAGACAAGCTGCTGATTGTGAAGGTAAGTTTGTCAGACAATCAGGTGGTCGTGGTCAATATGGTCACGTATGGATCAAGTTCGAACCAAATGAAGAAGGTAAAGGATTTGAATTCATTGACGCTGTCGTTGGTGGTAGTGTCCCACGTGAATACATCAAGCCTGTCCAAGATGGTCTTGTCGCTGCTTTAGAAAACGGTTTGGTTGCTGGTTATCCAGTCGTCGATATCAAGGCTACCCTATTTGATGGTTCATACCATGAAGTCGACTCTTCCGAAATGGCCTTCAAGATGGCAGCTAGCTTAGCGCTAAGAGAAGCAGCTAAGAAGTGTAAACCAGTTATCTTAGAGCCGATCATGGACGTTGAAGTCGTTGCCCCAAATGAATACTTAGGTTCAGTCATGGGTGATATCACTAAACGTCGTGGTCAGATCAGAGATCAGGAAGAACGCGGTAATGCGATCGTCGTCAGATCTTATGTCCCACTATCCGAAATGTTCGGTTATGCGACTGACTTAAGGTCATTCACTCAAGGTCGTGGTACATATGTCATGCAGATGGATCACTACTCAGAGGTACCTAAATCGATCGCTGAAGAGATCATCAAGAAAAACGCTAAGGATTAAGATTGAATTTTGCATTATATTCAATTAAAATTAATAGGAAATTAGGAGGATATTTCAGAAATGGCAAAAGAAAAATTTGACAGATCTAAAACCCATGTCAATATCGGTACTATCGGCCACGTTGACCATGGTAAAACAACTCTAACAGCTGCCATCACTAAGAGATTAGCTGAAAAGGGTCAAGCTGAATTTAGAGCTTACGATCAAATCGATGGTGCTCCAGAAGAAAAAGCTCGTGGTATCACCATCAACACTGCTCACGTTGAGTACCAAACAGAAAAACGTCACTATGCACACGTTGACTGCCCAGGACACGCTGACTATGTCAAAAACATGATCACTGGTGCTGCGCAAATGGATGGTGCTATCCTAGTCGTTGCGGCTACAGATGGACCAATGCCACAAACACGTGAACACATCTTATTAGCTAGACAGGTCGGTGTTCCTTACATCGTTGTCTTCTTAAATAAGTGCGATATGGTCGATGATGAGGAATTAATCGACTTAGTCGAGATGGAAGTTCGTGAATTATTGAATGAATACGGATTCGATGGTGACAACACTCCTGTTATTCGCGGTTCAGCTTTAAAAGCTCTCGAAGGTGATCCAAGCTGGGTCGAAAAGATCGATGAATTGATGGATGCTGTTGATACATACATCCCTGATCCTGTTCGTGAGATCGATAAGCCATTCTTGATGTCAGTTGAAGACGTATTCACTATTTCAGGTCGTGGTACTGTTGCAACCGGACGTGTTGAACGTGGTGTTGCTCACTTAAACGATGAAGTAGAGATCGTCGGTATCAAACCAACACGTAAGACTGTTGTTACAGGTCTTGAAATGTTCCACAAACAGTTAGACCAGGCTGAAGCCGGTGATAATATCGGTGCCCTGCTCCGTGGTGTCAACCGTGATGAAGTTGAAAGAGGACAGGTATTAGCTAAACCTGGTACTGTTACTCCCCACACAAACTTCAAAGCTCAGGTCTACATCCTGACAAAAGAAGAAGGCGGACGTCATACCCCATTCGTTTCTAACTATCGTCCTCAGTTCTACTTCCGTACAACTGATGTTACCGGTGTAATCACATTACCTGAAGGTACCGAAATGGTTATGCCTGGTGACCACGTAGAAATGACTGTTGAACTTATCGCTCCTATCGCTATCGAAAACGGTACAAAATTCTCAATCCGTGAAGGTGGTAGAACTGTACGTTCAGGTAACGTTACATCTGTCATTAAATAAGTTATAAAACTTATCACAAAAGCTCTCGAAAATGAGAGCTTTTTTTGTGGTCTGATCTGTAATATGATAGGGATATCGCTCGCTTCCCTTTAAAAAGCGATATCAGTTATAACACCGGGTTTAATAATGAGATCTAATCATCGAGTTTACCTTCAATAAAATCATCGATCAGCGCTAAAGCGACTTTACCGCAGCGCTCATCGTCTAGTATGCGATGTTGGCCATCAGCCAGTAAGACACATTTTTTAGACATGATCTTCATCTTTTTATAGTACTTGACTGAGGTACTGTATGGTATCAACTCATCGTTTAAACAATGGATAAACAATGTCGGACAACTGACATTTTCAATGCCTTTTCGGCAATTGTTGACGACATCGATGAAAGTTGCGGTAAACTCTGAGGGCAAGGCGACATACTTATCTTTCTCCTCGGGTCTTTTGGGACCGAAGGCGTAACCTTTAGCTGTCGTGACGCTGAGGTATTCAAAGGCCGGAGCTAAAAGGATCAATCTTTTGATCGCGAATTTGGAAGCCAAGAAGCTGGCGATGACCCCACCCATACTAAAACCGATGAGGATGATCTCCCTTTTGGCATTTTTCGCTTCGATGATCTTCTCTTCGGCTCGGGATACCCAGTTGTACCAAATGTTGTCTTGCGGATAACGCTGATCGAAGAGCTCCGGCAAGACGATCTCATAGCGATCGGCAAAATACGCCGTAAGCGACAGATATTCATCGGTCTTGCGTTTGCCAAAGCCATGGATCGCAATGATGAGCGGCTTTGTCTTGTTTCTTTTAAAAAGATCGAAAAATCCCATACTATTCACCTTTTTCGTAGCGCTCTTTTGCGAGTTTAAAGATCTCCATCATACTATCAGTATCCAGAGCACCGCTTCGATAGCCGATATATGAACCATCCGGACCGATATAGACAACGGTTGGGAAAGAGTTTATCCCAAGATAGGTAAACATCGTCCCATCGTCGTTTAAGACGGGCACTTCAACACTATGTTCAACAATGAATTCTTCCGTTGTAAGTGAGCTGTTTTGCGCATTTATCACATCAGCCATGACGTATAAAGCCACGGCTTCATCATCGTCAAGCGAGGTGGCAAAGGCTTTGTAATCATCGATCTCGCCGATACAATAATTGCACCAGGAAGCGATGAAGTTAAGGGCAATGTAGCGGCCTTTATAATCATTGAGTGTATGTCTTGTGCCGTATTGGTCAACTAAGTCAAAATCATACATCATAAACTTATCGCTCTTTTCATCAGTTGTAGAAGAGGCAGCTAGAAGATCGCGGTATTGGGCTTCGATAGCGACGATGTTTTTGGTGCCGTTATAGACCATATAGATCCCAAAGGCCAGGATGATGATCGCTGCCGCTTTAGAGATCTTGATGAGTATCTCCCTTTTAGCTTTAATAAAATCCAGCACTTTTTTATAAAAGAGGGCGATGATCAAAAACGGGATCGTGAAACCTATTGTATAGACCAGGATCAAAAGATTGCCAAAAAGCGCCTCGCTTCCCGCTGCCATTATAAGGACACCGGCCATCATCGGCCCGATACACGGTGTCCAAGCAAAAGAGAAAGCCAAGCCGAGCAAATAGGCCTTGAGGTAACTCATCTTAGTTACATCCAGACGCTCTTTAAAAGAGTATTCTCGATTCAATGCTTTGATCTCGATCACACCAAGTTGGACTAAAGCGATGAATAAAAGTAAGATCCCGCCGACTAACGTGATGATATTTTGATAATCATTTAAAAGACTTCGGATCTCACTTGTTGCCAGTCCCAACAGGAAATAGACCGTAGCGATCCCAAACACGAAACAAAAGGTCGCCACGATGATCTTGATGTCAAAACGCTTCTTTTGATCGCTGAGCGAAGTCAGATATGACATGTAAAGCGGAATAAG
>CALVBC010000010.1 GCA_944325685.1 uncultured Erysipelotrichaceae bacterium | reverse complement strand
GCGATCATATCATCATTATTTATAAAAATAACGATGATCCATAATTTAAAGCTTTGAAGCCATAATTTCAAAGTTAAGCCCTAATGGAGAAAGGTATGAAGGCAAGATATAAAAACGGAGATGTAGAAGGTTAGATATCGGTAACGATATCAAATGGTTACTATTATTAAAAGAAGAAGGGAGAGACAAAATGAAAAAATTAGTAACTTTAGTATTAGCGTGTTTCTTGCTTACGACAAGTGCACTAACGATATCTGCTCAAGATGATCCTATTGAGATCACGCCGAGAGCTATGGCTTGTGTATGCGGTTCAAAGATGGATGATATCACAAAATATGGGCAGTGGAAAGGAGCGGGACAGCGTCGTTGCATTCATCATGAGTATGGATTAGATATTTTAAAGGAAAGGACGGTCACCAGAAAATATGTATGTCCTAAATGTGGTGAAGAACGTCTGATCTCAGAAAGCACACAGACGCGTTGGTTCTGTGAAGGATATACGATACCTGATACCGGTGAATAGCTGAATAATGATCAAAGAGGATGTATATCATCCTCTTTGGTGATATAGAAAGGATATCTTATGATCATACTTGAACATATAAACAAGGTTTACCATAATAAACATAATGATAAATTAGCCCTTAATGATATATCTTTTACGATCAAGGATAATAAAGGGATCACTTTTATATTGGGCGCTAGTGGTAGTGGTAAGAGCACTCTTTTAAATATCATCGCTGGTACTGATAATAAATATGAAGGCAAAAGAGTCATCAAAGGTAAGGTAGTGTATGTAACACAAGACTTTAGGCTCTTTGATGATATGACTTTAGTTGATAACCTTTATATCATCTCAAAAGATACCGATAAGATAAACATCTTACTAAATACCTTTGGTTTATATGAACATCGTAAGACTAAAGTATATCGTCTTTCTAATGGGCAGAAGAAACGCTTGGAATTTATCAAGGCCATCTTATTAGAACCAGATATCTTACTGTGTGATGAGATAACCAGCGCTTTAGATCACGACAATGCCATCATCGTCATGGATGTCTTAAAGAGCCTTTCTAAAGCCATGAGTATCGTCATCGTAACGCATGATGAAGACATAGCTTTAAAGTACGCTGATCGGATAATCAGGGTCAATGATGGTATCATGATATCAGATACTACCTATAACGCTGATATCAAGACTAAGACATTAAAAAAGACGGGTAATAAGCGATCATTTAAAGATCATATATCATTTACCTACAAAGAGATGACATCAAAGGTCGTCCACTATCTATTATTTGTCATCGTCTTATTTTTATCGATCACCGCTATCTTTAGTTCGATCTCTTTATATAAGACGATCAGAGAAGAGAACTCTTATGCCAATAGTTTTAAATATGGTCGAAATATCATCGAGAATAAGCCTAAGCTCTTTGCGCATAATATCAGCACAGATGTCAAGCATATAGATATGGCTACTGATATATGGGATTATTTCAAAGTAGATGAGATCGACAAAGTATTAGAGAGTGATGATGTTATAGCCATAGCTCCATCATTCGATTTTAGAAAGATCGAGGATCAGAGCCTTGACATTTTTGATGATATATACTCGTTTAAGCATTATTTATTTGATCAAGAAGAATACTATGGTATACCAAGCGACATACGGATCAAACCGGTCAGTAAACCTTTCTTATTTATTGAAGATGATATAAGCAACTATGCTGTATTTGATGATCAGATCGATAGTGATGGTAAAGAAATAACGGTCTTTAGTGGTTATGAATTATTGAATGAAGGATCTATTAGCGAAGATGATCGCTATATTTATGATACGAATAACTTTGATCTTTACTATCTTATCGATAAGGATGTGGAATTAAATTTGATCAGTGGTAATATGCCGAAAAGCGAAAATGAGATAGTCATAAATAAGAAGCTTGCTGAATATTATATACAGATGTTGGGGCTTGAAGATATAAATGATCTCATCGGCAAAGAATTGATCTTTAGGTGTTATGCAGATGTTGACTCCATACTTACAACAGATATAATCGACCAACTTGAAGAGCGTTATCCTTCTTTTTCGCTTGAATTATATTGCCAAGAATTTCGCTATATGATCAGTGGTATATCAGGGCTTGATGTGAATGAGCGGATGGTCGCTTATTCGATCGAAGACTATAAAGATAATCAGATCATCAATACATATCGAGGCATCGAATATCCATCGCAAGATATGCTTGATCGCCATCTAGAGGCTTGGTGTGATGATGAAGAGAGTTGCCAATATGTATTTTCTCAATTTGGAAGGATATATTTTGAGTCATTATCCTTTATGATCGACCCTAGTGCTGATACAGAAGCCTTTATAACGGAACTAAATGACACCTTTAAACCGATGCATGATAGTTTTGTATCTGCAAGTGCTACTTATGATGAAAATAATATCCTCTATAAGAATGTATCGACCTATTATCCATTTATCATTTTGACGACAGTCTTGGTATTATTAGTGCCATTTATCATCTTGATCTTCAAAAGGAAGAAAGAAGCTAAAGAGATAAGACTCATGAAGATATATGGCTATAAAGTAGGACTTGTCTATATCTTAAGGAGCATCTTCTTAGCTATCCTGACGATAGTAATATCATTGTTGGCTATTTATCTCATCACCTTATTTGTGAATAACTATGCCCTAACATATGGCTATAATTCCTTTATTGCCTTTGATGTGGTCATGATCGTATTGATAAGTATCGTTATGGTCATTTTGACAATAGTCTTTAAACGTATAGTAGCGAGGTAGATATGTCTAGATCTATAAATATCACTAAAGCCACCAAGATCTTTGGGCAAAATATGGTCTTTAAAGATCTTGATCTTTCTATCGATAAGCCAGGACTTTATATCATCAGTGGACCATCGGGTTGTGGTAAATCAACACTTCTAAATATCATCGCTGGTTTAGACCGTTTGACAAACGGTCATATCAAGACCGAAGGTAAGATCGCCATGATCTTTCAAAACTATGAACTCATCGATGAGTTGAGCATAGTAGAAAATATCTTCTTTAAAAGAAAAAGCCACCTACTTAAAAAAGACCGTGAATTTATAAGTAAACTTGGTATCGATAGCTTTATAAGGCATACACCAAAGGAATTATCCTTTGGTCAAAGACAAAGAGTTGGTATCGCAAGGGCTTTAGCCCAATACCCAGATATCGTTCTTTGTGATGAACCGACAGAATCTTTAGATGTCACCAATAAGCATATCGTGATGGATATGCTCAAAGGATACAGTAAAGACCATATCGTCGTCATCGTATCACATGATAAAGAATTGATCGATCAGTATAACGATGTCATATACACCTTTAAGGATGGAAAACTTATCAAAGATGGTCATATATATGATCATCCATTTGCGAAAAGAAAGAAGATCAAGCCTGATATCGCTTATATGACCTTTAAGATAGTCATCAAAAGAAGTGTCATCATTTCGCTTGTCTTGATCATTTCCCTTTTAGGGCTTTGGTCATTATATTCATATCGTAAACATATCTTTGATATCCCCTCTTCTACTAACGCTATCTGTGCTGACTACATCTATATCCAAAAAAGCGATCGTTTAGAAGAAATCCGAGAAACATATACAGACAAAGCGGAGATCATTTTAGATATTCCTTATATCCGTATCGATATGGAAAGAGAGAGGGCTAATATATATCCTTATCATGAAGTTGAAGGAGTTAAGATCGAAGGATCAGCGCCTAAAAGTCATGAAGTCGTCATCAATGACTTATATGAAGGGATAGAGATCGGTGATGAGATCATCCTTGAGATAAACACCCTTTATGAGGAATATGCCTACAGCGCAAAAGTAAGTGGGATCGTCCATGAAGAAGATGCCATGTATAGTGCTATCTATTATGATCTTGACAGCATATTAGCGGATGCTAAGGAAGTGGATGTTGGTGATGATATGACCATGTATGATGCGATCATCGATCATCCGACGATCTTTGAAGCTGAGGTCAGATATGACACGATAAGTAAAGGATATTATGATGATCCTTATTGTATGAATCCACTATACGATATGCGTTCGATCGCTAAAGAAGATCAGGGTATCTTTAATATCGTCTTCTATGTGATCTTAGCGATATACAGTTTCTTTATCTTTGTCTTTATCTTCATCTTTAATAAGCGTGACACAAGAGCTTTTATCGTTAATGGTTCGATCATTAGGGCTATCATCAATATCGATCAAAAGATCTTAGCGCTATATTCACTGTATAAGATATTATTTATAGGGCTTGCTTTAGCGATCGGTGGTGGTCTTATATATATCTTAAATATCTATGTCTTTTCTGGGTTTATAACTTATAGTACAAGTGATCACTTACTAGTGGTGTTATTTATGATACTAGTATATCTATTCTATATCATCACTTTATTAGTCGATCTTAAGGGCTTTAAAAAAGAAAAAGCAGCTCTATATCTTAAACAAAGAGACTAGCTAACTTTCTTTGATGTGCTCTAAAGCCATATCCATGATCGTTGTCACATGGTCATCATCAAGGGAATAATAGATGATCTTCCCTTCCCTTCGCGTCTTGACTAGTTTTTGCGCTTTTAAGGATTGTAAGGCATGGGATATCGCTGATTGGGATATACCTAAGATATAGGTCAGATCATTGACACAGAACTCATTGTGATTGAGTGAGGTCAAGATATTGAGCCTGGTATTATCACCCATCGTCTTAAAGAAGGCTGTGATATCACTTATAAGGTCGTCATCGGCCTTATTTTCTTTGACCTTGATCGCTTTTTCATCTATTGGCTTTAATTCTTTATTCATGGCTTAATTATATAAAAATACGAATAAAAAATAAATACATTTATATCTTGACATATGCACATATATGCATATAATGAAGGTGTATGGAGGATATGGGTATGAAGAAAACTTATGAGATCGAAGTCGATTGCGCAAATTGCGCAAGTAAAATGGAGACAGCAGCGAAAAAGACCGCAGGTGTCAAAGATGCGGTGGTCAATTTCATGACGCAAAAGATGATCGTCGAATTTGAAGATGGTCAAGATAAAGATGAAGTCATGGAAAGAGTTTTAGAAGCTTGTAAGAAAGTTGAATCTGATTGTGAGATCTATCTATGATCCAAGAGTTGATCATTGATGGCTTATTAGTAGTCGTCATCATCGCTTGTCTTATCTTGTTTAAGATCGCTAGCGATAATATGACCAAAAAACAAAAAAAGAACCTCAAAAGGATCTTTATCGCTACGGTGATATTGCTGTTGGTCCAAACATTAGGGGTAAAAGTATTTGCCTACTTTGGTGATAATAGATGGCTTAGGTTATCAGTATATCTACTTATCTACTACATCATCGGTAGTGATATCGTCTATAAAGCGTATAAAGGCATTAAAAATGGTCAGGTATTCGATGAGAACTTTTTGATGGTCGTGGCATCACTTGGCGCTTTACTATTAGCGATCATCCAAAATGGTGACTATATGGAAGCCATTGCGGTAATGCTTTTCTATCAGGTCGGTGAATGGTTTCAAAGCTATGCCGTGGGAAGAAGCCGTAAGAATATCACTGAGCTAATGGATATCAGACCTGACTATGCCAATATCGAAGTCGATGGTAAGATCACAAAGGTCGATCCTGATGAAGTCAAGATCGGTGATACCATCATCGTAAAACCCGGTGAAAAAGTACCGCTTGATGGGATCGTGATCGAAGGTCATTCAGCCCTTGATACAGCGGCTTTGACTGGTGAATCATTACCAAGGGATGTCAAAGTCGATGATGAGATCATCAGTGGTTGTATCAATATGACCGGTCTATTAAAGATCAAAACGACCAAGTTATTTGGTGAATCAACGGTGTCTAAGATATTAGACCTAGTTGAAAATGCCTCAAGCAGAAAATCAAAGTCAGAGGATTTCATCGCTAAATTCGCCAGATTCTATACACCGATCGTCTGTTATGCAGCCTTGGCTTTAGCGATCATACCACCAGTATTCTTATATTTCTCAGGCAATGATCCAGAGGTATATACATGGATATATCGCGCTTTATCTTTCCTAGTTGCAAGTTGTCCATGTGCACTAGTTATCAGTATTCCATTATCCTTTTTTGCTGGGATCGGTGGTGCGTCTAAGGAAGGTATCCTCATTAAGGGCTCGAACTTCTTAGAGACCCTATCTAAGACTGATACCGTCGTCTTTGATAAGACCGGTACCCTTACTAAAGGTGTCTTTGAAGTCGTGGCTATCCACCACAATAAGAAAGCCAAAGAAGAGTTACTATATTATGCCGCTAGTGCTGAAAGTGCATCATCACACCCCATCAGCAAGTCCATATTAAAGGCTTATGGTAAAGATATCGATACATCTAAAGTCAAGGATATCGAAGAGATAAGTGGTGAAGGTGTCAAAGCTCTAGTCGATGGTAAAGTGGTATTAGCTGGTAATGATAAACTGATGAAGCGCTTTGGCATCGAATATAAGGATTGTCATAGTATCGGTACTATCGTCCATATCGCGATCGATGAGATATATGAAGGTCATATCGTTATCGCTGATATCGAAAAGCCAAATGCGAAAAAAGCGATCGAAGCTTTAAAAGAGGCACATGTCCAAAAGACGGTCATGTTGACGGGAGACAAGGAAAAGGTCGCAAATCTAGTAGCGAGCGATCTAAAGATCGATGAATACTACAGTGAATTATTGCCACAGGACAAGGTGAGTAAAGTTGAAGCTTTATTAGATGAAGAGAAAGGTGGCAAGTTAGCCTTTGTTGGTGATGGGATCAATGATGCCCCAGTATTGAGTAGAGCCGATATCGGTATCGCTATGGGGGCGATGGGTTCTGATGCAGCCATTGAAGCTGCGGATATCGTCTTGATGGATGATGATCCATTAAAGATCGCTAAAGCGATCAAGATATCTAAGAAGTGTTTAAGGATCGTCTATCAGAATATCGTCTTTTCGATCTTTATCAAGATCATGACTCTTATATTAGTTGCCTTAGGTTTTGCGAATATGTGGTTAGCAGTATTTGCGGATGTTGGTGTCATGATATTAGCGGTACTAAATGCCATCAGATGTCTCTTTGTAAGTAAACTATAGATCAAAGGATGTGATATAGCTTAAGTTATCTAAGCTTGTCACATCCTCTTTCTTTTTTGCAAGAAATAAAAAAGACCGATACTGGCATATCGAGTCCTTTTTGATAGTGTGGCCTAGTTACGTTATTAGCTATTTGAATTATAACACAACTATTTAAAATGTCTAGTTTTTACATGACAAACATATTTTGTAAAGCATAAGATGCTGTTACATATAGTTAGTTATAGCAAATAACTAATATCATTACTATAAACACCGATAAATATAGGTCTCATGGTATAATTGTAAAGCTATTACTAGCCTCTGGAAAGGAGGTGATAGTGTGGAAATGATAATTTCTTTCTTAATGTCTATCGGAGCAGATGTGATTGCCGATCGCATCTGCAAATGGCTCGATAGACGTAAGAAGTAATAGTGAGCCTAAGAGATGTGGATCTGCCAATCCCATCTCTTTTTATAAAAAAAGACCGATACTGCCATATCGAGTCTTTTTTGATAGTGTGGCATAATTTCTTTCTTAGCCTACTTGAATTATAACACAATTGTTCCAAATGTCTAGCTTTAACACTCAAACACATTTTGCGATCGTTATAAAAAAGACCGATACCGTCATATCGAGTCTTTTTTGATAGCTTGGCCTAATTTCATTCTTAGTCACTTGAATTATAACATAACTACTTCAAATATCCACCCTTTAGTAACACAAATAAAAATAACCTCACTTATTGAAAGACGTGGATTTACCTATATGGGAATTACCATAAACAATAGGAGGTCGCTAAAATAATAACTAAACTCGTTATCGATGTCTATACTTTAAATAAAGACGGTCATTTATGCAATATTACCAATATCAAACTAAATGATGGTCAGAAATATGTTATTATCAAGGTATAAAGAAGAGTAGATAAAATACTTATCAATAATGGAGACAGGATATGAAGAGAATGTTTGCGATCTTACTAGTTATAGTATTAGTAGGATGCCAGAAACAAGTCTATGGTACATCGACAGAACTTGATACATTTATGGCATCGTTTTGTGATGAAGCTTATTATGCAAGGCAAAACGTCGATGCGTCATATGAGTTATTAAAGGGTGATATCGAAGTAGCTGATGAAGATAAGGTATCATGTGGAAATGCTTTTGAAGAAGAGTATGAACGATATATGGCGATCTTAGACAAATATCATGAAGAGATCTACTTAGCTTTAAACTATATCGAAGAAAAGACCGATGAAGATACAAGTAAAGCTGATATGGTCGCTTCATTTAAGACCAAGGAAAATTACATCTTGTCGATCTATGATAATGGGGTCGCTAGTTTGCGTTTAGATCTTGATAACACTGTAAAATACAAGATCGAAGATGAAAGTATCGAAAGGATCAAAACGGCATTGAATGGGATCAAAAACGATTCATTTGTACCATGTTGGGAAAGAGGCGGATCTTCGATCGGCAATGATGATGTCGATGTGGTATTAAATGAATATGGCATCCCTACTTACTATGATAGTGATGATTTTTATCTAACTGGTTTAGATCAAGATCTTATCACTGATATCAGTGTCCGTTTTTTAGGTTCAGGATATGATGAAGTTGATACATGGCCACTTATATCTTTTGATTCGGAAATGATCAAAAATGACATCATCGATATGATATCGTATATCCACCTGACAAAGACAGACCGATCACAAGGCGATCTTATGCCGGTAGGATGGTTTTATTATGGTGGTAAAGACGCTGTAATGACGATAAGTTTTACATCAGGCTATAAATTTGTCATACATGATCATTATGTCAGTGGTACAACTATCAAGATCATCGATGATAATGATAATGTCATATCGGAAAAAGAATACTATGGCGATCAAGATAAACTCATCTTCTATATTTATGACCATCTAGCATATGACCGTCTATTAGGGAGCGAAGAATTTAGTATGGACTATGTCACACCACTTGCATATAAGGATGAAGATATAACTATTACAAGCAGTAAAGATGTCAACTTCAGTGGACCTTGTATCATCGACTTTAAAGAGCGCGGTATCAAAGCGTATATCGATGGCAAGGAGATCGATAGTTTAAATGAAGATAATGATGGTGGTACGATCGTTGATTATGTCGATCAAAATGGTACACTTATTGGTGCAAACACTAGATGTAAACATATGTTTACGCCCCATTAAATAACTGTTGATATACACAATAAACCTCATCGCTTAAGATAAGATCAGGAGGTAGTATATGGAAATAAGTAAGAAGATCATCGACTTAAGAAAACATCAGAATATGACGCAAGAAGAATTAGCTAATAGATTAAATGTCTCTAGACAGACGATCTCCAAATGGGAAAATGGCACGGTATTACCTGATGTTTATAATCTCAAGGAATTAGCTAAGGTATTTGATATCAGTGTTGATGAATTACTAGATGATGAAAAAGTTATAAAGGATGATAATGAGATCGTTGAAGCGATCGATCATTCAGTAGGCTTCGTTAAAAAGCACTGGCGCAAGGTCGGCTATGTCGTCATCTATTATGGTATAGCAATGACCTTATTTGGGGTTATCACTCTTTTGATGGTCAGCATTTTTGGTCGCGATCCATTTACTGGCGAAGTATTTGAAGTCTTCGCTATCTTTCATCTATTGCCAAAGATCTTTATCGGTGTTGGCATCATCGTGATCATCATCGGTGCTATCTTAGCGATAAAGGACTACTTTAAAAATCATCGTAAGTAAAAACGATCAATAGTTAAGGTGGTATCTTGTTTTAATTTGTGGTTGTGATATGATATTTTCGTTTTGGCTAGTATATAGCCAAGCTTAGATATTAGAGGGAAAAAGATGAAAAAGTTAATCGTATTATTACTCATGATCGCTCTTGCAGGATGTACGGCTACTGAAACACCAACACCTACAACTACTACTGAGCCATCAACTACTACCAACACGGCACTTATCGAAACATTTATGACAGCTTTTGGTGAAAGTGCAACTTACTCACGCACTAATGTCGATGGTGCTGAATTCAAAGCCTTAAAAGGCGACATCGAAGTTAGTGATGAAGCTAAGGTATTATGTGATGACTATGATACAGCATATGCATCATATACCGAAGCATTAGCTGGCTACTATGATGAATTAGTCACTGTATTAGGCAATATCAGTGAACCAGCAGCTGCTGATGCCAAGATGACCAACATGATCGCTACATTCAAGACTGGTGATAACTACACTTTATCAGTATATGACACAGGTGTCGTCACTTTACGTATCGACCTAAACAACCGTCAAAACTATCAGATCGGTGAAGAAGATGTAGCTAAGATCGAAGAGATCATGACCGCTCTTGAAAGCGAAGAGATGATCCCTTGTTGGGAAGCGCCAGCTACTGAAGCTTAATAATTACTAAATAAAGATATTAAAAAGAGATGACCGTCAATGATCATCTCTTTTCATTTAGTCTTTCCTATTTAATGACCTTTCTTTGCTGAAGCCATCAGGATAGCGTTTAGCTAATTTCTCGATATTGGCTTTCGCGATATCTTCAAGTGATATATCTAAAGTATCAGCCATATAGGCGATATACCATAAGATATCCCCTAATTCCTTTGTTATATATGTTTTATCTAGCTTATGGCCATGGCCTAGGTATTTTTTGATATGGTCATTTACTTCACCAGTCTCGCCACTCAGTCCTAAAGCTGCGATAACTAAAGGTTCTTTTTCATCACCTTTAGTGCGCATAGCTTGTCTTTGATACTCATTTAACTCCATGATCCATCCCCTTTAGTCTTTGGTGTACGATATTGATCACATCGCTTAGGTCTTCATCGGTCTCTTTGATCACATTTGGCTTATCGATGAGATCATATGGTAATAGATACTCGATATTGTGGACAAGATCCAGGGTATCATCGATATCCTTGATATCATAAAGATGTAATATATGGTCATTATATAAGCCCTTATCAAGCGTTTTGATATGATCACTGTATTCGTTTATCTTTTCAAGACACATGTTGATCCCATGGCGATATATCGGTGTACTTAAAGCTTCATCCTTCATAAAGTTATGACGCATCATGTGTTCATATATATCTTTACTATACCAATAGATCATCACTAGATCATACAAGATGATATTCTTCTCTATCATAAGGTCACCCCTTTAAAGATTATAGCACTTGCGCATTGAATAGTTTCGGCATTTGGTCTATCATTATGTCATTATGTCGATAGGAATGATTCTTTTGATCGCTCTAGGATTAGCGATGGATGCTTTTGCGGTCAGTATATGTCAAGGATTAAAGCTAAGGAAACTAAAGATAACTGATGCGATGATCATCGGTCTGACATATGGTATATTCCAAGGTCTAATGCCTGTCATCGGTTATTTCTTAGGTGCCCAATTTGAACAATACATCGTCGCCTTTGACCATTGGATCGCCTTTATATTACTAGGGATGATCGGCATCAATATGATCAGGGAAGCTTTAAGCAAGGATGAAGATGAAAGTGATGATAAGGAATATAAGATCAATCTCAAAGAACAGCTCATCATGGGCATTGCCACATCGATCGATGCCTTAGTCATCGGGATCACCTTTGCCATCTTAAAGACGGATATCGTCTTTGCGGGATCATCGATCGGGATCATCGCCTTTGTGATCGCCACCGTCGGTGTCTATATCGGGCATTTCTTTGGGGCTAAATTCAAAAGTAAAGCTGAGTTTATCGGTGGGGTCATATTGATCCTCATCGGTCTTAATATCTTATTAGAACACTTAGGGGTCTTGTGATGAAGATCCTTTTTATCATCAATCTCAAAGCAGGCAAAAGGGCGCATAAGGATCGATTATTAGAGGAGATCGGTCGCTTATGTAAGGACCATAATATAGAGATAAGGATAACTCAAGGTATAAAGGATGCCTATGATGTGATTTACACTAAAGGCAACTTATATGATGCCATTTTAGTCAGCGGTGGTGATGGAACGATCCATGAAGTCACCTGTGCCCTAAAAGATGGTCATCATGATACCCCTTTTGGCGTCTATCCTTTAGGGACGGTCAATGATTTTGCGAATATCCATGAATTAAACTTTAAAAAGACCACTGATCAAGTTTTGCTAAACGCTTATAAGAAGATCGATATCGCTAAGTTCAACGATACTTGGTTTGATTATGTAGCTGGTTTTGGGGCTTTTTGTGATGTCTCATACAGTACCAAAAGGCAAGACAAAGAACTATTTGGCTCCTTAGCTTATATCGTCAAAGGGATCGCTGATCTTCCTAATATCAGACCTCATCATATCGAGATCAAAACAGAAGAGATGACCTATAGTGGTGATGTCTTATTCGGCCTTGTCTTATTAGGTCATAGGGCTGCTGGTATCGATATCTTCAAAAAGGAAGAAGCACATAGCGATGATGGCTTTTTAGATGTGATCATCATCGAATACACCCCAAATATCTTAGAGCTATATAACTATCTTATCGGGATACTAGGTAATAAAGCTAAGTATGTCACCCGTTTTAAATGCAAAGAGCTCAGCTTTAAAAGCGAAGATCTTGTAAAGTGGACACTAGATGGGGAAGATGGTGGCATATTAGATGAAGCTAAGATCATGATCGACGATAAAGGGCTATCCTTATATAAGTGATATGAAGATGTTTAAGATATATCTAAAAGAGCATGTTGATATCTTTGTGATGGCTATCCTCATATATCTTTGTGAGATATTACTTAGATATATGATCGGGATGACCCTTTTTAGTTTTCAAAGCTTTCTCTTTGACATGTCTTGGATCATCATCCTTGTAGGTGTCATATCCTTATTTAAAAAGAGGATCAGAAATATCATCGAGCTTATCATCATCCTCTATCTTGCCATCTACAGTTTTGCCCAAAGCGTCCACTATGTCTTTTTCAATAACCTCTTTTCCTATCGCAAGTTGTCCTTAGCTGGTGAATTAGCTGATGTGAAAGCTGAGATATTAGCCGGTCTAAAGTTTGAACAATTACTATATCTGATCCCGATCATCTTAGTCATCATCTTATTTTTTATCAAAAAGGATGAACATAAGATCGATATAAGAGTAAAGATCTTGATCACCCTTATATGCATGATCTTAGGTGTATCACTGAATCTAGGGCTCACTAAATGGCTAGAATATGATTATAGGAAAAGTGGTAACTCTTGGAATAAGGATCACTACTTACATGAGGTCATGCAGAATAGATATAAGTTTTTAGACCGTTTCGGCATCATCGAATACAATATCAAGGATATCGACATGACCTTATCAAAAGCAAAAAAAGGTCTAAGTGAAGAGGAAAAAGCGGAAGTGGATGCTTTTGTGAAGGAATATAGTTATCGGGATATAAATGATCAAAGCGGCATATTCAAGAATAAAAATCTGATCCTCATCTTATGTGAGTCCTTTGATGAAAGTGCCATCGATGAAAAGTTAACACCGACTTTATATAAACTAAAAAGCGAAGGGCTTTACTTTGATAAGCACTATGCGCCGATCTATGAGGTAGCTACTGGCGATAGTGAATTCATATCTGAGACGGGTATGCTTCCAAGTATCAATAATGGTACTACATCATATACCTTTAATCTCAATAGTTATCCATATGCATTAGCTAACCTCTTTAAAGATAAGGGCTATGAGGCTAATTCATATCATTCCTATACCGGTAATTTCTATGACCGTGAAAGCATGCATGAGTCCTTTGGTTTTTCGACCTTTTACGATATGGATAAATTAGGGCTTGAAAGATATGAAGATTATGATGAGACGGTCAACTGGATCTTAGATGAAGAACTATTTGAAGCAGTCTTAGATAATACCGATACTAGTGTCCCCTTCTTTGATTTTGTGGTCACTGTATCTGGGCATATGCCTTATGATCAAAGAAGAGATGAATTAAAGGAATATTATGATCTTATCTTAGAAGATGGTCGTTTTGATGACTATAGTGATGAATCCTTATATTATCTAGCGGCACAGATGTCCTTAGATCGAGGGATCAAGATATTATTAGATGGTTTAGAAGAAAAAAGTGTTTTAGAAGATACGGTCATATACATGTTTGCGGACCACTATCCATATGGGATCACCTCAAGTCGCGCTAAAATAGAGATCTTAGGTGATACCGATACATATGAGTTATATAAGGTCCCGATGATCATCTATAACAGCGATATCAAAGCTAAGACCTACGATACACTTACTAGTACCTTTGATATCTATCCGACGATCTGTGATCTATTTGATCTTGATGATAGCAAGGCATATAAGGTCGGTCATAGTGTCTTTGATGAAAAGGCTATAAGATTTGTCCCCTTCTTTGACAGGTCATTCATCACGGAATACTTCTATTATGATAGCCGCTATGATGATATACCAGATGGATATCGTGATCTATATGATGAGATATCCTATAAGGTCAATGAGATCTTTTACTATAGCCAAGAGATCTTATTAGGTGACTATTATAAGGATGAATGATTTGTCCTAGGCAATATATGGCTATATGATAGATAAAGTGTGCTATAATGGCCAAGAGGAGGAAATGGAAAAATGAAGACAAGAGTTATCGTTCAATGCGATGGGACTGATACTGTAGTTGATGAACTTGAAAAAGTCGTCAAGGAAGAACTCAAAAGCATGGATGTTAAAGTATCTAAACTACAAACACTAGACATCTACTTCCAACCAACAGTAAATGAAACATACTATCGTGCAGTTGATGGCGATGGTAAAGAGATCACTGGTAAAGTGACAGCTTAAGCGGCTTACATAGCCGTTTTAATTTGAGGTTACCATGTTAGATAAGACAATGACTTTAAAGACGATGGTCGATCTAGAGCCAACAGATGAAGATATGGCGATGCTAGATCTTGATGTCGTCGTATATGTAAGAGCCACTATCGTATCAAACTTAAAAGATATCAACCATAGCTTTATCCGCTATATGTTTTTGCGTGATGATGTCGATGAGATCATCAGCACTTTTAAGGATATCGCTAAGACCGTGTTTTATGATTTTACCTACAATGATGAAAGAAGCATTACGATCTTTGAGCTGTATTCTAAAAAGCCATATGCCGAGACAGAGTCACTATTAAATGACATCTTAGTGGGCTATGGTCATGAAGCGGAGGTATTATTTGATATCTATACCCATGATTCCCATAAATATCGCTTGAGCGATCTTGATGGGATCGTCAAAAACGACAAGTTGCGTTAGACATAGGAGTGTTCGATCTCCATCACACAGTATAGTTGAGGGTCATATTCTTTGACCCTTTTTTCGATCTCCTTCCTTATGATCTCATGGTCTTTAGTATCACCACTTGGTAAAAGGACATCGAAGATGAGGTTGGTATGAGTAGGACCAGATACGATCCTGAAGTCATGGATATCATATGTTTCGTTTATGTCTTTGACGATCTTTTTGACCACTTCTTTTAATGCTTTGACCTTTTCATCGCTTGTATCGATCGGATCCATGTGGATGGTCGTTAAGATACCGAATTCCTTTAAAACGCCCCTTTCGATCAGGTCGATCGCATCATGTGTCGCCATGATGTCACTATGCGCATCAACTTCAACATGTAGTGTCATAAATCTTCTTCCAGGACCATAGTCATGGATCATGAGGTCATGGATACCAAGACAGACTGGATATTTCTTGATATAGGCTTCAATATCATTTACAAGCTCTTTATCAGGTGCTAGACCTAACAAAGGGTCCATCGTTGAGCGGAAGATCTCAAAGCCTGACTTAATGACAAATAGCGATACGAAGATACCGATGATACTATCAAGCGGTAGATCAAAAAACGGGACAAGGCACATGCTGACTAAGGTCGCCAAAGTGGATATGACATCATTTTTACTATCTTGGCCTGCAGCGATCAGTGTCTCAGAGTTTATCTTTTTTCCGGCTTGCATATTAAAGTAGCTCATATAGGCTTTTATGAGAATGGCTATGACTAAGATGATGATGGCACCTATTGAGAAGGTCACCTTTTCATCACTAAATAGCATCTTCAAAGAATCGATACAAGAGGTGATACCGACATAGATGATCAAAAACGCGATGATCATCCCGACGATATATTCGATCCGACCATGACCATAAGGATGTTCACTATCAGGGTGTTTATTAGCTAGTTTAAAGCCAAATAGACTGGCGAGATTAGATCCCATATCACTGAGGTTATTAAAGCCATCAGCGATGATGGCGACACTGTTTGTGATAGTGCCAAAGATCATCTTGAAGATGACTAAGATCAGATTCAATACTATCGATAAGATACTGCTCAAGATACCATAACGCATCCTGACATCAGGGTCATCGATCTTCTGGTAGTCTTTGATAAAGGTCTTAGATATAAAATCAAACATGCCTAGATTATACAACGACTTCCCTTTTATAAGATATCGAATTGTGAATTCTAACTGAAAAATCATGGTGTACAAAATGTGCATAAGTCGCATCTTGCCCTTATTTATAAGTAGATAAACGGTCAAAAATAAGGATCGACAAATAGAGAAAAATTGTAAGCCTTTACAGTTTTCTAATTTTCTTCTATAATAATTTCGGTTGATGAGTAAGCGGTTACTTACTTATCAAAAAGTCAAAAAGAAAGGAATTATTAGAAGAAATGAAAAAATTTTTGGCACTAGCTCTCGCTATCTTCATGGTCTTCGCACTTGTCGGTTGTTCAGGTGAAACAACAACTGAAGGTGGTGGCGAAACAACTACTGAAGTAGCAAACAATGAAAAACCATTAGTTTGGTTCAACCGTCAACCATCTAACTCAACAACAGGTGAATTAGATATGGAAGCATTATCATTCAACGATAACACATACTACGTTGGATTCGATGCTAACCAAGGTGCTGAACTACAAGGTCAAATGGTCTTAGACTACATCAATAATAATATCGATGGTCTTGATCGTAATGGTGATGGTATCATCGGTTACGTCTTAGCTATCGGTGATATCGGTCATAATGACTCGATCGCTCGTACAAGAGGCGTTCGTAGCGCTCTAGGTACAGCTGTTGAAGGCGAAAACGGTATCGTTTCTGACGCTGTTGGTACAAACACTGATGGTTCATCTACAGTCGTTAAAGATGGTTCTATCACTGTTGGTGATACAACATATATCGTTCGTGAACTTGCTTCTCAAGAAATGAAGAACTCATCAGGTGCTACATGGGATGCTCCTACAGCTGGTAATGCGATCAGCACATGGTCAGCTTCAATGGGCGATCAGATCGACCTAGTCGTTTCTAACAACGATGGTATGGGTATGGCTATGTTCAACGGCTGGTCAAAGGCTGAAGGTGTTCCTACATTCGGTTATGACGCTAACGCTGATGCTGTTGCTGCTATCGCTGAAGGTTACGGAGGCACTATTTCACAACACGCCGACGTTCAGGCTTACTTAACTCTGAGACTTGTCCGTAACGCTCTTGACGGTGTTGATATCAACACAGGTATCTCAACAGCTGACGACGCTGGTAACACATTATCAGAAGACGTTTACTACTACGATGAAGCATCACGTTCATACTATGCATTAAACGTTGCTGTTACAGGTGAAAACTATGAAGACTTCTTGGATTCAACGGTTCCATATGCGCCAGTCAGCAACCAATTAGATGCTACTGCTCATCCAACAAAGAATGTCTGGTTAGATATCTACAATTCATCAGATAACTTCTTAAGCGCAACATATCAACCGTTGCTCCAAAAGTATGATGACTTATTAAATCTGAATGTCGAATACATCGGTGGTGATGGTCAAAACGAATCAAATATCGTTAACCGTTTAGGTAACCCAAGCCAATACGATGCATTCTGCATCAACATGGTCAAGACAGATAACGCTGCATCATATACAGCACTTCTTAACCAATAATCTAAACTACTAAATCAAACTAAAGTCCACAAAGGAGAAGTGATTCTCCTTTGTGGCTTGTATTGTAAAAACACTTTAAATTTGTAAACAACGGGATATCTTCCAATCAAGGCTTTGGTTGGATGATATGCCGATGGTATATAGGAGAATATTATGACAGATAAGAAAAACGATTATGTCTTATCGATCAGGGGGATGAGTAAGTCTTTCGGCCGAAACAGGGTCCTAGATAAGATCAGTCTCGATGTCAGAAAAGGGACAGTCATGGGTCTGATGGGGGAAAACGGTGCCGGTAAGTCAACGATGATGAAGTGCCTATTCGGTACTTATCAAAAAGATGAAGGTACGATCTTCCTCAATGGCAAAGAGATCAGCTTCTCAGGCCCTAAAGATGCCCTAGAAAATGGTATCGCGATGGTCCACCAAGAATTGAACCAATGTCTAGAACGCAATGTCTTAGACAACCTCTTCTTAGGCCGCTATCCTACCAGATCAGGTGTCGTCGATGAGGGACAAATGAAAAGAAAAGCCACTGACTTATTCAGAAGGCTTGGGATGACCGTCAACTTAGATCAACCGATGCGTAATATGTCGGTATCACAAAGACAGATGGTCGAGATCGCTAAAGCGATGTCTTACAATGCCGAAGTCATCGTATTAGATGAGCCTACTTCATCACTTATGACCCAAGAAGTAGAAAAGCTATTCAGTATGATGCGGATGTTGAAGGAACAGGGTATTTCCTTTATCTACATCTCACACAAGATGGATGAGATCTTTGAGATCTGTGATGATGTATCGGTACTTCGTGATGGAAAACTGGTCATGAGTAAAGAGACCAATGATACCAACATGAATGAACTGATCTCAGCGATGGTCGGAAGATCTTTGGATAATCGTTTCCCACCGATCGATAATACACCAGGTAACACTGCTTTATCGATCCAAGAGATCTCGACTAAGTATAAGCCTTACCTTCAAGATATCAGCTTTGATGTCAAGGAAGGAGAGATCTTCGGTCTATATGGCTTAGTCGGTGCTGGTCGTACCGAACTATTAGAAACGATCTTTGGTGTTAGGACAAGGGCTGCTGGTCGTGTCTATTTCAAAGGTCGTCTTATGAACTTCAATAGTGCTAAAGAGGCCATTGAACATGGCTTTGCGATGATCACCGAAGAGCGTAAGGCTAATGGTCTATTCTTAAAGACAGACTTGACCTTCAATACGACGATCGCTAATCTAAGGCAATATTATCAAGGTCCTTCACTATCTAATCAAAAGATGGTCAGAGCGACATCAGATGAGATCAAGACGATGAATACCAAATGTATGGGACCAGATGATGCGATCACCTCGCTATCAGGTGGTAACCAACAAAAGGTCATCTTCGGTAAATGGTTAGAAACTGATCCTAATGTCTTCTTGATGGATGAACCAACTCGTGGTATCGATGTCGGTGCTAAATATGAGATCTATGAACTCATCGTCAGGATGGCCAAACAGGGCAAGACGATCGTCGTCGTCTCCAGTGAGATGCCAGAGATCTTAGGTATCACCAACCGTATTGGTGTCATGTCTAATGGTCGTCTAGCTGGTATCGTCAATACCAAGGAGACAGACCAAGAAGAGTTATTAAGATTAAGTGCAAAATATCTATAGGATAAACGGAGAGAGAATATGGCAAATACAAATAAGATTTTAACGATCGAAGAAGAAGCTGCTCTTGTAAAGCCCATCGATGACTATGTCGCTAAGATCCAAGCACAAGTCGATGAACTGAGAAAAGACGGTACAGCTAAAGTCACTGCGATCGAAAGCGAACTCGACAATCTAAAAAGAGATCGTATCTATACTAAACAAGAAAAAGAAAATCGTAAGGCTGCTTTACAAAAAGAGTTAGCTAAAGCTAAAGAAGTCGAAGCTAAAAACAAGGATAAAGTAGCTAGTCTCATCAAGGATGCGAAGGACTACCTAAATAAGAACTTTGATGGTTACTATACAGCTGTATCACAAAGCTCAGAATTAGAGAAAGCTAGAGCTGAAGAAGACTACAAGAAAGCTCTAGCGCGTCTTGAAGAAGAACATAAGGCTAATATCGCTAAACTATCAGATGCGCAAGAGATCAAAGATGAGAAATATGTCTATAAGAATAGGCGTTTTGATGCCAAGCTTGACCGTGATAAAGCGATCCAAGCAGCTAAAGACAGAAAACATGAAGCCTTTGCGCATAAGACTCACCTTATCGACTTATTGACTCTTTCCCACTTCACCTTCGGTGAGAAGTTCCAACAAAAGAAAGAGAACTATGTCTATACCTTTGATACTAAGCAATTCTTACTACGTAATGGTCTATATATCGCGATCATCATCATCTTTATCGTCTTATGTATCGTTACGCCAATTATCAGAGGTGGCACACAATTATTGACGCTCAATAACGTCCTCAACATCCTCCAACAAGCATCTCCACGTATGTTCTTGGCATTAGGTGTTGCCGGACTTATCTTACTAGCTGGTACTGACTTATCGATCGGTCGTATGGTCGGTATGGGTATCACCGCATGTACGATCATCATGCACAACGGTATCAATACCGGTATGGTCTTCGGTCATGTGTTTGACTTTACAACGATGCCTGTCGTTGTCAAGATCATCCTAGCTTTAGTCGTATCTGTTGTCTTATGTACATTATTTACGACCATCGCTGGTTTCTTCACCGCTCGCTTTAAGATCCACCCATTCATTTCAACGATGAGTAATATGCTTATCATCTTCGGTCTTATCACTTATGCGACAAAGGGTGTCTCCTTCGGTGCTATCGAATCAGCTATCCCACAGATGATCATCCCACGTCTCGGTAGCTTCCCAACGATCATTTTATGGGCTGTTGCGGCTATCGCTATTGTTTGGTTCATTTGGAATAAGACGACATTTGGTAAGAACTTATACGCTGTTGGTGGAAACCCAGAAGCAGCAAGTGTATCAGGTATCTCCGTTATGAAAGTTACGATCGGTGCCTTCATCTTAGCTGGTATCTTATATGGTTTTGGTGCTTGGCTTGAATGTATGCGTATGACTGGTTCAGGTTCAGCTGCATATGGTCAAGGTTGGGAAACTGATGCGATCGCGGCTTGTGTCGTCGGTGGTGTTTCCTTCACTGGTGGTATCGGTAAGATCTCTGGTGTTGTCGTCGGTGTCCTTATCTTCACCGCACTAACATATGCCTTAACTGTCTTAGGTATCGATACAAACCTACAATTCGTCTTCACTGGTATCATCATCATCGTCGCTGTCATCCTCGATAGCTTAAAGTACGTTCAAAAGAAATAATCAGCGAAGAGCTATTATGTAGATCAAGGGCTGTGCAGTATCTGTGCAGCCTTTTAATATGATATAATCAAGGTATCGGGATGTAGCACAGCTTGGTAGTGCGCTTGTATGGGGTGCAAGAGGTCGCAAGTTCAAATCTTGTCATCCCGACCATTTTTATTTTTAGGTGATATGTTCGATACCGACACATTTAAAAATACTGACTATTATAAAGACTTTCTAGCAAGATCGATCTATCATTCAAATAGGATCGAGGGCAGCACATTAAGTTATGCCGATACATATGCGATCATCTTTGACGATGACTCATTTACCCTTTCGAATATCAAGCCGAGAGAATTATATGAGGCTATCAATTTAAAATATGCAAGTGATCATATATTTAAACATATCGATGATGATATAAGTGTCGATATGATGATCGATATAAATTCTTTGATCAATAAAATATCGATGAAAGGACAGGTTTTCGTAAAACACAAGTTTTTATTAGGGGAGCAGACTTCATACCACCTAAAGCTGAATCTGTGCCATATCTTATCCAAGAGCTGATATATGATCATCTACGTGGTGATAGAGATGATCTATTCAAGATAGCTGACTTCCATATCCGTTTTGAACATATCCATCCATTTGTTGATGAAAATGGTAGAACAGGAAGACTCATCATCGATCAGATGCTCATGCATATAGGCATGATGCCGATCGTGATCAAAAGTGAAGATCGAAGCAGATATTTTGATCTACTAGCGAATTATGATACAGAAAGCCTTGTACCTTTCATCAGAGAACTACAAGCTTTTGAAGAAGAAAAGATGAAAGCTTATCTATCTCTTTGAACTTGTGCTGTAGTAGAGCTAAGGAGATGTATATGAAGATATTGAAGTTATTCTTAGTTATCACATTAGTGACGATGCTGAGTGCGTGTACTAGTGAAAAGAGTGAGCCAGTCGCATTTGATGCCAAGAGCTTTAGTCAAGTATTACTTGAAGGCGATGCATCATCGTTATATGAAAGCTATAGCTTTACTGATGAGATGATAAGTGCTTTAGGTGATGATGGATTAAGTTTGATCCAAACGCAACTAAAAGCATTAGGTGAGCTTGAAGCGATCGAAGAACCTAAGGTCAGTGAGTCACAGGGTTATACGATATACAGTGTCCCTTGTAAGCACTCATATCAGAACTTTGATCTTGTGATCAGCATCGATAGTGATGGTAAGATCGCTGGGATCGTCATGGGTAATTATTCTAACGAAGAGGTCGCTGACCTCTCTTTTTTGGATAGTGAAGAAGTTATCTTTGGTGATGAGTATAAGATAAATGGCACTTTATATACCCCTAAAGGTATTGATACATATCCTTTGGTGATCATGCTGAGTGGGAGTGGGCCAAATGATAAAGATGAGACGATCGGTCCTAATAAGCCGTTTGAGGATATTGCTGAAGGATTAGCTAAAAATGGGATCGCTACTTTGCGCTTTGATAAAAGGACGTATACTTATCCAAGAGAATGCGCTAGTGATATAAACTTTACGATCGAAGATGAATATATCAAAGACACAATGGCGGTATATGAGATGATATCAAAACGCGATGATATAAGCTCTATCTATGTCTTAGGTCATAGCTTAGGAGGTCAGATATTACCACGTATCGAAAAGATGATAGAAGCAGATGGTCTTATCTACATGGCTGCCCCAGCACGAGACCTTAAGACCTTGATGTCTGAGCAAGTATCATATCTTGAAACGGTAAGTGATACAGATCTAAGCGCTTATAGAAGTGATCTAGCGCGATTAGATGATCTGGATAATATAAATGATGATGAACTTATAATGGGCGCCTATAAAGCCTATTGGCAAGATCTTCTTAATTTCGATCAAGTCAAAGAAGCTAAGGATATAACTATCCCACAATTATTCTTACAAGGTGAAAATGACTATCAGGTCACGATGGAAGACTTTAAGATCTGGAAAGATAATATCGAAGCCACCTTTATATCCTATCCTGCTTTGACCCATATCTTCTGTGATGGTGATAAAGGTCCTGATGCCTATATGCAAAAAGGCCAAGTAGATGATAAGGTGATAGAAGACATAGCATCATTTATCAAAGGATGAACCTGAAACTACAAAAGTTGATGATCTAGCTAAAAAGATATAAAATAAATATGCAAGAGGAACAGGGCGATAGACCATCCTGGATTTAGTTATAGAGTAACTACTTCAGTCTGACTAACAAAGGTAGTTACTTTTTCTTTTTGCTTTTTTGATAAGGTGGGATTGTTAGACTAAAACCGTTATCAATCTATTGTTTATTTTATTTTTTCTTTAGAATCCCTATTTGCACAGTGTGCATGAGCGATCTATAATTTGAGTGGTCGATCTATGATGATCGACTATCAATGATCGTTTAGGTGGATAACAGTATCATTGGCTTGGCGGCTTTTCTTACTGT
>CALVBC010000009.1 GCA_944325685.1 uncultured Erysipelotrichaceae bacterium | reverse complement strand
GTTTAAGATGTCTTTGATTCTATATGATGGTCCAACGATATTGACGATCTCACTATGATGAAGAAGCCTGTCTAATATCGCATTAGCGATGATAGGATCATTAAAGATCTCATGCCATTTAGATAAGTTCTTATTAGAGGTAATGATGAGTGATCTTTTCTCATAGCGTAAAGATACAAGCTGAAAGAAGAGATTGGCTGATTTTTGATCGAAGTTGATATAACCTATCTCATCGATGATGAGCAGGCTATAGCGGTTGATCTGTTTGAGCCTTCTATCTAGTCTATTCTCTCTTTCAGCTCTGACTAATTGTTCGATGAGCTTCTGACAGCTTATAAAGTAGACACTATGACGATTGATGGCAGCTTCAATGCCGATGGCTGTCGCTAAATGTGTCTTTCCTGTACCGGATGATCCCAAGAAAATAAGGTTCTTACTTTCTTCCATAAAGCGTAAAGAAGTAAAGTCCTCTATCTGTTTCTTATTGATGCTTGGTTGATAGTTGAAATCAAAGTCATCTATCGTTTTATAGAAAGGGAAGTTAGCTACTTTGACACAAGCACTGATCGCTCTTTTTCTTCTGAGGTCTATTTCTTTCTCGCTCAGTTCATATAAGGCATCGATGACCTTCTTACTTCCATCATTTATCAGATCTAGATATGTGTTTAGATTATCTCTGATACCATAGAGCTCTAATATATCAAGATTATCGATCAGTCGATTATAGTTGGTACTCATGATCCGCCTCCAAGTTTTGATAACCTATTCAGATTTTCGATCGCTATCTTTTCAATATCCGTCTTTTTATTGATATTGTCCTTCAAAGCTTCTTTATAATGAGTAATATCATAATTGATCTTGTTTTGTGTTATAGTGTGGATGGCTAAAAGAGTGGAATTACAGTAGATATAGATCTGACCAGAGATCTCATGCTTTTTTGAACAACAAAGGATATATCTTTCCGTGTGATAGAAAAGAAATATGGACGATAGATTAGAGAATAAATACTCTTTGTTGGATAATGATTTTAAAGATGTGTGGTGTTCTAATGATTTCTCATTACCATTTTCAGAATATTATTCAGACGATCTTTATAAAAATTTAACACCATGCAATAAATGTCGGTTTTTGAAGGACATTTGTTATCCATGCCATCTTTTGATTGATAAAGAAACCGAATCAGAGATGACATTATGCAAATTTATGTACGATGAGATAAAGAGGCGTGAACATGAAATTGAATAAATACTGTCGCATAGCAGATGTGAATGATGGATTGGTTATTTTTGATTCAGTTACGGAGAATTGTGTAGAAGTTGATAACATAACAGGGGAAGTAATTAAAAAGCTCAGAAACACTTATTTTACACGGATAGAAGTCTACTCATTATTTAGAACGGTCGATAGCAGAGTTAATGATCTAGAAATAGAAAATCAACTAGTTGAGCTTATTAATGAAGGAATAATTATCGATGAATAATATCGAAACATTCTTTGATAAAAATTTGCGACCGTTAAATAAGCTCAAGATATTCGTTATCATTGTTTTTATCATATGCGATATACTAGGCTTAGCCCAACCATATATCTTAGGTATGATCCTTGATGCATTATCGGGTTCAGGCGATGATATAATTTACCTCTTCTTGATAGATATAGGATTATTATTAGTATCGTGTATATTGAACTTTATTCAGAATTATTATTGGTTCAAGATGATAAATCTTGGTGCTAACATCACTAGAAAAGCATTATTCCAGGATGTTTTTAAACAGAGTTTTTCAGTATTTAAGTCTTTGGATAAGGGAGATATATTAAACAGGTTGATCAATGAATCAGCAAGTTTATCAGAAAGCAAGTTGATAACGGCGCCGATGTATATCTTAAATATCAGCACTTTGATCATTGTTTTTGTATTCCTATTTATCCAAGATCGATTACTTGCGCTAGTTGTACTGGCTTTCAGTTTTGTTTATTTTCTATATTATGGTTTTCTCAACAAAAAACTACGTAAATATGCAAAACTAGAAAGAGAAAGTTATGCTCGATTATTGAATAAGACCGAAGAAGCATTATCAGGATTTGATGCCATCAAGAAGAACCAAGCTGAAGGATATTTTAATGATCGCTTAGCTAAAGAAGCTGATGACAACTACGCTTCTTTGATGTCTTATCAAAAATGGAAGTCACTAGGTGTGACTGGGACAAGCTTACTACTAGATGCGATACCGCTTATCATCATGATCATCGGCGCGTATCTTGTCTTTGTTGGCGAGACAACGATAGGTGTCTTATTTAGCTTTTATACTTATATTCCCAATTTAGTACAACCAATAACGAATTTAACCGATGCAAACATTACTATCCAATCAGACAATGCCGTTAAAGATCGAGTATCAAAGTTATTAGTAAATAGAGAAGAAAAAGATAGTTTGTTGCTAGATTCGATCGATCAGATCAGCTTTGAAAACGTCAGTTTTGCTTATGATAAAAAAGAGATCATCGAGGATCTTAGTTTTAAGGTCAGAAGAGGTGACAAAGTCTTTATTGAGGGACAGTCGGGGATCGGTAAATCTACTTTGGTGAAATTGTTACTAAAAGAGGTTGAACCAAATAATGGTGATATCAAGATCAATGGTATTGATATCAAAGACATATCGACGGACATATATTATCCACATGTTGCGACCTTGCCACAAGAATTCTTCATCTTTGAAGGTTCAAAAATGGATAATATAACCTTAGGATGTGATCACCCACTAGAATAAGCTGTTTTAAATATCGATTTTATCAAAGAGATACCTGATGAAAATGTCACTAACTGTTCAGGCGGTGAGAAACAACGGCTCCTTTTCGCCAGAGCGATCATTAGAGATGCTGATCTGATCATCTTAGATGAACCAACAAGCTCGCTTGATAGTGTAGCTAAAACAAAGATGATGAAATATCTTAAAGATCCGATGTTTGATGATAAGATCATCTTCATCATCTCGCACGAAAACACTTTAGAAGATATTTGTGATCATAAGATCGTATATAGAGATGATCGGTTTAATTTCGTGTAATCATATCATTCGACCATCTCTAATGCCCATTTTTTGACATTGTCGATATCGTCATGATTAGGATGTGATAAAGCTTCATCGAAATTAGAGATACTGACCATTAGTTTTTGATCATCAGGATTAGCTTTTATCAACGCTTCATAGCGTTCTCTTACAGCCATAGGCATTTTTCCTTGGCAATAGAAATGACCGAGTATCTCATTGTCATCAGGTATATTGATCTTAGCTCTTAAAAATAGGCGTTTATAATAACCATCGCCATTAAAACCAGCAGTCGCAAAATAGGCGATCTTTTGGTCATGTAGGTCTTTAAGTACAGCTTTTATCTTATTGCTCGTATCGCCTTTATCGGTCCAAGAGCCGATAAAGTATATGTCTGCTTTAGGTATGACATCACCAGGTTTATCACAATATACGACTTCATATCCTTTTAAAGCATCCTTTATCGCAAGAGCTAACTCTTTAGTATTGCCGGTATTTGAATCATATATGATCGCTATCTTCATAGTTCCTCCTTGATCATTTATCTTTTATAACTCATAAAAAAGTATAAGAAGTGAAAGTGAATATTTGATGAAATAGGACTATCTATTATTTTATTTGAAAGCGTTTTCGTGTAGAATAGAGATGTAGGAAATAAGGGCATTCATAATAGGAGGACAAAGTATGAAATCGCTCTATGAGATTGGGAGTAGGATCTATCAGACTACATTCCGGATGGCGATACCTGTAATGCCATATCGACAGCCAGAACGCCTCTACAATGAAGGTGAGTTAGTCGATGTTTTAAAACGCAAAGGCATTAGTAGTGTTTTATGCATCACTGACGAAGGTCTAGTGAAGGCAGGCATCGTTGAGAAAGTCATTGGACCACTAAGAGATGCTGGCATCAAGGTAGCGGTCTTTGACAAGACAGTAGCCAATCCAACGATCAGAAATTGCCGCGAGGCAAGGATCATGTACTATGACAGTGGCGCGCAAGCGATCATCGGTCTTGGTGGTGGATCATCGATGGATTGTGCTAAAGGAACAGGTGCGATCATCGCCAGAGAAAGAAAAGATCTCAAAGATATGCGAGGTGTCCTCAAAGTACTAATGCCAACACCGCTTCTCATCGCTGTCCCTACGACGGCTGGCACAGGTAGTGAGACGACCTTAGCGGCTGTCATCACCGATGAGAAGACCCATTTCAAATATGCGATCAATGACTTCTGTTTGATCCCAAGCTATGCGCTTTTAGATGCAAAGCTCACAGTATCCTTACCGAAGTCACTGACAGCGACAACAGGTATGGATGCTCTAACACATGCCGTTGAAGCATTTATCGGAAGGAGCACGACAAGAGAAACACGCAGTCAGTCTTTACAAGCAGTGCGTTTGATATATGAGAATATCAAAGAAGCATATGACCACGGTGATAACTTAAAAGCCAGGGAGAATATGCTTGATGCAGCATATCTAGCTGGTTGTGCCTTTACCGTATCCTATGTCGGTTATGTCCATGCGATAGCTCACTCCTTAGGTGGCCAATATGGTATCCCTCATGGCTTAGCTAATGCGGTCATCTTACCATATGTCTTAAAGGGCTATGGTGAAGTGATCTATCCAAAGCTCAAGGTATTAGCGATCGCGGCACGTGTCGCTGATGAAGGTGACAGTGAAGAAGTAGCAGCTAAGAAGTTCATCGCTAGTATCGAAGAGCTCAATGCAAGCATGGGTATCCCCAATAAGCTCAAAGGCATCAAGGATGAAGATATCCCGATGCTGGCAAAACGAGCGGCAAATGAAGGTAACCCATTGTATCCAGTACCTGTCTTTATGACAGCTAAAGAATTAGAAAGATTCTATTTTGAGATAAAGGAGTAATATATGACAGTTGAAGAGATTCAAGCGATCATTGATGTACAGAAAGCTTACTTTAGAAGTGGTAAGACCCAAGATGTAAACTTTAGGATCGCTGTATTAAGAAAACTAAAACAGACGATCTTAGAGATGGAAGAAGAGATCTATGATGCCTTACATCAAGATCTTGGCAAAGGCCGTAATGAATCGTATTTCTGTGAAGTAGGTATGGTCTTAAATGAGATCGACTATATGCTAAGGCATATCAGATGTTATGCTAGAGATAGAAGGGTCCATACACCACTTGCGCAATTCCATTCAAGGTCATTTAGAAGACCAAGCCCTTATGGTGTAGTCTTAGTCATGAGTCCATGGAATTATCCATTCATGCTGACACTAGATCCAGTCGTTGATGCGATCGCAGCTGGTAATACCGTCTGTATCAAACCAAGTGCTTATTCACCTGCTACATCGGCATTATTAGCTAAGCTCGCTAGTAAGTTTGATCCAGGTATGCTTTCAGTTGTCACCGGTGGTAGAAAAGAAAACCAAGCGCTATTAGATCAACACTTTGACTATATCTTCTTTACGGGTAGTGTCACTGTTGGTAAGGAAGTCATGGCTAGAGCTAGTAATCACTTAACACCGATCACCTTAGAATTAGGTGGCAAATCACCAGTCTTTATCACTGACAGTGCTAATTTGCCACTAGCTGCTAGAAGGCTCGTATTTGGTAAATATCTCAATGTCGGTCAGACCTGTGTTGCCCCAGACTATGTCTTAGTCGATGAAAAGGTCCATGATGAATTTGTCTTATGTGTTAGAGAAGAGATCGCTAAACAATACGGTGGCGATATCTTAGCGCAAGATGACTATGGTCGTATCGTTAATGAAAAACACTTTGACCGCTTAATGGGCCTAATAACACCAGAAAAGGTCGTTGTGGGTGGCTATGGTAATAAGGATACATTGAAGATCGCACCGACAGTGCTTGATAATGTCACCTTTGATGATCCAGTCATGCAAGAGGAGATCTTTGGTCCGATCATGCCGATCATCCCTTATAAGGACTTAGATGAAATGATCGATATCGTAAGAGATAGACCAAATCCGCTAGCTTTATACTTGTTCACATCGGATAAAGCGGTGATGGATAAAGTCACCAGGACCATCAACTTCGGTGGTGGCTGTATCAATGATACGATCATCCATCTCGCTACCAGTGCGATGCCATTTGGTGGTGTTGGTGAAAGTGGTATGGGTGGCTACCATGGCAAAGTCGGCTTTGAGACCTTCTCGCATCTCAAGAGTATCGTCGATAAGAAGACTTGGATCGACTTACCACTAAGGTATCGCCCATACAATGATACCAAAGACAAGATGATCCGCTTGTTTATGAAGTAAAGTCGACTCATTCTTTAAGCAACGGGTAATAAACTTTATGGATGCCATTTCGAGAGATCGATCTGGCATTCTTTTTTGTTGTTTACTAAAGAGTTTGGCTATTTGTTTATTGTGCCAATCTTACTATTTCAAGTCTATGCGATATAATATGAGCAAAGAAAACTTGAATTCTAAAGAATAGAAAGGATGGATCGTATGAATTCAGCTAAAATATCTGCAAACGGACAGATTACTGTGCCGATCGAGATCAGACGGCAACTAGGGCTGAGATCTGGTGATAAGATCATATTTTTCCAAAAGAAAAATGGAGAGATCGTTGTAAGTAATGCCTCTGCTGTAGCCATTCAAAAAGCACAGGCAGCTTTTAGTGGGGTGGCTGAAGCAATAGGCGTGTTAAATGATGATATTCAGGAACTGGTAGATGAAGTTCGCTATGGAAAAGGACAGTAAAATGTGGCTATCTTTTTAAAAGTGTAAAAGATAGATTTATGAGTATTCTGTTTTAACCGTGTAAAAGCGAGCTATATTTACATATAGTAGCTTAAAGTATAGTTTTATCTATGACCAAGATCAGCGTATCTTCTGGTGATCCAAGAACAGATGCCATCTAGACCAGGATAGATCAGCCTTTCGGATATATTGATATAATCTAGTTTGTCTCTGATCTCAAGCTTTACTTCTTTTGGGATGATGATCTTGACTAGTTCATCATTTTTATCATCACTCAAAAGATCGACGATCGAATATTTAGGGTCTGAAGTCATTGAGAATAGGGCATATTGGTTAGTCATCCTATCAGTTTGACTAGCTGGTTCAAAAAAGACAAAGAATGGTTCATCGCTCAAGCTTTTAAAGGTCTCTAAGTCTTTTGCGTGGGCATCAAGCATATTTAAGGTAAAGCTTTGCGCACCAGACTTTATAAGCTCATCCTTTAAACAATCAGGTAGACGTTTATAGCCAGCATTCATACTGATCCGATAGATGACACCATCACGGTCATACCTATAGATATCTTCGGTGGCAAAATGGGCAGCGACAAGTGGTGAATAGGTCCAATCTAATAGCCTTGTCGGTAGGCCATAGTGTTGTCCCATCGCTAGCATCTGCCAAAAAGAAGATACATCTTTGACATCAGCGTAGCCATATTTTAAGAAACTGCGGTTGATCGATGTCTCTAAAGATAAGTCATGACCACATACACGATTCAATTTGGATAACAGATGATAATTCTTATCCGCCATGCCCCGATAGACGAAGTTGTTGCGATAACGTTTGGTCTTTTCGTCGTAGCAATCCATAAAGATCATCTCATGTAGTTCATCAAAACTGTGGATAGTATATTCTTTCATATCATTTCCTCTTCATCATTTAATGTTGCATACAAAAGCGCCTTGATCGTATGCATCCGGTTTTCCGCCTGTCTATAGACCACTGACTTTTCACTTCTAAAGACCTTGTCGGTCACTTCCATCTCACTTATCTTAAAGCGTTTATAGATATCCTTAGCGATATCGGTATCAAGGTCATGGAAGGAAGGAAGGCAATGCATAAAGATGGCATCTTTGCTTGCTAAAGCCATGACTTTATCATTTACTTGATACGGCTTTAAAAGTTCGATACGCTCTTTCCAAACACTATCAGGTTCACCCATCGATACCCAGACATCGGTATAGATGACATCGGCATCCTTGGCAGCCTTTTCGATCTTGTCACTAAAGGATAGTTTACTACCACTATCTAAAGCGATATCTTGGCATATCTCGACTAGGTGTTTTTCTGGCATCAAAGATGATGGACCACAGGCACTAAAGTCGATCCCAAGCTTAGCACAAGTCACCATCAAGGAGTTAGCGACATTATTAGCCGCATCACCAAGATAGCAGACTTTGATATGATCTTTATTAAGTTCCTCTCTTATCGTCATGATATCCGCTAACATCTGTGTCGGATGAAATTCATTAGTTAGGCCATTATATACAGGAACCCCCGCATTTAAAGCGATCTCTTCAACGACCTTTTGGGCAAAGCCACGGTATTCGATCGCATCATACATCCGGCCTAATACTTTAGCGGTATCTTCAGTGCTTTCCTTTTTTCCCATCTGGCAAGATCTTGGATCGAGATTGGTGACACCCATCCCAAGGTCCATCGCAGCTACTTCAAAGGCGCATCTAGTCCTTGTGGAGGTCTTTTCAAATAATAAGACGATATTCTTACCCCTTAGATAGTCATGTCTTATCTTGTCTCTTTTCATCTCTTTAAAGCGCATGGCTAGATCGATGAGATATTCGATCTCTTCTTTAGAATGATCGAGTATCTTTAAAAAACTTCTTCCCCTTAGATCCATATTTATCCCTCTCTTTTTAGTGGCATCGACATACATCTTGGTCCACCCCTACCTCTTGATAGTTCAGAGCTAGGGATCGTTAAGACCTTTAAACCACTGTCTTTTAATATCCGATTGGTTATATCATTTCTCTCATAACATATGACTACACCTGGTCTTATACACAGTGTATTAGAACCATCATTCCACTGTTCACGTTTAGAAGCGATCATATCTTTACCACCGCATTTGATCATGGTGATATGGTCTAACTTTAGTGTATCCATGAGCACACGTCTAAGATCAAGATCTTCTTTTTTGATCTTCTTGTCTTTTTCGATCTTATAGATATTGATCGGTGTCAATGTATCATGGACCGTGAATTTATCGTAGTCGACTTGCGTAAAGACGGTATCAAGATGCATGAAAGCTCTAGTCTTAGGGATGGCGATCGCTAAGACGGTCTTTATATCCTTATGCATCTTAAGTAGTCTTTCCGCTAATAATTCGATCGCATCAGGCTCAGTCCTTTGTGATATCCCGATCATTAGGGTCTCTTTATTTAACACTAAGATATCCCCGCCTTCGATCCTAAAAGGATCATGGCGGTCATAGTATTGAGGAACGTCCTTATACTGTGGATGATATTTGAAGATATATTCAGCGTAGATGGTCTCTCTTGATCTTGTCTTAGAGTACATGTGATTGATCGCTACACCATCAAAAAGGGAGGCAAAAGGGTCTCTTGTGAAGTAAAGATTTGGCATAGGGTCAGTGATGAGCTTATCATCATCACTCACAAGGTCATATAGGGATGAGTTGCTTTTGACTTCGATCTCATCCTTACTGATACCTTCCATCGTCTTTAAGACAAGGTCTTTTTCATCTTTGATCGATATCAGATAACGGTATATCGCATCTTGATATCTTTCAGTATGGATATCAGCTTCTTTAGTATATTGTCTTATAAATAAGTCTTTTATTTCATTGTCTTTTAATATTTCAGCCACGAGATCTTCTAAGTAGATGACTTCAACACCTTCCTTTTTTAGTATATCCGCAAAGGCATCGTGCTCTTTTTGGGCTACTTTAAGATAGGGTATATCATCGAATAGTAGTTCTTCTAATGTATCAGGGGTCAAATGTAAAAGCTCATTACCTGGTCGATGTAATAAGACTTTCTTAAGTGGCATTATCTCGCTTTGGACATCGATACTTTTCATGCCTTTATTATATCATTATTTAAGGTCTTCCTTTAAGCCATAATACAAACTATCTAAAGTGCTAAGATCATCCTTTTTGATATTGATAAAGACAAGGGTATCATCATTTGTCTCAACGATATAATAAGCGCTTTGTAAGACATTATCATGGTCAGCGATGACTAGCTGATGATCTCTATCAGCGATCTTGGAAGTGGTCATATAGAGCCTTGTATCAGGGCTTATGATATGGTCATTTATAAGCTGATCCTTCATATTAGCGATCACCTCATCTTTGTCTTTACATGATGTATCCCTTATAAAGATATCCGCTTTTGGTTTTTTACCAAAGTGCACTTGCATCTTTTCGATATAGGCATAGATATCACTCTTTTTTAATACGGAAGATACTTTTAAAGTCGGGATATCCGTTTTGATATCATCATCGGTCACAAGTAGGCTTGCGTCATGTATAAGCTCAGGGCTATAAGATGCATAGTGGATAAAAGGGGAGCTGTAATGGGATGATAAGATACCTAAGATATAGTCTTCGACTAACCTTCCCATCTTAGAATATACGATGACCGTACGATGAGGGTCATTTTGGTTGATGATATTTTGTAGATGCAATACTAAAAAGGCCTTTTCATCTTCACTTAAAGTGATACCTAGTTTTTTCTCTTCACTAGCGAATAAGACATCGACCACAAAAAAGAGGTAGGCACATTCATGTCTGATCGCTTCTAAGAGCTGGTTTTTGACGATCACATTATTCCTTAGACGATAGGTCATCGTTCGGATGTGCAAAAGGAAGTGTTCAAGGTCGATCGTATTGACCTTGAGGTCAAATATCTTGGCGATCATATCGATGATCTCTTGATATATGATCTCATCATGCATCTTGATATCCTTATCATCTAATAGATTAGGGATCGCTTTAAGATAGCTATATAGAAGGACGATACAATCGTGATTGAGACTGATACCAAAGCCATTATTGATATCATCGATAAAGCGCCTTAAGACAAAGGTCTCAGTCATCGCTTCGACGTAGTCTTCAAGTGCGACATCGATCTGTTTGCCTTTGTATGATCTGTAGATCATGATCGTCAAAAGGGTGATGACAGGATCGACATAGTGATCAGCAAAGCGATAATTTTTACTAGCTAAAAAGCCATGGACAAGCTCCGATATCCTATCACGGTCGATCGGATCTAAAGACTTTGATATGACATCATTTAGTTCATCTTCCCCTAAGATATCACTGAAGTGGTCAAAGACATATAACACTGATGATACAAGGTCATCCTCACTTTTGAAGTCATGGGTGATGATACCATCGACGATCTTAAGTGAGCTGGTGGTGACATCTTTTAAGATGTCGCTTATATAAGTCACATCAGCGTAGATCGAGCTTTGTGATACAAAATAGCTACTGGCAAAGTTACTTATCGATACTGGCTCATTTTTGATCATGACCTTTAAAAAGAGGAAGAAACGACGATATTCAAGGCTTGATAGATCTAAGTCACGATCGACCTTGACGCTTATATCATGATGGACCATGATGCCTTTAGAAGGGATCAAAACAACATCGATCGCTAAATTAGTGAAGTCATCCTTTAATTCCTTTAGGTAGTTATAGATAGTATTTTTAGATACGTTTAAAACACTGGCATATTCCTTAGCTGTCACTATGCCATCCTGTCTGACTAGTAAGCTTAAAAACTGTTTCTTCTTTAATAGACTCATGACCTTTAATTTACCCTAATACTAACAAATCTCCCCCATTTTAAACAAGCCCTTTACTTTTTTGTGACAAGCTTGTCACAAAGGCTTGTTTTTAAAAGGGGGTAATTAGCTTATATACTAAAGGCATGAAAATGGAGGGCAAATCATATGAAGTATAACTTCGATGAAGTCATTGACCGCAATCACAATCGTTCCTCAAAATACGATGAGCGGATCAAGAAGTTCGGTACGATGGATGTCATACCACTCTGGGTCGCGGACATGGACTTCAAAACAGCGCAACCGATAATCGACGCCTGTGAAAAGAAGGCTAAAGAAGGGATCTGGGGTTATACCTCAAGACCTGCTAGCTACTTTGAAGCAGTGCAAGGATGGGAAGAAAGACGCAAAGGTTGGAAACCAGATACCGAGCTCATGAGTTGGAGCTTAGGTGTTGTGCCAACGATGTCAGCGATCGTCAAACTCTTCAGTGAAAAGGGTGATAAGGTCATGATCCAAACACCAGTTTACTCTGAGTTCTACGATGTCGTAGAGGCATGGGACAGAGAAGTCGTCGAAAATCAACTAGTTGAAGAAGATGGCAAATGGCATATCGACTTTGACGACTTTGAAAGAAAAGCTAAGGAATGTAAGATCTTCTTACTCTGCAATCCTCATAATCCGCTAGGTATCGTCTGGTCAAAAGAGGAATTAAAGAAGATGGCTGATATCTGTATCGCTAATGATGTATTAGTAGTATCTGATGAGATCCATTCAGATCTTATCTTCCACGATAAAAAGCATACACCGACCGCTAGTATCTCTGATGAGATCAAAGATAAGATCGTCACCTGTGTATCAGCTACTAAGACCTTTAATTTAGCGGGCTTACAAGCTAGTACCACGATCTTCCCCAATATGGAGATGAAAAAGACCTTTGATCGTTTCTGGCAAAAGCTTGAGATCCACCGCAATAATGCCTTTAGTTCCGTAGCGATGGAAGCAGCGTACAATGAAGGTGAAGAATGGCTTGAACAATTACTCACCTACATCGCCGGAAACTTTGAATATGTCATCGACTATTGTGCTAAGTACATCCCTAAGATCAAACCAAATCGTCCAGATGCGACCTATCTAATGTGGCTTGATTGTAGGGAATTACATATGGATGATCAAGAATTAAGGAAGTTCTTTATCGAGAAAGCGAAATTAGGTCTAAATGAAGGATATACCTTCGGTCGTAGTCTAAGTGGCTATATGCGCCTCAATGTCGCTTGTCCTAGGGCAACACTTGAAAAAGCTTTAGGTCAACTAAAAGAAGCTGTAGATGCTTTATAAAAGGAAAGGATAGGATATATGACAGCTAAAGTACAAAAGAAATCATTCTGGCAACAGTATGGGAATTTGATCCTCATACTCGGTGGTATCTTGATCGGTGCTCTGATCGGTGTCGTTGCCCCAAGTTTTGGCACCACCATCAAGCCGATCGGTGATATCTTCCTCAATCTACTATTCACGATCGTCGTGCCGCTGGTCTTCGTTTCGATCGCCTCGGCTGTCGGTACGATGGCGAATATGAAGCGCCTTGGTAAGATCTTAGGTAGTACCATCGGTGTCTTTATCTTCACCGGTATCATCGCTAGTATCTGTGTCTTAGTATGGATCAACTTCTTCAGTCCATCAGCCGGTACAAGTATCGAGATGACGACCACGGAAATGGGTGAAGCTAAATCAGCTGCTGAACTATTAGTCAGCTCATTAACCGTAACTGACTTCCCAGAACTATGGACGAAGTCAAATATGTTACCATTGATCATCTTTGCGATCATCTTCGGTTTCTGTGTCTCAGCATGCGGTGGTCAAGAATCAGCTGTTGGTAAGATCTTGACTAACTTAAACGACATCATCATGAAGTTCGTCGGTGTCATCATGTATATCGCACCACTGGGTCTCGGCGCTTACTTCGCTAACTTAGTTGCGACCTATGGTCCTGAGATCATCGGTGACTATGGTAGATCGATGTTGGTGTACTATCCATTGTGTTTACTATATGGTGTCATCTTCTTCCCACTATACGCCTTTATGTCTGGTGGTAAGAAAGCTGTTGTCGCAATGGTCAAGAATATCTTCCCACCAGCGATCACGGCCTTCGCTACTCAATCATCAGCTGCTACGATCCCTGTCAATAAGGAAGCTTGTGATAATATCGGTGTCCCTAAAGACATCAGTGACCTTGTCTTACCGATGGGTTGTACGATGCATATGGATGGTTCAGTATTATCAAGTATCACCAAGATCGTCTTCTTATATGGCATCTTCGGTCTAGAATTCTCTGGTGTCGGTACGATCGCGATGTCGATCGTCGTAGCGATCTTATCCGCGTTTGTCTTATCTGGTGCACCAGGTGGTGGTCTAGTTGGTGAGATGCTCATCGTTTCAATGTTTGGTTTTCCTGCTGAAGCATTCCCGATCATCGCTACACTAGGTTTCCTATTTGATCCAGCTGCTACATGTCTAAACTCATCAGGCGATACGATCGCTAGTATGATGGTCACAAGGCTCGTTGAAGGAAAAGATTGGCTAAATAAGAAATTAGCTGGTAATAAGGAGGTCACAGAGTGAAACTCATAAATACATCAAAAGCACCAGGGGCGATCGGTCCTTATGTGCAAGGCTATATCGTAAATGACATCGTCTATACCAGTGGTCAAATACCAGCGAGGGTAGATGGTAGTATCCCCGAGGGTATCAGCGAACAGACTAAGCAGAGTTGTGAAAACGTCAAAGCTATCTTAGAAGAAGCTGGCTCAAGCTTAGAAAAGGTCATCAAGACGACATGCTTCTTGAGCGATATGGATAACTTCGCCGCTTTCAATGAAGTATATGCCACTTACTTCATAAACAAGCCAGCTAGAAGCTGTGTGGCGGTCAAGACCCTACCAAAAGGGGTCTTGTGTGAGATCGAAGCGATCGCTGAGGTGTGATATGAAGGTAGTGGTCATCGGTACCCATCTATGTACAGATACGCTATATGCGATCAATAAACTGATGGAAAAAGGCCATGAAGTAGGCTTTAAGGATATCTTAGCGTGTCATGAATACTTAAAAGAGTACCTTGCGCTACGCGATAGTGATAAACTATATGATGGTATCCGTAATACTAACAGTTTAGGTGTCCCTTTATTCATCAAGGAAGACGGGACAAAGACCCTTGATCTAAACGAAGTCCTATAGTTAAATTCCCCAAATGGGGAATTTAAAGAAAGAAGGTAATGATGGAAAAGACATGTAAGACATATAAGACCTATGTCAAGATCTTAAAAGATGAACTCTTGCCGGCGATGGGATGTACAGAACCGATCGCGATCGCTTATGCGGCTGCTAAGGCGCGTGACACTTTAGGGATGATCCCAGATAAGGTCTATATCGGTGTCAGCAATAATATCATCAAAAACGTCAAAAGCGTCGTCGTCCCTAATACCGATGGTCTAAAAGGGATCGAGGCCGCTTGTGCCGCTGGTATCATCGCTGGTAAAGCAGACAAGATCTTAGAGGTCATCGCCGATGTATCGGATGAAGAAAAGAAGATGATCCATGAATATCTTGATAAGGCTAGCTTTAAAGTCGAAGCCATCGATAACGGTGAGATCTTCGATATCATCATCAAACTGTACAAGGATGACCATACATCGATGGTCAGGATCGCCCAGTTCCATACTAATATCGTCTACATCGCCAAAGATGATGACATCATCTTAGAGAAGGAACTAAATGAAAGGAATTCCTGTTTTGAAGGCAAGGATATGGAAAAGACATCATACGCATCACTATTAACAGTTGAAGATATCTTGGATTTTGCCAATACCTGTGATATCGAAGATATAAGGGAAGTATTAGATCGACAGATCGAATATAACTCCAAGATATCAGAAGAGGGTATCACAAATAGTTATGGCGCTAATATCGGCAGGACGATGCTGAAGTACTATGGTGATGATATAAGGAATAGGGCAATAGCTAAGGCAGCTGCTGGTTCTGATGCCAGGATGAGTGGATGCGAACTTCCAGTCGTCATCAACTCGGGCAGTGGTAACCAAGGTATGACGGTATCGATACCGGTCATCGAATATGCCAAAGAGCTAAAGGTTTCCAAGGAAAAGCTATATCGGGCTTTAGCACTAGCTAATCTCATCGCTATCCATGAAAAGAATGGTATCGGTAGATTATCAGCGTATTGTGGTGCTGTATCAGCTGGTTGTGCTGCTGGTTGTGGTATCTGTTACCTATATGGTGGTGACTATGATGCGATAGCTCATACACTAGTCAATAGCTTAGCCATCGTATCTGGTATCATCTGTGATGGGGCAAAGCCAAGCTGTGCCGCCAAGATCGCTAGTAGTGTTGAGGCTGGTATCATGGGTTATCACATGTATCTCAATGATCAACAGTTTAGAGACGGTGAAGGTATCGTCACTAAAGGTGTTGAAAATACCATCAAGAATATCGGTCGTCTAGGTCGTGAAGGCATGAAGGAGACCGATAAAGAGATCGTCAAGATCATGATGAAAGAAGAATAAAACACAAAGGAGCCGACATGGCTCCTTTGTGTTTTAAGGCTAAATAGATATATAGATCAAGAAGACAGTTAGTGTCTATGATCAAATATCGTGATAGAAGCTAAGATCATCATAGAGAAAATGATTCTATTTTCTCTTTCGTAGTAGATGAATGATATATATCAATAACCCAATAGGAACAAATATCCCTAACAAGGTCAAGAATAAACCTAACCAAAAATAATGAGCCATATATTAGATTTGCCAAATGATCCGATATTGACTTCCATTCATTTCGAATTTTAAAAAGTCGTTTAGGCTTTGTACCTGTTGCCCAACTATTCTCAGATTCGCATTCCAAGAAAGAATGGCAGACGCTGGCGTTTCAGACGTTGGTTTAGATCTTAGAACTTCAAATTGCGTATATTCTATTTCATACAGCGGACCATCTACAGCTGGAGAATATACATAATGTATCTCGTTATCTGCCCCGCTATTCATAGTGCAATTCACATAATAACTAACTGTATAAGCAAAATCTGATTGCTCTATCTTTAAATCATATGTCCCGGCAGGAGGTGTACCTGACCAGTTGCTTGTGCCAGTGAAGTATGGGTAGTCGTTTGTAGAAGTTGGTGAAGTGTTTGCATAGTTGACATGTGATGGTTTAAAGCTAATGATCTCCACTTCGATCTTTGTACGACCATCATCAAAGACTACAATCTTATTATCAACCATCTCATTGAGACTAAGCTCTGCACTCATATATTCAATCGTTTTAGCACTTATCACTTCTGGGCAAGAGACTAATATCATTACCATCACCAAGATTATACTTAACAATCTTTTCATTTTTTTTGTTTCCTCCTTTTGACATGTTAAGATTCTTTCTTTTATTTGAATATGATTTATTCGAACTAACCTAAAGACACGAGGTCTTGATAGTTCTAGTTATCTACATCTCCGTTTTTATATCTTGCCTTCATACCTTTCTCCATTAGGGCTTAACTTTGAAATTATGGCTTCAAAGCTTTAAATTATGGATCATCGTTATTTTTATAAATAATGATGATATGATCGC
>CALVBC010000008.1 GCA_944325685.1 uncultured Erysipelotrichaceae bacterium | reverse complement strand
GACTAAGAAGGAAAATACTTAGTTGGTTAGTAATCATTATACTTTCGATCCGATTAAGGTTCGGAAAAATAAAAAAGCTCTAACCCTTATCGTTAGAGCAAACTACTAAACACAAGTCCTCGACTTGCTACACTTGGATTATAACATAATAATGGAAATTAAGGAATTACTTTTATAAGCAATACGCAAGCTTATAGATCTAATTCCTGTTTTATATACTCAATAAAATAGAAAGGGGATAAGAAGATTGAAGAAGATACTAAAAAACAATTTTCATAACATCTTTGATATTAGGGGGGGTGTGAAAAAAGTCGGTGATGAAAATCATTCGATATTTCACACTCTTTTTTAAAGTGAATAAGATGGTATGATCATATAATGAATATTCCTTACACTACTTCGATAATAGAGGCTAAGGAATATATTATTGCAAATACTAATGGATGCTATAATTGCTATCGTAAACGTCTCCTTGCAATTGATATTTATCAAAACAGCTCAAGGAAAAGTTCCAAGAGCTGTCTTTTTTGATTTAAGAGTATAAAAAAGAGGATGTGATAAGCCTAAATCAATTTAGACTTTTTTCACACCCCCACTTTTACTCGGTTATCAATGCTTCAGCGATATTAGCACTTGCGGTGATATATTCACCAGCTGTGATTGGAGATTCGATACTGGTATCATCTAATGGTTCATTTGATATCCATACGACGATCACATCAAGATCATAGGCTTCATTGATCGTATCAATGAGTTTTAAGCCTTCTTCGTAGTCTAAGACATAGAAAGCTGTCGATAGACAATCAGCTAAGCCGCTATCTTTGACAGCGATCGTGACACTGGTATAGTGATCAGCTGGATATAAAGTATCAGGATCGATGATATGTGAATAGCGCACATCACCTTCAGCGATATAGTAGTTTTGATAATCACCAGAGGTGACAACTGATACGTCTACCTGATCAGGTATGACAGCGATATTACCTGAACCTCTAGGATCAGTGATACCGACATTAAATCCTGTTTGATCGGGTTTTGTACCGATGATCCTTTGATTTCCGCCAGCATTCACTGAACCATACTGCATGCCCATCTCGATCAGTTTTTGGGCGACCTTCTCGGTCGCAAAGCCTTTGGCGACACCACCGACATCCAAAGATACATTGGGATCATTGATATAGACCGTGCTTGCTTCTTTATCGATCTCGATATAGTCAAAGCCATGATAGTCAGCTACGGCTTCTAATTCTTCAAGTGTTGGTACATCACCATATTCACCATTGCTGTTTAATATTTGACCTTCATCACGATAGTTGTGCCATACCTTTAATACAGCACCATTGGTGATATCAAAGGCACCGTCGGATAGTTCATTGATCTCTTGCGCAAGTTCGATCAGTTCGATGATCACAGGATCTACTTCTACTGGTGCTATACCGGCATTATCGTTGATCGTCTTGATATTATTTACGCCTTCATAGTCGTTATAGATATCAAAAAGGCTATTATAGTAGGTGAATAGATCACTCATCTCTTCATAGTACTTGTCAAATTCCTCTTCACTTGTGACATAGGCATTTAACTGACACATCGTATCAAAGCCACATTGTAGGTTGACCTTATTCATTAGTGTATATTCTTCTTCTTTATCACAAGCTACTAGGCTGAATAGTAGTAATATGCTCAATAATATCTTAGTTATCTTCATTTGTTTGCTCCTTTATATTCGTCGTATTTTTGTTTCCAAAATATCTTATCTTCTTTATTTATCGCTCTTATGACCTTACAGGGGTTGCCGCAAGCGATGACGTTTTCAGGTATATCTTTAGTCACGACACTACCAGCACCGATGATGCTGCCGCTTTTGATGGTGACCCCACCTAAGATCACGGTATTACCACCGATCCAGACATCATCTTCGATAATGATCGGTAGGGCATATTCTAAGCCGGTCCTTCTGATTTCTTTGTCTAGTGGATGGCTTGGTGTATAGATCTGGACCTTAGGACCGAATAAGACATTATCACCGATCTTGACTAGAGCCTCATCTAATATGGTCAGATCGGTGTTACTGTAGAAGTTATCACCGATATCGATATAGATGCCATGGTCAAAATAAAGGGGTGGTATCATCACGGCATTTTCACCGATATGCTTAAGATATGGTCTTAGTTTTTCAATGTTTATCGCCGTATATGAACTATTGATCTCCCTTAATATATCACGGCTATTTTGATAGCTTTCTTGATCTAGATCATAGCCCATGTACGGTTTTATATCTTTTTCTTTCATACTTTAGAAATTATAACAGGATTGTGTTAATATAATAAAGTTAAAGTTTTAAGGAGGGAAAGTATGTCATTTTTGATTGGACCAATGCAAAAACACTTAAATGGCCATAAAGAATTGACAGCGCATAATGAGATCTTAGAACTTCCTGTCCAAGAAAAGGTATATATCCCACTTGCGATGGGCAACGCTAAGATCGATGTGTTAGTCAAAGAAAATGATCATGTCAAAGTTGGTACGCAAGTAGCAGCTAGAAACGACCATTTCTATGTGCCTATCTTTGCATCGGTATCCGGTAAAGTTCTCGGCATCGAAAAGAGGATGGGATCAAATCTAAGACCTTGTGATCATCTAGTCATCGAAAATGATGGCAAGATGGAAAAAGAAGAGGGCCTATCAACACTCAGTTTAGATGCTGACGGTGAATCGATCATCGCTTTCATGAAAGAGAAGGGTTTGGTCGGTTGTGGTGGAGCTGGATTCCCGACATATGTCAAATATCAAACAGATAAATGTGAGACTTTGATCATCAACGCTGTCGAATGTGAACCATATATCACCGCTGATGCCCAAACGATCGAACATCACCTCGATGACTTCCGCCGTGGTGTCATCGCGATGTTCAAAGCTTCAAAAGCTAAAAAATGCTTAGTTGGTATCAAAGAGACCAAGAAGGAACTCATCCCTAAGCTCGTTGAATTATTCAAAGATCAAAATACGATCGAAGTGACACCGGTCAAGGATGTCTATCCAATGGGTTGGGAAAGGACACTTCTTTATGAATTAGTCCACAAGCGCTATGACAAGCTACCGATCGAAGTCGGTTGCATCGTATCAAATGCTACTACAGCGATCAGACTTGGTATCGCTATGGAAACAGGTATGCCGATCGTCGATAAGATCGTCACCGTATCTGGTGATGCGATCAAAGATCCACACAATGTCCACTGTCCAGTTGGTACACCATTCAGTGTCCTAATCGAATCATGTGGTGGCTATACTAAGGATGTCATTGAACTAGTTGCAGGCGGCCCGATGATGGGTGGCTCTGTCACTAAGGATGAAGTATGTGTTGGCTTAGCTACCAATGCGATCACTGTCTTAGAGCACAAGGACATCCAAAGCATCGGCTGTCTAAGATGTGGTCAATGTGTTGATCATTGTCCAAGTGGTCTACAACCTGTCAATATCACTAACGCCTTTAAAGCCAATGATATCGATCGTCTAGAGAAACTAAGACCGATGGATTGTATCGAATGTGGTATGTGTACATATATCTGTCCTTCTAAGATCGAAGTTACAGAAAATGTCCGCAAAGCTAAACGGATGATGGCTTTACGCACTAAGAAATAGGGGGATAAACAATGGAATTAAAGTTTAAGGCGGCACCACATTACCGTCAAAAGTTATCGACCCAAAGAATAATGTGGGACCTAACGCTTGGCTTATTAGTCGTCTATGCCTTTGGTCTATATAACGCATTCACTTTAGGACAAGCCTATTTGACCAATGCCATCGTCTTGATGGTCACAGCTATCCTTGTCGCTTTAGTGACGGAAGCTGTATGGGCTCTATGTACTAAAAAGCCAGTCGTCAATTATCTACTTACATCATTTGGATGGATCACCGCGATCATCTTGACGCTCATGGTACCAGTCAACACTGAACCATATGCTTTAGGTGTCGCAACATTCTTATGTATCTTCTTTGGCAAACTCGTCTTTGGTGGGTTTGGTCAAAATATCTTCAACCCAGCAGCTGTTGGTAGAGCGATCATCTTCGCAAGCTTTGCCGGTAGTATCTCAAGTGACCTAGTCACGACAGCTACACCGACAACGACGATGAACTCAGCTGGCTGGGCCCTAATCGGTGAAGGGTTTGATACTTTCTTAAGCGACTTTGGTGGTATCGCTAATCTCTTTATCGGTAATTACAGTGGTGCACTAGGTGAGACCAGTGCTTTAGTTATCTTACTAGTCGGTGTATATCTAGTAGTTAGAGAAGTCATCGATTGGCGGATCCCTGTCACTTATGTCGGTGTCATCTTTGTCGGTACACTACTTATCGGTCTATATACCGGCGCAGGTGTAAGCTATGCCTTATTCAGCATCCTAACTGGTGGTGTCATGTTTGGGGCAGTATTCATGCTTACCGACCCAGTCACAAGTCCAAATACCAGAGCTGGTAAGATCGTCTTTGCGGCGATCGCTGGTTTTTTGACCGTTCTTATCAGATTCTGTGCAAACTATCCAGAAGGTGTCTTATTCTCGATCCTACTTGTCAATATCTTGACCCCAGTCATCGACAAGGTCTTTGATGGTAAACAAGTGTTAAGAGAAAAGAAGAATATCACGGTCGTCACAAGTACAGTGGTCGTCGTCACTGCTTTGATCTTCGCATTAGGCTTTACCCTAACACCAACGGAGTCATATCGTTCGATCAACGTCCCAACTGGTGAGACGATCAACTTGAGCGATGATTATGGTGATTATCGTGCACAACTTGTATCCCAAGATGGTGATACCTATGTCATCGATGTAAGAGGCTTCGGTCTATTAGATCCAGATGGTATCGCAAGTGGTAGTGGTCATACATATGAAAGAAATGTCATCACAGTGACTGTCGATCCAAATACACAAACGGTAACTGATATCGAATTTACGACATTCGGTGATACAGTCGGCTTCGGTGATGAATGTCTTGATGATATCTTCTTGAATCAATTCATCGGTTCAGGCTTAGAATCAGATGTCAACTGTGTAACAGGTGCGACATATACATCTAAATCAGTAGCAGCCGCTGTTAAGTTAGCCTTAAATGGTGGTGTAACATATGCCAAAGGTGGGGAAGCAGCTATCGGTGATGACTATAGTGATTACCGTGCTGAAGTAACTCAAAATGAAGATGGTTCATACCATGTTACTGTAAGAGGCTTCGGTCTATTAGATCCAGATGGTATCGCAAGTGGTAGTGGTCATACCTATGCAAGGAATGAATTCGATATCGTCGTCAATGAAGATGGTAGTGTCGGTAGTGTCAAGTTCTCGACATTTGGCGATACTGAAGGCTTCGGTGATAAGTGTGAAGATCAAGGTTATCTAGATCACTTTGTCGGCAAGACATTAGATGATAACGCTGATCTCATCTCAACAGCAACTTGGACATCTAATTCAGTCGTAGCTGCGGTCAATGCTGCATTAAATGCAGCTAATCAATAGGAGGTAAGATAATGAAAAAAGCATTACAACTAGTCCTCTTTCTCGGTATCATCGCGACGATCTCTGGTATCTCAGTCGGTTATGTCAACAGTATCACTGAACCGATCATCCAAGATAACCTCTTGGCTAGTGAGATCACCAACCTTGAAGCGATGTATCCAGGTGCTGAATTTACCGCTTTAGAAGTAAGTGATGATAGCGGTTATGTCCAAGGGGCATATGAAGTAGTAGGTGAAGGTTATGCCGTCAAAGTACAGACGACTGGTTATAACTCATCAACACCGATCATCGCCTTAGTTGGTTTCGATAGTGAAGGTACGATCACTGGTCTTATGGCTATCCAACAGCAAGAGACCGATGGTTTTGGTACCAAGTGCTTTGAAGATGCGAATATCGACACCTTATATGTCGGTAAAGCATTAGGTGAAACAGTCGACCTATTAAGTGGGGCTACTGTCACCAGTACCGCGATACAAAATGCGATCACAGCTGCACAGACAGTCGTAGCTGAGCTTGTCGGGTAGGAGGAAAGAATATGTGGCAAAACTTTAAAAACGGTTTTATCAAAGAGAATCCAGTCTTCGGACTATATCTCGGTATGTGTTCATCCTTAGCGATCTCTACAAGCTTAAACAATGCGATCGGTATGGGTGCATGTGTTACTTTGGTCTTGATCGCTTCTAACGTCATCGTCAGTGCGATCAGAAAGATCACACCAGATGAGATCAGGATCCCGGTATATATCGTCGTCATCGCATCGCTAGTCACGATCGTTGAGATGGTCGTCCATGCGTTTATGCCTGACTTATATACATCACTTGGTGTCTTCTTAGGTCTTATCGTCGTCAACTGTATCATCTTAGGACGTGCGGAAGCCTTCGCAAGTAAAAACGGTGTCGTTTCTAGTGCTATCGATGGTCTTGGGATGGGCTTAGGTTATACCTTTGCATTACTTCTCATCTCTGTCGTCCGTGAATTCTTGACCACAGCTGGTCTAAGCTTTGTCAATCCGTTTGATCCAACACAGGTCATCTTCTCATTCACGATCGAAGCATTAGAGCCATATACGATCTCACTATTCAGTGCTAGTGTCGGTGCATTCTTGACCTTTGCCTGCTTTGCAGCACTATTCGCTGTCTTGCGTGAGCGTTCAAATAAAAAGGAGGCTAAATAGTCATGATGGAATTATTCGCATTAGCGCTAGGTGCCGTCCTAGTCAATAACGTCGTTCTATCGAAGTTCTTAGGGATCTGTCCTTTCTTAGGTGTATCAAAGTCCAGCAAGAATGCTATCGGTATGGGTCTTGCGGTCATCTTTGTCATCTTCGGTGCATCCCTGATCACTTACGCTTTATACTATCTCGTACTTGAACCACTCGGTATCGAGTATATGCAACTGATAACCTTCATCTTGGTCATTGCGACATTTGTCCAATTCATCGAGATGTTCATCAAGAAGTACAGTGCTAGTCTATATAAGGCATTAGGTATCTACTTGCCTTTGATCACAACTAACTGTGTCGTTCTCTTTGTCGCGCAAGACAATATCACGCAAGGCTATAACTTAGCCGAAACGATCGTCAACTCGATCGCAGTCCCAGCTGGGTTTATGCTAGTGTTATACTTGTTCTCATGCTTAAGAGAAAGATTAGACAGTGCTGATACGCCAAAGGCATTCAAGGGCAATCCGATCGCGCTTGTTACCGCTGGTCTTATGGCCCTAGCATTTAGTGCCTTTGCAGGTATCGTTTAATGACGATCCTCTATGGGATGATCTTCATCATCGTCTTAGGAACGATCTATGTCTTAGGTTACTATTTCAACCATAAGACACCGACACCTAAGGGCTGTGAAGGTCTCACATCAGCTTGCGAGGGTTGTCATGTCACAAGTTGTGACAACAATCCCGCTACTCGATACAAGGAGATAAAAAATGGGTAATTTAGTAAATGTCATATTAGTGATGCTGGTGCTAGGTTGTGTCATGGGTCTTATCTTATTCATCGCTTCCGTGGCTTTCCATGTTGAAGTCGATGAAAGAGAAGAGAAGGTCACAGGGATGCTTCCAGGTTATAACTGCGGTGCTTGTGGTTATCCTGGCTGCAGCGGCTTAGCAAAAGCATTAGTCGATGGAGAAACTGATCTTGTTAGTTGTAAACCTTGTAAGCCTGATCAAAGAGCAGCTATCGTTGATTATCTAAACAACGCTACTGGTCCTAATGGCGAAAAGGTTACCGTTAGATCGATCTAATACAAACGCGTGGTCAAAAGATCACGCGTTTTTTAGACTTTTTTAGAAAAGTTATCATGCTATTTTATTGAACTCATCGATACGTCATAGTTGATGATCGGATCAAAAAGATATAGAATATAAATGTAAAAAGGAACAGGTCGATAGACCATCCTGGATTTAGTTACAAGGTAACTACTCCGATATGGCTAACTTGGGTAGTTACTTTTTTTTCGCCTTTTTTGAAAAGACGGGCAAGTTGAACAATTTGGCTATCAAATCCCTTTACTGTTTTAGATCGTATCATTTTACTGATCTTGGTACATGATACGATCTTTTTTTTATGATCTCAAAATATATTTGCGTCAGCTATTATGTAGTAGACTTTCATTAAAGATATGATATAATAAATACGGAAATAAAACAATTAAAACGTTTAAAATATATCATAAGGAGGTTTTGAATATGAAAAGACCCTATATAACGTTTGTATGTGACCTGATAAAAAATGCTTCGATAGGTGCTCCGATCTATACTAGCCAAATTGCCGATAATATGGCAGTAGCATATGATCTAAAAGAAAAAGATGCAGCTGCAGCGACTTCGGTAGCTATAAAGCGTGTCATGGATAGCGGCATGATGCCAGAGCTCCGCTTTTATCAAAAAGGAATTTATTATCGTGCAACTGTTACACCTTTTGGTGAAACCGGGATCAATAAAGAACATTTGATAGCAGATAAATATTTGCTACCGGACATTGGATATGAGACTGGATTGACACTCTTACATCGTTTGGGGCTGACTTCACAGATACCTTGTAAGCGAGAAATCGCCACGAATGTAGCGAAAGACTGTGCTAGGATGGATAAAAAGTTAGGTGTTTTGATCAGACCTCCAAAAGAGCCTGTAACAGCAGAAAACAAGGACTATCTACAAATACTGGACGTCATGGATCTGCTAAAGAAGGCACCGGTAGACGAGAAAGACCCTTACGAGATCATTGCTAAGTATATCCAAAGAAAAGGACTACATTATAAGACACTGTTAGCGATAGCTGACCGATATTATAATCACAATACGGTATTGTGCTTGGCACATACTGCAAGTGTAGGAGGAAATGCACTATGAGACTTCATAAGGACAAAGACGCCTTTAAGCTTCTGCTAGAAACGATACATGAAAAGACAGGATACCGGACGGATGTACTGGAAAAGGATTATTATGTATTGCTGATCTTAAATGAACTGGCTAACTTTCAAGCTGATGGCCTTCCTGCCTTTTTTAAGGGAGGAACAGCGCTTTATAAGGCGCTGAAAACAACAAATCGTTTTTCAGAAGATATAGACCTTTCGGTCGATACTAGGGGATGTAGCAGGACGCAGAATGATAAACGTCTAGAACGGGCTGCAAAGAAGTACGTCTCTCTTCCAAGGGATGTGTCACTGGGCAGAACGAATCGTTCGGAAGTTATCGCTGTTTATACTTATGATCCCGTTACGACTTTTGATGAAAGCGATGCCTTGCAACGTTTTGGCAAGCTTAAGGTGGAGGCAACTTCCTTTACTATAAGTGAACCAGTGGACACCCTTGAGGTTTCGACTATGATCTATGATCTGGCAACAGAGGAACAGAAACAGATCTTGGAAACTCTGTATGATGTAAGACCATTCCATATCCAGACAATAACTCTGGAAAGGATATTTATCGACAAGCTCTTTGCCGCAGAGGCATATGTGCGACATTCTTCCATTGATCATCGGGCATTCGAAGCAGCAAAACATATCTATGATCTAGCGGTCATTGCTGACCACCCAAAAATAAATAAGCTAGTTTTGGATGAGGATAAATTGAAATATCTTTTAAAGATCCGTATGGAAGAAGAGAAAGGACGTCTTGATGGAATACCAGGTATCACGCCGTCAGAGTTTATATTCTTCATGCAAGCTGGAGAAAACCAAGAAGTACGTAAAGCTTACGAGATCATGCAGAGTCAGTATGTTCTTCGAGATCAGGATCGGACCCCATTTGAGATGGCGACGAAAGCACTGATGAGGATCCAGAATAGCTTGTTAGAAAATACATCATGGGCGAATTGTAGTAATTCATAAATCGAATAAAATACATCGTATTTCTTAGGATTTTTCAGATTTCATGACTTATAAGATATGGAGGGAAAAAGTCATGAAGAAGAAAAAGCTTATTTTAGTAATGATCGCTATCTTATTATCGGTCATCATAGCCATCACCTTATTTTTGGTATTTAGAAAAGATAAAGTCACTGTGCCGATATCGACCCATACCATAAGACCGTGGACTAAGATCACAAGTGAAGATATCACCTATATCGAATTAGATGAAGATCTGATCTTTGATGATATCATCTTGGATACTGATGATATCTTAGATAAGTATACGCTAGCACAGACGACGATCTATCCTAAGTCCTTCTTTTTTAAGGGGATGTTAGAAGATGAAGGGATGATGAAAGATGGGGCTTATCGTTATCTATCTAATGATGAAGTAGCTTATGAGCTCTATACAAATGAAGTCAAGATCAACGCTCAAGCTATCACATCAGGTATGAATATCGACTTGTATCTGACCTTAAAAGATCAAAATACCATCCACAGTGACCTCTTATTAGCTAATGCCTTGGTCTTAAATAAGTATGACCGTGATGGCAATGTCTTACGGAACAATGATCCCGTCGCATCTTTAGCGATCAGGATCAAGAGGTCAGATGTCAACTATCTCAATAAAGCTTTAGCGATAGGGGATATATCCGTGATCGTTTCAAGTGAAGCCTATAGTGAAAGGGACACAAAACTCAATGAAGAAAGCTCGATCATCAAGTATATCGATAGTGATGATAACGCTACTCGTGAGTAATCTATTAGGTTGTCAAAAGGTCGCTAAGAAAAGCTGTGTCTTAGCGATCGATGACTTTATGATCACCTACCATATCGACCATCGAAATGAGATCATAAATAGGGTGATGATCGAAATCAAGATCGATAAGGAGGCTTTTGATCACGATGTAGAGATCATTGATGATTACCTAAGCAACTATAAGAACCATCAGATCATCGATGACTATGTCATCATCTATGATGATATCGATATCGATAATGATCACTACAGTTTGAAAAAGACCATCGATCATTTGACGACCAAAGGATATAAGTGTCATTAGTTAAGGTCAATATACACGATCTATGATAAAATAGTCTTTGATGAAAAGGCTATTTTTCGTATTATTAACGTTATTTATATTGACAGGATGTCATGAAGTCACCGATATCACTAAAGCGATCGATGATACTTTTGCGCTTATCGAAAGTCAAGATATCGATCTTAAGGCTAATCATGAAAAGGATTATTACGCTTATTATTTACCTAGTGGGATCACCAATATCGAAAGCACTGATACCTACAATATCCTATCGACGACCAGCGCTGATATCATCGTCAATATCGATATCGATAAGATCATCAAAGACGCTTATTATAGCGATGTGGAAAATGTAGCTGATGTCTATGCCTTGAATGAGGCTTATATCACTAAAAGTGGTAGTGTCAAAGGTATAGCATATGAACTTAGCGTCTATAACTATAATGATAAATATCTCATTGAGCTATTTATCAATAATGCCGATATCATCACTTTGGTCGATCAAAACAATATCGACAATGTGCTCTATGATATGCTGATCGTCGGTATGAGCATCTCGACGAATAATGATCTTGTGATCAACGATTTCTCCAGTCGTGATGTGATCGACTATCACCAAGAAGCGGTCGATCTCTTTGAGATCGTCATCCCAAGGGATGGTCGTTTAGATGAATTGATCAAGCCTAATCAAAATGTGGTAGAATAAAGGGTAGAGGTGGATGTATGAACGTTAAGAAGATTTTAGATCTGATATTTGAACCGGTCGATGATGAAGAGGAAAAAGAAGAAGTCATCGTCGATAAACCATTAGAAAGACACGATTTTAAAAAAGAAGTCAAGAAAGCACCAGAGGTCAAGGCACCAAGTCCTGAGGTGATGGCAAAACGCGCCGAAGTCAAAAAGAAGGATGTCTTAGATCGTGGTTATGCCAAAAAATATGACATCAATATCGAAAAACGGACGAAAAAGGAGAATAAGCCAATCTTAAAATACGAGCCACAACCACCGATGAGTCCGATCTTTGGCATCTTGGAGAAGGCACCAGAAAGCGATGAGGATGATCGTCCGCACTTTGTGCCATCTAATAATACCAAGACTCATAAAAGTCCTCTAGGGACCGTTTTATCACCGATCTATGGCGTTATCGGTGGTGATGATACCAAAGAGGAAAAAGAGATCATCGCCAAAGTCGAAGAGACTAAGACAAAAGTCGTCAGTCAATCAAATATCAAACCACTTGTCGAGGACTTTGATACGATCGAGATGATCAAGGTCAAACCTGAGATCAAGGTCGAAGAGAAAAAAGAAGAGGTCACACCGATCAGCGTCATCTTAGAAAAGCCATCAGAGGTCCAAGATGAGACCTATATCTCAAGTGAAGACATCACGCTTTTTGACGATTTGGAGAAGAATTAGTGTATTACTTTATCGGGATCAAAGGCAGTGGGATGGCAGCCTTAGCCATCATGTTAAGTGACTTAGGTGAAGAGGTCATGGGGTCAGATCTTGACCGTTACTTCTTTACCCAAGATGAATTAGTCAAAAGAGGGATCAAGATCGTCGATTTTGATCCAGAGAATATCAAGAAAGAATATACCGTCATCATCGGTAATGCCTTTTTAGAGGACTTCCCTGAAGTCATAAGGGCAAGGGAGATCGGTTGTACCTGTTATCGATACCACGAGTTTTTAGGCAAGCTCATGGAAGACTACAAGACGATCGCGATCGCTGGCTCCCATGGCAAGACCACAACGACGGCCATGGTCGCCCAAATGATGGCCAAATTCAAGGATACGGGCTACCTCATCGGCGATGGTGAAGGGTATTTGACTAAAGAGAGTGAATATCTATGTCTGGAGGCTGATGAATTCAGACGCCACTTTTTAGCGTATAGACCAAACTATGCCATCATAAACAATATCGAGATCGATCATATCGACTACTTCAAAGATGATGAAGACTATCTAAGTGCTTATCAGAGCTTTGTCGACCAAGTCAAAGAGGCAGTCTTTTATTGGGGTGATGATACAGAATGTCAAAAGCTCGATATCAAAGTACCAAGCTTTTCCTTTGGCTTAGATGAAGGCAATGACTTTAGGGCTACTGATATCTATGAGGATGAAGAGGGGACAAGTTTTTCTTTATTCTTTAAGGACAACTTCATCTATAACTTCCATTTGCCTTTTGTCGGAAGGCATTTACTAGTCGATGCCTTAGGCGTCATCAGTTTAGGGACCGTCTTGTGTTTTGATCCAAGGGTCATCGAAAGTGCCATGATGCATTTTACAAGCCCTAAAAGGCGTTTTAAGGTCGATGAAGTCGATGATGTCATCTTCATCGATGACTATGCCCATCATCCAACAGAAGTCATGGTGACTTTAAAAGCGGCAAAGTTACGCTACCCAGATAAAAAGATCGTAGCGATCTTTAAGCCACACCGGGCAAGTAGAGTCGTTTACTTTGCAGATAAATTCAAAGAAGCCCTAAGTGTAGCTGATGATATATATCTATTAGAATTCAATTCGATCGATGATAAACAAGATGGTACGGATATATCGATCGACTATCTAGCTGACCTGATAGAGGGGGCTAAGGTACTAAGTGAAGATGAGAAGGGGGCTAAGGTATTAAGTGAATATCATGACACTGTACTGTGCTTTATGTCCTCTAAAGATATCTACGATCTTGAAGACTTAGTCAAAAATAATATCAAAAACCGCTAACAAACTATTGAAAGCATTTTCATAAAGCCTTACAATATAGTTGAGAGGTGGATTTATGGACCAATTTATAAATGCAGCGTATTTGTTGGCGATCGAATTGTTACCGATCATTGGCGTGGTCGTTTTGATCATGGTCATCGTTTTGATCGTCAAGACGATCAAACTGACTCAAAAGACGATCGATACATTAGACCGCTCCCATACGACTTTAGACTTAGTCGATAAGAGTATCGAGAAGGTCCAAGTACCACTGGACAGTGCCGTTAAGATCTCCCACACCGTCGATGATGTCCACGATGCGACAGTCAAAGCGGTCAGTGATTCAGCGGCTTATCTAAAGCGCAATAAAGAAGCGATCAAGAATAAGGTCGATGACCTTTTGAAGAAGAATAAGAAGGATCATAAAGATCCACAAGATATGAATGAAGTTCTATAGAAAAGGAGGGCTCACCAATGGATGAAAAAGAGAGACAGGAATTAGAAGCATCGATCGATGCGACAGTCCAAGAGATGAAAAAGAAGATCGAAGAGATCGATGAAGCAGCAAGCGAAGTGAAGGAAAGTGATGCCAAAAACAAGGTCATAGCCCTCAAAGACAGGACAGTGGACGTCTTAAGGGCGACGATCGATAAACTGACGACTGCCGCTAAAGATGTCAAAGATTCAGAACAGTTGAAGAATACAGTTGAATTTGTTTCGACTAAAGCTAAGGAATTAGCTGATCTAACGATCAAAAAGATCAATGCCCTCAAAGAAGACGAAGCTTTAAAAGAGAATATCTCAAATGTCAAAGACTCGATCAAAAATATCGGTACAAAAGTCGTCGATAAAGCTGGTGAGATCAAAGACTCACCAAAAGTCCAAGAGGGTCTTGGTATAGTATCTGATGGCATTGATAAAGTCACCGACAAAGTCAAAGACGTCTATGACCAAGTCATGGAAAACGAGAATGTGGCAAAAGTCGTTGACACCGTCAGTGATAAAGCAACTAAAGCCTATGAATCAGTCAAGGGTGGTATCAATGATTTCATGAGTCGCCCTGATGTCCAAGAGAAGATCGATAAAGCGAAGGGAACGACAGTCGATACCGCGCAAAAGGCTGTCGATGCCTTAAGATCATGGTTATATCCTGATAACGATGATAAGAAAGATGCCGACTGATGAAGCGTGTAACGATCTATGATGTAGCTAGAGAAGCCAATGTATCACTAGCTACCGTATCACGTGTCATCAACGGTTCCGACGTCGTCAAAGAAGCTACCCGTAATAAGGTCCAGGATGCCATTACAAAGCTCGGCTATAAGCCAAATGCGATAGCGCAAGGGTTAGCTTTACAAAGGACGACAACGATCGGTCTGATCATCCCAGAAGCAAGCTTTACCTATATCGGCCAGATCATCAATGGTCTATTGGATGTGGCTAAGATATATAACTATAACGTCATGTTGCACACGATCACCGAAGGTATCACGGATGCAGAAAAGATCGTCGATGTCATCATCAAGTCAAGAGTTGATGGTGTCATCGTCTACAGCGACAAGATGATGGAAGAGAGTATCGAGATGCTAAATCACTACAATATCCCGATCGTTATGATCGGCTCTATCGCCTCAGGCGATTCAATGTGTAGTGTCTATATCGATGTCGCCAAAGCGATAAGAGACTTATGTAACAGGTATATCGGTTATGGTGTTACTGATATCGCTGTACTTGAGGATAGAAGGAGTAGAAATTCTAGTAAGCTCATGGCCCAAGGTGCAAAACAAGCTTTTGAAGCAAATGGCTTACCATGGAATAACTTTATATCGATACCTAATGAATATAGGTCGACATATCGTTTTGTCTCTAAGTACTTTGAAGAACATAAACATGGCTTAGTGATCGCTAATCGTGACTCACAAGCGATGGCTATCGTCAATGCCGCTAGAGAAAATGGCATCAAGGTACCAGATGATATGGAAGTTATATGTCTCATTGATACGAAGTACAACTCAGCGATGCGACCGATGATATCATCATTCTCGATCCCATCATATGACCTCGGTGCTGTAAGTATGCGAGTCATGACTAAGATGCTAGAGAATGACAGGATCGCTGATAAAGAGAAATGTCTAAGCTATCTCTTTACCGCAAGACAAACAACGAAGAAGTACTAAGAAAGGGCCGAAAGGTCCTTTTTAGATGGGCGATCGTTTTTGTTTATCTACTTGGGCGTTTTTAAAATTGCATGAAATAGTTGTAAATACTATCATTTTGTGCAGAAATAAAAACGGTTATTTAAATTTTAGTAGTGATATATACCCAAAAAAATCGATGGATATTTATCGATAAAGGGTAACATTATTGTGATGCCATATGATTGATAACACTTGGCTATCAAGCAAAAGAGCTTGGTTTTGTATATGACGCTTTAGAGAAAGTATATCTGCTTGTTGATGTTTTGACCTTTATGGAAAAAGGCCAGATATTATCTGATAGTCTAGCTCTTGAATGTGGAACAGCGATCAACCTTACGATTTTGACTTATCACGACTATCGGTAGATATCGATCTTGATTTTGCGAAAGATGTTGACCGTGTGACTATGTTAGAAGGAAGAAAAGAGATCACAGAACATATTCAAAAATATATGATTGCAGCATGCTATCGTCTTAGTACCAGATCAAAACAATATCACGCATTCGATTCTTTTGTATATGAGGATGTTAATGCTGGTGGAATGAATGACAATATAAAGATCGAGATTAATTATATGCTTCGATCGCACATCCTCCCGGTGTCTAGAAGAACGGTTGATCTTCCTTGGCAAAAGGAACATTTTACTGTATTAAGTGTTGATCCTATCGAGATCTTCGGAACTAAGATCGTCGCGCTTTTAAATCGTGGTGCAGCTAGAGACCTATATGATATTTACAATGTGCAAAAGTGTGGGTCTTTTGGCGGAAATGAAGAAAAGCTTTTACGGAAGTGCGCTGTGTTTTATAGCGCTATCGCAGCTGAGAAAGCTCCCGAGCACTTTTCATTTGATCGTATCTCTCAGATTACTTTTCAAAGAATCAAAACAGATCTGATCCCAGTACTACACCGTGGAGAACATTTTGATTTAGAGACCGTGAAGAAAGAAACCTTGGAATATTTGAAATATATTCTACTTCCTGAAGATGATAGTGAAATTGAATTTTGGAGCTCGTTTAATGATAAAAATTATTGCCCTGATTTGTTATTTACTGACGATGAGTTTTTAGATAGGATCAAACAACATCCTATGGCACTTTGGAAATGTGGTGGCAGAAAAGCAGGATGATGATAATCGAAATTATATAATCATGTTAAATGATCAGCTAGAAAATACTGTTTATACTGAGCTTTCATATCATTCATAATCATTATCAGAAATAATAGAATGATGGTTAGGAGGGTTAAAAAATGGCGGTATATGCATATATAAGAGTTTCTACCAAGGAACAAAATATAGAGAGACAATTAGAAGCCTTAAGAGGTTTTGATGTCCCACAATGTAATATATTTTGCGATCATCAATCGGGTAAAGATCTTGATCGCCTATCGTACAAAAAGATGATCGGTAAAATTAAAAAAGGAGATCTTATCATAATCAAAAGTATTGATAGGTTAGGGAGAAATTATAGCGATATCCTCTCACAGTGGCAGCATATAACAAAAACAGTAGGAGCAGACATACTGGTTCTTGATATGGAACTACTTGATACTAGATCCAAAACTGGAGATCTCACAGGCAGGCTAATTGCAGACCTCGTATTGCAAATACTCGCGTATGTAGCAGAAACTGAACGTAACATGATACATCAAAGGCAATTGGAAGGTATTGCAATAGCGAAAGCAAAAGGAATAAAATTCGGAAGAACACCAATAAAAATGCCAGACGGATTTTGCGACATCTGTGAAAAGTGTCGATACAAAATGATGTCAATTAGAGAAGGGGCTAATATCTTAGGTGTAAGTCATACCACTTTTTATCGTAATTATCAACAATATTTAAGAAAATTTGCTCCAAATAGTAGACTTAAAGAAACAAGATAGATAAAATATAGTTAAATACAAATCATCCGCATTTACATCAAATCAAAAGATCTAAATGAAGAAGAATTATTTGTATCATTATGTCTAGTTTTAGAAACATAGGGGGTAAAAAAATGTATTGTAAGTCATGTGGAGCAAAATTAAACGATAATCAAGCTGTATGTCTTAATTGTGGGGTTAAAGTTGGCGAGGGGAACAAATATTGTGCTAATTGCGGAAGTCAAGTTGATCCAAACGCCGATGTATGTCTTAATTGCGGAGTGGCTATTAAGAAGAACAAAGATGATGGTGAATACCTAGGTGGACAAAATAAAGTCACTATTGCACTTGTTTGCTTTTTCCTTGGTGGATTAGGTATCCACAACTTTATGATGGGAGAAACAAAGAAAGGCATATTTAGGATAGCAGCTACTTTTTGCTGTGGCTTAGGCTTTATTTTTGCACTCATTGATTTCATTAGGATCTTAATGGATAACTATGAAGTCAATAAGGACAAACTTATCTAGTACGAATACACTACCAATCAAGATCAGCGTCGTGATTATATACCTAGTAGGAGCGGTGATTTTTGCTATGCTAGGTATTAGCTGTATTTGGAGAGAGATGTTTGGTGTTATATGTCCTGGTTGTGGTTATACGCATGCCTTGTTATCAGCTTTACAGTTTGATTTTGATGATGCGTGGGAGTATCATCCGCTGTTTTGGACCTTTCCATTTATAGTGTTATTTTTCATTAAAGACGGCAAAGTTTTTAAAAACGAAAAACTAAATGTGTCGGTACTTTGCCTTGGCTTGATCCTATTTATCATTGTGTGGATTGTTAGATTATAGATTAGTTCGGTCATAGTTTGCTTATAGCTAATCTAACTTCTGAGAAATTATGACAGATGCGAATGGCTCGATATAGCGACGTAATCACTTATGGCACTTAATAAGATAGCAATCGTGGTAAACTTCTAACTGGTCCCTATCAAGTCGCGAGCTTCCAAGTATTGATGGTATATTTTCTCATGCTTATTCTATAAGTGCCAGTTTACTTTATTCATTTACAAATATTCTTCCTTTTCCTCATTTATCCTATCAATCATGTAATCACAGATATATTTTCGTTCGTATAAAAGGGATGATGCGAATGATACTATTAAAAGTGCGGTAAATTGATTATTAAATGATATATCCTCGAAGATCATGTTTTTGTTTTCAGTTTGAGAAGAATCAATATTCACTAGCTTAATAGTTGCTGAAGGAATTAGAGTTAAAAAGATCATGTATGATGCTATGACTGCACCTTGAAAGTAGTCACAGTTTTTCGATATTCTCTTTAAAGTTGGTATTGATGCATAACGCTTTAGCGAATTAAACTCTTTAGAAAGCATGACTTTCATACAAATAAAAACAGCGATGAAGATGACTGGAACAAAGCTAAATATGAGGTAGATCCTATCAACTGTTATCAACGGCATTATGATGAATGTATAAATGATCGAAACAACAATAGGAAACAATATGGTAAGTGCTTGATAATACGATAGGACAAAAGACATCATGTAACTTTTAAAATCTAGGATTCGATATATTTTGCTAATGTAATGCTTTAACTTATATTTCATACGGGATATTATATCGTTATTTCTGAATATTCGGAAGATGCAACATGTATAGAAAATAGGATTTTAAAATGTGAAAAAGTTCTATGTGAAAAAATTCTTGTTAAAGAAAAGTATATTGAGTTTGGAGAATAAACTAGACAAATGATGTCTGTATATAGCTGTTAATAATGTACGACGGCAGTCATTTTTTGAGCAACTGCATGATGATAAATTAATTGATTGGTGTGGCTAAGTTACTTAATCATATATTTCTGCCTAGTTGTACTCTTTTATAAAGGTTTCAAATAGAGTATAATCTAGTCGTTTAAGAGGAGTATACTATGAAATTATTTGACGAATTAAAATGGCGTGGCCTTATCAAAGATATGACTTCGCCTGAGATCGAAGAAAAGATAAATAATGGAGGGATGACCTTTTATATCGGTACTGACCCAACAGGTGATAGTTTACACTTAGGTCATTTATCATCGTTTTTGATCGCTAAGAGACTAAAAGATGGTGGTCATCATCCTATCCTATTGATCGGTGGTGCTACTGGTAGGATCGGTGATCCTAAACCAAATGCTGAAAGAGAAATGAAGTCGATCGAAGAGATCGAACACAATATCCAAGGTCTTACTGATCAAGTCACTAAGTTATTTGGCTTTGAAGTAGTCAATAACTATGATTGGACTAAAGATCTTACGGTAATCGATTTCTTTAGAGAGTTTGGTAAATATATCAATGTCAACTATATGCTTGATAAAGATATCATCAGAAGAAGGATGGATACAGGTATCACTTATGCTGAATTTAGCTATATGCTATTACAAGCCATGGACTTCTATCACTTATATGAGACCAAGAACTGTACGATGCAGGTAGCTGGTAGTGACCAATGGGGCAATATCACTGCTGGTGTTGACTTAATAAGAAAGAAATTAGGTAAAGAAGCATATGCTTTCACGATGCCACTTGTAACTGATAAATCAGGTAATAAGTTTGGTAAATCAGAAGGTAATGCTTTATGGCTTGACCGTAATAAGACATCACCATATACGATGTATCAATTCTTGCTCAATGTTGAAGATGAGATGGTCATCGATTATCTAAAGATCTTTACTTTCTTATCTAAAGAAGAGATCGAAGCTTTAGAAGCTGACCATAAAGAAAACCCACATCTTCGCCATGCCCATAAGGCCTTAGCTAAGGAAGTCGTTACTTTCTTACATGGTGAAGAAGGATATAACGAAGCGATCAAGATCACGGATACATTATTTGGTGGCGACATCAAAGAATTAAGCGTCAGTGAATTAAAAGATGGCTTAAAGGATGCTCCTCATACTGTCATCGAAGATGGGATCAATATCTGTGACGCATTAGTGATGTGTGGGGCATGTAAATCGAAAAGAGAAGCCCGTGACCTTATCAAAGGCAACTCCATCAGCTTAAATGGCGATAAGATCAATGATTTTGAACTAAGCATCAATAAAGCTGATGCCTTTGATAATGAACTTGCGATCATCAAAAAAGGTCGTAAGAATTGGTATGTACTAGAATTTAAAAAGTAAGGATGAAGAAACTCTTAATACTGATACTTTCACTATTTTTGATCACTGGATGTAGTAATGAGAGCGCGACGACAAGTGGTAGTGATGATCGCTACTACGATATGCTCCATCAGTTAGAAAATGTCCAGAACTTTAATAGTGCACCGATATACTATAACCTGACAGTCGAACTCAGTGAAGTAGAAGGTGGGTATCGTTTCTTTGTCATCATCGATGAGCCAAAGATCGCCATGTACAACATCCAGATGATGGCGATCGTTGAAGGTGGTGATTACAGTGAGACCATGGCGGCAAATGTCGGGATCTTTGAAACTACCACTTATACGATGATCCCTAATCAAACTAAACCAGAAGATGGCTATGTCGCTGGGATGTCGATATCAGGTCTTACCAGTGATAATCCATGTACCTTAGATATCATGATCCGCTATGAGACACAAGATAGAGAGACCGTCACCCGTGACTACTATCGGATCGAAGTAGCATATCCTGGAGACACTCAATGAAAAGATCACTGATCACCGGAGCCTTAGCTGGCTCTTTTGGTATCTTTATATCTAAACTATTAGGTCTATTCTATGTTGTACCTCTTAACTCTTTAGCTGGTGAGGGCAATATGGCCTTTTATAGTATCACCTATACTTACTACGATCTACTACTTAAGATCTGTAGTGCAGGGATACCATTTGCCATTGCGGCATTAGTCGCTAAATACTATAGCCGAGAAGATTATAAGACTGTATTACTAGTCAAAAAACTAGGGGCATCACTTTTATTAGGGCTAAGCTTTATCGTTGCCATCGTCTTCTTCTTTGTAAGTGGACCACTAGCTTCGATGGTATTAGGCGACAAGGCGACGTTAGAAGATATCAGATCCTTACAAAATCTATTCTATATCTTGTGTTTTGCCCTAATGACCGTGCCTTTTTTAAGCGCCTTAAGAGGTTATTATCAAGGATTAAAATTACTTAAAGAATATGCTGCTAGCCAAGTAATCGAACAATTAGTCAGAGTATCTGGTATCGTCTTTTTAGGCTATCTATTTGTCAAAGTTTTGAATTTTGATTCGATCTGGGCCATCTATATGGCGATCTTAGCGGCAGGACTTGGGGCTATCTTTGCGATCGTCTATGTCTTTATAACGGGTAGAAAAGCTGATGAAGATGTAAATACGAAAGCTCAAAGCACATCTAAAGCACCAAGGGATGCCAAAGACATCATGCGCGAACTATTATCGCTTGGTATCCCATATATGGTCATATCTTTCTTAGGTACGACCTCAGGTCTTATCAACAGTAACTTCTTCATCGACTTTGCCACCACGATCGGTATCGACTATGATGAAGCGATGCTGGCACTAGGAATACTTCAAGTCAACTGCAATAAGATCGCCGCGATCCCCCAAGTATTGACCTTAGGCTTCTCAGCCGGCCTTGTGCCTTATCTAACGGAAGCCTTAGAAGCTAAAAACTTTAAGGTCTTAAAGACCTATGTCAATCAGATCTTAGAGACGGTCTTATTCATCCTCATCCCGATCGTCATTTGGCTTGTGATATATGCAAGACCTGTTTACTACATCATGTATGGTGGTAATAACTTAGATCTCGGTACTAATATCTTCTTGTTCAGTTGTCTTACGACCTTTACGGATACCATTGCCCCGATCATCTCTTCGATGTGTATGACCCTAAGACAAAAAAAGGCGACGATCATCGTCCTTGTCATATCGATCGTGATAAAACTCATCACCTTCTTCCCTGGTGTCATGATCTTTGGCGCTAATGGGATGACGATCTCAACGGCTATCGCCACAAGCTTTGTCATCATATCATGTCTTTATATCATCCACAAAGCTTATAAGGTCAACTATACAAGGACCTTTAAAAGGGTACTGTATATGCTGATCGCTGGTCTTGTATCGGTATTACCTTTAGTATTAGGATTTGTCCTTGAGTTCAACTACGATAACCGCATCATCTGTATCCTCATCTTAGCTGTATATGGCTTAGCTTCTTTGAGCATCTATATCGCTGTATCATTCTTTTTAGGCTTACCACAGGCCTTATGGCATAAGTCCTTTAAAGAACTATTAGATCAAGTAAAAAGAAAGATCTTACCATCTAGATAAGCTTGCTTAGATCTAAAGGGGATAGGGATAATTTACCTGTTTCATCATAGGCTTTTAAAGTCTTGATCACTTCTTCCCTTAGGTAATTCGGTGTTGATGCGCCTGATGTGACATAGATATTATCAACACCATTTAGATCGCTTATATCGATATCGCGTGCGCTTTTGATAAGGCGCACTTTTTTGATGCCGTGATCTAAGGCGATGTCTTTGAGTTTATTGGTATTATTGCTCATGGGATCACCGACGACATATAAAAGATCGACATCTTCAAGCTTGATGATGGCTTCTTGTCTTGACCTTGTGGCATTACAGATCTCATCGCTGATGATCGCATCTTTAAAATAGCTCTTGATCTTGTCGTAGATATCTTTAACTTCATGAATGGACATCGTCGTTTGATTGGTGGCAAATACCTTTAGGTCTCTATCTAAGCGATCAATGTCTTCTTTGTTTTGGATTAGTTTGATCTTAGGGCTGATGCTTAAGATCGCCATCGCTTCGGGGTGTTTGTCTTTACCGATATAGAGGATCGTATAGTCTTTAGCTAGATATTCCTTGATGATATCTTTGGTCTTTAAGACAAAAGGGCAGGTGGCATCGATGACGATAAGGCCTTTATTTAAGGCTTTATCCTTGATCTTATCAGCTATCCCATGCGCGGAAAAGATGACCACACCTTCATCTATCTCTTCGATCAGTTCTTCTTTGGTCTTGTCTTTATCATCTAAGGTCTTGATATTTAAAAAGGCAAGGCTATCAGATATCAGGTGATTATGGACTAAATGCCCAATGATGTAGATATCATCATCTGGATATTTACTTCTTGCATCTTTAGCCATCTTGATCGCTCTTGCGACTCCTTCACAAAAGCCTGATGGTATGACTCTATTCACTTCCATGCCTACATATTAGCATATTCATCATTTACCTAGAAAATATTTGCCTAAGATGATAGAATTGTCACTATGAAAGAGATAAAAGAAAAGACACAAGAACTGATCGAGCTTTATGGCTTTAAGCGATTGACTGATGTCCAAGTCGCTTGTTTAGAAGCAGCAAAAAAAGACAAGGATATCGTGGCGATATCTTCAACAGGTACGGGTAAGACCCATGCATTCTTATTACCGATCGTTGAAAAGGTCGACTTTGATAAGGAGAGTACCCAAGTCGTCATATCTTCACCTACACGTGAATTAGCTTTACAGTTATATGATGTCTTTAAAGAGATAAAGAAGGTCTATAAAAACGCCAAGATCAAATTGCTCACTGGTGGTAGTGATAATAAGCGGATCAAGGAAAGTTTAAAAAGAGAACCGCAGATCGTCATTGGTACACCAGGCAGATTACGTGACCTATATGAAAGTGGTGATCTAAGGGTCGATCATACTGAGATCTTTGTCGTCGATGAAGCCGATATGACCTTAGAATTTGGCTTTTTAGAGGATATCGATAAGATCTTTGCCAAGATGGTAAGACATCCGGAAGTCATGTGTTTTAGTGCCACTTTACCAGAAGGATTAAGACCATTTATCAAAAAGTACTTAGAAGATCCTGATATCATCGAGGTCAAGTCCAATGAGGGCTTTGATCCGGATATCAAACATACTCTCATATCATGTCGTCATATGAGCTATGAAGATGCCTTAGTCAGCATCCTAAAGGGCTTTAAGCCATATACCTGTATCATCTTCGCTAATGATCGGACCACGTGTGAAAATACCTTTAATAAACTCAATGGTTTAGGATTATCCGTCGGCATGCTACATGGCGGTCTTGAACAAAGACAACGCAAAAGGGTCCTAAAGGCGATCATGCATCATGACTATACCTATCTTGTCGCTACCGATATCGCCGCTAGAGGTCTTGATATCGAAGGGGTAACCCATGTCGTGTCATTAGGCTTACCAAGTGATCTATCTTTCTATATCCACAGGGCTGGTAGGACCGGAAGATCTGGTAAAGAGGGCACTTGCTTTTTACTATACAAGGATGAAGATCTTAAAGGGATCGCTTCTTTAAGACAAAAAGGCATCGAATTTAAAGCGATGGCTTTTAAAGGCGACACTTGGAAAGAGGTCAAGGTAAGACAAAAGCCTAAAGGCAAAGATGAAGCCTTAGAGAAGGAGATCGCTAAGACCTTACATCGTAAAAAAGAGAAGGTCAAACCTAACTACAAGAAAAAGAAAACGCAAGCGATCGAAAAGATCAAACGCAAGAAACGCCAGGAGTTCATCCGCCAAAAGATCAAAGAAGAAAAGAAGGCTCGTTATAAAGCCCAGGGTAGAAATAAATGATCGCTGCCTTAAAGCGCTATATCGGTCCGCGTGACTTTTATGAGCGGACTTTTAGAGTGGCTATGCCTTTGGCGATGACGATGCTATTATCGTCGTGTATGTCGATCGTCGATTCGATCATGGTCTCATCGATCGGCATGGTCACCGCTGTTGGTAATGCTGGCCAATTTCTGACCTTGCACGATGGTATCTCATGGGGCATCACCTCAGGTATCGCTATCTATGCTGCTCAATTCTATGGGGCAAGACAATATCGCAATATGACCCGCACGATGGGTCTTTCCTTCGTTTTGACCTTAGCTAATGCCTTTTTCTGGGCCATCGTGGCTTTGTTTTTCTCTAGGAATATCCTTTTATTCTACCTAGATGATCCTGAGATCTTAGTCCACTCCCAAAGCTATCTGAACATCGCTATCATGAGTACGATCCCAAGTGCTTTAAATATGTCCTTTAATACGATGTATAGGTCAAGTCAAAATACAAAGTTGCCTTTTATCATGTCGCTAGTTGGTGGTATCGCTAATGTCTGCTTTAATGCGATCTTCATCTATGGCTTTAAGATCGGCGTCGCTGGTGCAGCTTTGGGGACCTTTATTGCCCAGACTATCGTCCTTATCACCTATATCGTCTATATGCTCTATAAAAAGCCGATCTTCTATACATCCTTTAAAGACATCTTTGATCTAAAGATGGACTTTGTAAAGCCGATCTTGTATAAGGCTTTCCCCCTTATCGTCAATGAGACCTTCTTTGGTTTTGGTTCGACTTTATTTGTCAAAGCTTTTGGCATGTTAGGGACCAAGAATATGGATGCCTACTATGTGGCAAACCAGGTCTTTAATATGTTCTTGTTTGCCGTCCATGGTTATGGTGGTGCTGTATCAGTACTCATTGGATCAAGACTTGGTGAAGGCAAGATCGATAAGGCTAAGGAAGAGTCTAACTATCAATTGGGGCTTGGTTTTGTATTGGGTCTTGCCATCATCCTTATCATGATGGTCTTTAAAGATCCGATCTTAGCTTTATTCTCGATATCTGATCCTGTCACCTATGATGTCGCCGGTGGCTTATTAGCGGTCTTTTCGATCAAGGCTTTCTTAAGGATGTTTAACTATATGATGTTTAGTACACTAAGGGCGGGTGGTGACGCTAAGATCATGAATTTTCTAGATTCAGGGATCATGTATCTTGTCGGTGTCCCTTTAGCCTTCATCTCGATATATCTTGGCATCACCGATATCGTTTTGGTATTATTGATATGTCAGATCGAACAGGTAGTCCGCCTTGTCTTTACGATGCATCGCTATCGTAGTGGCATCTGGGCTAAGGATCTAACTAAGGCTGTTGTATGAAGAAGAAAGAAGTAATGATAATAACTGCTATCTTAGCGGTATCCTTTATCGCTTTGATCATATTTTACTTTATGAATAAAGATGAGACACTAGTCGAGGTCTTATATCAAGACCCTGATACTAATGAGACAAGTGTCGTTTTGACATTTGACATGAATGAAGATGGTTACTATGAACTTGATGTCCCTAATGGTAAGTTCCATATCGAAGTAAAGAATGGCAGATACAGGGCCATCGATGTCGATTGTCCTAATCAAAACTGTGTCAATGTCGGTTGGGTACCGAGCCTCGGTGTCTTTTCGCCGATCATCTGTATCCCTAATGGGATCACGATCCAGGTGGTGAACTGATGAATTCAAAGACGAAGCGTTTGACATATGTGACGATGCTAAGTGCCTTAGCGATCGTCATCAATCTAGTAGAGAGCTACTTTATCCCACCGATCCAATTTGGGATCCGTTTTGGCTTGGCTAATATCATCGCTTTAATAACCATTGAAGTATTAGGCACAAAAGAGATGATCATCGTCAATGCGATGCGAGTGACTATTGGGTCGCTATTAAGAGGTGTCATCTTTGGGACGACCTTCTTTATCTCTTTTGGTGGGGTCTTATTATCATCGATCGTCATCATCATCATGCATAAGTTAAAGACGTCGATGTGGTTTATGTCGATGATGAGTGCGATCGCCCACAGCTTAGGTCAAGTCATCGTCGTCATCTTCTTTTATGATCAAGCCGGTGTCTTTGCCTTATTCCCGATACTTGCGATCTCATCGATCGCAACGGGCTTTTTAACTGGCTTTATCGCCAATGAATGTATCAAGAGGGTCAAAATATGAATCTAGGACTTATTTCTTTAGGTTGTGCTAAAAACCTAGTTGACAGCGAACATATCTTAGGGATGTTCAAAAAGGCTGATGTGAAGATAATATCCGATCCGAAGCTTTGTGATGTGATCATCATCAATACCTGTGGCTTTATCGAAAGCGCCAAAAAGGAAGCCATCGATACGATCTTAGAGATGGCTGACTATAAAAAAGGACGTCTTAAAAAGCTCATCGTCTGTGGTTGTTTATCGCAACGATACAAGGATGAACTTGTAAAGGAGATCCCTGAAGTCGATGCCTTTATTAAGATCGATGACTATGATAAGATCGATCAGATATTGATGGATCTATTAAAAGAAGAAAATATCGAACCTTTCAAAGCGGAAAGGTCTTTAGTGACACCTGACCATTTTGCCTATTTGAAGATCGCTGAAGGTTGTGATAACCGATGTGCTTATTGTGCGATACCACTTATAAGAGGAAATTGTAGATCGTATAAGATCGAAGACCTATATGAAGAAGCTAAAAAACTCAAGGAAAAGGGTGTCAAAGAGCTTGATATCATCGCGCAAGATACGACCTATTATGGTCATGATCTATATGGCAAGTTCAGTTTAAAGGACTTATTAAAGCGATTAGATACGCTTGATTTTAAATGGATCAGAGTCTTATATATGTATCCTGATGAGATCGAAGATGAACTACTATACACGATGAAGGAATGTCATAGTGTCATCCCTTATTTTGATATCCCGATCCAATATGGTAATGATGAGATATTGAAGTATATGAATAGAAGAGGATCGGTTAAACTCATCAAAGAGCGGATAAATAAGATCAGAGATATCTTCCCCGATGCCATCTTAAGGACGACCCTTATCACTGGCTTCCCACATGAAACAGAAGATACTTTTAATGATACTTTGAAGCTTATCAAAGATATAAGATTTGATTCCTTAGGGGCTTTTACCTATTCTAAAGAAGAGGGCACTAAAGCTTATGATATGGATGAAGAGGTAAGTGAAGAGGATGCTAATAGGCGTCTTGAAATCCTCATGAAAACACAACTTGATATCGTTAAAGCGAAAAATGAAGCCAAGATAAATAGCACCATCGAAGTCATGATCGAAGAGTATGAGACCTTATTTGATCGCTATGTAGCAAGATCCTATGCCCAAGCCCCGGATGATGTCGATGGTAAGATATATGTCTATTCTGATAGAGAGCTCAAGATCGGTGGATTCTATGAAGTCATCGTCACAAGAGCTGAAACATACGACTTATACACAGAAGTAAAGGAGGATTAATATGAGTCTTTATATCGGGGTCGACCTTGGTGGGACTAATGTCCGAGTTGCCAAGATCGATGAAAATGGTCATATCTTAGAGGATATCAAAGAACCATCTTATGCAAGCCAAGGACCAAAGGTCGTCTTAGAGCACATCGTCGACATGATCAAGCGGATCAGCGACTGGCAAAGCTGTGCCGGGGTTGGTATCGGTGTACCAGGACCTGTCGATGTCGAGAATGGTTGTATGACGATCGCTACCAATGTGCCAGGTTTTGAAGGTTATCCTGTCGTATCAACGCTAAAGGAAGCTTTAGACATCCCAGTCTTTATGGACAATGATGCCAATGTAGCAGGGCTTGCTGAAGCGCTACTCGGTGCTGGTAAGGGCCTTCCGATCGTTTACTACATCACCCATTCGACTGGTATCGGTGGTGCCTTAATAATTAATGGCAAGACCGTATCGGGAAGAAGAGGCTACGCTGGGGAGATCGCTAATATCATCATCGATCGCAATAGGCCTAAATATAATTACCTAAATGCGGGGGCGGTCGAAAATGAAGCAGCAGGGCCAGCGATCGCCAGAAAAGGCAAAGAGATCTTAGGTACCGAGACCACCAAGGATGTCTTTGATGCATGTCGAAATGGCGATCCTAAAGCCGTTAAGATCATCGATGATATGGCTTATGACTTTGCCCAGATGATGTCGATGATATCCTGTGTCGTTGACCCATATATCTATGTCATCGGTGGTGGTGTTGCCCAAAATAACAGTGACCTCTATTTTGACCGGATCAAAGCTTATTACCGTTCAATGGTCCATGAAAAACTAAGGGATATCGAGATAGTCAATGCTGTATTAGAAGAGCCAGGTGTCGTTGGGGCAGCGATGCTAGTAAGGGCAGCGGGGTTATAGTATGCCAACAAAGTATCAACTAGAACAATTCGCAAAACTTGCGATCGAAATGGGTGTCAACCCTAAAAAAGGACAACCAGTCATGATAAGCGCTCCTGTAGAAGCTTATGAGTTTGTCCGTTTAGTGGTCAAAGAAGCTTACGCATATGGTGCAGGTAAAGTCGATGTCAGATGGTCTGATGGTCATCTTAAAAGGCTCGACTATGAAAATGTCGATACCGATGTCTTAAAAGAAGTACCAAATTGGTCGATCGAAAGGACCAAATATCAGATCGAAAAAGGTGTATGTATGCTCAATATCTACAGTGAAGATCCTGAACTATTAAAGGGCATCGATCAAGAGAAGGTCAAAGCGGTAAGGCTTGAAGGGATGAAGGCTAGTGCACCATTCCAATACTACACCATGAACAATATTGGCCAATGGTCGATCATCGCTTACCCTAATAAGAAATGGGCTAAAAAGGTCTTCCCTGACTTAAGTGAAGAGGAAGCTTATGATAAGCTCTGGGATGCGATATTATATACATCACGTGTATTTGAAGATAAGGATGTTATCGATACATGGAATAAGCACAATGACACGATGCATGACCATTCTAATAAGCTCAATGCCTATAACTTCAAGTCACTTCACTTCAAAAACAAGTATGGTACAGATCTAATGGTCGGTTTAGTTAAAGACCATATCTGGTGTGGTGGTGATGAAAAGACACCTGATGGTCAGATCTTCAATCCGAACATCCCAACGGAAGAGGTCTTTACGATGCCAGATCGTCGCCATATCGATGGTACAGTTGTAAGTACTAAGCCACTATCATATGGTGGTAACCTCATAAGTAAGTTCAGCTTAACTTTTAAAGATGGTAGAGTTATCGATGCCAAAAGCGATGATAACCAAGCTACTTTAGATCAGATCTTAAATGGTGATGAAGGGACAAGGTCACTAGGTGAAGTAGCCCTTATCTCTTATGATTCACCGATATCAAAGCTCGGTGTCCTATTCTATAACACCTTGTTTGATGAGAATGCTTCTTGTCACTTAGCTTTGGGCGCTTGTTATCCAACGACGATCAAAGGTGGGGAAGGCATGAGTGAAGATGAACTATTCGAAAAGGGTGGTAATAAATCGATGGATCATGTCGACTTCATGTTTGGTAGTGAAGATATGTCAGTCATCGGTGAGACCTATGATGGTGAACACATCGAGGTCTTCAAAGACGGAAATTTCTGTATTTAAAGCATCATATTGGCCCTTGTTTTAGGGCAAGGGCCAATATATTGAAAAAATTTACAAAATTTCTTGTTGAAATGTGCTCTTGAGTTTGCTATACTCAATAGGCACGAAGTTTCGGTTCCTTAGCCAAGTGGTAAGGCAATAGACTGCAACTCTGTGATCGCCAGTTCGAATCTGGCAGGAACCTCCAAAAACGTGGGGGTATGGCGGAATGGTAGACGCGTCGGACTTAAAATCCGGCGGTAGCAATACCGTAAGGGTTCAAGTCCCTTTACCCCCACCACTTATTAATGTGCGCCCATAGCTCAACTGGATAGAGCGTTTGACTACGGATCAAAAGGTTGCGGGTTCAAGTCCTACTGGGCGCGCCAGTTGTTTTAAAGGGTCGTCGGGATGTAGCACAGCTTGGTAGTGCACTTGATTTGGGATCAAGGGGTCGCAGGTTCAAATCCTGTCATCCCGACCATTTGTTTCGTGTAGTGGCGAGGTAGCTTAGTTGGTCAGAGCGCTCGGTTCATACCCGTGAGGTCGTGAGTTCGAATCTCACCCTCGCTACCAATTATTGGACCCTTAGCGCAGTTGGTCAGAGCTACCGGCTCATAACCGGTTGGTCATAGGTTCGAGTCCTATAGGGTCCACCAATGGAGAAATACCCAAGTGGCTGAAGGGGATGGTCTTGAAAACCGTTAGGTCGGGAAACCGGCGCCTGGGTTCGAATCCCAGTTTCTCCGCCATTATGTAAGAATGCCTTATTTATAAGGCTTTTTTAATACCTAAAAGCCCTTGGGCTACAAGGATTTTAGCCTGATTTGTAGCCCAAATTTGTAGCCCATTTTGAAAGCTAAAACCTTCGATCTTGATAGCACAAAGCCACTAAGATCGGAGGTTTTTTAAGAAGAATCCCTATTTGCACAGTGTGCATAGATTTTATTGATATATCAGTCATTTTTGGCGAAGTAGTCTCTGTATTTTAGTGTTTTTTTGGTGATAATTGCTTTTTCTAGTAGTATTCTAACCTTCT
>CALVBC010000007.1 GCA_944325685.1 uncultured Erysipelotrichaceae bacterium | reverse complement strand
CATAGGAAAATTCTAACTATAGTACTATCTCCTTGTTGATCAGCTGCTGACCGTTAAGTGCTTATAAAAGAAAAACCGAAGACCATATCGTCTTCGGTGTACTGCTTTAAATGGCACCCTCTGGGGGAATCGAACCCTCAACTAGCCCTTAGGAGGGGCTTGTTATATCCATTTAACTAAGAGGGCAAGTGCTAGTAAATATTACCATAAATCAATTCTAATGCAAATATAACTTTCATTATGTTAGAATATTTAGCGGTTGATATTTTATGACAAAAAAGACAGTAAAGACAAGAAAAAAACGTAAAGTAAGGACTAGTTTCAAGATCTTTTCAGTATTAGCCCTGATCTTGATCATCGTTGCGACAGCGGTGATCGGTATATCATTCTTCTATAAAAACCTCGTTTTCATGGGTGAAGAAAGCGTCAATAGCGATGCTGATCGCTATATGACCAATACTTGTTTAGCCTATTATCCTAAAGGCACAAGAAAAGGAAAAGAAGTAGCCCGTAACTTATGTCGTGGAGTTGAAGAAAAGACGATCTTCGATTATGAAGTTGAGACTTTAGGTGAATATACGATCTATCGCTATGATGATGATACATCATTTATCGTCGACAAAAACGGCAATGATCCAAAACTCGGTGACAATATAAGCGAAAAAGGACAGATGATCATATCAGATTACTTACGCTATACGATGAAGAAAGCTGAGCTTGACTATGCCTATACTGTTGGTTTTTTAGAGGACACCTATTATCCAACGATCACCTCTGACCGTTATAGCTATACATTAGATGGTGAGAGCTTCGTCTGCCACTTTGATGAGTATGATATCGATGTCAAGATCCCGATCGAAGTGATCGGGGCTGAGCTTGGTATGGATATCGGTCAGACTGAAGAATATGTTAAACCGGTCTATATCAGCGACAAAAGACCAGCTGTTGCCCTTACATTTGATGATGGACCAAGTCTTAATGAAGAGTGTACATCAAAGCTCTTAGAAGAATTATATCGACTAGATGCTCAAGCTACATTCTTCTGTGTGGGTAGAAACCTAGGACCGAATACGAAGATCATCTTAGCAGATGGTATATCTAAGGGTATGGAGTATGGTTCACATACGGTATCGCATCCAAACTTAAAGAGGGTATCTTCAGAAGTGGCAAAAAGTGAAGTCATGGATATCGCGTCTTGGTTCAAAGAAGAGCTGAATTACGATATGCATCTATATCGACCACCAGAGGGAGCGTATAACAGCGCTGTCGATGAAGCTGTACCACTGCCAGCGATCTTATGGGATATCGATACTGAAGACTGGAAGAGTCGTGATCCAAAAGCGATCACCGATGTCATCAAAAATGAGACCTTTGAAAATGCGGTCATCCTCATGCATGACATCCATCCGACGACCATTGAAGCCTGTGTCGATGAAAAAGCGATCGAATATCTGATCGATGAAGGTTATCAATTGGTAAATGTTACTGAACTTGCAAAAATAAGAGGTGTAGAACTCAAACAAGGCACCCACATGTGTTGGGGTGATTGAGGTCTACACCTCTTTTATTTGGATATCTTTCATCATGTGTTTTAGATCACCTTGAAATAGATATTCAAGCATCTCTTTATTATTGAAGATGATCGGGATCCGATCATGGATATCACACATGTCTTTATAGCTATCTTCCGTGATGATGAGTAATCCTTCATCGTTGTAGATGGCGGCGAGGTATATGATCTCACTATCGGTATTTATGAAGTATTTCTTTTTAAGATGCCATTCATAAAAGCCACTAGCGATGATGACACATGGTCGCATGCCTTTATAGATGTCGGTATTTATAAGCGTTTCTTTGCGAGCGTTGATGCGATGTTTCTCTTTAAGTCCCCATTTCATCGATCTGATATCGATCTGATCTTTATCCCTTATAAAGACTAGGACATCATCGAAGGGAAAGATCTCACCTTCTTTATAGAAGAGGGAATATTCATTTGTCTTTCTTTTGATCTTTTCGCCAAAAGCTGTATCAGGAAGTTTTAGGAAATAGCGTCCACACATCAAAAGACGACCTTGGCATAGATGACCTGACCGATGACCTTGACCGGTAGTTCTTTGATCTCACGCTTGGTGAAATAACGATTGGCGACACTTGGATTAGCGGCTTCTAAGATCATCGTCTCCTTTTGGTAGATGATCTTCTTGATCGTCACTTCATCACCGATCTGGACGACAGCGATCTTGCCACTGGGCACATTATCAGTCTTTTTGACATAGACCAAGGCGCCATCTTTGATGCCTTCACCGATCATCGAATCACCGATGACCTTTAAAAAGAAGTCACCTTTGGAATAATCATCATAGGTCAAAGCTTCTTCCCCTAGCCAATCATCTTGAAGTAGAAGATCATAGCCAGCCTTAGCCATCCCTAAGATCGGTTTTTTAAAGACAGGGATCTCTTCATTTAAGAGCTTTGATACATTGACGCCCAAGATCTTACTCATGCGTTCTGATGTCTCTTCTTGGACCCTTTCGATATCACCGCTCAACCAACGACCGACAGTCGCTTTCGATACACCGAAGGTCTTAGCGATCGTCGCTTTATTAAAACCGGTCTTTTCTTGGTAGACTTTGATCAGTTGGGATAGTTTCATAATATGCCTCCTTATGCAACTATTTTACTATCTAAGGCATCGATTTGTATAGGGAAAAGCTTGTATTTAATGTTTATTTCTATATAATTATGAGGTATAAGCGAAGTAAAGAAGACTAGTACAGGAAGGATGTCTAAAGAGAGGGTCTTAATAGCTGCAATAGACCTAGACTTAATTTCTCGAATTCACTTCTTGAAGTTATCTACGGGTAAGCCCGTTATAGCTAAAGAGAGCACATTAACTGTGAATTAGAATGGTACCGCGGTTTCGATCGTTTCTAAGACACAGTTTTTATTTTTTTAAGGAGGATATTATGGACTTAAAAGAGGTCATAGGCTTAAAGGAAGAAGCACTAAAGAAGATCGATGAGGCAAAAGACCTCAAAGACATCGAAGAATTGCGGATCGCTTATCTATCGAAAAAGGGCAAGGTAAGTGGTCTTATGGAAGTGATGCGTTCGATCCCAAAAGAGGAAAAAGCGGCTTTTGGTAAGGAGGTCAATATCGTCAAAGATGAGATCACCAAAGCCTTAGAAGCTAAAAAGGATGAACTCAAGAAGATCGAAGACACCAAGCGTCTTGAAGCAGAGAAGATCGACATCACCTTAGATGCCTATACACCAAAGCTTGGGACATTGCATCCTTTGACTTTGGTCCAAGAAGCGATCGAAGATTGCTTTGTCGGTCTTGGCTATAAAGTAGCGGAAGGACCAGAGGTCGAACTCGATTATTACAACTTTGAAAGAGCTAATATCCCTGAGGGTCACCCAGCACGTGATATGCAGGATTCCCTATATATCGATGAAAAGACCTTACTGAGGACCCATACGACAGCGATCCAGATGCGCGTCTTAGAAAAAGAAGCCCATGATCTACCGATCAAATTGATCTGCCCTGGTAAGGTGTATCGAAGAGACAACGATGATGCGACCCATTCTCATCAATTCATGCAGGCTGAAGGGTTAGTCGTAGCTGAAGGGATCACCTTAGGTGATCTAAAGGGGACCTTACAATTTATGATCGACTCCTTATTCGGTGAAGGTCATAAGATCCGCTTTAGGCCATCGTACTTCCCATTCACCGAACCATCAGTCGAAGTCGATATGTCATGTCACATGTGCCATGGCAAAGGGTGTCCAGTATGTAAAGGTACAGGTTGGATCGAGATCTTAGGTAGTGGGATGGTCCATCCTAATGTCTTGAAGATGGCTGGTATCGATCCTGAACGTTATACCGGTTTTGCGTTTGGTATCGGTCTTGAAAGAGTAGCGATGCTCAAGTATGGGATCGATGATATAAGAGATCTATATACAAATGATGCCCGCTTCTTAGAAGCGTTCAAAAGATTAGACTAGGAGGGTAAGAAGATGCGTTTAAGTTTGAAATGGTTAGGTGATCTTGTCGATCTTTCTGGTCTTAGTGTCGATGATATCATCGATAAGACAGTCAAAGCTGGCTTTGAAGTAGCTGATCATGAAAGACTAGCTTATGGTGAAGGATTAGTCGTCGGTGAAGTCATCGAATGTCATGATCACCCTGATTCAGATCATTTACATATCACCAAGGTCAATATCGGTGATGAGGTATTAGATATCGTCTGTGGAGCACCGAATTGCCGAAAAGGCATCAAGGCGATCGTCGCTCAAGTCGGGGCGAAACTTCCCGAGATGACGATCAAAAAGGGCATTATCCGTGGTGTAGAGTCTAATGGCATGTTATGTTCGTTATTGGAACTCGGTGTCAAAAAGGAATTATTAGATGATGATTCCCCATCTTTAAGTGGGATCGAAGAGTTAGATGACCGCTTTGCTGTCGGTGATACCGATATCTTAGAAAAGCTCGGTCTTGATGATGATATCTTAGAGATCGAACTCACAGCCAACCGCTCGGATTGTCTAAGCGTCTTTGCGATGGCTAAAGAGATGGCGGCGATCTTAGATCGCAAGTGTCATTTACCAGAATATGAAGGCTATAGTGATATCGGTGATAAGACAGACTTTAGACTTATGTCAAAGACGGCTAATTGTCCACATTTCTTAGCTAAAGTCGTCAATAGTATCACGATCAAACCATCGCCAGCTTGGATGCGCGAACATCTGATCGCTAGTGGTGTCAAATCGATCAATAATGTCATCGATATCTCAAATTATGTCATGCTAGAAACAGGACAACCGATGCACTTTTATGACCTAAGGACTAATCCTTTAAAGGAGATCACGGTCGTCGATGATTATGAAGGCCCATATGAGGCATTAGATGGTGTCACTTATGATATCAAAAAGGGTGATATCATGATCACTGATAATGGTAGACCTTCCGGTATCGCTGGTATCATGGGTGGTGAAAACACCAAGATCTTAGATGATACTAAAGGCATCATCATCGAAAGTGCGCTCTTTGATGGTCCACAGGTCAGAAGGACCGCCAATCGTTTAGGTCTACAGACAGAAGCAGCGATGCGCTTTGCCAAGGGCTTAGATCCACTAGCACAAAAGAAAGCTTTAGATCGTGCTTTGCAATTATTAGTCGAATACGCTGATGCTAAAGGGATCGAAGAGACGGTTGAATGGGGCAAATGCACTTATGAGCCATATACGGTAAAAGAGACCGTCGAGCACTTAAATAAGGTCAATGGTACCCATTTGACGGGCGATGAGATCGTTAGTGTCTTAAAGCGTTTAGATCTAAAGCCAGAAGTAGAAGGTGATAAGATCATCGCCCATATCCCATCTTATAGAGCTAACGACTTAAAGATCGCTGAAGATATCGATGAAGAGGTCATCAGACTGATCGGTTATGATGATCTTGAAGCGACTTTGCCAAAGATGCCGATGACGATCGGTAAACTCACAAGACGTCAAAGCTTAAGAAGAGAGATCAGAGCTATCTTAAGTCATAATGGTCTAAATGAGATCGTTTCATATACCTTGGGTGATAAAGCATCAGTTGAGGATACGCTTTTGCCAGTCGGTGAGCCGATCTGTCTAGCATCACCACTTAATGATGCGCGAAAGTATATCCGTGTCAGCCTCATGAATTCACTTGTCGATACACTAGCTTATAATGAAGCTCACTACAATAAAGACGTGAACCTCTTTGAGATCTCGACTTTATATGCCAAAGGCGATATCCAAAAAGAGCGTTTAGCCATCATCTTGAGTGGTGATCTCAATAATTCAAAGGTCTTACACAGTAAGGTCGAAAATAGCTTCTATACGATCAAAGGCCTGACATTAGAATTATTGGATCACTTAGGCTTTGAGTTAGGTCGGATCCAAGTCGTCAAAAACGACCTTGATACCACTCACTTCCATCCTTATCGCTCTTGCATCTTAAAGATGGGCAAGGATGTCTTAGCGATCTTAGGTGAGATCCATCCACAAATAGTCGAAGAGAAGAAGATCCCTAAAGCTTACTATCTAGAGCTTGATCTAGATATGCTTGTCGATAGTAAACCAGCTAAGATCCAAGCGCATAAGATCAGTCGTTTCCCATCGGTATCACGTGACCTATCGTTTGTCTTAGCTGATGAAATCGCGATCGGTGAAGTGATCAAGGCGATGAAGAAGGCTGGTGGACCACTAGTCAAACACATCGAGGTCTTTGATATCTATACCGGAACACAAGTCGCAAGTGGCCATCGTTCCGTGTCATTCAATATCGTCTATGGTGCAAGTGATCATACTTTGAAAGTGGAAGAAGTCAATGAAGTCCACGATAAGATCAAAGCGACGATCAGTGAGCGCTATGGTGGCGATCTTAGATCATAAAAGAAGGATGATATCCTTCTTCTTTTAAAAAGGAGATTAACTATGTTTGATATCACAAAATATGGCTATCAAAGTCTTGTCGATCAAGATATCGAAGAGATCGATGCCAAGTTACATGTCTATATCCATCAAAAAACCGGTCTTAAGTTCTATTGGCTTGAAAGAGATGATGACAATAAGACCTTTACGATCGCCTTTAAGACGACACCAAAGGATGATACCGGTGTTTTCCATATCTTAGAGCACAGTGTTTTAGGTGGGTCACAAAAGTATCCTTTAAAGGAGCCTTTCTTAGACCTTTTAAAGGGTTCTTTGAATACCTTCTTAAATGCGATGACCTATCCTGATAAAACACTATATCCGGTCTCTTCGCGCAATGACAAGGACTTTATGAACCTTGTCAGCGTCTATGTCGATGCCGTCTTTGCGCCGATGATCTTAGAAAAAGAAGAGATCTTCTATCAAGAAGGGTGGCGTTATGATTTTAGTGAAGATAAGCCACAATATACCGGCGTCGTATACAGTGAGATGCGAGGGGTCATGGCGGACATCGATGAGATCGAGACTGATGCGATCAATAAGGAGCTCTTTAAAGATACGGCATATGCTTATAATTCTGGTGGCGATCCTGAACATATCATCGATCTCAGCTATGATGAGTTTATCGCTACCTACAAAAAGTTTTACCATCCAAGTAATGCCTGTGTCTTAGTCGATGGCAAGGTGGATGTCGAAAAGGTCATGGCTTTATTAGATGAATATCTAAAGGGTAAAGATAAGGGCATCACGATCGACAATAGCGCTCTTTTTACAAGCTACAAAGGACCTAAGACGATCACGATGACCTATCCAAAAAGCGGTGAGTCTGATCGTTATCGCATCGTCTATGGGATGATCGTTTCGCGCTTTGATGACATCTTCACCCAATATGCTGTCTCGATCCTCGATGATGTCTTATGCAGTCATAATGAAGCGCCTTTAAAAAAGGCGATCTTACAAAGTGGCCTAGCTGAAGACATCAGTATATATATGATCGATGGTGTCGCTGAACCATGGCTCAAGATGGAAGTCAAAAATGTAGATAAAGAAGATATCGATAAAGTCGATAAATTGATACATGATACTTTAAGTGGTCTTGTTGTAAATGGTATCGATAAAGCTAAGATCAAAGCAGCGATAGCGGCAAGTGAATTTGCCAATAAGGAAAGGGATTTTGGCACATCACCGGATGGTCTTATTTATATTATTCTGATGTTAGAAAGCATCTTATATGGTGGTGAACCTGATGCTAAGCTGAGCACTGAAAGGTACTTTAAAAAGATGAAAGAAGGTCTTGATGATAACTTATTTGAAAAGCTATTAGATGATATCTATCTGCATAATGAAAAGACCTGTAAGATCATCTTTGAACCATCTGAAGACTATAATGCTCTAAAAGAAAAAGCGATGGCTGATCGCTTAGAAAGGGAACTATCTTCATTAAGTGAAGAGGAATTAACTATTTATAAAGAAAAGGATCAAAAGACCCTAATATGGCAAAGTGAAGATGATCCAAAAGAGATCAAAGATCTCTTACCAAAGTTGACGCTTGCCGATATCAGTAAAGATCCAATACCACTACCGACAGAAGTCACAAAACTAGATGATGTGACTTTACTCAAACACAATATCAATACTAGTGGTATCTATCATACCAGCATGTATTTTGATATCGATGGTCTAGGCAAAGAAGATCTTGGCTATCTGCGCATCTTCTCCTTATTGCTTGGTAAACTAAAGACCGAAAAGTATAGTGCTGATGAACTAGCTCTACAGTTATCTTTATATGTCGGTAGTTCAAATATCACTATCACTCCATATCAAGATCTAAATGATCCTAAAAATGCCAAGACGAAATTCGTCGTCTCCTTTAGTGCTTTAAAAGAAAACTATCAAAAGGCAAAAGAGATCATGATGGAGGTCTTGCTTAAGACCAAGATCGATGAGAGTACGATCGAAGATATCCAAAAGATCATGACGCAACTTAAAATGGGGATGAAACAACGCTTTAGCTCACAATCTTTAGCCCGCACGATCGCCGCTACTGAGGTCTATGCCACCTATTCAAAGATCGGCGTTATCAACGATGTCTTAAGTGGGATCAGTTTCTATGATCTGATATGCGATATCGATTTTGATAAGCTTATCACTAAGGTAAATGAGGTACGTTCATATATCGCGAAAAAAGATCTCATCATCAGTATCACTGGCGATAAGATCGAAGATGATAGTATAGGTGATCTATTAAAGGTGATCAAAGAGAAAAGTGACAAACCTAATGAAGAGATAGACTTATATCCAAAAAAGAATAAAGGTATCATCGTCCCAAGCGATGTCTCATCGGTGGTCATGGGCTATGATCTAAGTCGTATCTTGCCTTATAAAGGCAGTTATCAAGTGGCGATGAAGATCTTGAGCTTAGATCATCTATGGAATGAAGTGAGACGCAAAGGTGGTGCATATGGGACAGGCGCTAGTATCTTAGCTACCGATTATGTATCCTCCTTTTCAACCAGTGATCCAAATGCCAAAAGGACCTTATCGATCTTTAAAGGGCAAGCTGACTATATCAAAGATAATATCGATAGTTTTGATATCCCAACAAGTATCATCGGCACGATCGCTGACAATGAACCACTCATGTCACCGCGCGTTAAAAGCTCGATTGCCGATCGTAACTACATCATCGGTCTAAGCTTTGAATTAAGGCAGAAGACGCGTGCAGAGATCTTGGATACCAAACGCGATGATCTATTAGCGATCGCTGATGCGCTAAAGAAAGCGCAAGATGAAGCGGTATATTGTGTCGTTGGACCAAAAGATGTCATCGATAAGATCGATGTCGATGAAACGATCGAGGTCAAGTGATGCGCTTGCTTTGGGACTTATACGCCACTTGGTTCAAGATGGGTCTTGTCACCTTTGGTGGTGGCTATGCGATGTTGCCGATGATCCAAAGGGAAGTGATCGAAAAAAGACACTGGGCAACGGAAGATGAGATCTTGGATTACTATGCTATCGGTCAATGTACGCCAGGCATCATCGCCGTCAATACCGCGACCTTTGTCGGCTATTACCAAAAAGGGGTGATAGGTGGGATCATTGCGACACTTGGTGTTGTATCACCATCCTTTATCATCATCACGATCATCGCCGCCTTTTTAAACAACTTCTTAGAATATCAGATCGTCATCCACGCTTTAAAAGGTATCAATATCGGTGTTTGTGTTTTGATGGTCAAGGCGATCATGGGCTTATGGCAAAAGAGTATCTACAATATCGGTTCCTTTGTCATCTTTGCCTTGGCTTTGATCTTATCTTTATTCACCGGCTTATCGACGGTCATCTTGGTGATCGTGGCTGCGGTATTAGGGATCGTCTTTTCAAAGCTCAAATTAGTGAAAGTTGAAGGTGATCAAGATGCTTAGTACCTATCTGTCATTATGCATCGAGTTTTTTAAGACCGGTCTATTTTCGGTCGGTGGTGGTCTTGCGACGATACCATTTTTAAAGGAGATGGCGGAAGTATACGGCTGGTTTGATCTTGATACACTGTCGATGATGATCGCGATATCGGAATCAACGCCAGGCCCGATGGGCATCAATATGGCGACCTATGTCGGCTATCATACCGGTGGTATATTAGGAGCATTGCTCACGACCTTATCGATCGTCGCTCCAAGTATCATCGTTATCACGCTGATCGCTCGCTTTTTAAAGGAATTCAAAAAGATCAAGGTCGTTAATGAGATCTTTGCCGGTATCAAACCGGCGGTCATCGCTTTTATCATCGCTGCTGTATATGACCTATTCATCTCGACCTTATTCAACGTCGATGCCGGCTTATCTTTTGACTTATTTAATATCCCTTGCATCATCATCTTTTTGGTATTACTATTCATTTATCTAAAGAAGCCGAAGATCCACCCTATCCTCATCATCTTTGTGGCAGGATTATGCGGTGTCATCTTCAGTTTATAGGAGGTTTTGATGAAGATCTGCGATATGCATTGCGATACGATATCGGTATTGCTTAATGATGAAAATGAAGGAAAAAACGGCAGTTTAAGAGAGAATGATCATCACCTTGATCTTAGAAAGATGCAAAAAGGCGACTACCTATTACAGAACTTTGCGATGTTTACACCGCTTGTCGTCGATGATCCGATGTACTATTGTCAAAAGCTCATCGATAAGTATTATCGTGAGATCGAGGCTAATGAAGATCTGATCAGACCGGTATATAGCTATAGTGATATAGAGAAGAATATCAATGAAGGTCTTATGAGTGCGATGCTTACACTAGAAGAGGGGGCAGTCGTCCATGATGATCTAGCTATATTAAGACTGTATCATCGCTTAGGCGTCAGGATGATCACCCTTACTTGGAATTATCCTAATGGTATCGGATATCCTAATTTCGATAATAGTAGCGATCAAGATCGCTACAACAAGATCAGACAGATCAACACCAAAGATGGGCTTACACCATTTGGTATCGAATATATCAAAGAGATGGAAAGACTGGGTATCATCATCGATGTCTCCCATTTGGGAGATGCGGGCTTTTACGATGTCGTCAAGTATAGTACCAAGCCTTTTGTGGCCTCACATTCCAACGCACGTAGCATTTGTTCAGTCGCTCGGAATATGACTGATGATATGATCAGGGAAGTCGCCAAAAAAGGTGGCGTCATCGGTCTTAATTACTGTAAGGATTTTGTGGATGATGATGGTGATGGAAATATCGAAGGTCTTATTAGGCATGTCGATCATATCATCAAAGTGGGTGGTGAAGATGTCATCGGCCTTGGTAGCGATTTTGATGGCATCGGTGATCGAAGTGATCTTAAAAACGGTAGTGAGATGCAAGATCTTGTCAAAGCTTTAAAAGACCATGGCTACAGTGATAAGACGATCGCTAAGATCACCCATGAAAATGTCTTAAGAGTATACAAAGAAGTATTGCGCTAAGCGGCTAAATCTGCTAATATACTCAAGCGAATAGAAATATTCCTTGTCTTTACTAATGTAAAGACCGTTAGACCAAAAGGAGGTAAAACATGAAACAGTACGAAACGATGTATATCGTGAATTCAAACCTCGATGAAGCATCACGCCAAGCATTGATCGAAGAGATGCACAAGATCATCACCGATCATAACGGCACGATCGACAATGTCGATGAATGGGGCTTACGTGACTTCGCTTATCCGATCGAGAAGATGACTAAGGGTTACTATGTCGTCACCACATTCACTGTCGGTACCGAAGGCTTGAATGAATTTGATCGTTTGATGCGTATCAATAATGGTATCGTGCGTCATATGACGATCTCAACTGACGAAAAAGCTGGTAAGTAAGTATGATCAACCGCGTAGTCTTAGTCGGAAGACTGACTAAAGATATCGAACTGAGGAAGACGACGACCGGTATCAGCACAACTTCATTTACCGTTGCGTGCAATCGTCGTACGAGGTCAGATCAGGGCCAGTCAGCAGACTTTATCAACTGTGTTGCCTGGCGTCAATCAGCTGAATTCTTAGCGAATTATGCGCAAAAAGGTTCGATCGTTGCGGTCGAAGGGCATATTACAACGCGTAATTATGAGGGACAAAATGGCCGGGTATACGTTACGGAAGTAACTGCTGAAAGTGTCCAACTGATCGGTGGTTCAAGACGTGACCAAGCCCAAGAAGCACCTCAACCAGTAGCTTATGACATCAAAGACAGTATCGATGATGATCTAGCTAACACACCTTCACTTGATATCTCAAGTGATAATTTACCATTTTATTGATAGGAGGAAAACATGGCTTTCAGAAAACAAAGAGTTGGTTATCGAAAAGTATGTTATTTTACCAAAAACAAGATCACTTATATCGACTACAAAGATGTCGATCTATTAAAGAAGTTCATCTTAACTAACGGTAAGATCACACCACGTCGTGTAACTGGCACAAGCGCTAAATATCAAAGGATGCTGGCAACAGCGATCAAAAGAGCGCGCCAAATGGCTTTATTACCATACGTTGCTGACTAATCAAAGTCCCTACGGGGACTTTTTTAGTGGTAACATTACAGAAGAGATTTGCTATAATAGTCCCATGAATAAGAATATCCATAAAATGACTGAAGGAGCGATGTATCTAGCGATCGGTGGCGCTCTGATGTTGCTTGATAGATTGTTACCGGGATTATTAGATGTCTATATACCGATCGCCATCGCTTTGATCTCGATCTTATATACCGCCAAATATGATTACCAGAATGGTATCATCCTAGGCGTATGTAACTTTTTTATCACCTTTTTGTTTGGTAATATCTACCTGATATTATTCAATACTCTGGCATCGATATGCGGTATCGTATATGGTAGCCTATGTAAACGCGGCTATGATAAGCAGATCTTATCGTTATCGGCGATCATCGTCTTTATCATCGGGGAATTCATCATGACGATCCTCATCTTACCGATATTTGGTGTATCGGATATGCAAGAGATGAATACGATGATCCAAGATCTCGGTGCTTCGTTCAATATCGCGATATCGGATACGATGATCAAGATGGTCTATGCGGCAGCGATCTTCTTCACCGGTCTTATCGAGGGCTTATTAGTCCATCTATTAGCGGTCATCATCTTGCCTAGATTAAAGGTCAAGGTATGTACCAATGCTTCGATCGAGAAGTTTAAATTACCTCCGGTCGTCGCTTATATCGCCTTTATCTTCTTTGCGATCATGCTATTGATAGCCAATATGGAGATCAGTTCAGATCTTGTCTATATCGTCATGTGCTTTGGGATGATCGGGATGTTATTACTATGTATGCAAGGATATTTCTTCGCCTTGCTATATGGCTATATCATCCACAAGAAAAACATGAGCCTCATGCTCATCCTTATCATCATCTTCTTGATGCCACTGTCTTTTGTCGTCTTAGCGATCTTAGGCTTTTTATATGCGACAGGACCATTACAACGTTATCTAGAGAATAAAAAAGGAACAGTATGAAAAATATACGCAATTTTATCATCACTATGAGCTTGATCATGGTCCTATTAGGACTGGTGATCTTTGCCCTATATTGGTTATTTGATATCAACGTCATCGCGATGGTCATCGTCTATGGCGTCTGTGTCTTTGTTTTGGTGGCTTCTTTTATCTTTATCAATAAATGGCGTAAAGATACCGACCGTTACAGTGAAGTTGAACTTGACCGTTCGATCGATGAAGCGATCGAGCTTGCCCAAGTTGGGATGATCGTCTATAACGAAAACCATGAGGTGACTTGGACTAGTACGCTTTTTAAAGAAAGGGATATCGATGTCATCGGGCAAAAGCTTTTAGCTTGGATCCCGGAGTTAGGTGATATCTTAAATGGCGATCTTGAAAGGATCGTCGTGATCATCAATGAGCATAAATACGAGGTTACTAAAAAAGATGATGCTTCGGTATTATTCTTTAAAGACATCACGGTCAATTATGACCTCCAAGAGAAGATCGCCAGTGAAGCACCGGTATTTGGTCTGATCAATTTTGATAACCTCGATGATCTCATCGCTTCTGATGAGGATATCTCAAGTCTAAGCAATGACCTTAAATTACCGGTCTTAGAATATCTCAAAAAATATGGGGTCACCTATAAGACCTTGCGCAATCACCGCTTATTCTTGGTGTTGAATGAGAAGATCTATCACCGTTTAGCGGATGATCGCTTTAGCGTCTTGAATATGGAAAGAAAGGTCGCAAGAGACCTAAAAGTACCGGTGACCTTATCGATGTCATTCGCTAGAGGCAGCAGTGACTTAAAAGAGCTCGATGAAGTAGCGACAAGCCTTTTAGATCTTGCCCAGACTAGAGGTGGTGACCAAGTAGCAGTCCGTAAAGTAGGGGAAGATGTCGTCTACTTTGGTGGTACATCAGAAGCTAAAGAGAAATCGAGCAAGGTCCAAGTCAGAGTCATGACCAACACGCTCAAAGATCTGATCAACCGTTCGAGCAATGTCATCATCTGTGGCCATCTCGATGCGGATGCTGACTGTGTCGGTAGTGCCATCTTGATGGCAGATATCGTCCAAAGCTTTAAAAAGGAGGCTTATGTCATCTATAAGACCGGTGGTATCGAAGCTAGGGTCGCGGATGCGATCAAGCAGAACGAAGATAACTTCAATGAGCGTCACCACTTGGTAAGCATCAATGAAGCGATCAATCACTTAGATCAAAATTCACTTGTCATCATGGTCGATCACCATAGCGCCGCGCAATCAAATGGTAAGGAATTACTCAAAGAGGCTAAACGCATCGTCATCATCGATCACCATCGTCGGATGGCTGACTTTGATACTAATCCGATCTTAACTTATATCGAAGCTAGTGCTTCTTCGACTTGTGAGCTCGTATGTGAGTTCATACCATATCTCATGGGTCGAGTATCGATCACCCCGATCGAAGCTAGTCTTATGTATCTTGGTGTCCTCATCGATACCAATCGCTTTAGGGTCAGGACTGGGGCTAGGACCTTTGAAGTCTTAAAGACCTTAAGGCAGTATGGGGCAGATCCAATGCTTGTTGAAAAGTTCAATGAAGAACCATATGAGTTAGTCTTAAAGCGCTCTAAGCTCATCAGATCGTCATATATCTATAAAGATGGGATCATCATCGCTAAAGGCGATGCAGATATCTATCCACGTTCGATCATCTCGCAAGCCAGCGATACGATGTTACAGACGATCGGGATCAAAGCGGTCTTCGTCATCGCTAGTATCAGTAAAGATGAAGTGGCGATCAGCGCAAGATCGAAAGACGGCTTCAATGTCCAGATGGTCATGGAGAAGATGAACGGTGGTGGCCATATGACGGCTGCTGGTCTACAAGTCAAAGATAGATCGATCAGTGAACTTGAAGGAGAACTTCATGAAGCGATCGAAGGATATTTACAAGGAGAGAATTAAAAATGAAAGTCATCCTACTACAAGATGTTAAAAATGTTGGTAAAAAAGGGGAAGTCAAAGAGGTCAGTGACGGTTATGCACGTAACTTCTTACTGATGCGTAAACTAGCTGTCCAAGCTAGTGATGACAGCCTCAAAGTCCTAAATAAACAAAAAGCGGAAGCAGATGCTAAGGAAGCCCAAGAGGTAGCTAAAGCTGAAGGATTAAAAAAGGAGTTAGCGACCAAGGTCTTCAAATTCAAGGTCAATGTCAAAAACGGCAAGGTCTTCAATTCAGTATCGACCAAGCAGATCCACGAAGCTTTAAAAACACAAGGTTATACGATCGACAAACGCAAGATCATCGACAATGATCCGATCACGACCTTAGGTTTTACAAATATCCGGATCGAACTGCATAAAGGCGTGATCGCCACGATCCGTGTCCAATTGGAGGAATGATGCCAGATAGAGTGATGCCATATGACCTAGGGGCCGAAGAGTCCTTATTAGGTAATATCCTCGTATACGATGATGCGATGCGCTTAGCGATCGAAGCCAATATCCAAAGCGATGACTTCTATTTCGATAAGCACCGAAAGATCTACAGTATCATGTATACGATGCATGAGAAAAAAGAGGCGATCGATGTCACCTCTTTAAAGTCACGGCTTGCCGACTATGATTATCTCGATCAAGTTGGCGGAGTCGATTTTTTACTATCGCTATCCGATAAAGTCATCTCTAGTGCTAATACCAAAGAATACATCAAGATCATCAAGAATAAATCCTATGCAAGGAAGATCATAAACGTCGCCAATACGATCGCTCAAGATGGCTATGATGGCAGTATCGATATCGAAGATCTGCTCGACCAAGCTGAACGCAAGATCTTAGATATCACTAGGAGTCGTGCTTACAGTGAATTCAAAAGCAGCAGTGAGATCTTTGATGAGACCTTGCAGAAGATCCAAAGGATATCTGAACTAGGTGATACAGTAACGGGTATCAAGACCTTATACAGTGATCTTGATGTCATGACGACCGGTTTTCAAAGAGGTGACCTCATCATCTTGGCTGCTCGTCCATCAGTTGGTAAATCAGCTTTCGCCCTTAATATCGCGATGAACACAGCAGCGGTATCAAGTGGTGCAGTAGCTATCTTCTCGCTTGAGATGCCTTATGATCAATTGGCATTGCGTATGCTTATGGCCAAAAGCAAGATCGATGGTCAAAAGCTCAGGACGGGTAAACTATCCGACAAGGAGTGGTCTGATCTCAATGAAGCGGTCAATGAATTAAAAAGACAACAGTTCTTTATCGATGATACGCCAGGCATCAAAGTCAGTGAGATCTTCGCTAAAAGCAGGGCCCTTAAAAACCAACATGGCTTAGCCCTTATCATCATCGACTACATGCAACTGATCCAAGGCAATGGCAAAGCTGAATCAAGACAACAGGAAGTATCGGAAATATCAAGGCGCTTAAAAGCTCTAGCTAGGGAATTAGAAGTGCCTGTTATCGCTTTGTCACAGTTATCGCGTTCAGTTGAGACCAGAGCTGATAAAAGACCGATGCTAAGTGACCTTCGTGAATCGGGTTCGATCGAGCAGGATGCGGACTTAGTCATGTTTTTGTACCGTGAAGAATACTATAAACAAAGTGAAGATCGACCTAAAGTTGAAGAAGTCGAAGTCAATCTAGCTAAACACCGTAATGGTCCAACCGGTATCGTCAAATTAGGTTTTGAAAGAGATACAAACTGTTTCTATGGCTTACAAAGAGGACAAGATAAGTGAAAAATATCCTGACTGTTGCTATATCAGCTGTCATCAGCGTCATCATCGTCTTATTATTAGGATCATCAAATGATGCATCTGTTTTAAGCGTGACTGGTGAATTAAATGGTAAGATACCACAGACGATCTTATCTTATGGTGATACTGCACATGAGTATTATAGGGTCTATGATGGTGGAGAACTCGTCGGGATCATAAGTGATAAAGAAGCCTTTGATCAAAAGCTTGAAGAGCTTTATCAAAGCGAATATGCCAGTGATTACCCTAATACATATATGGCTTTGGCAGGTGATTATTATATGGCTAAAGAGATCGCCTATTATGAAGTAGAAGATATCGATGACGAGATATTTGACCACCTTTTAGAACGTGATGCCTTTGGCATCATGACAAATATCATCGACTTTTCGACTGATGAAGGTGTCTATGCGACGATCTATGTTGCGGATATGGCCGATTTTGAAGAAGCAATATCGCGTTTTTTGAATAATTTTATATCCGAAAGTGAAAGGACAGCTCTATCATCTTCAAGTGTCCTTGATGAGATGACGGAGGTCGGTGATCGCTCGATCGGTTATCGGATCGTTGAAACGATCACCACTCATACTGGCGTCGCTAAGGTCCGTGGTATCATGATGGATGCTGATGAAGTATATGAATATTTCTGTTATGGTGATAATGTCGATCGTGATTTCTACACTGTCCAAGAAGGGGATACATTACAAGGTGTCGGTTACTTCAATGGCGATATGTCACCAGAGCAGATCATGATGTTAAATCCTAATCAGATCTTCTCGGTCGATCAGATCTTGACACCAGGGATGGTCTTAAATGTCACCTACTTCACTTCGCCGATCACCGTCATCGTCACCAAAGAGAGCCTTCGTTTAGAAGATGTCTATCCAGAGCAGACCATCGTCTTAGAGGATAGTGAACTATATGTCGGTTCGATGCAGACGATCCAAGAGGAACAGACAGGTAGTTCATATACGCTTTATGAAGAGACGTGGATCAATGGGGTCTTGATGACTGGTCATGAAGTATCAAGGTCGATCATCACTCAGCCGATCCAAGGTATCGTCGCCGTCGGTGCCCAACAAAAACCAGATGTAGGTACCGGTAGCTTTAGATGGCCAGTGGAAAATGCCCACATCAGTAATGGATGGCTTGGTTATAGTGGTCACTATGCCTTAGACCTCATCAATCGATATGAACGCTATGCAACATTATATGCCGCTGATAATGGTGTCGTCATCGAAAAATCCTACGATAGTATCAGTGGTAACTATATCGTCATCGACCATCAAAACGGCTTTAAGACCTATTATGGTCACTTAGTAGAACCAGCGATCGTCGATATCGGTGATACGGTCATGAAAGGTGATGAGCTTGGTACGATGGGTTCGACTGGTCTTGCCTATGGTGTCCATGTCCATTTTGAATTAAGACTTGACGATGTGAGGATCAATCCTTGTATCTATATGAATTGTGAGGCGATATCATGATGCGAAATCGAGCTTTATGGATCTTTATCGGTATCCTTGTGATCTGGAATGTCATCTTATCAGTGATCTTATATCAAAGGGATAATGTCACAGTTGAAAACGGTGTCCAGACAACGGTCATCCAAAATGAGGTCAATGGTTTTTCAACTGATCTGACAGCGATCTATGATGATGTCAGATCATCGATAGTTACGATCGAGACGGAAAATACCTTAGGTAGTGGTATCATATACCGGCAAGTAGATGACACGGTATATATCGTGACTAACTACCATTTGATCGAAATGGCTGATAGCTATCATGCCTCTTTAGATAATTATCAACGGATCGAGCTTTCGCTTGTCGGCTTTGATCCGATATTAGATGTGGCAGTACTCATCTTTGAAAGCCAATATACCATCGATCCGATCGCCTTTGGTGATTCTAGGCTTCTTGAAGCAGGTGAATTTGTCGTTGCGGTCGGTAGTCCTTTGAGCAGTGAATATCGAGCTTCTTTGACCTTTGGTATCGTATCAAGTCCGATGCGGACACTTGATCTTAATATCGACGATCGGTCGTATTTTATCGATATGATCCAAAGCGATGTCGATCTAAACGCCGGTAATTCCGGTGGTCCGATCATCAATATGGCGGGGGAATTAGTCGGTCTTAACACCTTGAGCGTCAGCATATCTGATAGTGACGGCCTAAGCTTTTCTTTGCCAAGCCATGAATTGCGTTTAGTGGTCGATGAGATCATCGAAAGTGGGTCTGTGACCAAAAACGATCTTGGTATCAAGGTGACACCGATCACAGAGCTCACCAATTATCAAAAAGCAGCTTTGAATATCGACCTTAGTTTAGATCACGGTCTTTTAGTCGAAGAAGTTAAAAACGGTTTTCTTGGTGAAAGCTTAGGTTTAAGGAGCGGCGATATCATATTAGCGATCAGAGATCAGGATATGGTAAGGATCGAAGATATGATCGATCAAGAATACGCTCAAGGGTCAACGATCAATGTCGTCATCAGACAAGGAAATGAAGAAGCGACCTTAGAAAGCGTGATCGAATGATCAAGATCATCGCCGTCGGTAAGATCAAAGCACAAGAGCTCAAAGCGCTCTGTGATGACTATACAAAAAGGATCGATCGCTACCACAAGATCGAGATCATCGAAGTCAAAGATGAAGCGATCACCACAAATGATTCAAGCGATCATATCAAAGACAAAGAAGGTGAAAGGATCTTGGCTAAGATAAGCGATCAAGATCATGTCGTCTGTTTAGATCTTAAAGGCAAGATGATGGATTCTATCGCTTTTGCGAAGTTTATCGATGATACCTTAGCCACCAAAAACATTGCCTTTGTGATCGGTGGCTCTTTAGGTCTATCAAAAGCGGTGATACAAAGAGCTGATCGCCTTTTGAAATTATCCGATATGACTTTCTTACATCAGATGACAAGGCTCATCATCTTAGAACAGATCTATCGGGGATTTAAGATATTACATAACGAAACTTATCACAAATAGGGAGGTCAATATGACTAAGTACATCCTTGCGATCGATCAGGGTACGACAAGTACTAGGATGATCATCTTTGATCAAGACCAAAAGATGATCGCTAGCGCACAAAAAGAAGTAGCAACATATTATCCGCATGATGGTTGGGTCGAAGCAGATGCCAATGAGATCTATCTTTCTGTCATCTACTGTCTTGGTCAATTATTCCAAAAGACGCATATCGATCCTAAGGATATCTTAGCGATCGGTATCACCAATCAAAGGGAGACGACAGTCATGTGGGATAAAAAGACCGGGATCCCGATCTACAATGCGATCATTTGGCAATCAAGGCAGACGGAAAAGATCATCGCCAGACACAAAGAACTAGGTCATGAAAAGCTGGTCTTAGAAAAGACCGGTCTTATCTTAGATCCTTATTTCAGTGCCTCAAAGATCCAGTGGTTATATGAAAATGTGATCAAGGATGATACTGATCTCTTATTTGGGACCATCGATACTTGGCTACTTTGGAAGCTAAGCGGTGGTAAGGTCCATGCGACTGATGTCACCAATGCATCAAGGACCTCGCTTTTTGATATCCATACATGCAAGTGGGATAAAGAGCTATGTGACCTATTTGGCGTACCGATGCATATATTACCGGAAGTAAAAGATACAAGTGGCTTATTTGGCTATACTGATCCAAATAACTTTTTCAATATCGCCTGCCCGATCATGGCCCTAGTTGGTGACCAACAAGCAGCCCTATTTGGTGAATCCTGTTTTAAAAAGGGTGATATCAAAAATACCTATGGCACCGGTGGCTTTATCTTAGTCAATACCAAAGATGATCTTGTCATCTCTAAAAAAGGTCTATTATCAACGATCGCTTGGTCGATCGATCATAAGGTCGACTATGCTTTAGAGGGCAGCATCTTTGTATCGGGTAGTCTTATCCAGTGGCTACGTGATGGCTTAAAGATCATCGATTCAGCTAGGGAAACAGAAGCGATGGCAAAAAGCGTCAAGGATGATGGTGGTATCACCATCGTACCAGCCTTTGTCGGCCTTGGGGCACCATATTGGGATGATATGTGTCGAGGGACGATCTTTGGTCTTACTAGAGGCACCAAAAGAGAACACATCGCTAGAGCTGCCCTTGAAGCGATGGCTTTTCAAGTCAAAGATCTCATCGATGTGATCGAAGAGGAGACTAAGACGAAGATCAAGATGCTCAAAGTGGATGGTGGAGCTAGCGCCAATGATTTCCTGCTTCAATTCCAAAGCGATCTTTTAGGTATCGATGTCCATCGACCGAATATCAACGAGGCGACAGCTTTAGGCGCTGCCCGCTTCGCTGGACTAGCTTGTGGCTTTTATCAGATGGACGACTTTAAAAGCGATGATGAGACCATCTTTGTGCCAAATGCAGATGATGATATCGATGCTTTATATAAGCGGTGGACAAATGCGCTTTTAGCGACAAAACGATTTGCCTATAGTGAAGATAAATAGGTATAATTGAAGCATGAATAAGTTTAAAGATGAACTAGTCAAGATCAGATCGTGGTTGATCCTCATTGCTTTTGCGGGATTGGTGATCTTATTGGTAGAGAATTTTTGGCCGATCGTCGATACCGTCAAACGGCTTTTGGGTTATGTCAATGTCTTTTTCTATGGCATCATCATGGCTTTTCTTATCAATATCCCGATGAGTTTTATCGAAGGTCTTTTTGATAAGTATTTAAAAGATACCTCTTTTATCAAAAGGCATCACCGGGGGATAGCTATCTTTTTGGCTGTGATCATTGTGGCTTTATTTGTGACGATCATCTTTATGATCATCGTACCAGAGACCTTTGATTCGATCATCAGGATCATATCTAATCTCGGTAATCTCTTTTCATCTTTGGTCACTAATATCGAAGCACTATTAGCTTATCTAAATATCGATCTTGCCTCGCTCAATGACCTTGACCTTGAAGCCTTTTTGAATAATTTCGGTATCAGCTATGCCTCGCTTTTTTCGATGGTCACTGATCTTTTAGTCGGTACTGGAACAGGTACGATCACACAACTTATCAGCATTGGTGGTACTCTTTTCAATATCATCATCGGCTTCTTTGTCTGTCTGTATCTACTAGGCTCAAAGGAGACCTTTATAAGACAGGGGAAAAAGCTCCTATTTGCCATCTTACCTAAGGATATCGCTAAAAGGGCTTTGTATTATCTATCGCAAACCGATGATATCTTTAAGCAATTTGTCGGTGGCAAATTCATCGAGATGATCATCGTTGGGGTCTTGATGTATATCACCCTTAAGATCTTCGATGTCCCATATGTCATGTTGATCGCATCGATGTGTGCGATAGCGGTCTTTATCCCATACTTTGGTGCTTTAGCGATCACGATCATCGCGATCATCTTACTATTATCTGTCGACCCGATCAAAGCGCTGGTCTTCTTTATCATCTATCAGGTCGTCCAGAATGTCGATGGCAATCTCATCTATCCGAAGATCATGGGTAATGCGACGGGCTTGCACGCTGTATGGATCTTAGTTTCCGTCTTTTTCTTCGGTGGGATCTTTGGACCTTTTGGGATGCTTATCGCTGTGCCACTTACCGCTTGTCTTTATATGTTCATATCTGATGTCACCGGGGCAAACCTTAAGAAAAAGGACCTTACGATCACCGAGAAGACCACCTATGATGATATCTAGATATCTTGTCTAAGACTCATAAAAGTCATGATACGCTCCTTTTAAAAAGCTCGCTAGCGCGAACTTTTCTTTTCCTTTTTGACTAACTCTTTGATCTCTTTGATCTGTTCTAAACGGTGTTTTACCTTTACTTCTGACCCTTGATCTGATGGCCGATAGTATTTTCGACCTAGTAGTTTATCAGGAAGACAAGTCATATCGGTCATATGGTATTTATAGTCATGAGAATATTCATAGCCTTGACCATAACCTAATTCATCCATGAGCTTAGTCGGGGCATTACGGATATGTAAAGGCACTGGCTCATTGATCGTCTTTAAGGCATCGACTTTAGCTTCATTATAAGCCACCTCTAAGGCATTGGATTTAGGAGCTAGGGCACAATAGGTCACGGCATGAGTCAAGTGGACATTGCATTCAGGCATCCCTAAGAAACGGCAGGCATCATAAGCAGCGATCGTGATCTCTAAGGCCCGGCTATCAGCCATCCCGATATCTTCCGAGGCAAAGCGGACGATGCGTCGTGCGACATAGAGTGGATCTTCTCCCGCTTCTAGCATCCTCGCTAGCCAATATATCGCGGCATCGACATCGCTGTTGCGCATGCTTTTGTGGAGGGCGCTGATGATATTGTAGTGTTCTTCACCTTTTTTATCATAAAGCAAACTTCGTCTTTGTAAGACCTTTTTGATGATCTCCTTATCGACGATGACGGTGTCATCTTCGATCTTGGCATTATAGATGACCGTCTCTAAAGAATTGAGGGCAAAACGGGCGTCGCCACCGGCAAAGCTAGCGATCGCCATCTTATCTTCATCACTGATCTTTACTTTGATACTGCCAAAGCCTTTTTCATCCGTGATCGCACGATCGATGATCTTGTAGATGTCATCGCTATCTAAACTCTTTAAGACAAAGACCTTGACGCGTGATAAAAGCGCATTATTGATCTCAAAGCTCGGATTTTCTGTCGTCGCCCCGATCAGGATGATACTGCCATTTTCGACATAAGGCAAAAAGGCATCCTGTTGGGCTTTGTTGAAACGGTGGATCTCATCGACAAAGACGATCGTTCTCTGATCGTATTTAGCTCTCACTTCCGCTTCTTTCATGACTTCTTTGATCTCTTTGATCCCACTTGTCACCGCACTAAAGGTACAGAAGTAGCTCTTGGTATGATTAGCGATGATCTTAGCTAGCGTGGTCTTACCGACACCAGGTGGTCCCCAAAAGATCATCGATGATATCTGATCGTTATTGATCATCGTATATAGTAGATCACCTTCTTTGACTAGATCTTCTTGACCGACGAATTCTTCTAAAGTCGTCGGTCGCATCCGATCGGCTAAAGGGCGATTATCTTTGACTAATTTGGCAAAAATATTCTCTTCCATATCACAATTATACAATAAGTGCTATAATCATGGCGGTCAAAAAGAGCGCAAAGTTGATGATGGACCATACATCTGATGGTATCATCACCGATCGACTTTAAACTTTTTGATCCTCACACATCGTATTTATCTAAAACGATAGTAAGGAGGTATATGACAAATAAACTACATCATTTTACTTATCTGACTTTTTTCATCGCCATTGAGGTCGTGATATCCGTCGTTCCTTTTTTAGGCTTTATCCCCATGGGTTTTATCAATGCGACGACCTTGCATATCCCTGTTATCTTAGCTGGGATCTTGCTTTCAAAAAAGGATGGGGCGATCGTTGGCTTTGTATTTGGTCTATTGTCTTTTTTAAAGAGCACCTTTGAACCTAATCTCACCTCATTCCTCTTTTCACCTTTTTATTCTGTGGGTCAGATAAGTGGGAATATGGCCAGTCTTTTGATCGCTTTTGTGTCACGGATCTTAGTGGGTTATATGAGTGGATATATCTATGAGAAACTCATCAAAGCTAAAGATACCATCAGAGTCATGATCACAAGTTTCATTTCATCGTTTCTATTTAATACGACTTTGGTCATGGTTTTAGCTTATATCTTTTTTAAGGATGCTTATGCGATGGCGATGGGTTTAAGTGGTGACCTTGTCTTAAAGGCGATCATAACGGTCATCTTCACAAGCGGCATTGTTGAAGCTATCGTTGCGATGGTCATCGTCTTAGCCGTTTATAAAGTAGCCAAGAAGATCATGAAAGGAGTTTAAAATGCAGACGATCTTAGTAGGAGTAACAGGCGGCATCGCCGCTTATAAAACCGTACAACTGGTAAGTGATCTCATCAAGAAGGGGTATGATGTCGAGGTGATCATGACAAAAAATGCCACTGAATTCATCACACCGCTGACTTTCTCATCACTTACTAAACACGATACATATGTGGATACATTTTCTAAACACGTCCACTACAGTGTAGAACATATATCCTTAGCGAAAAAGGCTGATCTTTTTATCATCGCTCCCGCAACAGCCAACGTGATCGCCAAGATCGCTAGTGGCATCGCCGATGATATGTTGACGACGACCTTTTTAGCTTGTGATTGCCCTAAGGTCATCTGTCCAGCGATGAATACCAATATGTATGAAAACCCGATCACTAAAGACAACATCGAAAAACTCAAACACTATGGCATACATATCGTCGAACCGACAAGTGGGCTTTTAGCTTGTGGCGATGTTGGTAAAGGCAAGCTTGTCGATATTGAAGTGATGATCGATGCGATCGAGATGTATGTGCATAAAGATAAGCCTCTTAAAGGTAAGACAGTCTTAGTCAGCGCAGGCGCCACTAAAGAGGCGATCGATCCTGTACGCTATATCACCAATCATTCAAGTGGTAAGATGGGCTATAGTATCGCTAAAGCAGCCCGTAATTTAGGGGCTGATGTGATCTTGGTATCAGGGAGTGATCTAAAAGATCCTTATGGTATAAATGTCGTTACGATAACAAGCGCTAAAGAGATGAAAGAGGCGATCGATAATTATAAGAAAGAGGCTGACTATATCATCATGGCTGCCGCCGTCGCTGATTATCGACCGAGATCTGTAAGTGACCACAAGATCAAAAAGAGCGATGATATGAGCTTAGTTTTAGAGCGCACTGATGATATCCTTAAGGGTTTAGGTAAAGATAAGACCTATAAGCTCTGTGGCTTTGCGATGGAGACTGATGATCTTATCGAAAATGCGATGAAGAAATTCAAAGAGAAAGACCTCGATATGATCGTCGCCAATGACCTCAATACAGAAGGGGCTGGTTTTAAAGGTGATACCAATGTCGTCACCATCATCACCAAAGACAATATCGAAAAGTTAGGTATCATGACTAAAAGTGAACTTGGATACGCTATCTTAGAGCGTTTGATGGAGGTGAAGTGATGTTACTAGTAGTTGATATCGGTAATACCAATATCACCTTTGGTCTATATGACGATGAAAAGCTCATCAGTTCTTATCGTTTGACTACTTGGTTTAAAAGGACATCGGATGAATATGGTTTTATGATCACCCATTTCTTACAAGCAGCTGGTGTCAAAGCTGATGATATCGATGATGTCATCATCGCATCAGTCGTACCTAAGATCATGCATTCATTTAACAATAGTATCAGGCGTTATCTCGATAAAGAACCGCTGATCGTCGGACCGGGTATGAAGACTGGGATCAAGATCAAGTACGACAATCCTAAAGAAGTCGGTGCTGATCGCATCGTCGATGCGGTAGGTGCTCACTATAAGTATGGTGGCGATATCTTGGTCATCGACTTTGGTACGGCGACGACATTTGAATATATCGACGAAGATGCAGTATATCATGGTGGTTGTATCATCCCTGGTGTTGAGATATCAGCGCACTCTCTAAGTGAGAATACAGCGAAGTTACCGGAGATCGAGATCAAACCGACCGATAAGATCCTCGCCAGTAATACCATCTTAGCTATGCAGACAGGTATCTTTTGGGGTTATATCGGTAGCGTTGAATATATCATCAATAAATTCAAAGCTGAAGTCGGTGACCTCAAGGTCATTGCGACCGGCGGTTTAGGACGCCAGGTTAGTGAACATACCGATCTTATCGATATCTATGACCCTAATCTTACATTTACCGGCCTTATGATGATCTATAAGCGCAATAAAGCGCTTGCTTAGCTTAATTTTAACTTAAATTTAACGTTTTTTACGCACATCTAACTTTCGATGAGTATAATAATTCAAGTCACAGATTGTGTTCATTCTGTGAAAGAAAGGAAATTAACGAATGGGAATGTTAGAGATCAGAGACGCACTAACGATGATCAACTTCGTCTTTGTCGCATTTATGACCATCTTCTTTGCTTACCAATCGTTGTTTATAGTAATTGGTTTTATCGCCAAGCGGACAAAGAAAGAGGATCAGACGAAAGATGTCGAATATAAGCGTTATGCCGCGCTGATAAGCGCACGAAACGAAGAGGGAGTCATCGCACAATTGATCGCTTCTTTAAAAGCACAGGATTATCCTAGCGACTTATTTGATATCTATGTCATTGCGGATAATTGTACTGATAGTACCGCAAAGGTAGCTAAAGAAGCAGGTGCTTATGTCATCATTAGGAATGACCAAGTCCATAAAGGTAAGGGCTATGCCTTAGATCATGCCTTTAGGATGATCAGAAAGTATGTAGGATCAGCTTATTATGAAGGCTATTTTGTCTTTGACGCCGATAATATCGTCGATAAGGATTTTGTCAAAGAGATGAATCGCACTCATCTTTTAAAGGGCTATGAAGTGATGACTTCATATCGTAATTCTAAAAACTACGATACTAACTGGATCAGTGCTGCTAATTCATTATATTTCATGAAGGAAGCACGCTTCTTGAATTACCCACGTAGCTTATTAAATACCAACTGTGCGATATCAGGAACAGGCTTCTTTGTATCGCAAAAGGTCATCACCAAGAATAATGGTTGGCCATATCACTTATTGACCGAAGATATCGAATTCTCAGTCAAATGTGCGATCGATGGTGTCAAGATCGGCTATTGTGATAAAGCGATCGTCTATGATGAACAACCGACGACGATGAAGCAATCTTGGGATCAGAGGATGCGTTGGTCAAAGGGCTTTTATCAGATCAATGCCAAGTACACATCGTCACTGATCAAAGGGATCTTCGATAAGCGAAGCTTTGCGTGCTATGATCTTCTTGCATCCACAGCACCGATGACGATCTTACAGGTGATCATGATCATCATCAACCTATTTGTCTACATCTACTGTGGTACAAAATATGACACTTACTTCGTCGTTCAAACGATGAACTTATGCGAGACCTTTATATTCAGTTATTTTATAAATATGTTCTTACTGAACCTATTTGTCGGAGCGGCTACACTAGTCAGTGAATGGGACAATATCCATACGACGACCATAAATAAGATCAAGTATCTACCAGGATTTGTGATCTTTGTCATGAGTTATGTCCCGATCGGTCTTGTCGCCTTATTTAAAAAGGTCGAATGGAAGCAGATCAAACACTTCGCTGCGGAGGACGCACTTGCCTTCCAAGGGCGTAAAGGTTAAAGCTATATATGAAAAAAGATGGATATCGTGATCCATCTTTTCATTTACCTATTTTAATATAGCATCTTGCTTAAGAAGGTCTTAAGACGATCGGTCTTTGGATAGTTAAAGAAGGTCTCAGGATCGGCTTCTTCGACGATCTTTCCTTCATCCATAAAGACGATCCGATCGGCGATATTCTTAGCGAAGTTCATCTCATGAGTGACGATACACATCGTCATCCCGCTTTGGGCTAGATCTTTCATGACATCTAAGACCTCTTTGACCATCTCTGGATCTAAGGCACTAGTTGGCTCATCCATCAGTAATACCTTCGGCCTCAACATCAAACTACGCGCAATAGCGATCCTTTGTTTCTGACCACCAGATAGTTTATTAGGGTAGTTATCGGATTTATCTAAGACGCCAACGCGTTGAAGTAGTTCCTTAGCTAATTTGATCCCATCTTCCTTTGAGCCTTTGTTATTTTCAAGATAGGGCATCAAAAGATTGTCAAGGACGGAAAGATGAGGAAAGAGATTGAAGTGTTGAAAGACAAAGCCAGTGGTACTGTGTACCGCTTTGGCATCTTCCTTTGATCTAAAATCGATAGCCTTATCATCATAATAGATCTTGCCACTATCGATGATCTCAAGACCATTGAGAGCTCGACACAAGGTGCTTTTACCACTGCCACTTGGGCCAACGATACAGACCACTTCATTATCGTTTAGGATAAAATCGACATTATCAAGGGCTTTTAAAGCACCGAAATGCTTACATATAGCTTCAGTTTTGATCATATACCGCTAGTCTCCTTTCAAGGTTTTTGGCAAGATACGAGATACAGATCGTCATCACAAGATAGAAGATACTAGCGATGACAAGGGGTACTAGGTAGTTATAGTTATTAGCGCCGATGATCTTAGCTCGATTCAAAAGTTCCATCACGCCGATCGTCCCTAATAGGGAAGAGTCTTTGATGAGGGTGATGAATTCGGATACCAGTGGTGGCACGATCCTTCTGATCGCTTGCGGCAAGATGATCTTGCGCATGATGGTCGCTTCGCTGAGGTTTAAGGTGATACCTGCTTCTCTTTGCCCTTTGTCGATCCCTTCGATCGCTGATCTGATGAGTTCGGCGCAATAGGCACCGGAATTTAAAGCCATCGCTAAGATCCCACATACATAGATATTGACCCTTAGTGGTGAACCGACGATCAATTGATATAATACCGGGATCCCCAAATAGAAGAACAAGATCTGTAGTAACATCGGTGTACCTCTCACGATCTCGATGTAGATATTCGCAATGATCCTAAGGACCTTATTTTTAGAAAGCTTTAAGATCGCGATCAAGGTACCGATCAAGATACCACCAGCTACCGCTACAAGGGCGATAAGCAAGCTGATGATCGCCCCATAGCCTAAGTAGCTGATATTTTCTAAAGTTAAGATACTAGCGACATTCACTCTGTGATACCCCATTTAACTAAAAGTTCATCATAGGCATCAGTTGCCATGAACTCTTCTAACGCTTCGTTGATCTTAGCGATGAGAAGATCATTTTCCGTACTTGTGATGATCGAATAGCTATCTTCAGCTATCGGTTCTAACATCTTGAAATCAGAATTATTATCGACATAGTTTTGTGCTACCGGTGTATCAAGACATACACCATCATAAGCACCAGTCCTTAGTGCTTCAACAAGCACAGCGGCATCAGTACCAGTGACAACTTCGATATCCTCATATCCAGTCATAAGGTCATAACAGGTCGTCCCAAGTTGGGTGGCGACTACCTTGCCATCAAAGTCATCGATCGAAGTGTAGTCATCATCAGCTTGATACAAGATCGTCTGGCTTGATGTGTAGTAAGCATCAGAGAAAGCGACTTGCTTTTCGGGATCATAGCTAAAGCCTGAGATACCAAGATCGACTTGCCCTGTTTGGACAGCGGAGACGATCGTCGAGAATTCCATCGATTGCCATGATACTTCTAAGTCGAGTCTTTGAGCTAAAGCTTCCATAACATCGATATCAAAACCGACGATCTCGCCAGTGGTCTCATCGATCGATTCATATGGTGGATAGTCAGGTGATGTAGCGACGATGATCGTACCTTCACTTATAAGCTCATCGGTATAGACGGTAGCTTCTTCATTACTTCCACATGCAGTGAGGATAAGTAGTGATAATAAGACAGTTAATAGTTTCTTCATAAGTCCCTCCTAAAATAAAAAAGTCATCTTCATTACTAAAGACGACTTTTGACCGCGGTACCACTTTAATTGCTCGTACAAGACGAACCTGCTCAAACCCTTAACGCGGGTAACGATATCACATACTTAAGTTCCGTGATATACCTCCTAAGAGCGCTTCCTTTCATATCCTCTGTCCGCTTCCACCATCTCGGACTCGCTTGTAAGTCTTTTGAAAGTACTATTCTTATTCATCGATATGCGCAAATGATAATCAAACTCAAAGGGTCTGTCAATAACTTTTTTACTTTTTTAAATGAAAATATTTTCATTATGATGTTTGGTTTTGCATTAACACTCATAATATATTACTATTTATAAAAAGGAGGACGGTTATGGATATCACAGATATCAAAAATAAGATCATTGAAAAAGACCGTGATGAAAAGGAATTCGTTCAAGCGGTCGATGAAGTATTAACGAGTATCGCCCCAGTATTTGATAAGCATCCTGAATACCTCAAGATGAACATCTTAGAGCGGATCACGGAACCAGAAAGGGTCATCATCTTCAGAGTGCCTTGGGTCAAAGATGATGGGGAAGTTGTCGTCAATCGTGGCTTTAGGGTCGAATTCAACAGTGCCATCGGTCCATATAAAGGTGGCCTTCGATTTCATCCGTCGGTCAATTTGAGCGTCGTTAAATTCTTGGGTTTTGAACAGATCTTCAAAAATGCCTTGACTGGTCTACCGATGGGTGGTGGCAAAGGCGGCAGTGATTTTGATCCTCATGGTAAAAGCGATGGTGAGATCATGCGTTTTTGTCAGAGCTTTATGAGTGAGTTATATCGTCATATCGGACCATTCAGGGATGTGCCAGCTGGTGATATCGGTGTAGGAGCTAGGGAGATCGGTTTTCTATATGGCCAATATAAAAAGCTCGTCAACGAGAGCTCATGGGTCTTGACTGGTAAAGGTCTTAGCTATGGCGGTTCATTAGTGCGCAAGGAAGCTACTGGTTATGGCTTGCTTTACTTTGTTAGAGCGATGCTATTAGATCATAAGGATAGTTTAGAAGGTAAGACGGCCGTCATATCAGGCAGTGGTAATGTCGCGATATACGCTGCGGAAAAAGCGATGGCATTAGGTGTCAAAGTCTTAGCGATGTCTGACTCTAATGGTTATATCTATGATCCTAAGGGTATCGATCTTGATCTGGTCAAAAAGATCAAAGAAGTCGATCGTAAAAGGATCAAAGAATATATCGATGTTCATGGTGATGCTGAATATCATGAAGGGGCAAAAGGGATATGGCAGATCAAATGCGATATCGCTTTACCTTGTGCTACGCAAAATGAACTCGATGAAGAAGATGCGAAGATCTTATGTCAAAATGGTGTCAAGGTCGTAGCGGAAGGAGCCAATATGCCATGTACACATAAAGCACAAAGGGTCTTCTTGGATAATGGCATCCTATATGGGCCAGCTAAAGCGGCAAATGCTGGTGGTGTAGCGGTATCAGGTCTTGAGATGTCACAGAATTCACTTCGTCTTTCATGGACCTTCGAAGAAGTCGATGAGCGACTTAAGGAGATCATGGATGATATCTATCGCACTTGTGCAGATACGGCGATCGAATATGGGGCTAAAGATGATCTAGTCGTCGGGTCTAATATCGCTGGCTTTTTAAAGGTCGCAGAAGCGATGATGGCCCAAGGTATCGTCTGATCGCCATTTTATAAAATGGGTACACAAAAGAGTATTTTTTCGCTATAATATACCCGTTGCGAAGGAATACCCAAGAGGCTGAAGGGGTTGGTTTCGAAAACCAATAGGTCGAGAATATCGGCGCATGGGTTCGAATCCCATTTCCTTCGCCATTTTTTTATTTCCGATATCCATATAGTTTGTAGATCAAGTTTTTTAACTTTTTCGATAAAAAGGGATGATAAATGTTAGAATATGGTAGGAGGAAGATATTTATGGATGTTAATGTAAAATATTTCTTGAGCATGAATTCAGACCAAGAGAAACGTTCGGCTGAAAACATCGCTTATCTAAACGAGGTCGGCGCTAAAGCTGGCATCGATTTCCACATCGATGATCCTGTCGATGGAGCTCCAGAAGTCGTATTCATCGGTGGTGGTGGCACTGAAGGCAAATTCAAAGCTGCGATCGATGAACTTGAAGATCCGATCATCGTCTTGACCACTGGTGAAAACAACTCCCTTGCGGCATCGATGGAGATCTTATCTTACTTTAAACAAGTCGGTCGTAAAGGTCTTATCCTACATGGTGATGTCGATGAAGCAGCTACGCGCATCAAAGACATGATCCAAGCTAAAGCCGTCTTAAAGAAGCTCAAAGGCTTTAGACTAGGTGCTCTAGGTCATTCAAGTGACTGGCTCATCTCATCAAATGTCGATCCAAACAAGCTTGAAGCAGCTTGTGGTATGCAGATCGTCGATGTACCAATGGAAGAGGTATTTGCTGAGATCGAAAAAGGTGGTTATGAAGAAAATGACTTCACAAGAGATCTCAAAGCCCATGAATTTGATAAAGGTGAATTGGAGAAAGCTCTCGATATCTATGGTGCTTTCGCTCGAATCAAAGACAAATACAACCTACAAGCGATCACTGTCAGATGCTTTGACCTATTAGGTCCGATCAAAAACACCGGTTGTTTAGGTCTTGCGATCTTGAATGCCCAAGGTGTATACAGTGGATGTGAGGGTGATATGCCATCACTTATCTCAATGGTCGTATTAGGTGAATTAAGTGAGAAACCAGTATTCATGTGCAATCCTAGCCGTATCATGCGCAAACAAAGCGAAATGGTCTTAGCTCATTGCACATTACCACTCAATATGCCATGCCAATACAAACTCATGACTCACTATGAGTCAGGTCTTGGTGTTGCGGTCGCTGGTGATATCCCACTAGGTCCATGTACGATCTTCAAATGCAGTGGTGATATGTCGCGTCACTTCGCCCAAAAAGCTGAGATCGTTGCCGATCTTCATGAAGAGGCTCTTTGCCGTACGCAGATCCAGCTCCATATGGATGAAGGTTTAGACTACTTCACGACTGATCCGATCGGTAACCACCATTGTGTCTGTGTTGGTGATCACACTGGTGTCATCGAAGAATTCTTCAAACTTCTTTAATGAAAAGTGTCAAATATCTATTACTGGCGATCGTATTAGAGCTATTTGTCTAACCTTTGTACTAGGACCGATCGGTATCGCTATCGGTTTTATAGCCCTGATCATTGCGATCGCTGCGATGTTTGTGAATGATGAAAAGTAGAGTGCAAAACGCACTCTACTTTTTAAAAGATGACAAAATAAAAAAACCTTTTACAAGGTCTAGATAACATATGGAGCAGGTGATGGGAATCGAACCCACGTAATCAGCTTGGAAGGCTGAGGTTCTACCATTGAACTACACCTGCAATTCAGTGGTGTCCCGGAAAGGAATCGAACCTTCGACCCTCTGATTAAAAGTCAGATGCTCTACCGCCTGAGCTACCGGGACATTAATGGCTGGGATGGCTGGGTTCGAACCAGCGAAATGACGGAGTCAAAGTCCGTTGCCTTACCACTTGGCTACATCCCAACATCCTTCATCACCAACTACTTTGTAATGGTGGAGAGGGGCAGATTCGAACTGCCGAACCCGTAGGGAGCTGATTTACAGTCAGCCGCGTTTAGCCACTTCGCTACCTCTCCAAAATAATGGTGCCGACTATAGGACTTGAACCCACAACCTACTGATTACAAATCAGTTGCTCTACCAATTGAGCTAAGTCGGCAAAATACTTAATGGTGGAGGTTAACGGGCTCGAACCGCTGACCCTCTGCTTGTAAGGCAGATGCTCTCCCAACTGAGCTAAACCTCCAATGTGCTCGAAAGCTTAATAATCATAGCATACACATCTCAAGCCGTCAAACACTTTTTCGAAAAACTTTACATTGGCTGGGGTGATAGGATTCGAACCTATGAAATGACGGATTCAGAGTCCGTTGCCTTACCGCTTGGCTACACCCCAATGCCTATGTATATTAGCACATTTAAAAAAGAATAGCTAATCAATTTTGAAAGTATTATAATCATACACATGAAAGCTAACAGTTTTGTATCGATCGATACCGATGCGTATCGTCACAATATCCACTATCTAAGTGAAGTAGCGAATAAAAAGATGATGGCTATCATCAAAGCTAATGGCTATGGTCTTGTCGATCATATCGTGGCTAAGATCGCAATGGAAGAAGGCGTTGATTTCTTTGGTGTCTCATCACTACTTGAAGCCATCAATCTAAGACGCAACCTTGTAAGTGCTAAGATCTTGGTCTTAGGCTATGTGCCAAAAGAAGATATCCGAGAAGCCTTATTGAATGATGTAGCGATAACGACGGTATCTAAAGATTATATCTACAGTATCGATAAAAAAGATCTTTTCTGTCTTAAGGTCCATCTAGCCATCGATACCGGCATGCATCGGATCGGAATATTAGAAGATGAAATTGATGAAGTATTGGCCTATCTAAAGGAAAACGGGGCTATAGTAGAAGGTATATTTACTCATTTCGCTAAAAGCGATGATGATATCGATTTTACAGTCATGCAATATGAACGCTTTAAAAGGATCGTCAAACATCTTGATCATCACTTTACCTATATCCATACGGCTAATACCGATGCGACGATCAGAGCTTTTGATGATATATCCACTCATGTCCGTTGTGGTATCGGTCTATTGGGTTATGCATCAGTTGATCAAAAGTTAAAGCCTTGTGTATCTTTGTATTCAACAGTGACTAATTGTCGTTTAGTCAAAAAAGGCGAAGGCATCGGTTATGGTCAGACATATCACTTAGATCATGATGCTTATATCATCACTTTAGCCATCGGCTATGCGGATGGCTTATTGCGCATCAATAAAGGTCGTAAGGTGTATGTTGATGGTCACTATATCAAGATCGTCGGCAATATCTGTATGGATCAGCTCATGTGTGAAAGTGAAGTACCGATCAAGGTCACAAGCGATGTCGAGATCTTTGGTGAACATATTTCACTATACGATATGGCTAAAGAGCTAAACACGATCCCTTATGAGATATTGACGGGATTAAGTGATCGTCTTGAAAGACGTTACTATAAAGATGGCAAGTTATATTTGACCTATGATCCACGCTTTAAGTGAAAATATTGAAAACGCTTTATATTTGATTGAATTATCTGTGGGATTAGTTTAGAATAAGTCTTGTAATCAAGATTATCAGGAGGGATAAGATGAAAGAAATAAAAGTTGTCGTAGTAGATCCAGTAGGACTACATGCGCGTCCGGCTACTGTTGCCGTAAATGCTGCCAGCAAATTCAAGAGCGATGTCAAGGTCGCATATAAAGAGCGTGCTGTCAATATGAAATCAATCATGGGAGTTATGTCATTAGGTATCCCAACTCAATCAGAGATCACCATCACATGTGAAGGTGAGGATGAAGATGTAGCTATCCAAACGATCGAAGAGATCTTAAAGACACAAAAGGTAATTGCTTAAGAATGAAAGGAGATCGTATGATCTCCTTATTTATTAGAGGTGAAAATGGATATACAAGAAAGACTAAAGTATTGGCAAGATCATCCTGATCTTGATCCAGAGCTAAGAAAAGAATTAGAAAGCCTATCAGCAAGCGAGATCGAAGATTGTTTTTACACCGATGTCAAATTCCAAACGGCGGGGATGCGTGGCCTAATGGGTGTTGGTCCTAATCGTTTAAACATCCATACCGTCAGGAAAGCAACGATGGGCTTTATCAACTACCTAAAAGAGCTAAGTGATCACCCTAAAGTCGCTATCTCTTATGACAATCGTTACCATTCAAAGGAGTTTGGCTATGATTGTGCCCATCTATTAGCGACATATGGGATCGAAGTATATATCGCTAAAGATCTAAGACCGACACCGGAATTGTCCTTTATGACGAGGTTCTATCATTGTGATGGTGGTATCATGATCACCGCAAGTCACAATCCTAAAGAGTACAATGGCTATAAACTATATGACCACAACGGTTGTCAACTGATACCTGAGCTAGCCCAAAAAGTCATCGACAAGATCGATATGCTAGATGACATCTTAGCGATCAAACCAGGTGAATATGATGAAAGTTTGATCCATGTCGTCAGTGATGAAGTCGATAAGGCTTATTATGCAGAAGTATTAGGGATAAGGCTTCGCAAGGACTTGAATAAGGACTTCAAGATCGCCTTTTCACCAGAACACGGCGCTTCTAATCATCCAGTTAGAGATACTTTAAAAGAGGCTGGCTATAATGTAGTCCCTGTACTTGAACAGTGTGAACCAGATCCTGCCTTCTCTAAGACCAAGACACCTAATCCTGAAGAGCCAGGTGCTTATGAAAAGGTCTTAGAGCTCGCTAAAAAAGAGGATTGTGATCTCATCTTAGTCTGTGATCCTGATGGTGATCGGATGGGTGTAGGTATCAAGCATCATAATGGCGACTATACGATCTTCAATGGTAATCAAACTGGTGCATTGCTGCTTGAATATATCTTGAGCACTAAAAAAGAGCTCGGCTTAATGCCAGAAAGACCTTGCATGTTTAATACGATCGTCACATCTGATATCGGTGAAGCTGTCGCTAACTACTATGGTGTTGAATGTGAAAAGACCTTAACAGGTTTCAAGTATATCGGTGATAAGGTCGCTCAATATGAAAAAGACCATGCGAAAAACTACGTCTTTGGTTATGAAGAATCCTATGGATCACTTGTATCACCATTTGTCCGTGATAAGGATGCGACACAAGCTTGCTTGATGTTAGCGGAGGCATGTGCTTATTATCGTGAAAAGGGTAAGACTTTAAAGGACGTCATGGATGGGATCTATGAGCGTCTAGGGGCTTATTATGATTCACAGCTTTCGATCATGTTGCCTGGTGCTGATGGTGCTAAGCGTTTAAAAGAGATCATGGATGAAACACGGCAAAAGCCGATCGAAGAGATCGAAGGCAATAAAGTGGTCAAATGGGAAGACTATAAAGAGCGTAAGACACATATCGGTGATGAAGTCACTGAATTAAGTGGCTATGATGTCTCTGATGTCTTAAAATACTACTTCGCTGATGGTTCCTTTATCGCGATCAGACCAAGTGGCACTGAACCTAAATGTAAGGTCTACTTCTCGATCAAGGACAAGACTTATAAAGAAGCTAAGGCGAAAAACGACCGCTATCACGTCTTTATGAGTGAACTGCTCAAGTGATGACATTAAAAGACAAAGCATTAGCGCAAGGGGTCCCGATCATCAAGGATGGGACCCTTGCTTATCTAAAAGAGCTCATTTCTAAAAATGGTTATCGCAATATCTTAGAACTTGGTAGTGCTATTGGCTATAGTGCTATCGAGATGGCTAAGATCGATGATCTGATCCATATCGATACGATCGAAAGGGATAAAGAGCGTTATGATCAAGCTATCGTTAATGTCAAAGAGAATGGTTTAGAAGATCAGATATCGATCTATCACATGGATATCAAAGACCTTAAGATATGGCATGATTATGATCTGATCTTCGTCGATGCGGGTAAAGCCCACAATATCGAATATCTCGAGATGTGCTTTCCCCATCTTGTACCATGGGGCGTGATGATCTTTGACAATATGAATTTCCATGGTTTTGTCAAAGATCGAGGACTGACGCATAATCGTCACACTTTATCGATGGTCAAAAAGATCCAAGAATTCATTGATTATGTACAAGAAGATGATCGATTTGCTATAATTCTAGAAGAGAATATCGGAGATGGTATATTGCAAGTAAGGAGGAAAAGCTTGTGAAGATAGGACATGTCGTATTGTTTGCGGCAGCGGCTTCAGCTCTGACCTATCTCAGCTCTGTCATCAAAGACGAAGGCGATGACAGCGATGAGATCTTAAGGGAATTAGAAGAGCTGACAGATACGCAAAGCCAAAAACTCATAGATGAAAAAGAAGAAGCAGAGGATCTTGATTCTTCGATCGAAGATGATATCCAAGATATAACTGAATCATTAAAATTCATCGGTGAAAGCATCATCGATGATATCTTCAATGACACCGATGATGCGATTAGGATCGATAAAGAGGAAGATGAAGATATCGATGAAGCTCTCAAAGAGGTCTTTGCTGAACTAGAGATCCCGGATGATCAAAAAGCGGTGAATGAAGAAGAACACCATGATGAAGATGAGATCATAAAGGAGATCGAAGATCTCTTAGTTTCGATTAATACTGAGAAAGAAGACGATGACTTGTCATTTGACGAAGATGGTTATCTAAAAGAGATCCAAAAAGCGATCGATGAGACCATCGCCTTAGATGAAAATGGTCAAGAAGTCGATATGAGTGAGGTCTTCAAAGATGAGAAGGCAGATAATGATGAGATCGATAAGATCTTCTCCGAGATCTTGCGCCAAGAAGATCTGAGTGATGAAAAGGTCGAAGAGAAAGAAAATGCCGAAGATGCTTATCTTGATGAGTTGGCCGAGGAATTGAAAGATGCCTTAGAGGTCGATGAAGTTGAAGAAGATAAGGACATCTACAGTAAGATTAGTGAACTATATCCATATCTTTCATTAAACTTCATCCGCGCTGTATACGATCTAAAGGAATCACTAGCAAATGAGTATCCATATGATCGCTATGTATTATTGCTCCATCGGATATCCTTTGTGACTATCGATGAACTTCGTCAGTTCACTGAGATCGTCTTAGATCATGACTATCAGATCAATGTCGATGAAGGCAAGATGATCGTCGATGTCATCAAGGAATTCATCAATGAAGATGGTAAGATCTTAGCTAATATTTTTGAGATCGCTAACCAAGCTCGCTTATTAAATGGCGAGTATGAAGGCTATCGCGTTGATATCGTCGACTGAGATAAGTTAAATCACTATTAAGTTTGAACAAAGCTCTATCAAAATTTAGAGCTTTTTTCTTTAAAAGCACCAAAAAGGATCAGTGTTAGTGTTATAATGCAATTGTCTAAATAGACATTAAGGAGAGTTATGAAAAGAATTATCACGTTGTTCTTGGCTCTAGCCTTAGCGCTAAGCCTAGTAGGTTGTAGTTCACAAAACGGTGGCTCTACAACTCAAGATGGTAAGACACGCGTTGTCTTATGGCACACTTACACTGAAGATCAACAAGCTTTCATCGATCAAGCTGTTGCTGACTTCAATGCAACACATGAAGATATCGAAGTCGTTGTTGAGACTCAAGTATTAAAAGATTTCGAATCAAAAGTCATGCAAGCTGTATCAACAGGTACAGGTCCTAACATGATCATCCACTATGCATCAGAAGCTGCTAACTATGTAACTGACGATATGGTCGCAGATCTTGGTAAGTATGTTCCAGAAAACTTTGCTAGCACTGTTGATGAAGGCGCATATAAAGAAGCTACAAGTTTCACTGATGGTAAATTACATATCCTACCTTTATTCACATCAGGTCCTATCTTCTTCTACAATAAGACGATCTATGATGAGTTAGGTCTTCAAGTTCCAACAACTTGGGATGAATTAGTTGCAAACTGTGAAGCTATCAAAGAAGCTTATCCAGAAAAGTATGGTTTCGCTGCTGATTCACTAACTGACGTTGGTCAAACTTTGATCATGCAAACAGGCAACGAACTTATCGATGTCGCTTCTAAGAGCGTCACTTTCAACACACCTGAAGTTGCTGAGAGAGTTCAATGGTTTGCTGATGCGATCGAAAGTGGCTTATTCCTATTGAACCCAACGATCTCAGATTACTTCTCAGATGATTTCAACTCAGAGAACTTAGTATCATATATCGGTTCAATTGCCGGAGCTCCATATATCAACCTACCTGAAGGTTCAGAATATGCTACTGCACCAGTACCACAAGGTGGTTCAGTTGAATGGACACCAGCTTGGAACCGTGGCGTTATCGTTTTCTCAGCTGATGAAGCTACTGAGGCTGCAACAGCAGAATTCGCTTTATATTTAGCTTCACCAGAAGTCAATGCTGAATTCTGTAAAGTAGCTAACTATGCTTCACCATACCAAGCAACAAGAGATACAGATGTTTATAAAGAATTCGTTTCTGGTAATACATCTTTAGAGAACCTACGTTCAGAGATCGGTGGTTCATTTGCTGCTATCCCAGGTGTTGCTGTAGTTAGAACAGAGATCGAAAAATTATTCACAGAAGTAGCTACAGGTACTACTGATGTTGATACTGCTCTAAGCAACGCTGAAGCTAACTGTAACTCAGCATTACAAGAAGGTTAATCTAAATAACACACTAAATTATGAAAGCCTAGGGTCTTTTATGACCCTAAGCTTTTTCTTTATTAAAGGAGAAGAATATGCAAATTAAGATCGATCATCTTACGAAGAAATTCCCAGATACGGTAGCTGTTGATGATTTCACGATGGATTTTGAAAGTGGGAAATTGACTGCTTTACTTGGTCCATCGGGATGTGGTAAATCGACGATGCTAAATATGTTAGCAGGGATATTACCGGTAACTGAAGGCCATATCTATTTCGATGATGATGATGTTACGGATATGCCACCACAAAAAAGAGGTGTTGGTCTAGTATTCCAAAACTATGCCCTATATCCACATATGACCGTTTTAGAGAACATCTGTTTCCCTCTTGAGATCCAAAAGGTCAATAAAGCTGAAAGGATCGAGAAAGCCAAAGAGATGGCTAAACTTGTTCAGATCGATCAATATTTAGATCGTCTACCTAAGGAGTTATCCGGTGGTCAGCAACAGCGTGTAGCGATCGCCCGTGCTCTCATCAAAAATCCTCGTTTATTGTTATTGGATGAACCATTATCTAATCTTGATGCTAGATTACGTCTAGAGATGCGTGAAGAGATCAGACGTATCCAACAAGAAACTAAAGTCACAACGATCTTCGTCACTCATGACCAAGAAGAGGCGATGTCTATCTCAGACAGTATCGTCTTAATGAAAAATGGTGTCCTGATGCAAGTGGATAAGCCACAAGAATTATATGACGATCCAAAACATCAATTTGTCGCTAGTTTCTTAGGTAATCCACCGATCAATATGATCGATGGTAAGATCAATGAAGATGGTGATTTTGAACTATTGGATAATAGCACTGTCATCAAATTGAATAGTAAAGTAGGACAAGTTGGTCAAGAGGTCGTTTTAGGTATCAGACCTGAAGCCATTACTTTTGATGAAGTCAAAAATGCAAAAGCTGAGATCATCCAAAGATATACGATGGGTAAAGAAGAATTGGCCAACATCAAGATCGGCAGTGCCGAGATCCGTGTCTATCTTTCAAGCGATTATACATACAAAACAGGTGATATTATCGAGATCACTTTACGCGATAAAGGTGTCTTCCTCTTTGATAAGGAAAGTGGTAAGAGGTTATAGCCATGGCTGCAGCGGTTTTAGGCAGTAAGAAAAAAAGTGGATCAGGTATTTTTAATACTAAATGGGAACCTTTTATCTATTTAGCACCGTTTTTGATCGGTATCATCGTCTTCACCTTGTATCCGGTCATCAATATCGTCCTCATTTCATTTAAAGAAGGCTATAGGCAGATCACTGGTGCATTTACAGGCTATGGTCTAGGTAACTACGCTCGTATCTTATCAGATCCATATTTTATAAATGCCCTAAAAAATACGGCGATGTATGTCATTTTTGTCGTACCTATCAGTACAGTATTATCATTATTCTTTGCGAATCTCTTGAATCAAAAGATCAAGGGTATCGCGATATTCCAAACAGCTTTCTTTTTACCAATGGTCACATCAGTGACGGCGATCGGTCTTGTCTGGAAGCTCATGTTCAATGATAGGATAGGTGTCATCAATGCTGTGCTTGGTTTATTTGGAGTTGAACCGATCGGTTGGCTCATCGATCCAAGCATGAATATCTGGGCGCTTATCATCTACGGTATTTGGAATATGATGCCTTTTACGATTATACTCTTATTATCGGGGTTACAAAATATCGATCCACTATATTACACAGCTGCTAGGGTCGATGGCGCTAGTAGTTCAAAACAGTTTTTTAGGATCACTGTACCACTATTAGCACCGACCATAGGTCTTACCTGTATCATCAATATGATCAGTGCATCCAAGGTCTTTGGTGAATTATTCCCATTATTCAATGGTAGTCCTGGCACAGCTTATAACTTGTTTACCGTCGTCTACTATATCTATTACGAGTTCAGTGTCTCAAGGCATTTGGGCTATGCAGCAGCGGCAAGTATCATCTTGTTTTTGATTGTCTTCGTGTTTACGATGATCCAACTCTATGTTCAAAGAAAGTGGAAATACTATTAGGAGGAAGATATGAAAAAGTTTAACGTTAAGAAATTCTTTGTCTATTTCTTCCTTGTGATCGGAGCTTTGATCATGATCTTCCCATTCTATTGGATGATCATAAACTCATTAAAGACAGCACAAGATATGACATTATATCCTCCTTCATGGACACCGAGTAACTGGTTCAACTTTGAAAACTATAAGGTGGCATTCGAAAAGGCTCCATTTGCCCTGTATTTCTTAAATTCGATCATTGTTACGATATCGTGTCTTATCATCACGACATTCACGACGATCATGGGTGCTTTTGCTTTTTCACGGCTTAAATTTAAGGGTAGAGATCTCATTTTCTCACTTTTGTTAGGTCTTATGATGGTACCGTTTGAGATGCTTGTCATCACAAACTATATGACTGTCGCTAAGATTGGTATCATCGATACATTATTTGTCTTGATCTTGCCATTTACTTCCTCGATCTTCTATACCTATATCTTAAGAAACTTCTTCTTATCGATACCGGATAGTTTATACTACAGCGCAAGGATCGATGGAGCATCGAACTGGAAGTACTTATGGCGGATAATGGTCCCGATCGCTAAACCTAGCCTTGTGACGATCACGATCTTGAATGCGATCACCTGTTGGAACTCATTCTATTGGACACTGCTTGTCATCAACAGTGACGCTAAAAGGACATTGCCTTATGGTCTATATGCTTTTATGACCGAAGGTGGTTCAGATATGAAGCTCATGATGGCTGCAGCGACTATCACTATCGTTCCGATGATCATCTTGTTCTTGTTCGCAAGAAAGTACATCGTCAATGGTGTTGCTAGAGGTGGTCTAAAGGGTTAACTTACAAAAGTGTAATAAAGAACTTATTTAAGAGTGAGTCAATTGTGCTACAATTAGCTCATGAAAAATTATTTTAAAGACAAAGATGCAATGCGACAAGTGTTCGTCCTAGCTACAGCTGGGGTGATCGTTGTCGCTTTCTTTATGCTTATCGCCAATATTTCGGTAGTAGCTGATTTCCTTTGGTCGCTTGTCGATATCCTGATGCCATTTATCTGGGGTATCATCTTGTATCTTCTTTTAGCTAATGTCTGTCGTTTTATCGAAAAGATGTTGCCAGATAAGGTACCAACAAAATATCGTCGCTACATCGGTACCTTTGGTTCAGTGATCTTTTTAGTCTTGATCATCACGATCTTTTTGATCATCATCGTACCACAACTAATAAGCAGTGCCGCTAAATTAGCTGGCAATATGAATACATATATCAATGATCTGACCGATTGGCTTTTAAGCTTAGATCTATCTTATCTATTCACATCAGATACGATCAATACGATCGAGCGCTATGCGACATCGGTCATCAATGAACTTGTCAATATCTTGATGGTCGGCTTACCATCGATCGTCAATGCTGCTTATTCGACGATCGGTGGCGTCATATCGTTTGTTATCGGGGTCATCATCTATATCTATATCATGTTAGATCGTGAAAGCATCCATGGCCAATTCATGACCTTTGGTAAGGCTTTAATGAAAGAGAGTCATATCGCTAATATCTCGACTGTCTTAGCTAAGTCAGTGGAGAAGTTCAATCGTTTTATCCGTGGCCAGCTCATCGATGCGATGATCTTAGGTATCTTGGTCTTTGTCGGTATGAGCATCTTGCGTTTAGACTATGCGGTGCTTATAAGTTGCGTATGTGCCATCACCAATGTCATTCCGGTCTTTGGTCCGTTTATCGGAGCCATACCATCAGCTTTTATCCTTTTGATGATCGATCCATATCAATGTCTGATCTTTATCATCATGATCATCGTCTTACAACAGATCGATGGTAATATCATCTATCCTAAGGTCATGGGTGATTCGATCGGCCTTGGCAAGATCTGGATCATGTTTGCGATCATCGTCGGCGGTGGCTTATTTGGGATCGTCGGGATGTTCTTTGGCGTTCCAGTCTTCAGTATCGTCTACTACTTCTTGAGCGGTTATGCAAGGCTCAGGGTAAAAAATAAAGAGTCCGTAGACTCTCAGAATGAATAGGTCGTGCTGTTATAAGGAGTATTGACTAGTCTTACTTCCTTAACATCAGGTACTTCATCTAATATGATGGCTTCAATGCCATCTTTTATCGTTATATCAAGAGCTGAACAACCAATACAAGCACCATGGACCTCGACATATACGATACCATCTTCAAAGTGATCAAACGTCACATCACCACCATCCCTTTGGATGTAGGGACGGATCTTTTCGATCGTCTGTTCGATCAAGATGACCTTTTCTTTATCTTCCATATTTACCTCCTAAAAAAGTGATAACACAAGTGCACAGAGGATCCCGATGATACCACCAGCAAAGACTTCATTGTACTTATGACCTAAGACGTCTTTGAGCGGTTCTTCATAGATCGGATCGATAAGATCGATCTCAGGATCTTGTTTGAGATCTTTGATGATCTGCTTAGTGACTTGGATATTCTTACCAGAATAGTAGCGCACATTAGCGGCATCGTATGAGACGATAAGCCCTAAAGCTAATGTCACTGCAAACAAAGGCGAATTGAATGACTCTTGGATACCAACGCTCATACAAAGCGAAGCGACACCTGCGGTATGGCTCGATGGCATCCCACCGGATGCAAAAAACAACCGTGGTTCAAAGCGCTTAGTACGGATCATCGCCAAAAAGGGTTTGACGAATTGTGCTAAGACGACTGAGATAATAAATGACCATAAGGGATACATCGCATGTAGCATTCTATCTTTCTCCTTCCTAAAGAGTATATCACAAATCGACGATAAAGCTGTATAATAGACATCGTGTTGAAGATCGAAGATTACAGACCTGGGATGATCGTTTATGGCAAGATCACCGGTATCCAACCCTATGGCGCTTTTGTGAGCTTTGATGATGGGGTAAAAGGGCTTATCCATATCTCAGAGATATCTGAGCGTTTTGTCAAGGATGTCAGGTCATTTGTGAGTATCGATGATCATGTGCTTGTCAAAGTGATCGATGTCGATACAGAGCATAAGCAATTACGACTATCATTCAAGGCTGTCGATCAAAGCATGCGCAAGGCCAAAAGGCGAGCACGCTTTGTGGGCTTGCCAGCAAATAAGATCGGTTTTGCTTCGATCAAACGACAACTACCAAAATGGATCAAAGAAAGGGACCAACATGAAATTAGATCTAACTAATGCAAAATTGAATGAAGATATCCATGCATATCAAGATGAAGTGACCAAAGCACACAACTGGCTCCATGAAAAGACCGGTAAAGGCAACGACTTTGTCGGTTGGGTAAAGTGGCCACTAGAATATGACAAAGAAGAGGTCAAAAGGATCAAAGAAGTCGCTTCAAAATTAAAGGATAAGACCGATGTCGTCTTAGTCTGTGGTATCGGTGGTTCATATTTAGGGGCAAGAGCTGCCATCGAGATGATCAATGGCTTATATCCAAGCAATGGACCTGAGATCATCTTTATCGGTAATACCTTCAGTGCCACCTACTTAAAACAGGTATATGACCATGTCAAAGACAAGGACATCGTCTTAAATGTCATCTCTAAATCAGGTACGACGACAGAAACTTCTATCTCCTTTAGGATCTTCAAAGAACTCGTTGAAAGTAAATACAGCAAAGAAGAAGCTAAAGAGCGTATCATCGCCACAACAGATAAAGCTCGTGGCACTTTAAAGGCACTAGCTGATGAGATAGGTTATGAGACCTTTGTCATCCCTGATGATATCGGTGGCCGTTATAGCGTCTTTACCGCTGTGGGCTTATTACCATTAGCTTTAGCTGGTATCGATCCTGATGAAGTATTAAAGGGTTCTTTAAAAGCTTACGAAGATCTAAGCGATCCAGATCTTGATAAGAATATCGCTTATCAATACGCGGTCGCTAGACGCATCCTAGATAAGAAGGGTTACAGCGCTGAGATGTTTGTCACCTATGAGCTCCAATTAGCTTCGATCGGTGAATGGTGGAAACAGCTATTCGGTGAATCAGAAGGTAAAGATGGCAAAGGTATCCTACCGACAAGTGCGACCTTCTCGACCGACCTTCACTCTTTAGGCCAATTCATCCAAGCTGGTCGTAAATGTCTCTTTGAGACGCTTTTATGGGTCGATGGGATGGAAGGTGATATCATCTTCCCGAAAGAAGAAAACGACTATGACCATATGAACTACCTAGCTGATAAGAAGGTATCTTGGGTCAATGAAATGGCAATGAAGGGGACTTTGAGTGCCCATAGCGATGATGGTAATGTACCAAATATCGTCATCCACTTAGATGATAACAGCGCATATAGCTTTGGCTATATGATCTACTTCTTCTTCAAGGCTTGTGGTATGACCTGCTACTTGCTTGATATCAACCCATTTGATCAGCCAGGTGTTGAAGTCTATAAGAAGAAGATGTTCAAACTATTAGGTAAGGAATAAGTTAGAAGAGCTAGGAAACTAGCTTTTCTTGTTGACCTTTAGTAATACAAATAATACAATTAATACAGATAATACAGAAAGGAGAGCGTATGTTCACGATCAATCTACATGGTAAAAGCTCGATATATGAACAGATCAGATCGCAGATCTTGAAATTCATCCAGATCGGTATCTTAAAGCCCAATGACAAATTGCCATCGGTGCGTGAATTATCGATGGACCTAGGGATCAATCCCAATACCGTCCAAAAGGCTTATCAAAAGCTCGAAGAAGATGGCTACATATATATCTTATCGAAAAAGGGAGCCTTTATAAGCGAAGTGAAAAGTGATCATAAAGACATCCTTAGCGCCATCAAAAGAGATATGAAGGGGTATAAGGAAGAGGGTGTCACTAAAAATGAGGTGATGGTGATCGTTGAAGAAGTATTCAAGGAGGAAAGTGTATGTTAGAAGTGCGCAATGTCTATAAGGAATTCAAAGACCAAAAGGTCTTGAAAGATCTTGATCTAACGATCGAAGATGGCAAGGTATTCGGTTTAGTCGGTGTCAATGGTGCTGGTAAATCGACGCTTCTAAGGTCGATCGCTGGTGTTTATGATATCGATGAGGGATCGATCTTATTCGATAATGAAGTCATAAGCGATGACCCAGAGATCAGACGCAATATCCTATTGATCGGTGATGATCCATACTTCTCTAGGACCTCGACGATCGATGATCTTGTCGCCTTCTATAGTTCTTTCTATCCCTTTGATCATGAGGCTTACTACAAATATTTGAACATGTTTGCGCTTGACCCTAAAAAGACGATCAATACCTTCTCTAAGGGTATGAAAAGACAAGCCTTTCTCATCATGGCTTTAGCGATCAAACCAAGGCTATTACTACTTGATGAAGCCTTTGATGGCTTAGATCCACTCACAAGGCTTGACTTTAAAAAGGCCTTAGCTGAGCTATTAAACGACGATAAGGTATCAGTCATCATCTCAAGTCATAACTTAAAGGAGCTTGAAGATATCTGTGATAGTTTTGGCTTATTAGAGAATGGTCAGATCAAGACCTCTGGTGATCTTGATATCGCTAAATCAGCGATCAATAAATATCAAGTCGTCTTTGATAAGGAGATGACGATCGATGATTTCAAAGACTTCGATATCGTCAACTTTGATCAAAAAGGGCGTGTATCGACGATCGTCATCAAAGGTGATCAAGAAGTAGTTGAAGAAAAACTAAATGCTATGTCACCACTTATCTTAGATGTCTTACCGATCGACTTTGAAGAGTTGTTCATCTATGAAGTAGAAACGCGAGGTACCTTACATGAATAAAGAATACTTACTATATCTCATCCGTTCTAAAAAGCATCTATCGATCTTCATGTTGATCGTGACGATGCTTCCGACTTTACTATATGTCTTAACTTTGCCAACGACTTCTTCATACGCCAGTTATGAAGCTATCGAGATGACCCTTTATGCCTATATCTTTATCGTCATGGCTGAAAGTTTCATCTTGCCTTTTGTATACTTCAGCTTCTTACAATCCAAAAGAGCTTTAGATACCTACTATAATATCCCAATATCAAAACCTGAGCTCATCGGTACCAATTTTATCCACATGAGCACACAGATCATCATCTTTGGTATCATCGGTACGCTCATTCCGGTCCTTATGAACATCGGCTTCCTTAATCGGCCCTATATGGTCTTAGCCCTATATGTCCTAACGAGCATTTTTGCGATCATCGTCAGTCTCTTTGTCTTATCGATAATCTATAAGACTAATAGCTTATTCGATAGTATCGTCTTGAGTTTAGCCTATATCACGATCCCGTTTTTGATCGTCACTGTCTTAGGTGTATTTGATAATCATCAGATATATGGTCTAACTAACACCTTTGATTGGTTAAATCCATATATTATCTTACTGATGACTTGCTTAGCACCTTTATTGAACGTTGAGACTTTGATCGGTGATGTTGAAATGGTCTTTGATATCGAGGTCATCCTATTGATCATTGAAGCACTTATCATCGGTATCGTCTGCTTTATATCGATCAAAAAGGATATCAAAAGACGTAAAGCAGAGGTCTCAGAGACCGTGTCATCTAATTTCTTTGCCTGGCCTTTAGCGATCGGTCTGATCACGATGTGTCTATTATTCATCTTTGTTTTCGGTATCGATGATACTTTAACGATGATCCTCTCGTTTGCCTTTGTCTTTATTGCTTATCTCATCATGACTTTTATCTATCGTCGCAAGATCCGTTTTACTAAGCATGATTTACTACTATTTGGCATTGGTATCTTTGCGTCACTTACGATCTTAGCGATCGCAAACGCGACGGATGGATTCTATCTAAGCCGATCATATCGAAGTATCGATAATATCAAAAGCTTTGATATATATGTCAGTATCGAGGATGGACAAAGTGATACCGAAGTCATAGGCTATGATCTATATAATGAAATGACAATGAGTATCACGGATAAAGAGACGATAAATGATGTCATCGCGATCATTGATGATCTATATGAGCGCTATAAGAGTGGCGAAGATGACTATGTGCCATATTATCAAGCGACAGCTGATTATAGTTCTAGCTTATATATAAGCATGTTTATAAGCGATGATGATGGACGCAGATTTGACTTCGGTCATCGGATCTATGTGAATGATGACAAGGATATCGATGATATCGAAAAGATCGTCGCTCTTATTGAAGATATCGATGGGACAGTAAGCGCAAGTGTATATGACGAACTTTATGGTTCGATCTCAGAAAATGCATCGATCAGTGAAGTACGAAAAACCGTTGAAAATTGGAGATAGCCGATGAGGCTATCTCTTTTGAGATAAGGGATCAGTAGTGCTATAATTATCTCGTTATGAGTAAAGAGAGATTACATGAATTACGTACCCTTTTAAAACAATACGCCTATGAATATTACACACTAGATCGACCAAGTGTCCCTGATAGTGAATATGATCGCTTGTTTCGTGAACTTGAAGAGCTAGAGAAGGAATATCCAGAGGAATTTGATCCAGATAGTCCAACTAATCGCGTCGGTTATGAGGTATTGAGTGAATTTAAGAAAGTCACCCACAGTAGACCGATGATGTCACTTGGCGATATCTTCTCATTTGAAGAATTAAAGGATTGGATCGCGAAGATCGAGGCGGTCTATGGCAAGATCGACTATTGCGTCGAATATAAGATCGATGGCTTAGCGATGAATCTCATCTATGATGATGGTCATCTTACCCAAGCCGTTACTAGAGGCAATGGCTTAGAAGGTGAAGATGTCACCAGCAATATCCGTACCATCCGCTCGATCCCCAAGATGATCCCTTATCTTGACCACTTTGAGATAAGAGGGGAGATCTATATGCCTAAAGCTGCTTTTAAAAGATGCAATGAAGAAAGGCTCAAAAATGGGGAAGAACCATTCGCTAACCCACGTAATGCCGCGGCGGGATCGATGCGCCAGTTAGACGCGAATATCACGGCAAAAAGAGGGCTTGATGGCTTCTGGTATCATATACCAGGTGATACTAATGCGGATACCCATCATGGTTCATTAGAGTTTGCGAAAAAGCTTGGCTTTAAAGTCAATGACACCTATAAGATCTTGCACAGTGCTGATGAGATATATGATCATATCTTAAAGACGATCGCGATCCGTGATGATCTACCATATGAGATCGATGGGATGGTCATCAAGGTCGATAACTATGATATCCAAGAAAGGCTTGGCTATACATCGAGAGTCCCTAAATGGGCGATCGCCTATAAATTCCCACCGGAAGAAGTGATGACCAAGATCGAAGATATCTTTGTCACGGTCGGTAGGACTGGTCGACTTACACCTAATGCCAAACTCGACAGCGTCAAGATCCAAGGCAGTACGGTCAGTTATGCAACTCTACATAACGAAGACTACATCAAGGAGAAGGATATCAGGATCTTTGATACCGTCGTCGTTAGAAAAGCGGGGGATATCATCCCAGAGGTCGTAAGGGTCGTCAAAGAAAAAAGGACGGGTGCACAAGTGCCATATACATTCCCCGATACCTGTCCGATCTGTCACAGTAAGGTCTATCGCTTTGCGGATGAAGCTGATCACTATTGTATCAACTCCGATTGCCCTGCTAAGGTCGTTGAAGGTATCGTCCACTTTGCCGCAAGGGAAGCGATGGATATCGAAGGCTTAGGCGAAAAACGGGTCGAGCAATTCTACAACGCCGATATCTTAAAGACATTTGAAGATATCTATCGTTTAAAAGACAAAAAGGAAGAGATATTAGCTTTAGATAAATTCGGCATCAAAAGCTATGAGAACTTGATCACAGCGATCGAAGATTCCAAAAATCGTGACCTATATAGCCTTATCACCGCTTTAGGGATAAGACAAGTCGGCACTAAAGCCGCTAAGGTCTTAGCTGATCACTTTAAAGACCTTGACCATTTGATGGATGCTAGTAAAGAAGAGCTTGAAGCGATCAAGGATATCGGTTCGATCACCGCCTTAGGGATCTATGATTTCTTTAGAGATGAACACAATATCAAGATGATCGAAAGCTTTAAAGAAGCTGGTCTCAATATGCGTAAACTAAAGGAAGACACGGCGATATCGTCAGTATTTAGTGGTAAGACTTGTGTATTGACAGGTACTTTATTAAACTATACACGGAATGAAGCGACAGCGATCTTAGAAAGCTTAGGAGCGATAGTCACTGGTTCCGTATCTAAGAAGACTGACTTTGTCATCTATGGTGAGGCTGCTGGTAGTAAACTAACTAAAGCCAATGCCTTAGGTGTCAAAACGATAAGTGAAGAAGAATTTATGGAGATGATCAAAGATGGAAGTAAATGAAGTCAAAGAGTTAGCGAAGATGTTGATGTTTGAGCTGACGGATAAGGAAGCTAATGAGATCATCGAAGAGTTTAAGACCTTCGATAAGCAATTAGCGCTATTAGATAAGATCGATACGGAAGGAGTAGAAGAGATGGTCTATCCTTTTGATGTCGAAACGGCATATTTAAGAGATGATGTACCTGACCATGTCTTATCACAGGATGAAGTCTTGGCTAATGCCGCCAAGACCAAACAGGGTCATATCGTCGTACCGAAAGTGGTGAAATAATGAATATCGATGAACTAATGGTATTGGATATCAAGGATCGTGCTAATGAAGCTTATAAAAAGATCCATGAAGTAAATGATAAACTAAACGCTGTCATCACTTTTATCGATGATGATGGTAAACGCAAGGAAGGTAAATTAGCTGGTATCCCTGTCGCTTTAAAGGACAATATCTCGACTAAAGGCATCAGGACAACAGCGGCTAGTGATATCTTAGATAACTATATCCCAGTATATGATGCGGCGATCGTCACTAAACTCAAGGAAGCAGGGGCTAAATTTGTCGCTAAGGCTTCGATGGATGAGTTAGCAATGGGTGGTACTAATAGGACCGCTAATATCGGCCCATGTTTAAATCCATATGATGATACAAGGATCACCGGTGGCTCATCTGGTGGTAGTGCAGCTTTAGTCGCAGCTGGTATCGTGCCTTTAGCTATTGGGTCAGATACCGGCGACTCCGTTCGTAAGCCAGCGGCATATTGTGGTATCGTCGGTGTCAAACCGAGCTATGGTCGTATCTCGCGTTATGGCATCATCCCATACGCTTCAAGTTTAGACCATGTCGGTTACTTTACGACTAATGTCAAAGATGCGGCTTTAGCTTTAGAGGTCTTAGCGGGTCGTGATGATAAAGATATGACCTCATCATTTGCGCCAGTGGAAAATTACAGTGAGATCTTAAATAGTGATGTCAAAGATAAGAAGATCTTAGTCTTTGGCAATGTCTATGATGCGCTAAATGATGAAGTGATCAAAGATCGCTTTGATAAAGTTGTTGAAGGTCTTAAGGAAAGGGGTGCGACCATCAAGGTCGTCCACTTCGATGATGATCTCATGAAGTGCCTATTCCCAACTTACTTCATCATCGCCAACGCCGAAGCGACCGCTAACCATTCCAATCTCGATGGTGTCAGATTTGGCCATCGCGTCGATGGTACAAGCATGGAAGAGATCATGACCAATACCCGTACTCGTGGTTTCTCCAGCTTTATCAAAAAGCGTTTTGTGATCGGTTCTTATTCACTATTTGAAGAAAACCAGGAGCGCTTACTGAAAAAAGCACAAAGGGTCAGAAGACTGATCGTCGAGGAAGTATTAAAAGAATTAAAAGAAGCTGATGGCTTACTAGCACCAGCTGCTGGCACCATCGCCCCAAAATTAGATAACACTTCGACTGATGAATTATCGGATGAATATCTCATCGGTGAAAATCACATGGTCATCGGTAATTTCGCTGGTCTACCATCGATCACCTTACCGATGGGTTATAAAGATGAGATGCCGATCGGTATCAATTTGACCTGTAATGCCTTTAAAGAAGCCGATATGTTTGATATCGCCCAGGCGATCGAGAATATCACCGGTTGTAAAGATATGATCAAGGAGGTGGCATAAATGAATTACGATGTCGTTGTCGGTCTAGAGATCCACGCTGAACTCAATACCAAGACCAAGATGTTTTCCGGTGCTCCTTATCATTTCAAAGCGGAAGCTAATACCGATACTAATGAGATCGATATCGCTTTACCAGGCACACTACCATGTGTCAATCACGAAGCGGTCAAAAAAGCGATCGAGCTATGTCATGCGCTTGAGTTAAAGATCGATCCATTAGTGCGTTTTGATCGTAAGAATTACTACTATTCTGACTTACCAAAGGGTTATCAGATCACTCAACAATTCCATCCGATCGGTCGAGATGGTCATCTATATATCGATCTTGATGGTGTTAGAAAAGACATCCGTATCAACCGTATCCATATGGAAGAAGATACCGCTAAGCAATTCCACTTATATGATGAGACTTTGATCGATTTCAATCGTGCAGGTGTGCCACTTGTCGAGATCGTCTCAGAGCCAGATATGCAAAGTGGGCAAGAAGCTGCTTTATATGTTGAAAAATTAAAGCAGACGTTAAATTATCTTGATGTATCGGATGCCAGGATGGAAGAGGGATCGATGCGTTGTGATGTCAATATCTCTTTAAAACCACAGGGTTCGACTGTATTTGGTACTAAGGTCGAGATCAAAAATCTCAACTCGATCGCCAATATCAAAGATGCGATCGAATATGAGATCAAAAGACAGAGTGAAGTCTTAGATAATGGTGGTACTATCGATCAAGAGACGCGCCGTTTCGACGAAAAAACGATGACGACGGTCACGATGCGTAAAAAGGAAGGCAATGTCGACTATAAGTTCTTCCCAGAACCGAATATCTTCCCGATCAGGATCCAAGACGAAGAGATCCAAAGCATCATCAAAGCGATGCCAGAATTACCAGATGCTAAACAAAAGCGCTATATCGAAGAATATGGTCTTAGTGATTATGATGCAAAACAGCTCTTACTAAATAAGAACCTAGCCTTCTACTTCGATGAGATGATGCGCTATAGTAAAAATGCGAAGGCTTGTTGTAACTGGCTTGTAAGTGAACTACAAGGTCTACTACAGAAAAACGGTCAAACGATCGAAACGACAAAAGTAGAGCCGAAGTCACTCAGTAAGCTTGTCGATATGGTCAATGACCAGACCATCTCTTCCAAACAAGCTAAAGATGTCTTAGTCGATATGCTTGATGGTAATGATCCAGAAAAGATCGTCGAAGAAAAGGGAATGAAACAGGTCAGCGATACATCGATGATCGAAAAGCTCGTCGATGAAGTGCTCGATGAAAATCCAAATTCGATCATCGACTACAAAAATGGTAAAGACCGTGCACTTGGTTTCTTAGTTGGTCAAGTCATGAAGAAATCCAAAGGACAAGCTAATCCACAGATGACTTCAGCGATGGTCAAAGAGAAGCTTTCTAAACGCTAGAGGTTGTGATAGAATAAGCTCATGACAAAAAAGGTTACAAACAAACGCGCTAAACGCCGTTTATCAAAAAGTGGGATCGTCCTTATCGTCGGACTGATCATCATCTTAGTGCCGTGCTTGATCTTTGGTTGGATCTTAGTAAGTGCTGCATTACAGACAGGTACACCGATCTTCGGTGATCGCTATGAAGGTGACTTAGAACCAGCGATAACTGATGATGATCTTAGTCGAGTTGAAAGTGCTGTGAAAGGTATAAGTGGTGTCCAAGATGTCACAACTACGCTTATATCAGGTCAACTTAGAGTCAATGTCGATATGGATGATGCGCTTACCAGTGAAGAGATCAATGCGCTATTGCCGGATATGTATAATGCGGTAGATGGTGTACTAAGCGTATCGACCTATTTCACTTCGACTGAAGATAAGAAGATGTATGATCTTGCGATCAATGTCTATAATTTCGTGGATGCGGAAGATGAGAATATGATCTACTACATCGTCACGAAAAATGCGATGATGGAAAACTACAGTACGCAACTAGTCTCCGAACCGATCGATGCAGAACTCGCAAGCGACTTAAGAGGTGAAGGCGAGCCAACTGAAACGCCAACAGCGCCAACAGAATAAACGTTATAAAATACAAAGAGATCCGTTTAGATCTTTTTGCGTTAAAAGGTCATTATGATAATATCGATATAGGCAATATCGCCTCCTCCTTTCATTTAATAAGACACTTTTAGAACACATTCTTATTATATAAAGGAGGTTTTTTAAATGCTTAAAAAGGTCTATCCCCACTATAATTTAAAGATAGACCTTAGTGATATTAGTTCGTTATTTGAGGATCGCTTTAAAATGCGGATCGATACCCATATGATCTTTAGCGGTATGTGGCGGTAGTTGATAGATGTCATGACCTGGGAAGTGATTTGCTTCGATGATCAGTGGTCCATCATTAGTGATCGCGATATCCCAACCGACATAATTAAGCTCTGGGATCAATTCACTGGCTTTTTCGATCATATCGATCGCTTCTTTAAAATAGGGGATCTTAAAGCCATCGAATGTGACACCGGTCATCGGATGTGCTTGATAAGCCTTATCATCACGGTCAGCCCCAACACCGACCAGTTCACCTTTCTTCTCATCGATGATCACCGCTAGACCACCGTGATTTAGATTATCGACGTTATCTTTACCATTGCCAAGGCGCATGCAGGCAAAGACGATATTTAACTTGCCGTCCTTTTTGATGGTCACGATCCTTAAAGTATTGACTGAATAGGGGTATAACCTTTTGATCTCATCATGTTGATCGACATATTCTTCAATGATCACCTGACCATTTTGGATCAAACGATCATAGACTGTATTTGGATCTTCACCAGTTTCTAATACTTCGACTTTATGACCATGGGTACCACATTTCGGTTTGACGACGATACGCTTGTGACATTGATAAAAGTCAATGAAATCATCTTTAGAAGCCTTTTCAAGGTTTAACCAATTTCGTTTACAATATGTAGCAAATTGCTCTAAAAAGAGGGCCTTGTCTTCTAATAGAGGCCATGCTTCTTTCTTGTTTAAGGTTTTGACATAGTGATTGTTTTTGGTACGCGTGACAAAAGTATCGCGCTTATCTTTTGGTACTTGATCAAGACGGAAGATGTAGTAATCCATATAGCCAGCACCATATTTTATACCGCAGCTTACGACATCAAAAAAGATAATGATCGATGCTTTGTGATCTTCTTTAGCGATCTTTTTGACTACGGAAAAGAGTTTCCCATAGTCAAGGTCGATCACGCGTTTGATGATAAAACCTAGATCCATGATCTACTTGAATAGTTTAGCGATGACTTGGACTAATTCCTTGATATTGGCATTAGAAGTATTGATGCATAGATCATAATTGAGCTTATCACCCCAATCACGCCCAGTGTAGTATTCGTAATATTGACGACGGCCTTTATTGACGCTGTTGATCTTTTTAGCCATCTCTTTATCATTCAAATTCTCACCCTCTGGTGCTCTGCTTTGACATCTTTTGACCTTGGCTTCCATGTCAGCGTAGATGAAGATGCGGAATGGATCATAGTCTTTTAGGATGTAGTCAGCACAACGACCAATGATGATGCAGTTAGACTTCTCAGCCATCTCCTTGATGATCTTGTTTTGTTCGACATAGATATCATTAGCTTGATGGAGTGGATAGTAGTTATCGATGTAGATAAAGGTATGACCGAAGGATATCGGATATAGATTGTGCGGTTTATTATCGGTGACCTCTTGGATATACTCTTCTGACATCTTGGTCTTTTTAGCGATCTCGCTGATTATCTCTTTATCATAGTAGTCGTATTTGAGTTCTTCAGCTAGACGACGACCAAATTCGCGTCCGCCACTGCCGAATTCACGGCTGATCGTGATCACTTTATTCATAAGTTCTTCCCCCTCTGTAGCTTTATTTTACCATTTATCGTTATAATATGGTGTATGAAAAATCAGATTGTACGTGCTAAATGTGAAGATATGACGATCGAAGGTCATGGTGTATGTAAGGTCGATGGACTGGTGATCTTTGTAAAGGGGATGATCATCGGGGAAGAAGCGATGATCAAGATCATCGCCCATAAGAAAAACCTCGCTTATGCGATCATCGATGAGCTCATCGTAAAAAGTCCCCATCGGATAACTTCATCTTGCGCTGTTGCCTATAAATGCGGTGGTTGTGACTTAAGGCATATAAAATATGAATATCAATTAGAACTAAAAAAGAAGTGGCTAAGTGATACACTTAGAAATGTCGGTGATATTACTTATCCAATGCCTGACATCATCGCTTCACCATTATCTGATCGCTATCGCAATAAAGTCCAAGTGCCAGTAAGTGATGGCAAGATGGGTTTCTATCGTACTAATAGTCATGATGTGATCGAGTATGATGATTGTCTTATCCAGTCAAAAAGAGCTAATGGAGTATTGTCTTATCTAAAAAAGCGGATCTTTGATGACCATGTCGATAGCTATTTTAGACATATCTTGATCAAAGAGGGCTTTGTGACAGGTGAAATGATGGTCGCCTTTATCTTAAGACAAGAGGATTTTAATGGTCGTGATACTTTAGTAGCTGACTTGGTAAAGACCTTCCCATATATCAGTTCTGTTATCGTTAATGTGAATGATAAGGATACTAATGTCATCTTAGGTGATAAAGAGGTCACTCTATATGGTTCATCATATATCGTCGATGAGCTTGATGGGATCATGTTTCAGATATCACTAAAGTCTTTTTATCAGATCAACCAAAAACAAGCCATCGATCTATATAAGGAGATAAAAGATAAAGCCCATATCGATAAGGATACTAGGATCTTAGATCTATATAGTGGTATCGGTACGATCGCTCTTTTCTTAGCGCGCTACGCTAAAGAGGTCATCGGTGTTGAAGTGATAAAAGAAGCAGTAGAGAATGCGAAAGAGAATGCCCTTATCAATCATATCGATAACGCTCATTTCTACTATGATGATGCCAAAAATGATATGGGCAAGTATATGGATGATATCGACCTTGTCGTCGTAGATCCACCGCGCAAAGGCTTAAATAATAAGCTCATCGATACGATCATCCAAAAAAGTGTCAAAGAAGTAGTTTATGTTTCATGTAATCCAGCGACATTAGCTAGAGACTTAGCCATCTTTTTAGAAGGTGGTTATAAGATAAACAGTATCCAGGGATTTGATATGTTTCCTCATACGACCCATATCGAGACGGTTGTCTTGCTTTCCAAACTTAAAACAGATAAACATATTGATGTGGAATTTTAGATGGATGATCTTGATTTAGCAACTGAGGAGAGTAAAGCCATTTATGAGGAAATACAGCAATATGTGTTAGATAATACAGGGCTTAGGGTATCTAAATTATATATATCACGAGTTTGAAGATTAAAAGCTTTATGCGAAAATATTGGAATAAAGCTTTAAGTTATTGGGATTTATAAGCTTGTGTAAGACATATATCTTTTTCATCATAATCTTTCACGTGATTTTTGGGGATACTAATAAGTACAGGGTTGCACTAGTCAACAGAAAGTAGACACTTTCTTATAAATATCAGTCTTTCTTCTCTTGAAAGTATTCATCCTTTACTTGTTTAGGTGTCTTATATCCTAAAGCGTAGGCAGGTCTTTCATTATTGAAGAAAGTGACATATTCACTGATGGTCTTTAAGACATCATCTGATTCAGTGATCTTAAAGTCAGTAAACATCTCTTCTTTAGCCCAACCGTTTATAGCTTCCATAGCGCTATTATCAGTTGGTGTACCAGCACGAGACATGCTTCTTGTGATATTATATAGAGGCAAGGTTTCATTGAAATCTTTAGAAGCGTATACAGATCCTTGATCAGAGTGCAGGATAAGTTCATAATCTGGATACTCTTCTTTTTTTATCTCGATGATCTTATCACGTCCATTTATATAAGTTCTTCGATCACCTCTTGTATCGGATACACCATAGGCAACGATCTCATTGTTGAAAAGATCCATATAGAAGGTTATCTCATACCATACGCCATTTATCTTGATCATCGTCATATCAGAGACGATGACTTCAAATGGTTTTGTGATATTTATATCGGCTAATAAGAGATTGGGATAGACGCATTCTCTTCCAGCTGCTCTATAAGTCCTAAACCTCTTAGAGACGCTTTTGATACCTAAGAAGTGGCATAACCTTTGGACATAGTTATCAGAGTGTACGATACCTTTATCAAGCCGTATCTTGGCGTTTAACCAACGATAGCCATGGGTTGGATACTTATCATGATATTCTAAGAACAGCTTCATATCGCCCTCTCTTTTGATCATCTTAGCGCTTGGACTTTTTATTCTATTGCGCCACTTATAGAAACTGCTTCTATTGATGCCCATGATCTTACAGAGTTTAGCTATCGGAAACTCGCTGGCTAACTTATAGACTATTTCGAATTCTGCTTCTTTAAAGTAATGAATTCCTTTTCCTGACCACCACCTTTCACCATGTAACCTTTTTTTGCGCGTTCTGCCTCCACTCTGGCCTTTATCAATTCATCGATGAGCTCTTCTTTAGAAAGCGATCCTAGCTCACTATATGTCAGATCAGATCGATAGCCTATCGTCTTATTAGACTTAAGACCATATTCATCAAGATACATACGGTAGTAGTTCTCGACTGTCGTTCTGGCTAGATCATACTTTCTCATCGCTTCTTCATATGGAAGATGATTGTCATGGATATCTTTACCAATATCCAAACGCTGTTGCCTTGTATACTTCATGTAGACTCCCTTTCTTTGTCTTATGACTACATCCAAATATTTGGATGTAGTCATATTATATGACACTGTATAAATAATTGAGGTATGTGTCTACTTTATTGATAGCACTTCA
>CALVBC010000006.1 GCA_944325685.1 uncultured Erysipelotrichaceae bacterium | reverse complement strand
AGGCAATAGATATTGTGAGTTAGTTATGCAAGATAGGAATGATCTAGTTTGTGCTTCTTCGATCTTTTTCCAAAATCTTTCGATCTTTGGATTTTTTTGGGATCGGATAGAAGATCGGATCATCTGTATTTAGACCTTCACTCCACACTTCATATGGCGTTTTACCTTTGAAGCGTTTCATTTGGTTTTCGTGGTTATAGTAGTTAATGGTACTATTTATGGCTTTTATAAGTTCTTCTTTGGTCTTGATATTAGGATATAAGACTTCCATCATCGATTTGATGATGCCTTGAATATTTTCGCAAAATAAAAAGTACTTAAATATCCAATTTCCGCAAAACACATGTATAAATAGATATAAAACCAATGAATGATGATATAATAGCGCCCATTGGGAGGGATGATATATGCGGATCATGCTTAAGTTCATATCTTACTATAAACCATATAAGAAGGTATTCTTTATCGATATGTTATGTGCGATGGTGATAAGTATCATCGACTTAGCTTTTCCTCAGATATTAAACTATTTGAATGCTACTTTATATCTAGATACTAAAGAGGCTATATACAATAGTCTACTATTCTTAGCTATCGGACTTATCGCGATGTATTTGATCAGGGCTTTATGTAAATACTATGTATCTGCCCAAGGCCATATCATGGGTTCTCATATGGAAAGAGACATGCGCAAAGACTTATTCGATAAGTATGAGGAATTATCTTTCTCCTATTATGACAAGAATAATACCGGTGAGATGTTAAGCAAGATGGTCAGTGACTTATTTGACATCTGTGAGTTTGCCCATCATGGACCAGAGAATGTCTTTATATCACTGCTTAAGATCTTTGGCTCATTTATCATCCTTTTATCGATCCATGTGCCACTTACATTGATCTTGGTTTTAGTAACGGTGATCATGTTTGTGTTTGCCTTATTACAGAATAAGACGATGCAGAGGACCTTCATGGAGAATAGAAGACAGATCGCTAATGTCAATGCGTCTTTGCAGGATACATTAGCTGGTATCAGAGTCGTCAAGTCATTTGCCAATGAAGATATCGAAAGGAATAAATTCAAGAAGTCTAATGAGAAATTCCTTGAAAGCAAGAAAAACAACTATCACTGTATGGGTCGATACCAAGCAGCCAACTCTTTCTTTCAAGGGATGTTATATGTCGTGATATTAGTCTTTGGTGGCTTATTTATCGCTAATGGTACCTTAGCACCGGTATCTTTAGCTACCTATGCCCTATATATCAATATCTTTATCGCACCGATCGAAGTATTAGTTGAATTCACTGAGATGTTTCAAAAGGGTTATTCTGGCTTTAAGCGTTTCAATGAAGTCATGGAGACAAGAGTTGAGATCAAGGATAAACCTGATGCCAAGGTATTAAAGGATGTCAAAGGCATCATCGATTATGACCATGTATCATTCGGTTATGGTGATGAGAAGGTATTAGAAGACCTTGATATCCATATCGACGCAGGTAAAAGCATTGCCTTAGTTGGTCCATCAGGTGGTGGTAAGACCACTATCTGTTCACTATTATTGCGCTTTTATGATGTCGATAAAGGTAGTATCAAGATCGATGGTCAAGATATAAGAGACCTGACACTGCATTCATTAAGAAGATCTATCGGTATCGTCCAACAGGATGTCTATCTCTTTGCAGGATCGATCAAGGAAAATATCGCTTATGGTAGACCACTAGCTAGTGATGAAGAGATCATCGAAGCAGCTAAGAAAGCTAATATCCATGACTTTATCATGTCCTTGCCTGATGGTTATGATACATATGTCGGAGAAAGAGGAGCACGGTTATCCGGTGGCCAAAAACAACGCATCTCCATCGCTCGTATCTTTTTAAAGGACCCTAAGATCTTGATCTTAGATGAGGCTACTAGTGCGCTAGATAATGAAAGTGAAAGATATATCCAAAAAAGCTTAGAGGAATTGGCTAAAGACCGTACATGTATCACGATCGCTCACCGTTTGTCGACGATCAGGAATGCTGATGAGATCATCGTCATCGGTGATAAAGGGATCGAAGAAAGGGGCACTCATAAAGAACTGTTGGAAAAGGGCGATGTATATGCCAAGTATTATCGTCTACAGTTTGAAGGTCTTGAATAGCTAAGATATATCATGACGGACTGATCAAAACAGCCCAATTGATTGACTTCAAATGTTTAAAAGTTGATAATACGAATCGGGATATGATGGCAAATCATATGAGAAAAGAGGAGCTGGAACTCTTCTTTTCATTACACTGCCATCAAAGAGGAAGACTTTCCTAGATCAAACTAGGTCAGTCTTTTTTCTTTATCTCGCGGACTACGAGATATAGAAAGATCAATCCGAAAATGATCTCTATATCCATAAACACACGATAGATGGAAGTGCTTGGACGTATCATTCATGACTAATATCTCCGATCCTATATAAGTAGCTAATAGCGAAAGATCCTAAGAAAAATTATCTTTCGATGCGATCATCAACATAATATGAATACCATTTGTAAATACCTTTACATGGGCCCATGGCGTTATCTTTTTTCTGAAATCGGTCAGGAGTATAAATAGATCCAGGAGGTGAATACAATGGAAGTTATTTCTAATGGTAATCCAACCAGTGTTGGAGTTGTAGTGCCAGTAAACATTCTTTGTGGATCAAATTGTGGAAAATAACGTATTTTCAAATGATAGCGTATTTTAATACGCTATCTTATCTTTTTAGAGGAGGCTAACTAAATGAGTGAGTATATTATCCCAGGATATATTAGAATAGAGAGCAGAGAAAATGGATACTATTTGATAAATCAATATACAGATAGGATCGTTAGGATCGATCTTAAATACGAACAAGATCTAAAAGATATACTTGATAGAGAAGATCTTAGTAATAAAACTGAATTAGTTGGATTTTTAATTAAAAACGAAATGCTTATAAAAGAAAATGATTTTGAATCTTATATTGATAAGTATTTTCAGATCGAAAACGAGATCCTAAGTGTAATCATATTTACTACAGAACAATGTAATTTTAGATGCAAATATTGTTATGAGGATTTTAAATATGGCAGTATGAGCGATGAAAACTATGATTTGATCTATAACTTTATTAAAGGAAAATTAGAATCAAAAGAGTTTAAATATTTATGTTTAAATTGGTTTGGAGGAGAGCCGTTATTATGTCATCAGAAAATAGTAGAATTTAACTCACGTTTATTGGAATTATCTTCTGAAAATGATGTAATTTTCAATTCTAGTATTACAACAAATGGTTATTTACTGAAACCGGAAGTTTTTAGTGAATTGTATGATTCTGGAGTTAGCAGATATCAGATAACGATAGATGGATCTTTTCACGACGATTTAAGAGTGATGAAAAATGGAGATAAAACTAGAGATACGATCTTAGATAATATATCTAAAATATTGATAGATAAAAAAAGACGTTTTAGTATCATTCTTAGAAACAATATTCTCAAGTATAATAACGATTATGTATGGTACGACCAAGTCGCTGATTCTTTCGGTTTAGACGATAGGATATTTATTCACGTACACCCTGTTTCACCGTTAGGAGGCGACAACGGTTTGAATATGATACGTGATAAAAGGGAGTTAGATCTGACGCTCAATAAACATATCTCTTATCTGACTAAGATCGGTCTTCAAAATTATGATGACACTTACAGATTTTCTGTATGTTATGCATCACTAAAAAACAACTATGCTTTTAGGCCTAACGGAGAGATAGTAACTTGTACTGTTGATTTAAATGATGCTAGAAATAAAATAGGATCTTTCACTAATTCAAAGATAATGATCGATGATTCAAAAATGAATAAGTGGTCAAATAAGATCAATTACGACAAATGTAAGGTATGCAGTAATTTTGTAAATTGTCCTTTGATCATTTGTCCAAGCAAAAAGGGGAATGATAAATATTGTGACTTTATGAGATTGTCTTTAGAGCAGAAGGTAACTGATCATGTATAAAATGTATTTTAAATACGCCAGAGGTAGTTATATCGTTTCGCTTATCTTCATGAGTATCTCAGTTTTTGGGAATGTCATGGCTAGTGTATTACTTGCGAATGTCCTTAATGCGATCATAGATAGTTCTGTTGATGATGCTATTTTGTGCTTGACCATCATGATAATCATATGGATCATCGTTCTAATTTCAGCTTATATCGCCAATGTTTATCAAGCACGGACGATCAAAACGATAAATATAAATATCAAAAATAGGGCGGTTGAAAAGTTGTCGCATTTATCCGAGGAGAAATTTAATTCTATATCGACCGATGTCTATGTTTCTAATCTTACTAAGGATACCGATATGATCGAACAAAATATCTTCAATGATCACTTTGAAATTATCTACAATATAGAGCTAGCGGTCATATCCTTTTTAGCTATCCTCTATTTCAATATCTTCCTAGCAATCTCATCAGCGCTCTTCTTTATCATTTTGTACTTTACGCCAAAGCTTTTTGAGAATGTCTCTAGTAAGAATGTCAAAACGCTGTCACAAGCGAACGGGAGACATATAGCTGGATTAAGAGATCAATTAGGTGGCTTCGGCATATATTCAAGCTATAATTTATTAAAAAGGTTTCGTATAAGATTGTCATCTTTATTCGAAGAACTTGAAGCTGCAAAATACAAATTTAATCGTACAAACTACGTGATTGGGACAATAATGGGTTTTATCAACATGTTTTCCCAATTCGGTAATATTATCGTGACAGTTGTTCTATCGACCTTAGGGATTGTTGAACCAGGTGTTATTCTTTCGATCGGTAATCTGAGCGGTACATTTTATAACTCCCTTAGATCGATCACTGATCTTATGGTTTCTATCAGATCGACAAAACCACTCCTAGAAAAATTGATCAAAGATGAAAAAGATCATCTTAGTGGTGGTCGTGAGTGTCCATATATCAAGACTATCGAACTACAAAACATCAGTTTCGATTATCAAAATAAAAACGTCATCGAAAACAGAGACTTTTCACTTAAAGAAAGGACTCGTTATTTGGTCATGGGTGAAAATGGTTCTGGTAAGTCAACGCTTTTAAAACTCTTAGGTTTAAAATTAAAACCAGCTTTAGGTAGCTATCGTATAAATGATATCAAGCTTTCCGATCTTGATCCGGCATCGGTAAGATCACATATCGCCTACATCGATCAAGAACCATATATATTTAATGATACCATCCTAGGCAACATAACATTGGGCGAAACGTTTGATAAAAAAGAAGTCATTGATGTAATAGAGAAATGTAATCTTACTTCTTTCGTCAAAGAAAGAGGGCTAGATAATATCATAGGTATCAACGATCTTTCAGGTGGACAAAGACAAAAAATAGCGATTGCTAGAGCGCTTATCAGAAAATGCCAAGTATTTTTATGTGATGAGATCGCTTCTAATCTTGATCAAAAGTCTAAAAAGGCCATATACGATATTTTATTAAACGATCGTGATATCATATTAGTGATAGTCGATCACCAGATCAAAAAAGATGATCAAACGTTGTTTGATGAATTGATCTATATGTAAGTGTGCTATCATACTAGCGTTGGAGGTGAGATAGTGCCGTTTGGTTACACAGCCAGTTTCGCTAGTGAAAGATACCAGATCTTATTTGGTAAGTTTGTCAAATATGAAAGGATCGATCAAAACATCAGCCAAAACGAACTTGCTAAGATAATAGGCATTGACACTAGCTATTTGAGTTCTGTTGAAAATGGTAAGAAATGTCCTTCAAAACTGGTTGCAGAGTCAATATGTGACGCTCTTGACATTGATTTCGACTTTAGCGAAGAAACGGAAATAGATGGCAAAGAAACATTCTCACTATTATATAGATCATTGCATTATGAAGGTGATGCTAGAGAGATATACGAAAAGCTGATGGATGATAGATATCTTTACTCTTTTGCCTATCCTTACGTGATGTTAGGAGACATCTTATATAATGTGTGTTTGATAGATGAACATATCGATCGCCAGAAAATAGCGATCCTTAGCGAAATAGCTAAAAATGAAGACAGTTCATTTCAGGTGATAGTATCAGACTATGAATTAATGACTTTACATGATTTATATACACATGAAGAGGTCATCGACCGATATAGAGAAACGATACAAGAGATAACGCCTAAAGATCATGATCGTCTACTTGGTGATCTGCCTTTTGCGATGTTCTATCTTCATGCAGCAGAATATTTTAGTGATCATGGCGCTATTTCTGATGCGATAGATGCGACTAATAAAACCATAGTATTATTCCAAGATATGGTATATGTTAAAGGATTATTAGCAGCCAAGGGCTTTAAAGCTAAAAATTACGCTTTGATGAAAGACCATATATCGGCCATAAGGGAATATGAGGATCTCGCAAGCAATCCATTATTTGTCAGAGACGATGTCATTATCGCAACGTGTTATCAAAATATCGGATCCATTTTGTTTGAAGATCATCAATATGAAAAAGCTATAAGTTATTTTAAGAGATCTCTTGATTTAAATTCCGATATAAAAGAAGTCATATGTTATATTGCCTTGTGTTATTACAAACTAAATGATCCAAAACTAGATGGATTTATCACGGAGCATAAAGATGATCATGATCCTTTGGTGAAACATGTGATCGCACTGATAAGCGCAATAAGAAATGAAGGAGAAAAGATCGAAGATCTATTCGTATGGATCAGGGATAACGGTCCTTTAGATATAACTAATATCTTAGCTAAAGTATTATTTGAACATTTTTTTAATCAAAATATGTATAAAGAAGCATCGACATATGCTGAGATATTGTTGTGCGATGATGGCCATAAGTGATAAATATCAACGATCAAAGACTGTTTCTTAGAAAAGGATCAGTCTTTTTAACTCATGGACTATGATCGATCGTATGATGATAACTATATTGGTAAGATGATCATGCCTAAGAAAAGTTTGCTAGAAATGTTAAGCACTTTCATTTTTAAAAGCCCTTGTATTTTTGTATTTAGACCATTAGAATAAGTGAATCAATAGCGTCATATAATGCTTTGATATGGGAAGCAGTTTCTACATCAGACCGTAAATCTGATACTATGGCAAATGCCTTTATTTGTCATTGACCTGTTGATAGATAGAGGAGGAAAAGAATGTTAGAGAAGTTTTTTAAGTTCCGGGAAAAGGGGACTTCTTTAAGCACTGAGATCGTTGCTGGTCTAACGACCTTTATGACGATGGCTTATGTCCTTATCGTCCAACCATCCGCGATGGTCGGCAGTGCACCAGAGCTCATCGACTGTGCTGGTGTCCTTATCTCTAAGGATGCAGTAATGGTCATGGTGGCCCTTATATCGTGTATCATCACGATCTTCATGGGCTTATATGCCAATATGCCTTTTGCCCTGTCTTGTGGTATGGGGTCAAACTTCTTATTAGGGTCAATGGTCCAAAGTGGTGAGTTATCCTTTGGTTCGATCATGGGTATCATCCTCATCAGTGGTATCATCTTCGTCTTACTTTCGATATTTGGTATCAGAGATATGATCGTCAGGATGATCCCCAAGAATATCAAGATCGCTATCTCATCATGTATCGGTTTCTTTATCGCCTACTTAGGGCTTAAAGATGCAGGTATCTGTGATTTCAGCGCCGGTCTTGCGATGGGTGACTTTACCCAGATCAATGTCATCTTGTCATTAGCTTGTTTATTACTGATCGCAGCTTTGACTGCCTATAAGGTCAAAGGAGCGATCCTCATCGGTATCATCGTGACGACGATCGTCGCGATCCCACTTGGTGTCACAAGTGCCCCAACATCGATCGTGGCTTTACCAAATTTCGATACGATCGGCAATATCGTCTTCAATATCAGCTTTGAAGGTGTCTTTACCGCTAGTGGTCTTATCTTGGTCTTTGTCGCCTTCTTCGGTGACTTCTTCTCAACGCTTGGCACTGTATTAGGCGTAGGTAAAAAAGCCAATATGCTAGATGAGAATGGTAATCTACCAGGGATCGAAAAACCATTCTTAGTCGATGCGATCGGTACAGTTGTCGGTTCACTATTCGGTTGTACGACGATCACGACTTTCGTTGAATCGACCAGTGGTGTTGAAGCCGGTGGTCGTACAGGTTTCACCTCGATCGTGACCGCCATCTTATTCTTTGTGGCGATGTTCTTTGCGCCGCTTGTCATGATCATCCCAACATGCGCAACAGGTCCTGCCTTAGTCTTTGTCGGCTTCCTTATGATCAGTGGTTTCAAGGATATCGAATTCGACAATTTCACCGAAGCATTTGGTCCATTTGTCATGATCATGTTTGGTACTTTTATGGCAAGCATCGCTGCTGGTATCGCTGCTGGTATCATCGCACATGTCTTCATCAAAGTCATCACCGGGCAATTCAAAGATGTCCATCCAGCCATGTACATCTTATGTATCCCACTCATTTTATATTTCATCGTAGGTTAAAGGTATGTATCAAATAAGAGTAAAAGATAGAAAAGCGCTCATCGCGGCAGCGATGGGCAAAGTAGAGAGTGATCTTAAGATCACAAACGCTAAGATCGTCAACGTCTTCACCGGTGAGATCTTAGATGGTAGTGTATATGTCAAAGATGGCTTCATCGCTCATGTCGCATATGGTAATGTCGATGATGATCTACCATATAAGGAAGTGTATGATGCAAAGGGCATGTATTTGATCCCAGGACTTATCGATTCCCATGTCCATATCGAGTCTAGTATGCTTACACCATACAACTTCGCTAAGCTTGTCATCCCTTGGGGTACGACAACAGTCATCACTGATCCCCATGAGATCGGCAATGTCTTAGGGCAAGCGGGTGTCAAGTATATGCATGATGTATCAGAAGAGTTACCGATGCGCCAATTCATCGATATCCCATCAAGCGTCCCGTCGGTCAAAGGTGGCTTAGAATACGCTAATGCCGAATTCTATAAAGAGGATATCGCTGAACTAGCTAAGCTTGATCGTGTTATCGGCCTTGCGGAAGTCATGGATTATCTAGCGGTCATAAATGGGGAAGACTGGATGATGGATATCATCGAGACAGCTTTAGATAATAATCTATATCTTCAAGCGCATGCCCCAGGTCTAAAAGGCAAGGCACTAAGCGCTTATCTATGTGGTGGGCCACGTAGTGACCATGAGACAAGAGACAGTAGTGAAGCTTATGAGAAATTAAAGCTCGGCATGCATGTCGATGCGCGTGATTCATCGATGGCAAAAAACGTCGTGGCGATCTTAGAGGGCATCAAAGGTACTAAATACTATGACACCTTCTCTTTCTGCACCGATGATAGAGAATGCGATGATATCTTGAAATGCGGCCATCTCAATGATGTCATCAATAATGCCATCGATCATGGAATGGATCCGGTATTAGCGATCAAATGTGCGACCTATCATGCGGCAAGAGAAGCGGAGATCAAGAATTTAGGCGCTATCGCTCCAGGCTATGCTGCCGATATGATCTTGCTTGAAGATATCAAACACATCGATCCAAAGAGGGTCTATGTACGTGGGGAACTAGTAGCGGAAGATCATGAACTATTAGTTGATATCAAACACGATGAACATCAGATCGAAAAGACCAATACCGTCAATTTAAAAGCTGATCTTAGCGTAGATGACTTCATCTTAAAGGCACCGATCGAAAATGGCAAAGTGACATTAAATGTCATGGTCTATAACGAAGAAGCGGTATCGACAACGCATCTAGAAAAGATCGAAGTCGAAGTCAAGGATCATAAACTAGTCTTACCAGAAGGCCTTATGTATGTCGCGATCTTAAACCGCTATGGCAGAGGTAATATGGCTGTTCATGTCTTAAAGAACTTCGGCATGAAACACGGTGCACTTGGATCAACGGTATCACATGACTCGCATAATTTAGCCATCGTCTATGATGATCCAAATGACGCTTATAAAGTAGCGATGGATATCAAGGAAGCCAATGGTGGTATGAGTGCGGTATTAAATGGTGAAACACTATATACCCTAGCTTTACCATTAGCTGGTCTTATGAGCTTAAAAGAAGGCAAGGAATTATATCTTGAAAGTGAGAAGATGAAGGAAGCTGATCGTAAATTAGGTATGACACAAGAGAATCCACTTCTCAGGATCGCTACGATCGCTTTACCGGTCATCCCTGATGTCAAGATGAGCGATGTCGGTTGTATCGATGTCAACACTAAGACCTTCATCCCACTGTTTGATTAGTCTTAGTGTCCAAACGATCTAGGTGTACAAATACCACGAAAGAGTGATAAAAATACATTATTTTGTGGTAGAATGATAGTACCCAAAAGGGAACATCATCGTTTGCATGACTGGTGTGACGGTTCTGACACCAGGGTAAAATAAAATAGTGACCGAAAATGATGACTGGTGTGACGGTTCTGACACCAGGGTAAAATAAAATAGTGACCGAAAATGATGATGAACAGGGATCTATTTCGATAGATCCCTTCTTTAAAACGAGTTATCAATATGGCAGAAATAATGATCAGAAGATTATCGAATACTTTTTATGATCGCTATGATCGATCAGCTTTTCCTGAGATCTTGAGCGACAGAAAAAGACCTTATAACGTCATCATCAAAGATGATCTTCATGGACTATATATTTGTATACCTTTTAGGACGAATGTAGGGCATAGAAATTGTTTTAGATTACCAGTATCTATCAAAAATACCAAACCTGCTTTGGACTATAGTAAGGTCATATTGATCGAAGACCCCACATATATAGATACTTCAAATATCGAAGTAGATAGAGCACAATTCACTGATGTGTTGAATAATATCAGTAAGATAACAGCTGATATCACCTCGTATATCAGAGATTATATCGACTTTATCAAAGGGATCAAAAATATATCTTTGCGGCAATTCACTAATCGATATAGTTTTTCGACCCTTCCGTATTTTTCCAAAGAATTAGGACTAGATCATGATTCAGTCAATGACACTTATGCGCAAATAAGATACAGGTGGATATATCACTGTTTATAGTGATCGTTATTTTAATTCGATTGCTTTATCGATCGGGATGATGAATTGGGTGACGTAGTTAGCCTCATCGATCTTTCGACCGGTATTTGGACCGATGAGGCTATTGATGATGACTTGTCCTTTAGGGTCATAGCCTCTTTTATACGCTTCATCAAATAGCCCTTGCCATATCGATTTTGCATCATCGGTATAAGGACCATAGTAATAAGTGGTCAGGGCTTTAAAGCCTTCGATCTTGACTGCTTCTTTAGGGGCCTTTGTATCTAGGATCGGGATACAGGTATAGAAGGTCCGTTTTTCACCAAGAGCGATACCATCTTTTAGGTCACGCATATCGATGATAAACATCGGTTTTGCAGCATAGCGATATCCTTTGGATACACCTTCCATAAAGAACTCATATAAGGCATTGAAACGGTCGTCATAACTCATTCCATAATACTCTTTATAGACACATAACATATCCGCCATTTCGACCTCTTTATAGCCATGGTACTGGTAAGGGTAGCGTTCTTTGAGGATAGCTAAGTGCCTTTTAAGGTCGATGAGATCATTATCTAGACGTTCATATAGATAGGCTTCATCGTGGTCACGATCAAAGTAGGCCGATACATCATCATCACTAAAACCGGCCTCCTTTAATTCACTGATCTTTAATAAGCGCTGGATATCATTGATGCCATAATATCGGCGACCGCTTTCCTCATCGACATACTTAGGTTCGATAAGACCTCTATCTTGTAGGCGCATGATGGTCGATCGCGATAATGATACGGCATTAGCTACTTCGGTTATCAAAAATAAGTCCTTTTTATCCATAGTCACTCCTTTATCGGTATGACGACTGATCTGATCACTAGATCATCATCTTTAAAGCGCAAGATGATACGGGGGTCACCGATCTTCTCATAGCCATTATCTTCAATATATCTATCGACGATCGTTAGTGTCTCCTTTTCATTTTCCATATCATCCCAAATACAGAAGATCGCCTTATTCTTTTTGATCGTGATCGTTTGGTCAGTGGCATTTTCTAAAGCCACACAGACGATAAGCTCATTATTCTCTTGATCATCGATCACAAACAGTGGTTGCATAGCTAGTTTATAGCCTTTTTTGACACAGTCAAAAAGAGCTCTTCCATAGCTATTTGATGGTCTTGGTCTTTTTTGATCCGAGAAGTCACACAATGTACTTCCCTGGTATAGCCGACCTTGATATCGATCTTCTTGGCTTTGATCTTTAAAGCGAGATTAGACAAGAAAAGCTCTTTGTCACTTATCTCATCTTTGATCCGCTTGATCATCATAAGCAGATCGCCATTGGTATCATAATAGTGGTCGATCTCACCTAATGTGAAACCCATTTCTTGAAATTCCTTGATGCGCAAGATCTTGGAGATATTGAAGCCATCATAATATCGAGAGCCGCCTTCTTTGATCTGCGCTGGCTTGATAAGCCCTCGATCTTCTAAACGCATGATGGTACTTCTTGATATGCTGCAAGTCTTTGCGACCTTGGATATCGAATACAATCCTTCGTGTTTAGTTGTTATGTTGCTTGCCTCTATATAATATATAAATATAAAAAATGAAAGCGTTGTCAATAGAGAAAATGATTTATTTACATAAATTATAAGACATTATGTTGTAAGCAGTTTCTTAACTTCGATTTCCAAGCTTTGTGATAATGAAGTATAATTGATATATGAAGGCAAAATTACTAGATGGATTCAATATCGAAGAGATGGGCAAATGCTTAAATGAGGGCGGTGTCATCGCTTTTCCAACTGACACTGTCTTTGGTTTAGCTTGTATCTATGATGATGAAAAAGCGATCGAAAGGGTCAAGATGATCAAGGGCCGTGACGCGAATAAACCCTTACCGATGATGTGCGATGGTAAGGACATGCTCAAAAAGGTGGCATATACTACACCTAATATCGAAAAGGTCATCGATAGGTTCACACCAGGGGCTCTGACTTTGATCTTAAATAAGAAAGAAACAGTATTAGATTATGTGACTAATGGCTTTAAGACGATCGGGATCAGGATACCAGATCACAAGGATATCTTAGATCTGATCAGGTATTTGAATAAGCCGATCTTAGTCACCAGTTGTAATATCTCTCATGAGCCAAGTATCAAGGCTTATAAAGAGATCTTAGATAAATTCAGCGACAAGGTCGATATGATCGTATGTGAGGATGCTCAAAGCAGCTTAGCGAGCACGATCATCGATGTGACAGGTGATATCAAAGTGATAAGAGAAGGGATCATCAAAGAGGATGAACTAAAGGAGGTCTACTATGCGTGATCAAAGACTATTTAAGGCGATCGACAAGGAATATCAAAGACAAAGACATAATATCGAACTGATCGCTTCGGAGAACTACGTCTCTAAAGCGGTATTAGAGGCTACCGGCTCGATCTTGACCAACAAGTATGCCGAAGGATATCCAAATGCCAGATACTATGGAGGCTGTAGCTATGTCGATGAAGTGGAGGATATCGCTAGAGACTATCTTAAAGAGCTCTTCGGTGCCGAACATGTCAATGTCCAACCGCACAGTGGCTCCCAAGCTAATATGGCAGTATACATGGCCTTTTTAAAGCCAGGTGATAAGATCTTAGGGATGAGTCTTAAAAGCGGTGGTCATCTCACTCATGGCTATAAGCTCAACTTCAGTGGTGGCTTATATGAAGCGATCACCTATGATGTCGATGAAAAGACCGAGATGTTAGATCTTGATATGATAAGAAATATCGCTTTAAAGGAGAGGCCGAAGATGATCGTCTGTGGGGCTAGCGCTTATGCTAGAAGCATCGACTTTAAAGGCTTTAGAGATATCGCTGATGAAGTCGGGGCTTATCTATTTGTCGATATGGCCCATATCGCTGGTCTATGTGCAACTGGTGCCCATATGTCACCGATCCCTTATGCCGATGTCGTGACAAGTACGACCCATAAGACATTAAGAGGGCCAAGAGGCGGCATCATCCTCTGCAAGGAACAATATGCCAAAGCGATCGATAAGAGCGTCTTTCCAGGATCACAAGGTGGACCCCTGATGCATGTGATCGCTGGTAAAGCTCAGTGTTTTTATGAGGCTTTACAGCCAAGTTATACCGAATATATCGATCAAGTGGTAAAAAATGCCAAGGCCTTAGGTGAGACTTTAGTCGATGGTGGCTTAAGGCTAGTAAGCGGGGGAACGGATAATCATCTATTATTAGTCGATCTTAGAAATCTCGGTGTGACCGGTAAAGAAGCGGAAGAGCTACTTGATGAAGTAGATATCACCTGCAATAAGAACACCATCCCAAATGACCCCCAAAAAGCCAATATCGCAAGTGGTATCCGTCTAGGGACACCAGCGATGACGACAAGAGGTTTTAAAGAAGCGGAATTTAGAAAAGTCGGTGAACTGATCCTTCAGGTCTTAAAATACAAGGATGATCAAAGGATGCTAAGGATGATCAAAGAAGAAGTCAGAAAGCTAACGAGTGCTTTTGACTATCGACCGGTAAGTGAGGACTATTATGAGTAAGATATATGTCATCGGACACAAAAATCCTGACACTGATTCGATCGTCTCCGCGATCGCTTATGCCCTTTTGAAAAAAGCGATGGGCATCGATGCGATAGCGGGTCGACTAGGTGGTGTCAATAGTGAAAGTGAATACCTCTTAAAGCGTTTTGACTTTGATGAGCCACTTAACCTCTTCAGTGCCAAGACGATCTTGAAGGAATTAAAGCTCGATATGCCCTATCTTGTATCTAAAGAGCTAACGATCAAAGAAGCTTTAGACCTCTTACTTCGTGACAATGAACATCGAAGCGTCTATGTCGCTGATGGTGATCGTCACTTAGAAGGGATCGTCGCGATCGATGATCTTACGGCTTTATGGACCTTTGATGATCATAAATTAAAGGATCTTGTCAAGACAGCTAGCTTAGCTAATATCATCAAGACCTTACAAGCGGAGGTCATCTATGAGGGTGAACACTTTTTGACCGATGGGGAAGTCATCTTCTTCCCGAATTTTGAAACAGCGATCAAAAAGCACAGTATCGTCATCGTCAATAATGCCCCTGAGATCCAAAGAAGGGCATTAGATACAAAGATCGCGCTTATGATCATCGTTGGCGAAAAATGGGTCGATGATGTCACTTTAAAGAAAGCCAAAGACAATAAGATCCCGATCATCACGACCAAGCTTTCACCTTTAGCGGTGTCACAGCTCATCTATCAGACCCCGACGATCAAAGAGATTATGACGCCAAGTGATAAGGTCATGACCTTTAGTACGCGCAATACCGTCGATGAAGCGCAGAATCGGATGACAAGTTCGCACTTTAGCTCACATCCGGTCATCAACCACAAAGGTCAGATCACCGGTGCTTTAGGAAGACATCACCTATTAGACTACGAAAAGAAACAATTCATCCTAGTCGACCACAATGAGATCTCCCAAAGCATCAACGACATCGAATATGGGGAAGTCATCGAAGTCGTCGATCATCACCGCTTTGGTGGCTTAGAAACTTCAGGACCGATAAATATCACCACGATGCAGGTCGGAGCTACTTGTACGATCGTCGCTTTGAAATACAAGGAAAACAATATCGATATCTCACCGAAATTAGCTGGTCTATTATTAGGTGGTATCTTAGCTGATACATTGAATTTCAAGTCACCGACGACCACTGACCTCGACATCGCGATCGCCAAAGACCTAGAGAAGATCGCCGGTGTCGATGGTGAAGAGCTATATGAGGGACTAGTCGCAAGTGGTGAGTCACTTCTCAATAAGCGCAATATCGAGATCGTATACAATGACTTCAAAGAATTTGATATCTCATCGCTCAAAGTCGGTATATCACAAACGACATGTAAGAATGCCAGTGAGTACGCTATGGTCAAAGGCAAGATGTCAGCATATCTCAATGAACTGTGCATGATGAACAAGTATGATATCTTGGTGGTCATGTTTACGATGGCAAGTGGTAGTGGTTCTTATTTCATGTACGATGGTAATAAGAAGGACATCTTCAAAAAGGCGATGCAGGGGATCATCGATGATAAGGACTATGCGCCAGAAGTCGTCTCACGGAAAAAACAGGTCTTGCCAAGGATCGTTGAGACCTTAGACAAGGGAATCTAAGGTGCTAAAAGATCTGACCAAGATCATCGATGTCTGTGCCTTTGATGATGATCTTGGCGATAGTGATATCAAGGCGATATGCAAAAAGCTCGATCATCTAAGACCACGAGCGCTTTTGACGACCCCTCTTTATATCGAAAAGTTCAAGAAATATCTGACCGGTACAGGGATAAAGCTCGCTGTTTTACTAGATATCGGTAATATCGATACCGATACTAAGATCGCTTTGATAAGCCACTGTATCGATAAAGGAGCTAAGGAGATCTATACGGTGATATCACCAAGCTTATTCAAAGACCGTGACTTTAATAAAGCCCAAAGCGAATTAGAAAAGCTCGGTGCTTTGAATAGAAATATCGATATCATCCCGATCATCAGACCAAGTGGTTTTACTAAAGACTCCTTAAGTCGTTTCACGCGCTTTTTGAAGCGTTATCGCTTTGATACACTAGCTTTATATGAAGATGGTCAAGTAAGTGAAGACGATCTTATCACCATCAAGATCGTCTTAGATGATATGCGATTAGCTATCTATCTTAGGGACGATGATGATATCATGTATTATGCTAAAAAGGGCATAAGACGGTATATCGTAAATGATATCGAGGCTTTTATAGGAAGATTATATGAGTGAAGTATTACTAACACATGTGGATATATACACTGATGAAAGAAAGGTCTACCTCGATGGTAGTATACTGATCGATGATGGTAAGATCATCGATATTTATCATGGCGTAAAGAAAAATTACGAAGGTAAGATCATCGATCTTAAAGGGAATATGATCATCCCTAGTTTCTTTTCCTTGAATGAAAAAGGTGATGTCCAAAAGGGCGTCAGTGACTATCTAAGGGTCGATCATATGGATGATCATGCCTTAGGGCTATTCAAATATGTCACCGAAGATAGTGACCTAAAGGATGTCAAAGTAGCTCTAGTTGATAGAGATATGATATTAGATGATGGTATCAAGGTCGTATTAGGGATGGCTGATATCAAAGATATAGCCAGGTATCACTTTGATGCGATCGGACCGCTATATAAGGATATGGGGGTATTAGATATGTATCATCCTAATATCATCGCCCAGGCTTTATTTAGTGATCACTATGTCATCTTAGACACTGATGGTTTAGATGAAGAGGTGATCAAATTCACCTTGCAGAATAAAGATCATGATAAAGTCATCATCGAAAGTGATGATATGTTAGGGGTATTAAAGCTCGATATACCGATGAGTGATCTTATCGGTTATCTTGATATCAATGCCCATGCCTTTTTAGGTCATGGTCATCGTTATGGTCGTCTTATGAAGGGCAATGAAGCTAGCTTTATCATCCTTGATCAAAAGCGTAACTATCTATTGAGTTTTATCCGAGGTAAGATATGGAAATAGAGCGTATCATCGATATCATCATCTATCTAGTATCCTTTGGCATCGCTTTATATGCCTTAAATGGCATCGATTTTGCCAAATTCATGCGCAAGGGTAGGGTGATGGAGATACAGGTCTTATATATCATCTTAGCGATGGTCATCGCTTATTTGTTAGGTGGTTTTATCATCGTGCTTATAAGGGGGTGATGGTTTGAATCTCGTGCTTGGTGCTTTGCCTTATTTTGGCATTGCCTTTATCTTAGCTTTAGTTTTGACCCCGATCGCAAAAAGGATCGGGTTTGCCTTAGGTATATATGCTCAAGAAAACCAAAGGACGGTCCACCATGGCAAGATCGTCAGATTTGGTGGATTAGCGATCTATATCGCCTTTATCGTGACGATGGCTATCTTAGTGGATGCTGATCAGACGATCAATGGGATCTTGCTAGGAGGACTTGTCATCTTTATCGGCGGTGTCTTAGATGACCTCTTTGATCTAAAGCCGATCATCAAATTACTGTTTATATGTGTGGCTGCCTTGATCCCGATCACCTATGGAGGGATCGAACTTGGCGTCATCAATTTCTTTGATATCACGATCGATATCGAACCGATATCGTTTTTCGTGTCCTTTATTTGGATCGTCGGTGTCGCTAATGCGATCAACCTCATCGATGGCTTAGATGGGCTTGCGGGTGGTATATCAGCGATCGTCTTGTGTGTCATCGGTCTGATCGGCTTTTTTATGGGAAGAAGAGATCTCTGTGTCATTGCCCTGATCTTAGTTGGTGCGATCGGTGGTTTTTTGCCTTATAACTTTCATCCAGCTAGTATCTTCATGGGTGATTGTGGAGCGCTATTTTTAGGTTATATGATCGCATGTCTTGGGCTTTTGGGCTTTAAGACGACGACTTTTATCACCTTGGGCTTTCCGATCGTGATCTTATTTGTGCCACTAGCTGATACATGTCTTGCGATCATCAGGCGTAAATTAAAGGGCCAAAAGGTATCACAAGCTGATAAATCACATTTACATCATGTGCTCATGTATAAGATCGGTCTAAGTCATAAGAATACCGTCATCGTCTTATATGTGGTCACGATCTTATTTGGCCTTGATGCGATCCTTACCTATTTCCATGAAGGTATCGGTCTCATCTTTTTGATCATCTTGTGTCTTATCGCCTGGGTCTTTATTGAGCTTACAGGCATGATCAATCCTAAATTCCATCCTATCATCGGTCTACTAAGAAGGACCATCCATCATCCTAAAAAAAGCAATTCCGCTTTCTTTGAAGCCAACAAGATCGATCATCGGGAATGACATCTAATAGTGACTATGATCGGTATATTAGATCGATATTAAACCTGTGGTTTATTCAAAACATAGGCTCATTAGTCTATAATATAAGCGAAGGTAGTCATTTACCTTAAGATCAAGTGATTCGCTACTGTTGAGTGCGAGTATTAAAATGGTTGAAGGCGGTCATAGTATACCGTCTTTTTTGATGGATAGATAATTACCACAAATCATTAAAGTAAAATAGCGCAAAAGTTTAAAGTGAAATACCACAAAAAGTTAAAGTTTGATATAATATAGTCGATTGATAAGGAGTATATCATGGATTATATAAATAGGATCACAGACAAAATGATAGAACGAAAATTAGAGGCTTTTGGCGTAATATCGATCATTGGTGCCAAAGGTATAGGTAAGACGACTAGCGCAAAGCGTTACGCTAAAAGTGTTGTCGAATTCCAAGATGAAGATGAAAGAGATAACCTCTTATTGATCGCCGATACTAAGCCATCCGATCTATTGTATGGTGATAGACCAAGGCTATTTGATGAATGGCAAGATGCACCTAAGATCTGGGGAGCGATCAGGAAGGATATCGATGATACAGGTTTAAAAGGACAGTATATCTTGACGGGGTCTTCATCACGAAAGGTCAAGACCCCACATACAGGTACATTGCGGATATCACAGATGAAGATGTATCCGATGTCACTTTATGAGATGGGGATATCTAATGGGACTGTATCGTTAGGAAGATTATTCAATGATCCATCATCATTTACTAGCTGCCACTCAAATATAAACATCGATGATATCAAGGTAGCGATATGTCAGGGTGGTTGGCCTGGATCACTATCGATCAAAAGCGATAAAGCAAGGCTTGAAGTCACAAAAGATCTGTTTTATCAGACATGTCATGTCGATATTTCAAATATCGATGGCATCAAAAAGGACCCTAGGACGGCAGAAAGATTGATGAGATCATATGCGAGAAATATATGCACGATGGCAAATGATAAAACGATCATCGGTGATATCAATATAGAGGGCAGTATATCAAAACCTACTTATGATCTATATTTGTCTGCTTTAAATGATCTGTGCATCGTTGATGATATTGAAGCATGGTGTCCAGCTATCCGTTCAAAGACGGCTATCAGGGCATCAAAAAAGCGCAATATTATCGATCCATCACTAGCAACAGCGGCGTTAGGTATATCACCAGATTATTTCCGTCAAGACTATAAGACCTTAGGTTTTCTGTTTGAGTCATTGGTCGCAAGAGACCTTAAGGTCTATTCCAGTGGCAATGGTGGTAGTTTATCATATTATCGTGACCGTTATGGTCTTGAGGCTGATATGGTATTGCATCTAGAAGACGGTCGATATGCTTTGATCGAAGTGAAATTAGGGCAGACTGAGATCGAGATCGGTGCTACCCATTTAAACAAGATCGAAAGATTGGTAAACGAATATAACAAAGAAGAAAAACAAGCACCGATCGAGGTACCTACGCTTAAGATCGTCATCACTGCTACTGAATATGGTTATCGAAGAGAAGATGGTGTGCTTGTCATACCGATAGGTTGTTTAAAGGATTGATAATTGCTAATGAGGTGCTATGTTATCTTGGCTTTATTGCATTTGGGCATCTTTGAGCGTAAAATTTACCTCTATGAAAGTTATTAAAAATTCGTGGCGTTATCTTAAGCCATTTTGGTGGATCTTATTACTGATATTAGGTCTTACCTTTACACAAGTACAACTAGATCTGGCTTTGCCTGACTACATGTCACATATCGTTACCTATGGTATCCAATACGGCGGAATTGAGGACAGTACCTTAGAAGTGGTCAGAAAGAGCACTTTAGATGACATGATGCTATTTATGTCAGAAGGGGATAAGGAGACGGTATTAGCTTCTTATACGCTTTATGAAGAAGGAACACAGGGTGTCGTCGATGATCAACTCATCGAATTCAAAGAAGATGTCTACTTATTAAATGAAGACTATGATGAAGAGCTTGCCAGCATCGAAGAAAGACCACTTGTCTATACTTATAGTCTATATGCAAGCGGTGTAAGTGATATCGATGCTTTAGTGAGTGAAGATATGATCACCTCTTTAGAAGAAGAGATCAGTTCATCGATGGGTATCGATGATAGTGGTCTAGAGACGATGGCGATCATGTATGTAGGTGATGAATATGAAGCTGTTGGGATGGCGATGGATACGCTTCAGACCAACTACATCTTGCATACGGGAATGGTGATGCTTGGGATAGCGGCTCTATGTGGTCTAACGCAGGTCGTATCGACCTATATGGCGACAAGACTTGCAGCTAGAGTCGCGGCTAATGTGCGTCATGATGTCTTTAAAAAGGTCCAAAGCTTAGCGACCAGTGATATGGATAAGTTCTCTTTAAGTAGTCTTATCACTAGGACCACTAATGATGTCACTCAACTCCAACAGTTAGTCCAGATGATGTGTCGGATCATCATCATCGCGCCGATGATGGGTATCGTATCGATCACGAAGGTCTTACGCTACCCTGACCTGATATGGATCTTAGGTGTGGCTTTAGCTTGTATCATCGCTGTTATGATCATCGCCCTGATCGTGGCGATGCCAAGGTTTGCCAAGATCCAAGGATTAGTGGATAGACTTAATCGGGTCATGCGTGAGTTCTTGGATGGTATGTTAGTTATTAGGGCCTTCAACTCGCAAAAGGCTGAGGAAAAGCGTTTTGATGAGGCTAATGATGAATACCGTAAGACCGACCTCTTTGTATCAAGGGCGATGTCTTTGATCATGCCGTTTTTGATGTTCATCATGAATATGACGACAGTACTTGTCGTCTGGTTTGGTTCAAAGCAGGTCGACTTCAATGCGATCAGCGTTGGTGAGATCATGGCTTTTATCCAATATGCGATGCAGGTACTCATGAGCTTTATGATCGTGGCGATGATCTGGGTCATGATCCCAAGGGCTTTGGTCAGTGTACGTAGGATATTTGAAGTACTAGATACAAAGGATGCGATCTTAGATCCAGATGTACCTAAAGAGATGCCAAAGCGCACTGGTGTCTTGGCTTTTGAAGATGTGTCATTTGCCTATCCTGGCGCTGATGAGCCAGTCTTAGAGCATATCACCTTTGATATCAAGCCTAATGAAACCGTGGCCTTTATCGGTTCTACAGGTAGTGGTAAAAGCACGATCGTCAAATTGATCTTGAGATTATTTGATGTCACTAAAGGTAGGATCACCTATAACGGTACTGATATCCGTGACTTTAGACAAAAGGATATCCGTGAACATATCGGTTATGTACCGCAAAAAGCCGTCTTATTCTCTGGTACGATCAGATCAAATATCGAATTTGGTCGCCATATCGACGATAAGACCTTAAATAACGCGATCGATGTATCACAATCTAGAGAAATAGTCGAAGAGAATGCTTTAGGATTAGATGCAGAGATCGTACAGGGTGGTACCAATGTCTCTGGTGGTCAAAGACAAAGATTGTCGATCGCCAGGGCTTTAGCCAAAGACAGCAACATCTACATCTTCGATGATTCTTTCAGCGCTTTAGACTATGCGACGGATAAGAAATTGAGGAAGGCACTAGATGTCATGACCAGTGCTAAAAAGGCGACGGTCATCATCGTTGCCCAAAGGATATCGACGATCCGTGATGCCGATAAGATCGTCGTATTAGATGAAGGTAAGATCGCTGGTATCGGCACACACAGTGAACTACTAGCAAGTTGTCAAGTATATAAAGAGATCGCTTTATCCCAACTTTCAGCGGAGGAATTAGCTAATGCCTAAGAAAAATAGAGTTAATGAAAAACCAAAAGATTTTAAAGGCACGATCAAATACCTCTTCAGCTATATGCGCCCGCACTATGTAAGGATCATCTTAGTATTACTGCTTACGATCGGTGCGACGATCATATCGATCGTCGGACCAAGGGTCTTGGGTAGTGCTACGACCTTACTATTCGATGGTATCGTGGCTAAGTTTAATGGTACAGGTGGTATCGATTTTGATGGGATATTCAAGATCTTGACGATACTAGCGTCACTATACTTATTGTCCTTCTTATTGAATTACCTGGGCAATTTTATCACTTCATATATTTCGACAAGTGTCTCCTATGACTTACGTAAGAAGATCTCAGAGAAGATCGATAGGTTGCCACTTAAGTATTTCGATAAGCAGACACATGGTGAGATCTTATCAAGGGTCACTAATGATGTCGACAATATATCAGCTAACTTAAATAGCACCATCCAACAGATCATATCTTCTATCGTCACTGTTGTCGGTGTCTTGTGGATGATGCTTAGTATCAGTGTCAATTTAACGGTCGTCGCATTACTGATCGTACCACTTACCGCCTTCTTTGCGAGTTTCATCGTCAAAAAGAGCCAGAAGTACTTCTATGCTCAACAGGCTTATTTGGGTGATGTGAATGGTCATGTCGAAGAGATGTATAGCGGTCATACGATCGTTAAGACCTTCAACTATGAAGAAACATCGATAAGAGAATTTGATGAACTCAATGATAAACTATACAATACCGCCTATAAGTCACAATTTTTAGCGACGGTCATGCATCCGATCACTAATTTCCTTGGCAATCTAGGTTATGTCTTAGTATGTCTTGTGGGTGGTATCGAAGTCATCAACGGTAGGATGCCGATCGGTGATATCCAAGCCTTTGTCCAATACGTAAGACAATTAAATCAGCCGATCACGCAAGTCGCCCAGATCTTGAATATCATCCAATCGATGACGGCAGCGGCTGAAAGGATCTTTGAAGTACTAGATGCTGAAGAAGAAGTCGAAGATACTAAAGATCCAGTCGATATATTAGATGAAAATGGTGATATCAAGATCAAAGGCAATGTCTGCTTTGAGAATGTCAGGTTTGGTTATGATCCTGATAAGATCATCATCCATGACTTCAGCATGTATGTTGAACCGGGTAAAAACGTCGCGATCGTTGGACCGACAGGGGCTGGTAAGACAACGCTTGTAAAACTGCTCATGCGTTTCTATGAATTAAATGGTGGTACTATCTATATCGATGGTCATGATATCAAGGATTATACAAGGCATGACTTAAGGTCACTGTTTGGGATGGTCTTACAGGATGCTTGGTTATACAGTGGTACGATCAAGGAGAACATCCGCTATGGTCGTCCTGATGCCACGGATGATGAGATCTATGAGGCATGTAAGATGGCACATGTCGATCACTTTATAAGGACCTTAGATAATGGTTATGATACCGAGATCAATGAGGAGTCAAGTGCGATCTCTCAAGGTCAAAAGCAACTCCTTACGATCGCCAGAGCCTTCCTAAAAGATCCTAAGATCTTGATCTTAGATGAAGCTACTTCATCAGTCGATACAAGGACTGAGGAACTGATCCAAAAAAGCATGGAAGCTCTGATGAAGGGCAGGACATCATTTGTCATTGCGCATAGATTGAGCACCATCAAAAACGCTGATGTGATCATCGTATTGAATGAAGGTGATATCGTTGAAGTCGGTGATCATGAAACACTATTAGCTAAAAATGGCTTCTACGCTAAACTATACAATTCACAATTTGAAGAGTAAAAGGTCAGACCGCAAGGTCGACCTTTTCTTTAGGGCATCTGTGTTAAAATATATTATGATGATTGAGAGACTAAACTACGAAAAAGGTACCATTGGCTTACTTATAGCCTACTATCGAAAGAACAAGCTGATGACGATCAAAGAAATGATGAATGATGATAATGGTGCGATATGTACATTTTCGACATTGAGATCGATCGAAAGCGGAAAATCATCAAGGGACGATTTTTACTATCGTTTAGCAAAGAATCTGGGTCTTGATGTTACCTTAGCGGCGGATAAATATAGTGAACTATATAGATTACGTAAGAAGTTAATGACAGACATAACTGATTTATCAGCTACTAGATTAAAAGAAGATCTAAATGCAATAGAAAAGAAGCTGAAAGCATACGATAAGACGCTTTATTTGAGAGAGTTGCTCTCGATGTATCGAGATATCGTGATCTTTATATTAGAAAAGAGATATCCTAGTAAAGAGAATGTCCATGTCTATCATTATCTAAAAGATCATTTGGCTAAAGAAGATAAGATGATATGTCTATATTTACTGATCTCTGTTTCGTCGCAGTTCAAGGAACTGATGGATGTTAGGATGTCACTATTTGGATCGCTTGATGAATATCCTAATGAAGAATTTTTGTTTCCATTGCGATTGAGACGTCTTTTTTATGGCCAAAATAGTTTGTCGTATGTATTAGATAAACTTAATGAGATAGATCAAAATAGATCGCTTTATCATGGTTATTTGATCTATGATTGCTATGCATTGTTGTTTGCCGATATGAATATGTTTGATAAGGCGCAAAGTTATATCGATCGTTGCTTAGATATAGCAAAGAGGATCGATATAAGTGACCCGATGAGAAATGATCTTTATGGGCAAGCAGCGATAATCGCGTATAGCCTTAAAGATTATGATAAAGCAATAGCGTTTTTTGACGAATCTATCAAATATGGTAATAATCGTGGTATTAGGATGATCCTGTATTTTGATGCATTAGAAAGGACAGATCACAAAGATAAATTAAAAGCGTATTTATATGACATTGATGTATACGCCATCAATAATCACTATGAAAAATTAGTTACCAAGTATTACAAAGAAAAGTATCATTCTATCCACAAAGGAAAGAAATACTACAACGATCTTGAAGACATTATATTAGACGATCTTGTGGAAGTTGCTAATTTTGGTGGTGATGAAGTAAAAAAGATCTTATTTGATGATCTATCTGATCTTGTATCTAAGACTAAAGCATATTCTAAACTACACAGATTCAAAGAAGTTTGTAGTTTATAAAAAGTTTAATTTTGAGCATTTTTCAGACCTTCCATAAAGTAAAAAGCCGATTTTTTATAGTTTTGTTGAATCATTCATTGATTATTTTTATCATGGAATCGAAAAGGGGGATGGTATATGTTTAAAATACTGATCGTAGCTCATGTGGTCATTACATTATTTACTAATCAAACATGCCTCGATAATGATGTACTTAGCGAAAATAATAAATGCCACTATGAGCATATTGAGATAATAACAAATAGTGATCTTGAAGATAATAAAGACATTGAGATTGATACAAGAGAATTAATAGACCCTGACGTTTGGTTTAATTAAAAGGAGGAAGAAATGAAAAAGATCATTAGTTTATTAATAGTATTTACGATTATTTTGACTACTGGATTTGTCGTTAAGGCTGATGATATCGGTTTGGAAGAGTGCAGACAAACAATGGAATATTTCATTGATGGCGCTGACCCACATTGGTTAGGATTTGATATATATGACCAACGTGAAGTTTATGATGAGAATCTAGAAGAGCATGGATATCTTTTTGAACTAAGTAATGGTCAAAAAGAAGGTTACGGAATTGTTTTATCTAACGGCACTTATACAATGGTAGCTGAAGCATCATATGATAAAGCTTCACCTTATAAAGGAATTGATAAAACTAGCAAGATCGTTTATACGAGCCCATTAAATTATTATGTTAAAGAATCTACTATAGGATTACTTTCGATCTTTGATACTGGTGATCTTAGAGATATAGTTACTGATAGATCGGTAAATCCTGAAGATCTTTATGTTTATGATTTCTTTGGTGGTCTGGAATATTCCGATGCAACAACAAGAGCTGTTCCAACAGAAGAAAGATATGGTTATATCGATGATCTTGATACTGAGTTCGAATTTATAACACAAAGAGAAAGCGATTGTATACCGACATCGATGGCAATGTGTTTAAAGTATCTTCATAATATTGGTACGATCACTTTAAGCATGACCAATATCTATTCAATAAGAAATAAAATTAATAGTTATATGTGTAACGGAGATGTACCATGCTATGGTGGTGACGTAATAGCGAGGAATGCCATAAACACCTTTGGTTCAAATTATTCAACGCCAAAGATCTCAACAAGAGGTGATGGATTTTGGGGCGATTTGACATTCTTTACGATCATAGATGAGATTGACGATAACTGTCCAATGGTAATGATGTTTAATGCTGAGATCTTGGCATCTATTAATCATGCAACTGCTTGTGTCGGTTATTACATAACATATAATCCACAATATCCAGCAATACTATATTCTAGTTATACAATAGTAAAAGATCCGAATAGTAGTTCATCAACAAATGTTACCATCGCCTGGAATGGAACTAATATCCACGGTTACTATCTAGTATATATAGGTTAAATTTAATTTACATCAAACTATAAAAGCAACATACTTCATCATTGACTAAATCATATGATGAAGTTTGTTGCAATTTTGAATTAAAAATAGAGGAGGTTCATTATGAGATATCTTATCAAATGTTTTGTCGTCATAGCACTTATATCAAGCCTGTTTGGTTGCGATAAAAGTGAAGATATAATAAAGCCATCGTCTACACCGAAACCTGCAGTTTCTCCGCCATCAAATAAGCTACCAGATCAGCTATCAGAAATGCCGACACCTAAGGCTCTACCCGAAGGCATCAATAAAGTCAGTGATGTGATAACGGATCTTGGTGATATCAAAGAGATGGCTTTTATCGTAAGCTATGATACTAAATATCATGCATATGATAATGCTTTTCTTCGTATAGACATCAAAAATGAGGATATCATCAGAAATATCATTGGTCGCTTTAATGAAGTTGGTCTTATCGATGAAAAGGAAGCAGAGTCATTAACATATTATGATACTTTCAAAGATGAATTTTATGGTTATGATCAATATGTCTATCTTTATATCGAAGATGATAAGAGTGATACAACCTATATAATGCAGGATTTCGATGAACTATATGTTTATAAGGGCGACATTACCAAAGCGTATTATGTTGATGATAATGTCTTTTATGAGATATATTCAGATGTTTTGAGTGCTACTTCTATCCCTTACGAAAATATCTACTATGCTGGTAGCAATGTCGTGGCTAGTCGCATGTATTATGTACCGCTAAAATACATCGATGAGAGTATCAACATAGAATGTATTGGCGAATACGATCTTAGAAGAAGCACAGGAAGTATAGATAGTCTTGAAAGAGATATGCAAGAATATGGTCTCAAGATATATGATGGCGATAATGAGGTCAGCATCGATGATTTAAGAGATAAAATGAAGGGGTTTGTCGATTGGGATGATGGATATCCATACCGTCTAGAAGATCCTAATGGCAATATCTATTTTTACTATTTAGCTCTGTAGATGATAGGTGAAAAATAGGATCGATTTGATGGTCAAATTTCAAAGTCTGCTTCAAAGTATACTTAAAGTCTACTTTCAAAGTCTACTTTTGCCTGAATTGGTCTGTATAGTACACCATCTTGAAAATGGCTGATAGTATGAAAAAGAGATCCAGTGATAAGCTGGATCTCAAGTAGTCTTATAGAGTTAGATATGATCATTTAGCGCTTGTATCGACGATATGCATGATACATCTTTGCGTTTTAGGGTCCTGAACTAATGGCCTTTTATCATGACCTTATTAAAGAAGGTATTGTATTGAGTGATGAGCCACCGTTTTCGATCGATTATCGGTCTAAGTATTTAGAGAAGATATATGATGAACCATTCGCATATGATATCTGTATACCTTGTCGTTATGATCAAAAAGGTGCTGTATTAGAGAAAGGGTATGATGCCATTTTTATGCTTTACTATGGGGATTATAGTGTCATGCAAGAAGCTTTAGATAAACTAGTCGACTATATCTTAGATAATGATATCAAGGTCATAGGCTATCCACGCCTATCGACTATCACAACGGCGACCCTAGGGGAAAATATCGATCCTGATAACTACTTTTCGGTGGTTGCTATACCGATCGGAGAGAATGATGAAGGAACTATATCGGATAAGTGAAGTAGCTAAGGTCACAGAGTTGTCGAGGAGCACGATCATGCGCTATGAAGAGCGTGGTCTTTTAAAGCCGTGTTATATCGATCCTTCTAGTAAAAGAAGATACTATGACATATACAATGTCCTTTAGATCTTCAAGATCAAGGAGTTTGTCGATATGTGGATATCACATACCGATATCATCGATTACTTTGATAGCGGTGGCGATGATAAAGAGATCATCATGCATCTAAAAGAAAGGATCGAAAGACATAAGACGCAGTTCATGGTCTTCAATAAAAGGCATACTAAAGACCTTGATATGACATATCGTATCGAAGAGTTACCAGAAGTGCTATGTGTATATAAACCATTTGATCGACATGATGTCAAAGATTCATGTAAGGCATCAGCGGACTTTTTAGATGAATGCATCGAAAGAGGTCTATCACTAGCACCGATATCCTTTTATCTTGTACATGATAAAGATATCTCCTATGTATGTGTCCCGATCGAAGATAAGAAAGTGCCAAATGATGCGATCGTATTAAAGAAGATCAGGGCTTTAGTCTTTTATGTCTATGGTCATTATGATGAGGATGCTAAGGTATGGGGATATATAAATAAGACGCTCAAAGAGCTTGATATAAGTCCTAAAGGGCCTATTAGAGTAGAAGCGGTCATTGGACCATTCTATGGAAAGGAGATCGATCCTGATCGCTATTTTACGAAGTTTGCGATACCGATCGAGTGATATCAAGAAGATAAGATATCAATGGTTTGGGCGTAATAAAAACATAAGATGGAAAATCGGCAAAAAATAGAAAATTTGCCGAAATTCCACGTCGTGCATGCTCATCTTGATCAAAACACCGATCTAATTAACAAAAATACCGGTGTTATTACAATTTATGATAATATATGGTCATAAATACGAGAGGTATATTATGGAAAATAGAGAATTAAAGATACACGCTAGAAATGTGCGTAAGAAGATCATCGAGATGATCTACAGTGCGCAAAGTGGTCATCCAGGAGGGGCATTAAGTGCTACTGATGTCATCACTTACCTGTACTTTGAAAAGATGGATATCAGTGAAGATAATGTCAGTAGTTTAGACCGTGACCGTTTTGTCTTATCTAAAGGTCATGCGTCAGCTTTACTGTATGCGATATTAGATGAAAAAGGCTTACTAGATGAAGATATCCATACCTTTAGAAAGATAGACTCTAAACTACAAGGCCATCCAAGCATGCGCTATCTAAAGGGCGTTGATATGTCAACTGGTTCTTTAGGACAAGGGGCATCAGTTGCAGTTGGTATGGCACTAGCTAATAAGCTTGATCAAAATGGTCATCATATATATTGCCTTGTAGGTGATGGGGAAAGTGAAGAAGGTATCATGTGGGAAGCAATGATGGCAGCTCACCATTATCACTTAGATAATTTGACTTATATCTTAGACCTTAATCACTTACAGATCGATGGTCAGATCGAAAAGGTCATGGATCCAACACCATTCAAAGAGAAGTATGAGGCTTTTGGCCTTTATGTAGCTGAATGTGATGGTCATGACTTTGATAGTATCAAGAAGGCCTTTGCTGAAGTGAGTAAAGTAGATGATCGACCACAGGTGATCATCGCCCATACTGTAAAGGGCAAAGGTGTATCATTCATGGAAAATGATCCATCATGGCATGGTAGTGCTCCAAATGAAGCCCAGTACAAACAAGCACTAGCCGAACTTGACAAGGAGGAAGCATAAATGAAACACGAGACAAGGGTTGCCTATGGTGAAGCTTTAAAGGAGCTTGCAGAGGTTAATAAGGATATCGTCGTCTTTGATGCCGACTTATCTAAATCGACTAAAACAGCGGAATTAAAGAAGGCTGATCCAAGTAGGCACTTTAATGCCGGGATCGCTGAATGCAATATGCTTGGGATGGCAGCTGGTATGGCAGCAAGCGGTAAGATCCCATTTGCCTCAAGCTTTGCCGTCTTTGCATCAGGAAGAGCCTTTGAGATCATCAGAAATTCGATCGCTTATCCGCATTTAAATGTCAAAGTAGTCGCAACACACGCTGGTCTCAGTGTTGGTGAAGATGGCGCAAGCCATCAAGCGATCGAAGATATCGCTTTAATGCGCTCACTTCCTAATATGCGTGTCTTTGTCGCATCTGATTACTATGAGACTAAAGCTTTGATCAAACATGTCGCTAGTATCGATGGACCATGTTATGTGAGACTACAAAGAGGGAAATCTGATGATATCTATGATGAAGATAGCACCTTTGATTTTGATAAGGTCAAGGTATTAAAAGAGGGTGATGATGTAGCACTTATCGCTACTGGTCTTATGACCCAAGAGGCTTTAAAAGCCAGTGATATCTTAAAAGATAAAGGTATCGATGCTGGGGTATATGAAGTAGTATCTTTAAAGCCGATCGATGAAGAAGGCATCTTAAAGATCGTCAAAGGACATAAAAAGAACTTTACGATCGAAGAGCACAATATCATCGGTGGTCTATATGGTGCAGTTAGTGAAGTGGTTGCTAAAGATCCATCAAACCCTGTCTATCCGATCGGGGTCAATGATACCTTTGGTGAAAGTGGGCAAGCTGATGAAGTCATGAAGAAATATGGCTTAACAGCCGATAATATCGTCAATATCGTAATGGAGTGTGCAGGTAAATAATTTGCACACTTTTTACTATCGATGCTGGGAAGTACAATTTAAAATAAAAACCTGTTTGTCTACATTTAACAAACAAGTTTTATTACTATATGATCTCAAAGTGTTTCAAAGCTTTAGGGATACCATATTTATCACAATCATCGGTGATATAGTCAGCGATATCTTTGGTAGTCTTGGTGGCATTGCCCATCGCTACGCCGATCTTTGCGGCTTTAAGCATATCGATATCATTGTCACTATCACCAAAAGCCATGACTTCATCCATCGATATACCAAGTTTATTAGCTACCCATCTTAGAGCCTCTGATTTAGAGACATCACTGTTGAAGCATTCTCGGCCTCTATCATATGAATAGACACAATTCATATCGATCTCACTAGCGGCTTTAGCTAAGATATCATTGTCACCGATCCAGAAACAGCCAACAGGCATGCCATGTGTTTTATGATAATCGCGAGTCTTGGTATAGTCATTTATGAGCTTGGTATATAGACCTTTAGGATCATAGACGCTCATATACAGGTCAAATTCATTATAGACCGCTATCTCTTTGGGATATTTAAAGCCGATACCAAAGTGATACTCATCCGCTAATGATATGATCTTATTAAAGTTATCTTCACTCATCGGATAGGTCTTGATGATATCATAGTCACCATTTGTGATAACACCACCATTGATACTGATACAGTAGTCAGACTTGATGGTGTCGATGACATCTTTTTGCATGAAGGTGACGATACGACCAGTGGAGATGACGACTTTGATCCCTTTCTTTTCTAACTCCCTAATAGCATCTTTGGTCATATCATCGATCGTTGTGGTACTCCTTGGTATTAGTGTACCATCGATATCGAAAGCTACTAATCTTATACTCATAGATTTATTATATCATTAACACCGATTTAATAAATATTAGTGTATAATTGATTAGCCAAAAGGAGGTGGTGATATGGATGAGAGGCCGCGAAGTATATTGATCAGTACATATCACTGCTTCGATATACCTTCTAAAAACTAAGATATAAAGGAGGTCTAAAATGGAAAAAATAATCGAATTATTAAGACAAAATAACTTTAGTGAACTAAAGCTTTTACTTGCGGATATGAACCAAGCTGACATATCTGAGATTATCGATGAACTAGACAAAGAAGATGCGGCCATCGTCTTCAGGCTATTGAACAAGGATGAAGCAGCTGATGTCTTCTCGAGGATGGAATCAGATACAAGGGAGAGACTTGTTGAAGCGATGACCGATGATGAAGTCAAGGATGTCGTAAGTAAGCTCTATCTTGATGATGTGACCGATCTTGTCGAAGAGATGCCGGCAAACCTAGTCAAAAAGATCTTAGCTAATACCGCAAGCGATAAAAGGACAGCGATCAATGAACTACTAAAGTATCCTGAAGATAGTGCCGGTAGTATCATGACCACTGAATTTGTCGATCTCAAAGAGAATATGACAGTCATGGAAGCATTTGACAGGATAAGGAAGATCGGTAAGGATAAAGAGACGATCTATACGCTATATGTCATCGATGATCAAAGGAAGTTAGTCGGTGTCATAACGGTCAAAGAATTACTACTAGCTGATAAAGATACCAAGATCAAAGAACTCTTAGAAGACAACGTCATCAAGATCAATACCTTGATGGACAAAGAAGATGTCGCCAAGATGTTTGATAAATACGACTTCTTAGCGATGCCTGTTGTCGATAGTGAGGATCGGCTTGTCGGTATCGTCACCGTCGATGATGCGATGGATGTCATGCAAGATGAAGCCAGTGAAGACTTTGAGATCATGGCAGCCGTAACACCAAGTGATGAATCATACTTCGATATGAGTGTCATCGAACATACCAAACACCGTATCGTGTGGTTACTTATACTCATGCTAAGTGCGACGATCACCGGTACGATCATCACCCATTACGAAGAGGCTTTTGCCTCGATCCCGATCTTAGTATCCTTTATCCCGATGCTTATGGACACCGGTGGTAACTGTGGCTCGCAAGCATCGACACTGGTCATCAGAGGGCTAGCTACAGGTGAGATCGAGACTAAGGATGTCTTTAAAGTCTGGTTTAAAGAGATCCGCGTAGCGATCTTAGTCGGTATCATCTTAGCGGTCGTAAATGGAGTCAGGATCGCTATCCAATATGACGATATCCTTTTAGCTCTAGTTATCGGTATCACACTATTATTGACCGTCATCTTATCAAAGTCACTCGGTTGTATCTTACCTTTAGCTGCAAAGAAGTTGAAGATGGATCCAGCGATCATGGCATCACCGCTTATCACCACAGTCGTTGATACCTGTTCGATCCTCATCTATTTCAATGTCGCCGTTGCATTATTTGGGATATAGACTAAAAATAGTTAATATGTTCATTGCGCAATAATGAAAGGAGTGGTTGGCCCCACTCCTTTCTTTCCATCTTTACGCGAGATTTCGCGCTAGTATTATATCATCATTTTGATTTGTGTTTAGCTTATGCTGGACATTTTATAGCTACTTTCGAAACGATACTATTAGGGCAGCATAATGCAGAAAAATACCCAAAATTCCTATTTTTGAAGTCGAAAAGTTAGGATTTTTACTAAAATCATCCTTATAACTATTTGAAGGAGGCTTTATTATGAGCTTACTTCTTATTGCACCTCGCACTTTCGTTAGAAAGGAAAGACGGTGGATATCCTATCCGTCATCGCCTTGATGATCGTTTGTGTGATCATCAAGCATTTGACTAAGCGATAGTCTAAAACTGTTTTCATGCGAGGCGCATAATGAAAGGAGTGGTTGCCGCCACTCCTTTCTTTCTGTTCTCATGCGAGATTTCGCACTAGTATTATATCATCTATTTAGGTTGGAAAAACGTATAAAATGAGCATATTTTAGGTTGGAAAAGTGTATAAATTATGTCTATTTATGGTTGGAAAAATGTATATAATCGAGTAAAATATAGTTGGACGTGAAGTATGCTAAAGAGGAAGATAGAAAAAGAGATCACTAAATGGATCAAAGATGATAAGAGAGCTCTACTTGTGTATGGCGTAAGGCAGGCTGGTAAGACCTTTTCGATCAGGGAATGTTTAAAGGAAAGTGGTGTCCCTTATGTTGAATTCAACCTGATCTATGAACCAGATGTCCTAGATATATTAAAGAACAGTAAAGGTGTCGATGATATCATCTTGCGTTTATCACTATATACAAAAGATAAATTAGTCCCTAATAAGACGATCATCTTCTTCGATGAGATCCAAGAGTATAAAGAGATCGCCACTATGATCAAGTCATTAGTCGATGATGGTCGTTTTAGATATGTTTTAAGCGGGTCACTTCTTGGCGTAGAGATCAATAATATCCGATCAGCACCGGTAGGCTACCTTAAGACGCTCAAGATGTATCCTTTAGATCTAGAAGAATTCATCCAGATCTTCAATATCGATGACAAGGTCATCGATCTATTGAGAAGATCATATGAGGATATGACCAAAGTCGATGATATCATCCACGAGAGGATGCTGCAGATATTCAATTTATACCTTTTGATCGGCGGTATGCCTTCGGCTATCGAGGTCTATCGAAACACCAACGATATCGATCTTGTGATGGATGAACATCGTGATATCATCGCTTTATATAAGCTTGATTTCACCAAATATGAAAAAGAAGACAAAAAGTTACGGTTGATCGATACATATGATCTGATACCAACCGAATTAAATAAGGAAAATAAGCGTTTTAAGATCAGTGATCTCAAGCGTGATCTGCGTTATGAAAAAGTTGAAGATAGCTTCTTATGGTTAGATAAAGCGGGTGTAGCCTTACCTGTATACAATGTTGAAGAAGCGATGATACCCCTTCTCATCAATAAGAAGAGGTCATTGTTCAAGCTCTTTTTGTCAGATGTTGGGATGTTGACGACGATCTATGGCAAAGCTACCAAACTCAAGATCATGAATATGGATCGTGATATCAATAAAGGGGCAATATATGAGGATGTCGTTAGTCAAGAATTATGTGCTCATGGGTTTGCTTGTTACTACTATGCGAATAAGAAGCTAGGTGAGGTCGATCTAGTGATCGAAAAAGGCGATAAGGTATTACCGATCATAGTCAAAAGTGGTAAGGACTATAAAAGGCACTCAGCGCTCAATAATCTTTTATATAGTGGTGTATCAGATATCGAAGAAGCCGTCGTCTTTAGTCTTGACAACGTTGAAAAAGAAGGCAAGATCAAGTATCTTCCTATCTATATGACGATGTTTTTGAAGGAAGATGATGTTGATATTGATATCAACATCGATAAGTACATGTTTGACTAATACAAAAAATACAACACCAAAGGCTATTGTGTTATCATATATGCGCAAACTTAGGTTTGATCATTTTTGTTATGGCAATTATTGAAGTTAAAGATCTACATTTTAGTTATGAGGAGAATATCGAGGCTTTAAAGGGCGTCAGTTTTAGTATTGAAAAAGGCTCTTATACGACGATCTTAGGGCACAATGGCTCAGGTAAGAGCACGATCGCTAAACTGATCGCTGGCCTTTTAGAAGCCAAAAGCGGTGAGATCTATATCGATGGTCAAAAGTTAAGCATCGATACGATCGCTGATATCCGTAAGAAGCTCGGTATCGTCTTTCAAAATCCGGATAACCAATTCATCGCTTCATCGGTCAGAGAAGACATCGCCTTTGGCTTAGAGAATTATTGTGTTGATCCATTGAAGATGGATGATATCATCGATAAATATGCTGGTCTTGTCGGAATGAAGGAAAACCTTGATAAAGAGCCATCTAATCTATCTGGTGGTCAGAAACAAAGAGTTGCGATCGCTGGTATCTTAGCGATGCATCCTTCGATCATCATCTTTGATGAAGCCACTAGTATGTTAGATCCAACGGGCAAAGAGGAGATCAAGAAGATCATCTATGATCTACACGGCGATGATAAAAGGACCATCCTATCGATCACGCATGATATCGAAGAAGCTTTAAAGAGCGACTATATCATCGTCATGAACGAAGGGAAGGTCTATAAATGTGGTAAACCACATGAGATATTCAGTGATACTAAAGGCCTAAGGGATATCGGTCTTGATATACCTTTTACCTATAAAGTCAAAGAAGCACTAGAAAAAGAAGGGATCAAGATCCCTTATACCGATACGATCGAAGAGTTAGCGGAGGTATTATGGTCAAATTTGAAAGCTTGAGTTATATCTACGCTAAGGATATGCCCTATGCGACAACGGCGATCGAAGATATCGATCTTGAGATCGCTAAGGGTAAGATCACAGCGATCATCGGTAAGACCGGTAGTGGTAAAAGCACTCTGATCCAACATTTGAACGCTTTATTATTACCGACTAAAGGGAAGTTAGTGATCGAAGATCATGTGATCGAAGCGGATAAGAAAGCCACTGATCTAAAGGCCCTGCGTAAAAAGGTCGGGCTTGTTTTCCAGTTCAGTGAATATCAACTATTTGAAGAGACGATCTTAAAAGATGTCGCTTTTGGACCAAAGAACTTCGGTCTAAGTGAAGAAGAAGCGATCAAAAAGGCTAAGGAAGCCTTGAAACTTGTCGGTCTTGATGAGACATACTATACAAGAAGTCCATTAGATGTAAGTGGTGGGCAAAAAAGAAGGGCGGCGATCGCTGGTATCTTGGCTATAGAGCCTGAGATCATCGTCTTAGATGAACCAACGGCAGGTCTTGATCCTCGTGGTTCTAAAGAGATGATCGAGCTTTTCTATCGTTTGAATAAAGATCTACACAAGACGATCATCTTAGTCACCCATGACAATGAGATCGTCTATAACTACGCTGATGAAGTGGTCTTATTGGATAAGGGCCATATCATCGAAAAGAAGGAAGCTAAGGCTTTCTTTGAAGATACGGCTTTATTAGATGAGCTCGATATCTTAAGGCCACAGATCATCGCTTTAAAGGAAGCTTTAAATAAAAAGGGTGCTTCGATCGGTGATGATGTCCACAGTATCGATGACTTAGCTAAGTATTGGAGGCAACATGGATAAGATCGTCTTTGGTAAATACATACCCCTTGATACACCGATCCATGCCTTAGATCCAAGGGCTAAGATCTTAGCAATGCTCGTAGTGCTTGTAGCGATATTCTTACCAGCTGGTTGGCTCGGTTATCTATTTATCGGTATCGCTATCGGTATCGTCATCATCTTAGCGAAGATCAAATTCAAGGTCATCTTAAGGGCTTTTAAACCGATGATGTTTATGATGATCTTTTTACTGGTGATCAATATCTTAAGTGTCAAAGAAGGAACGGTACTTGTCGACTTTGATATCTTTGGTCATGACTTTACGATCTATGCTGATGCGATCTTTGATACGCTTTATATCATCGTTCGCTTGCTTTTGATGATCATGATCACAACGGTACTAACGATGACCACGAAACCTTTAGATCTTACTTTAGGGATCGAGTATCTTTTGACACCCTTTAAAGTCATCCATGTGCCAGCTCATGAGATCGCCATGATGATCTCGATCGCCTTGCGTTTTATCCCGACGATCATTGAGGAGACGATGCGTATCATGAATGCCCAAAAATCAAGAGGTGTTGATTTTGAAGAGGGGAAACTCAGTGAGAAGATCAGTGCGATCGTATCCTTGATCGTACCACTATTTTCAGTATCCCTACAAAGGGCTGATGAATTAGCTAATGCCATGGAAGCTAGAGGTTATGCCCCTGATGGTAAAAGGACGCGTTATCGTCGCTTAAAATACGCCTTTAGAGATATCGTCTTATTAGGTGGCGCTATCGCGATCTTAGTCATGATGATCATCTTGGCTTTTGTCATATGAGATATAAATGTACCGTAGCTTATAAAGGCAATAACTACGTCGGCTTTCAAAGTCAGATCAATGGGATAGCGATCCAAGATGTGATCGAAGCTAAGCTCAAGATCATCTTAGGTCAAGATACAAGGATCACGATGGCATCGCGTACCGATGCCAAGGTCCATGCCTTAGGGCAGGTCTTTACCTTTGATAGTGACAAGGTATTTGACGTCTATAGATTAAAGGGCAGTATGAATGGTCTATTACCTAAGGATATCCATATTAATGATATCGAGATAGTAGATGATGATTTTCATCCCCGTTTTATGGCTAAAGGTAAACACTATCGCTATATCATCAATATCGGTGAATATTCACCCTTTTTAGATGGGTTTGCTTATCAGTGTTACTTCAAGATCGATCTTGAGAAGATGTTAGAGTGTGGGAAGCTATTTATTGGTAAACACGATTTTAGCGCCTTTAATACGACACCATATGAAGTGACAAAAGATCAAATAAGGATGATCAAGAGCTTAGATATCGTAAGACATGATGATCTTTTATATATCGATATCATCGGTGATGGCTTTTTAAGGCATATGGTCAGGATGATCGTCGGTACCCTAATAGATGTCGCAAGAGGGATCAAAGATATCGAAGATGTCAAGCGGATGATCGATGATCATACCAAGGATGATACCAGAAGATATAATATCGATGCCTGTGGGTTATATCTTGTAGAAATATACTATTGATTCTAACTTAAAAAAGTGTAGAATTATGTGCTATGAGCGCAACGATGAAGATCACTAGTGGCCCAATTATCAAGCCACTGTTAATGTTTTTCTTTCCGATCTTATTCGGTACTTTTTTCCAACAGTTATACAATACCGTCGATGCCTTAGTCGTCGGTAATTTTTTGGGTAAAGAGGCTTTAGCGGCTGTCGGTGGTACGACTGGGACTTATGTCAACTTATATGTCGGTTTTATCGTCGGTCTAGCATCAGGGGCAACAGTCCTCATATCGCAATACTTTGGCTCTAATGACTATCGTGATGTATCAAAGACCGTCCATACTGGGATGGCTCTATCTTTGATCGTCGGTCTATTATTCTCGATCGTCGGTATCGCGACATCACGGATGGCTTTAGTTGGCCTTGGCGTGCCAGAAGAGATATTAGAGATGTCACTTATCTATACCAATATCTACTTTATCGGCCTTATACCATTACTCATATACAATATGGGTTGTTCGATATTGAGGGCAGTTGGTGATAGTAAGCATCCGCTTTACTATCTGATCGCTGCTAGTATCGTCAATACCGTCTTAGATATCGTCTTTATCGCTGTCTTCCATATGGGTGTAGCTGGTGCAGCGGTCGCTACTGTCATTGCGGAAGTGGTATCAGCAGCCTTAGTCGTCATCTCTTTGGTCAAGTCACAGGATGCCTTGCATCTAGAGCTCAGAGAATTAAAGGTAGATACGCATATTGCCATCCTAATCTTTAAGATCGGCTTACCAGCTGGTATCCAATCGGTCTTATATTCCATCAGTAATCTTGTGATCAATGCGGCGATCAATACCTATGGTGTTGATTCGATCGCAGCTTTCACCGCTTTTGGTAAGATCGATCAGCTATATTGGCAGACAATCGGTGCCTTGGGTATTGCAATAACGACTTTCGTTGGGCAAAACTTTGGCGCTAAAGAATATGATCGTGTCAAAAAGGGTGTTAACCGTTGGTTTATGACATCGATGGGGATAACAGTAGCGATCAGTGCCATCGTCTGTCTATTTGCCCCATATCTTATCGGCATCTTCAATGATGATCCTAGTGTCATCAGTATCGGTTCAGTCATCATCTTTGCGGTAGCGCCATTCTGGTTATTCTATACGCCAGTAGAGATCTTGGCTGGTGCATTAAGAGGTGTCGGAAATAGCTTTATCCCAACGGTCATAACAGCAGTAGGCATCGTTGGTGTCAGGGTATTATGGACCTTATTTATCGCTGCTGGTAAAGAGCTATCAGCACTCATGATGGCATATCCGATATCATGGTGTTTGACAGGTGTCATCTTTATCCTATATTACTATTTATACTATCGAAATAAACTAAGTGTCGCTTAGATATCATCGGCTTTGACCTTGTAATATCGATCATCGTCAAGTATAATAAAGACAGTTCAATTTTCTTTATCATTTACGTTTCCTTTCGCCCTTCCTATATACTAGGGAGGGTACTTCTTTATTATGTTAAAACAACGTAAAATGACCATTTATGCAATTTACATATGATATAATCAAGCTAGAGGTAAACATGAATCTAAATGGACAAAATAGTAGGAGTACGACGATCCTAAATGGTAAGCCATTATATGGATATGATCGTGCTAAAAAGGATAAGGCTGTCAAACACGGTAACTGGCATAAAAAGACATCAGAATACAGTCGTACCCATATCGGTACTGTCAGGATGGCATCGCAAAAGACCAAGCGTGATAAAAGTACAGCTAGTATCGTCGTTAAGGCTGTAGTTTTATTCATCATTTTATGGTTGATATTATTATTTGTATTCGCTTTTGTATTTTCAATATTGTAAGGAGGATATCATGGGAACGTTAATCACCGTATTGGTCATCTTGATCATCATCATCGCACTGATCATTTCAATGGTCAAGATCGTACCACAGACAGAAGAGTACGTCATCGAGTTTTTAGGTCGCTACCAAACGACATGGAAGGCAGGTATCCACATCTTGATACCGGTCTTACAAAGGATCGCCTCAAGGGCATCCTTTAAGGAACAATGCGCCGACTTTGAACCACAAAGTGTGATCACCAAGGATAATGTCACGATCAGTGTCGATACTGTCGTGTACTTTAAGATCTTCGATGCAAAATTATTCGCCTATGGTGCAGCTAATCCACTATTTGCATTAGAGAATTTGAGTGCTACTACTTTGCGTAACCTGATCGGTGAGATCACTTTAGATGAGGCTTTGACATCAAGAGATACGATCAACGCCAAACTGAAGGCGATCTTAGATGAAGCCACTGATCCTTGGGGCATCAATGTATCAAGAGTCGAGCTTAAGAATATCGATCCACCAGCGGAGATCAAAAACGCCATGGAAAAGCAGATGAAGGCTGAGCGCGAAAAAAGAGAAGCACTACTGCAAGCAGAAGCTCATCAAGAATCAGTCATCAAAAAGGCTGACGGTGATGCCAAGGCATTAGTCCTTGCCGCTAATGCCCAAAGGGATGCGGAGATCGCTAAAGCGGAAGGTCAAGCAGAAGCGATAAGAAAGATCTATGAAGCGGAGGCTGAAGGTCTTGAAAGGCTTAAAGCCGCTAATATCGATAAAGGTGTCTTAAGTCTAAAAGCCCTTGAATCATTAGAGAAATTAGGCAACGGGCAAGCGACTAAGATCATCGTTCCGACTGATCTCACCAAGACCGCAAGTGATCTAACGGTCATCGGGGAGATGTTAGAGATCAATAAAGATAAGTAAGATATGAGCCGCTAAGTGGCTCATATTTTTATAAGCATAGTGATACACCATCTCTAACATCCATCTAACCATCAGCGTTTTATAATGGGATAAAGGAGATCTTTTATATGTCTAAATATCTTGTCTTATTAGTCTTGTCTTTTCTTATATTATTAGGCGGTTGTACAAATAACGATCATATCGAAGTTACACCGACTTCTGAGCCAACTAGTACACCTATGCAATTAGATCCTGATGATAAGATTTACCAAGATCTTATCGATATGGTCAATATCCATAGTATCTTCTATGGCGTCAGTGAATATCTATATAATAGTGACTATATCACCGCTGATACGATCGATAATGGCAAGAAATTAGCGATCGCCGTTTTTCATGCGACTGATGATCAAGTACTATCAGACCCGACTAAAGAAGAAATGGATATCTTAGTCAAGGATGTCTTTGGACCTGATGCTACCCATATCGATGAAGACTTTGATCTTGGCACTTATGATGAAGAAACAGGGAAGTATATGTTGGCGTTTGGGGTCGGTGGCGCTTTTGTCCCTTATTATGAATACGGCATTGAAAAGGTAGTAAAAGATCATGACCTACTGATGATCGATGAAGTAGTTATAAAGATCAGACCTGAGCCACTTGCGGATGACTATAGTGAAGATATGATGGTAAAAAGTGACATCCTAAGTGCTGATGGCAATACCTTATTAGATACAAGGGAACATCCTTTAAGTGAAGAAGCATCCTTTTTAGAAGACTATCGCGATGTAGCTAGCGTATATCGTTATATCTTTAAAGATATCGATGGTAAATACTACTTTGATTCCTTTGAGAAGATATCTTAGGTTTTTCGTGTCACATTACTACCAAAATTTCACAAAAAGGATTATGATATCCATAGATAGTAAATTATCTATTAGGAGGTCAGAATGTTTAAGGTAATTTGTGTCAAAGATTATGAGAGAGTCTCAGATATCGCATTTGAGACGATGAAACCGTTTTTAAAGGACGGCAGTGTATTAGGCTTAGCTACTGGTTCTAGCCCTATCGGTCTATATAAGCGGATGATCGAAGATCACAAGACCAATGGTACATCATATAAGAACATCTACACTTTCAACCTTGATGAATATGTAGGTCTACCATTAGATCACAGTGAAAGCTATTGGACTTTCATGCACAAACAACTATTCGATCATATCGACATCGATGATTCTCATATCCATATCCCAAGCGGTCTTGGTGACTTAGAAGCTAATGCGAAGGCATATGATGAAGCAATGGATAAGATGGTCGTTGATATCCAAGTACTTGGTATCGGTTCTGATGGTCATATCGGATTCAATGAACCAAATACACCATTTGATGAAACAACGCACGTTACTGAACTAACTGAACAAACACGTAAGGATAATGCCCGTTTCTTTGATCCGCTAGGGGAAGAAGTACCTCATCAAGCGATCACGATGGGTCCAGCTAATATCATGCGCGCTAAGAATGTCTTACTAGTCGCCAATGGCGCTAATAAAGCCCAAGCCATCCACGATATGATCAAAGGTGAAGTGAGTGAAGCTTGCCCTGCATCGATCTTACAAAGACATCCATCAGTTACTGTCGTCGTTGATGAAGCTGCTGCTTCAATGTTAGAAGAGACAGATTACGAAAAGAGGTAAGTAAATGATCATCCAAAGTAAACGCGTTTGGGTCTGTGGTCAATTTTTAGAAGCTCAGATCGAATTTGAGGATGGTAAGATCACTCGTATCTACAACTATGGCGAAAAAGAAGTCGACAAAGACTATGGCGATATGCGTATCGTCCCTGGCTTTATCGATGTCCATACGCATGGCGCCTATGGCTTTGACACCAATGATGCTAATGAAGAGGGTCTAAGGAATTGGACCAAGAATATCGTCAAAGATGGTATCTGTGGTTTCTTACCGACGACGATCACCCAAACGGAAGAAGTCTTGACCAAAGCAGTCGCTAATGTCGCTAAGGTCAAAGAAGAAGGATATGAAGGTGCTGAGATCTTAGGTATCCACTTTGAAGGTCCATATCTAGATATGGTCTACAAAGGGGCTCAACCAGAAGAATGTATCGTTAAAGGCACGATCGAACAGTTCGAACGCTTCCAAAAAGCCGCTCATGGCAATATCAAGATCATCACGATGGCTACTGAGACTGATGAAGACTTTAAGCTTGTCAGATACTTAGCAGATCATGGAGTAGTTGTCAGTATCGGTCATAGTGCTGCTACTTATGAAGAAGCTAGTATGGCGATCGCCAATGGTGCTAGAAGTATGACTCACGTCTATAATGGTATGACACCATATAACCACCGCAAGAATGGTCTAGTTGGGGCTGCCTTCAGATTAAGGGATACCTTCGGTGAGATCATCTGTGATGGTAACCACTCAACACCAGCCGCTTTGAATAACTACTTTATGACCAAAGGCCGTGACTATTCAGTCATGATCACTGACTCTTTGATGGTCAAAGGTCTACCAGTTGGTACTCGCGTCCTATTTGGTGGTCAAGAGATCGAGCTCTTCCCAGATGGCAGTGCTCATCTAGTTGAAGCTGGTAATTTAGCTGGTAGTACACTAAGGGTAAATAAGGGTCTACAAGTACTTGTTGAAAAGGCTCTTGTACCATGGGATTATGCGATCAACTCATGTACGATCAACCCAGCAAGATTACTTGGTATCGATGACAGGATGGGTAAACTCGTCGCTGGCTATGATGCCGATATCGTCGTCTTAGATGATGACTATGAAGTAGTCCAAACCTATACAAAGGGTATCGCAAGACTATAAGATCAAAAGCTGTGTTTAGTCTTAGGACAAAAAGCACAGCTTTTTTTAATGCCTTGAAAGCGTTTATGATATGGTGTAACATTATGAAGAAATTAGGAATATGAGGGTAGGATATGCAACTTAAACTTAATCGCCGTTATAATATCATCATCTTGGGCTTTTTAGCTGTCTTATTACTAGCTATCATCTATTTGACCATCAATAATGCATCATGGTCAAATCGCCGTGTTGAAGTGATCATCTTGATCATCGTCATCTCGACATTATTCCTCATCTGGTTCAAATGGTATGAGAATAACTGTGACAAGCACATCATCAACAAGATGGTCAAAGAAGGTCATGTGGCATTAGCTTATATCAAGGATGGCAAATTCGAAAGGATCATCAAGGATTCCAATAATCGTAAATATCCGGTATGGCGGATGGTCGTCGATGTATATGATAAAGACTTAAACAAGAAAGAGCTTGTCATGTATGATAAATTCAATACCTCGCAAACCAAGATGCCTAAGGGCTATATCTATGTCACCTATGATCCAAATGACGAAGAGAGGATGTTTGTGGTGCCAAATATGCTTTTGGGGACCTATGATGGTGCAGAGGAGCTCGTCACTAAATACGAACACAATATCGCTGATATCCGTTATTTGAATGCTTACTTTATGCAAGGTATGGTCATCGAGACCTATAAGAAGAGCCTCAATAAGGCAAAAGAGGTCGATATGGAGAATGAAGAATGAAGAAGCTTGGCACTAAGAGCTTTATCATAAGTGCGCCTTTCGCGACAAGACAATGTGGCCATTTAAGTCAGGTCGATCTGATCGACACCTATCATGATCCTCTATATGCTAGGGCGATCTATCTTGAAGATGGTGATACTAAGATCATCCACTTATCGCTTGATCTATTAGCTTTTGATGATGATCATCGAAAAGAGCTCAATACTTATCTTGATACATATTATAAGGGTGTCAAACTCATCACTTCAGCTACCCATACCCATTATGGCAATGATGTCAAAGATGAAAGATATCAGGCTTATCTAATGGACCTATTGAAAAGGGAATTAGTAGATATCGATATAAGGGAGTATCAAACACTGTCTTATCGCTATAAGACCGTTCATTTTGATGAAGTTGGTAAGTCACGTATCAGTGGCTATGAGACACATAATGAATATCTCACTGTCGTCACGATCTTAAGTGATAAGCCCCTTGTGACCTTTATCGTCCACAATGTGCATCCGACGATATTGCAAGCTAATGTGCCATACTTTAGCAGTGAATTTCCAGGTTATGTATTAAGTAAACTAAAGGAAAAATACAGTGATATCTTCTTTACCTATATGTCAGGAGCGATGGGTGATATATCATCGCGCTTTACAAGGTCAGGTCAAGACTATGAAAGCCTAAAAGAGTTAGGTGATAAATTATTTGATAAGGTCGATAGCCTATTAGATGATGGTGATCTAATAGATCTAACACTCAGCTATAAGGAAGTATATATCCCATATAAGCATAACTATGATCCGATCGATGAGACCAAGATCCGTAAAGATCTTACCGATAGAGAGTTAGAGACGATCAAATACGGTAAGATCATGCGCGCTAATATCGATCCTAGTACCAGTAATAAAGGGGCTGATATGGGGATATTAGATCTCGGTGAATTTAAATTCATCTTTTATCCAAATGAGATCTTTTCTGAATTTATAGATGATATCGATATAAATAACAGTATCTTAGTATCCTATTCCAATGGATATGGTCCATATATATTACCGATAAACTTCCCCTATGTGACTTATGAGATGTTTATCGATACTTTGGATGATGATACAAAGATGTATATACATGAAGTATTAAGGGAGACAAAATGAGTAATCAAAAGACAAAAGGCAGAGTATTAGGTCTGCATGTATACAACGATGAAAGAGGAAGACTGATCTACTATAACGTCTTCAATAAGAAGGCTTATTGGGTCAATGATCAGACCGATTATAAGAAGTTCTCGGTATTCCAAACGCGTTTACCACTATCTATCGCACTTGGTTTTATCGTGATCATGTTTTTGGACATGTTGTGGTTTGGTCTTATCAGTGGGATCTTGGTATATGTTTTGATGTCGATATATTTCTATGTCAAGTTCTTACCGAGCTTAAAGGAGATCAAGAATTTTGAAAGACCGAAGGAGTCATTCATGATGCGCTTTGTCGGGCCATTAAGTGATACAAGGATCATCATCGCGATCATCATGATCTTCTTGATCGCGATACTATTAGTCGTCAATGTCCAGATATCAGAATATGATGAGATCACCGAGATCTTAAACTATGTTTTAGCCGCTGGTGTGGCGATCTTTGGCTTTATGCTTATTGGAGCTTTTATAAAGAAAAAGAAGCTCAATAAATAGATTATACTAAAAGGAGGATATGAAGATGAAAGGTATAATTATCACTAGCCATGGTGAATTAGCTCATGGTATGTTAGAGACATGCAAGTTGTTCCTCGGTGACAACATCAAACAAGCAGAAGCAGTATGCTTAAAACCAGAAGACAATCCTGATGAATTCGTCGATGTCTTAAAGGCAGCTTGTGAAAGAGTCGATGAGGGTGATGGTGTCTTAGTATTCTGTGACTTATTATTCGGTAGTCCATGTAACTGCATGGCACGTTTTATGGGTGACAACGTTGAGGTCATCACCGGTATGAACTTACCAATGGTCTTAGAAGTCATGACTTCAAGAGAATTCGGTGATGTCGATATCGCTAATCTCATGAATACAGGTAAAGATGGCATCGCTGACCTCAAGAAGGTCCTAGCTCAAGCTCAATGATCAAATACCTTGTTTCAGACCTCGATGGTACACTATTAAAGAGCGATGAAACGATAGCTTCAAGTGATATTGAAGCTATTTTAAAGTGGACAAATAGTGGTAAACACTTTGTGGTCGCTAGTGGTAGACCGGTATCCTTTATGAGGAAACTCAATGAATTAGGCGTATATCCGGAATTCATGTTAGGGAGTACAGGTTCGGTATTATCGGATGGTAAAAAGGAAGAAGTATTAGGGGCGATAAATGACTACTATGCTTTAAAGATGGTCGAATTTTTAGATGACTATGATGAGACGGATTATATCATCGATGGTTACCGCTTCAGAGGCTTTTACGCTAAGGATAAATTCGGCTATTTCAAAAGGCATATGCGAACAGCTGATATCGGCATAGTATCAGAACCAAAGTCTTTCTTTGGGGATAATGAGCCGATCCTTAAATTTTTTGTCATCTGTAAAGATGATGAAGTGGCTTATAAGCTAGCTAAAGATATCGAAAGTGGTTTTGATGGCTACTTTAAGGCATATCATGCCGATAGAGGGTGTCTTGAAGTCGTTATGAAAAGGACAGGCAAATGGCCTGGTATCTTGGCCTTAGCTGAGCATCTAAATGTCGATCCTGAGTCTTTTGCCTGTATCGGTGATGAAGAGAATGACAAAGAGATGATCAAAAATTGTGGCTATGGCTTTGCGATGCAAGGAGCTAATGAAGATATAAGAAAGGTGAGTAAGAAGGTCGTCAAAAGCGTCAAAGAGGCGATCGATAGCTTATTGGAGGGAGAAAATGTTTGATCTAGATAAAAAAGTCGACCGTTTAGGGACTGATTGTACTAAATGGGATCGCTATAAGAGCCGTTATGGCTTAGATGATGTGATCGCTTTATGGGTCGCGGATATGGACTTTAATACCGTCCCAGAAGTTAGTGAAGCATTAAAGAAAAGAGCTGAACACATGATCTATGGCTATACTGATCCTGGTGATGACCTATATGATGAGATCATCGCCTTTGAGAAAAGACATCATGATGTCGATATCGAAAAGGACGATATCATCTTGAGCACTGGGGTCGTATATAGCTTATATACACTGGTGGAAATGTTAGTGAGGGAAGATGAGAAGATCATCCTGATGCCACCGATCTATCCACCGCTTTTCAATACACCAAAACACCTAAATAGGGAAGTGGTCTATTCTAAGCTCATCAATGAGGATGAACACTATCATATCGATTTTGAAGATCTTAAAGCCAAGATCGAAAACGACCCTAAGATCAAGTGCTTTATCCTATGTAACCCACATAATCCAACTGGTGCTTGCTATTCAAGGGAGGAGATCGATAAGATCGCCAAGATATGTGAAGAAAATGATCTATGGCTCATCTCTGATGAGATCCATGGCGATCTCACGATGCCAGGCTATAAGAAGTATTCGGCTTTAAGGTCAGGCTATAAAAAGACCATCACCTTAAATGCCCCGACTAAGACCTTTAATCTAGCAGGGCTCAAGATCTCATATTGTCTAACTAAAGACAAGGCGTTAGCTGATGACTTTAGAAAAGAAGCTAAAGCTAGTGGTCTTTCTAGTATCAATATCTTTGGCTTTGAAGCTTTAAAGGCTGCCTATCACTATGGTGATGAATGGTTAAAGGAAGTTAGAGAATACATCTATCAAAACTTCTTATTCTTAGATGCTTATCTTAAAGAGCACTTGCCGATGGTCAAATTCCATATCCCAGAAGCGACATATCTAGCTTGGCTTGATCTAAATGCCTTAGATCTAAAAGAAGATTATGTCGATCGCTTGATGAAAGAAGGTCATGTCCAGTTCAATCCAGGTGCTGCCTTTAGCGAAGACTACTCGAAGTACATAAGAGTCAACTGCGCAACCGATCGTAATACCTTAAAAGAAGGTCTAGATCGTTTAGTCAAGTGGTTAAAAGACAATAAAGCACTATAGATCATACTAAAAATGAAGCTGATATCAGGATATCCTCGATATCGGCTTTTTTAGTGGTTATGAAAAACTTGCGTATTTTTTCACGTTAAGGTCATTTTAAGCTAATTCGCGATTTAATAGCCTGTCGACTAAAATAAATTACCAAGGAAATAAACTGAAAAAAAAGATGAAAAACAAGGTTAAATTGTGGGAAATTTTGGGATAGATGCTTGAAAATTATAAGCGTTTACATTAGTATAGAGACAGGAGGATAAATTAAATGAGTAATTTAGTTTTAGGAATTATCTTAGGCCTATACGTTGGTATCGGTCAGGTAATGGCACTTTCGGGTGTGTCTATCCAGAACGTCCTTTGGGCAGGTGTTGTCGGTGGACTTCTAGTTGGCGCTCCTGATGTCGGTTTAGCGGTTGGTGCACAATGCTTATTGATGAGCTTAGGCTTCTTCACATATGGCGGTGCTACTATCCCTGATTACACAGTAGGCGCTCTATTAGGTACCGTCGTTGCTGCAAGGTCACTTGCTGGTGATCCAACAGCTGTTGTCGAAGACGTTGTCGTCACACAAGGTATCCCAGTTGCTACTGCTGTCGCATTATTGATGTCACAAATGGATATCTTAGGTCGTGCTACAACGACAGTATTCCAACACTTAGGTGAAGGTGCTCTTGCTAAGAACAATATCAAATTGTTCGAAACATGGACACTATGTGGTACATTACCATGGCTCCTATCACGTGCTATCCCAGTATTCGTATGTATGTTATTACTCGACCAATTAGCATTAGTCACAGACTTCGTTACTAGTGTTCAATGGATCGCTAATGGTTTAGGCGTCGTCGGTGCTTCTCTACCAGCTGTCGGTTTCGCTCTATTACTATCATACATGGACATCAAGAAATACTGGCCATTCATGATCATCGGTTATGTTGGCTTCGGTTACTTAGGCATGAACACAATTTCATTAGCTCTAGTCGGTGCTGCATTAGGTGGTCTATTCATGAGCAAATATGTTGGAGGTGCTGAATAATGGCAAGAACAAATAAGAAATTATCAAAGAAGACATTAAGTAAATCAGCATTCCGTTATAACGTCTGCTTACAATGGTGCTGGAACTATGAAAAGATGCAAGGTGCTGGTTATGCTTACTCAATGGTACCTGCATTCAAAGAATTGTACGATGATAACGACGAGATCTGCAGAAACCTCGAAAGACATATGCAATTCTATAACACTAACCCATGGGCTGGTTCAGTTCAATTCGGTGCTTCTCTAGCTCTTGAAGAAGCTTACCAAACAGAAGTTGCTGACAGCTTAAAGATCGCTTTGATGGGTCCTCTAGCTGCTATCGGTGATACGATCCAAGCTATCCTATTAAACCCACCATTAAACATCTTAGCTGCTTCACTTGCTGCTGAAGGTAACTGGTTAGGTGTTGTCGTTGCTATCCTACCTTCATTATTAACATTCGTTATCCGTTGGCCATTATTCTACTATGGTTACCGTAAAGGTGAAGATGTCATCGCTGATGTTGCTGGTACAAGCACATTCGATACATTACAAGCTGCAGCTAGTATCTTAGGTATCACTGTTATCGGCGGTTTCATTCCTTCGATCCTATCAGCTCTACACTTCAACGATATCCAGATCGGTGAAACAGTCAACGAAGCAGGTGAGACAGTACCAAACGTATTCTCTATCCAAGAGACATTAGATGGTATCTTACCTTACATGCTACCGATCGTTCTTGTTGCGATCTGCTATGTCATGATCAAGAACTTCAAGATCTCTCCATTAAAGACGATCTTGATCCTAGCTCTTGTTACATTCGTACTTGGTGCATTAGGCATCATGACAAAGTAATCTACCAAGATACTATTAAATTCAGTAGATGCAATGTTACATCTATAGAAAAGAGGTAATTTAATGATTAAACACATGCGTGTAGATAGCCGTTTGATCCACGGCCAAGTAGCAGTGACTTGGAAGAATCATATCGGTGCAAATGAAATTATCGTCTGTAATGACGTCGTAGCTAATGACCGTATCCAAAAGATGGCACTACCTTTAGCTGCTAAGGGAACACCTGTTAAGGTCTTCTCGATCCAGGAAACGATTGATTATGCTAAGGCACATGAAGATGAAACATTGTTCGTAATATGCAAATTCATTACTGATGCTCTAGCACTAGTTGAAGCTGGTCTAGATATCAAAGAATTCAACGTAGGTACAGTTGCTCCTCAACAAGGCACTGACTACAAGATGATTACGAAAACGATCGCTGCTACCAAAGAAGATGTCCCAGTTTATGAAAAACTATGTGCACACTTTGGTAATGTCTACTCCCGTATCACGCCTGCTAATGAACCAGTAGATGTCATGGCGGCGCTGAAGAAGGAAGGTCTTCTCTAAGACAAGAAACTTTGATCTAAGGACCGCGATCGCGGTCCTTGATCTTTATTTGGAGGTATAAAATATGGCAAATACAGATAAGATCGAAATATCCTATAAACCGACTTTCCCCCAAATAATCATGACGATCGTCGGAATAGCCTGTATCGTCTTTTTTCGTAATATTCCCGGCTTCTTGCTCGGGGCTTTCTTTGTGGCTGCGGGCTTATTAGTCCAATTTGGTCTAAAAGACTATAAGGTCTTTGATGTCTACAGTGACCATATCGTCGTTTATGATGATCATGGTAATATCATGATCGATATCGATTATCATGATATCGCCGAATGGAATATCAATAAGACCAAATCCTATAGTCTCTATATCAAACTGATCGATGGTAGAGAGATCACAAGAGAGTCCTTTCAAGTAGCTAAACTAAACAAAGCTTTAAACAGATATATCGCTGACAAAGAAACACAAGCGGTCAGGATGAAAAGATCCAGAGAGACCAAGCTTGTGTTTCGCAATCCATTCAAAAGGAGGAAGGGTAGTAAAATGGATGTCAAAAAAGAATACTTCGCTCTAGTCAAGGCCAGCATCAATGATGCCTATCTTGAAGAGAGCTCAGATCTCAAGAAAGTCGCCAACATCATTTGTGACACGATGGTAAACAAGGGTGTCGTCCAGCTTTTTGGTTCAAAACACGCTAATGAATTCGTCAATGAACTAAACTTCAGAGCTGGTGGTCTTGCCCCATACCATGGCATGAATGTTTCGATATTAGATGAAAAAGGATTAGTAGATCACGATATCATCGAATCCAATGCCGTATATGATGATACCAAGTATCTTGATCTATTATTAAGCCAATATAAATTAGATGACCGCGATATGATCATCATCGTATCGCAATACGGTAATGAACCACTAGTCGTTGAATTAGCTAAACGCTATCATGACAATGGTCAAAAGGTCATCGCTGTCGTCAATATGAAGAGCTATGAAGTAGCTCTAGCTAAACATGAAAGTGGCAAGAAGTTATTAGACTATGCGGATATGTCATTAGATATGGGCGCAAGTGAGCCGGATGTCGCCTTAAAGATCGGTGACTATCGTATCGGTCAGACATCATCGACGATCGCTAATGTCATCGCTCAGATGTTGACGGGCGAAGTATACAATTGCTTTATCGAAAGAGGACTTGAAGCACCGGTATTGCTATCAGCTAATATCAAGGGCGCTGATGTCCACAATAACGCTTTGACAGATGTATATGAAGGAAGGGTAAGATAATGGTCGACGCAAAAGTATTTAAAGATCAAGTGATCGAGCTCATCGATGAGCTATATGATTCACAAAAAGACAATATCGAAAAATTCGCTAGAGTCGCTGCTGACTGTATCGCTAGTGGTGGTGTTATCCATGTCTTTGGTTCAGGTCACTCCGTAGGTCTCGGTATCGATATCACCGATCGTGTCGGATCATTAGTACCGATCCATATCATGCGCACGACTGACTTTGTCACTAAAGGCATCGTCTCATTAGAAGAGTTCACCGATAAAGTCAATATCTTTGAAAGAAGACCTAATATCGCTAAGAAGCTATATGACCTATACGATATCAAAAAAGAGGATATCTTCGTCGTTATCTCTAACTCTGGTATCAATGGTCTAGTCATCGATATCGCAAGTTTAGCGAAAGAAAACGGTCATAAAGTCGTCATCGTCACCAGTATGAAACATACGATGGTCGAAGATAGTAGACATCCAAGTGGCAAGAAACTATATATGTTCGGTGATGTCGTCGTCGATAACTGTGGACCTCATGGTGATGCCTTACTAGAGACAGGTACGGATGCTAAGGTATGTTCAGTATCCAGTATCTGTAATAACCTCATCGCTCAATCGATGGCGGCAAGAGTTGTCGATATATTAGTAGAAGAAGGTAAAGAAGTCCCAGTATTAACTGGTGATAAAGCTCATGATGAAGCAGTCAGAGCTAAATATAAAGGGAGGATCTAAAGATGGAATTTGAATATGGCAAAAAGATAATCGAAGTAATGGAAAAGGCAGAAAAAGCCAATGAAGGAGCGATCAAAGAATTAGCTGAGAAGATGGCTGAGAATATCGCTAATGATAAGATCATCCACACCTTTGGTACAGGTCACTCACATATGATCGGTATCGAACTATTCGCTAGAGCTGGTGGTCTAGGTAATGTCGATGCGATCTTAGATCCAGATACACTGACCGCCAATGGTGCGCAAAGAAGTGGTGCATTAGAGAAGCTTACTGGTGTCAGCGATATCGTCTATGATGGCTACAAGATCGAAAAGGGTGACATCATGATCATCTCATCAAACAGCGGCCGTAATGCGATGCCGATCGAGATGGCGATGCGCTCCCAAAAAGAAGGTGTCTTTGTCGTAGCGGTAACTAACGTCGCACAATCAAAGGCTGCTTCAAGCCGTCATCCAAGTGGTAAGAAATTATATGAATGTGCAGATCTTGTATTAGATACCTGTGTTCCTGATGGTGATGCGATGATGCAGATCGGTAACTTCAAGACTGGTCCAGCTAGCAGTATCGTCAGTATGTTACTACTCAATGAAGCGGTCACGGAAGCGATGAAGATCTGTGTTGAAAAAGGTATCAAACCTTATGTTTTCCAATCACAGAATGTCGACGGTTTCAACAATGATGCGATCTATGAACACTTCGATGGTCGTGTTCGTCATTTCTAAGGAGATATCATGGCTGAGATCACAAAATTAACGACTGAAACGCAAAACGAAGCGACAAAGAATATCGACCTCCTTTCAACGAGAGAAATGGTCAAACTCATTAACGATGAAGACAAAAAGGTCGCCCCAGCGATCGAGAAAGAACTCGACAACGTCGCTAAAGCGATCGATATGATCACCGAGAATTTCAAAAAAGGTGGTCGTATCATCTACACTGGTGCGGGGACATCAGGAAGACTTGGTGTCATGGATTCATCAGAACTATTACCGACCTATGGTCTAGCACCAGAAAGGGCTTTTGGAGTCATGGCTGGTGGCCAAGGCGCGATGTTTAAAGCGGTCGAAGGGGCTGAAGATTCAAAAGAGCTAGGTCTTAAAGATATGAAAGAGATCAACTTAGGGCCTTTAGATAGTGTCATCGGTGTTGCTGCTAGTGGTAGGACACCATATACGATCGCAACTTTAGAATATGCCAATAGCTTAGGTTGTGTCACCGTTGCCGTTACATGTAATGCCGATAGTGAGATGGCCAAGGTCGCTAAGGTATCGATCGCCCCAGTCGTTGGACCTGAAGTCATCTCTGGTTCAACGAGGATGAAGGCAGGCACATCACAAAAGATGGTCCTCAACATGATCTCAACGGGGGTCATGGTCAAGACAGGCAAGGTCTATGGTAACCTGATGGTCAATGTTCAACCGACCAATGAAAAGCTAGTCAAGCGCTCCATCAACATGATCAAGAAGATCAATGAAGTATCGGATGAAGAAGCGGAACGCTTATTCAATGAATCTGGCCAAAGTGTAGCGATCGCTACGATCATGCACAAGACTGGTGTTACAAAAGATCAAGCCGAGAAAGCCTTCGCTGAACACGATGGCATGATCAGACCGACGATCGACGCTTTAAATGCGTAAAGATATCATCAAAAAAGCCATTGACGACGCCGTTAATAACGGGGTCGTTTCAGGTATATCGGCAGCTATGATCGCAAAAGATGAGACCGACTTCTATATCGTCGGCAAAGCCGGTGTCATCAAACCATATGATACAAGACCACTTAATGTCGATAGTATCTACGATATGGCTTCTTGTACCAAGGTCATCTGTACGACTACTAGGGTCTTTGAACTTATCGAAGAGGGTAAACTAGATCTTGAAGATAGCGTGGCTAAATACCTTCCTGACTTTAGGTTCCCTGAAGTCAAGATCAAAAACCTCCTACTGCATAATGCAGGTTTTCCAAGTGACTTAGAGAATAAAGAGACCCTCACTAAAGACAATATCGTCAAAAGGCTATACGCTGTCGATCTGATCCATAAACCGGGCGAAGTCATGGCTTATAGCGATATCGGCTTTATCATGCTGGGGTTTGTGATCGAAGCGATCGATCATAAAGATCTAGCGACTATCTATAAGGAAAAAGTCTTAGAGCCTTTAGGGATGGATCATTCTAGTCTCGTTACAGCGACTGGTGATGATGTCGTACCGACGGAGCTCAGTAAAGAGCGTGGGCTTATCGTCGGGGTCGCTCATGATCGCAAAGGTTATCTCTTAGGTAAGGATTGTGCAAGTGCGGGTCTATTTTCAAGTATCGCTGATGTCAGCAGATTTGTCAGATCATATCTCTATGATGAAAATAGCCTATTAAGTAAAGAAACAAAAGAGCTCATGGTCAATACCGATATCATGGCAAGATCTTATGGTTGGGATAAGAAATATCACGCTAAGACCTTATATCACACCGGTTTTACTGGCACATCGATCCTCATGGACTTCGCCAAGCATGAAGGTTTAGTCATGCTTACAAACAGAGTCCATCCGACGCGTGAAGACCATGGTTTCTTAGCTTGGCGTAATGATCTAAATGACAAGATCTTAGAGGATTAGTTATGGCATGGCTCAATTACTTTGATACGATGGCTGATGTCATCCAAAAGATCAAGGATACCCAAGGTGAGAATATCCAAAATGCCGCGCGCATCTTAGCTGATACGACCAAGAAAGATGGTCTCATCTATGGCTTTGGTACAGGTCATTCACATTTAGTCGTCGATGATGCCTTTTGGCGGGCAGCGACACCAGCTAATTACTGTGCTTTACTTGAGCCGAGTGCGACCGGTAATACGGAGATCACTAAAAGCTACCAGATCGAAAATATGTATGGCTTAGGTAAGATCATCGTCGATTATCATCGGATCACGACAAATGACTGCCTCATCGTCATCTCTAATTCCGGTAATAATATCGCGCCTGTTGAAGTAGCTAAAGCCGCTAAGGATAAAGGGATACCAGTTATCGCCATCACAGCTGTTGAATATAGTGACTACCTTACATGCAAACACAAGGATGGCTATAAATTAAAGGACGTCGCAGATGTCGTCTTGGATAATTGTTCTCTCATCGGTGATGCGGTATGTCAGATCGAAGGTTTTCCGATGAAGGTCGGATCTAGTAGTACGATCCCTAATATCTACCTTCAAAATGCCATCTTAGTCGAGATGGTCGAGATACTAGTCAAAGAGGGCTATGAACCTGATGTCTACTATAATGGTCACATGGCTTTCATGGATGAGAGATATGCTGACCACAATGATAAACTGGTCGATAAGTACTTCTATCGGATCAGAAATCTTTAAGGAGTTTTTATGATAATCCAAAGTACACGTGTCTATTATGATGAAAAGATCGTCCCTAAGGCGATCATGATCGAAGATGGTAAGATCAAGGATGTCTTGCCTTATGGCTTACTAAAAGCGGATAAAGACTATGGTGATAACTTGATCATGCCAGGTCTTATCGATATCCATAATCATGGCTATGATATGGGTGATAATAATCATGCCACCAAAGAATGGCTCGATAAATGGGTCAGGTATTTGCCAAGCGAAGGGGTCACTTCGACCTTATCGACGATCTCTAGTGCCCCATATGATGTCCTGATCGAAAGCCTTAAGAATATCGGTGCTTATCTAAATGAAGATCATGAAGGTACTAATATCTTAGGAGTCTATTCCGAAGGACCATTTATCTCAACCGATTTTAGAGGAGCTCAATCCTTAGAATGCAAGATCATCCCTGACCGCAAGGTCATCGATGCCTTTGATGAAGCCTGTGGTCATCGTATGGTGTTAGTCATGTTAGCACCAGAGGAACTAAATGGTGACTATGATGTCATCCGCTATATGGTCGAAAAAGGGATCAGGGTCACATTGGGTCATACCGGTGCTACTTATGATATCGCGATGGAAGCGATCAAAAATGGCGCGATATCATTTACCCATACCTTCAATGGGATGCGTGGTATCCACCATCGTGAACCCGGTGTCGTCAGTGCAGCGATGCTTACTGAAGAGGCCTATGCTGAACTCATCTGCGATGGCGTCCATGTGAAAAAGGAGCCAGCCAAGATCTTAGCCACGATGAAGGGTAAAGACAAGCTGATCTTGGTCACCGATAGCGTGGCCATCAAGGGCTTAAAGCCTGGTCGATATGAAGGCAATGGTCGCGTCACTATCGTCGGTGAAGACGGCGTTGGTCGCTTAGAAAACGGAACTTTAGCCGGCAGTTGCAATAAGCTCAATAAGGTCTTGCAATTTGCGATCAAAAGCGCCAAAATAGACAAAGTCATAGCTTTAAATGCCTGCACGATCAATCCATGTCGGATGTTGGGCATCGACCATAAGGGTCTTATCTTCAAGGGCTATGATGCCGATATCGCTGTCTTTGATGAAGAGTTTGAACCAGTAGATGTCTATATCGGAGGAGTTATCTTTAAAGATTAAGGGGGATGTTTATGACAAAAAGCGAGTTCAGATTAGTTCTTATCAACGGTCTATTCAATTTCGCTAATGTTTTATCTACATCCTTTGTCAGTGTTTTTATCTATACATATACACAGTCACTAGTGATGATGTCGATCTATACGATCATCAGGATCGGGTTATTTCCTTTCTTCTTTACCATCGGTGGTAAATTAGTCAGGAAACTACCTTATTCAGTCACCTTCACTAGTGGCTTATTCTTTTTAGTGGTGATGATGATCTTCATCCTACTAGGTCAAGATCTCTTTGTGCAAAATGCCAATTATGTCTATATCGCAGCTACCTTCTATGGCATTGGTGAAGGTCTATACTGGTTTAGCGTCAATAACTCAAACCAAGTCGCTCCTTTACCAGATCATAGGGGCTTATATCTAGCTAATATCGGTATCTTCAATAATGTCACCAGTATCTTAGCACCACTAGTATCAAGCTTTATCTTGAGCTTTATCGCAAGTCAAACGATCGGTTACTATGTGATCTTTGCCTTAGTCATCATCTTTTATGTCGTTATTATCGGGATATCTTTAGGCCTTAAGATCGAAAATAAGGAGTCAAGCAATTTCTCAGTCTTACATTGTTTAAAGGAGAGCTTTAACTTCAAGGATATGAACTGGGTCATGATCCAAAGTGCGACCTTCTTTTATGGCTTTCAAAACTCCTTGAGTTTGACCCTCACTAACCTCATGATCTATGAGGCGACTGGTGGTTCGGATAGCTTGTATTCCAATCTTTTGGTGGTCTTTTCGATCGCTGCGATCGTCAGCTTCTATCTCATGCGTAAGAGGATGAACGATAAAAATATGTATACCTTTTTTAAGATCGGTCTTTTCTTTATCGTGACCTCATGTCTTGTGCTTGTCTATATGGAGAATGTCTTTGGGGCTATCTACTTTGGTCTAGCCAATGCCTTAGGTGTAGCCTTATATGGTAATCCATATAGTTTAGCGATGTTAAATGCGATCGCGGTATATGACAAAAAAGAGAATGTCACTGGTCGAGTCATCGCCAAAGAGACAGCGATGTCTGTGGGAAGATGTGCTGGTATGGCGATGATCGTCTTATTCTACTTTTTAGTCGGTGAAGCGTATTATATGCAGATCGCTGTAACGATCTGTTCCCTTACACCGATCTTAGTATATTTACTGATCAAGAAATTCTATAAAGGAAGTGAAGCTAATGGATGATACAAAGTCGATGACCCAAGGATCGATATACAAAAGCCTCATCATCTTTGCCCTACCGATCCTTATCTCCAACCTTTTCCAACAACTATACAACTCAGCCGACTCTCTTATCGTCGGTTATTTTTTGGGCAATGATGCCCTAGCAGCGGTATCGAGCAGTGGCAATCTCATCCAAATGCTCATCGGTTTTTTCAATGGGATCGCTATGGGTGCCGGTGTTGTCGTCGCGAGAAATTTCGGCGCTAAAAGAGAAGATGAATTAAAAAGAGCTATCCATACTGATGTCGCCATTGGTCTTATCATGGGTGTCATCATGACTGTCGTCGGGGTCATCTTGACACCGATCATCTTAGAGCTCATGGGGACACCAGCTAGTGTCATGCCTGATTCGATCACCTATCTAAAGATCTACTTCTATGGTTCTTTAGGTCTTGTCATGTACAATATCTTTACCGGTATTTTACAATCACTAGGCGATAGTAAACATCCACTTTACTATCTCATCATCTCAAGTCTTACCAATATCGTCTTAGACTATGTCCTCATCGCTTATTTTGATATGGGTGTTGAAGCAGCGGCGTTTGCGACCATCTTCTCGCAATTCATCAGTGCGATATTATGTATGCGCCTCTTACATCGGCTAAAAGCTTCCTATCGTCTTGACTATAAAGCGATAAGGGTCGATCGTGATATGACATTAAATATCCTTAAAAATGGCATCCCTAGTGGGATCCAAAACTCGATCATCGGTATCGCTAATGTCGTCGTCCAATCCAACATCAACGCTTTCGGCAATCTAGCGATGGCTGGATGTGGGGCTTATTCTAAGGTCGAAGGCTTTGCCTTTTTACCAGTGACTTCCTTTAACTTAGCCCTTACGACTTTCGTTGGGCAAAATATGGGTGCCGGTCAAAAGGAAAGGGCGAAAAAGGGAACGATCTTTGGCTTATTGACCTGTGTCATCCTAGCTGAAGCTATTGGTCTATTGACCGTCGTCTTTGCGCCAGAGCTGATCGGCTTATTTGCGGATGATCCTGATGTCATCTATTATGGTACGCAAAGAGCAGTCGTTGCCGGTATCTTCTTTTTCCTTTGCGCCTTTACTCATGCCTATGGTGCAGTACTAAGAGGGCTTGGTAAGCCGATCGTACCGATGATGAATATGGCGATCTCATGGTGTGTCATCAGAGTATCGTTCTTGACGATCACCGGTATGCTTTATAATGACATCGCATTTGTCTACTGGTGTTATCCACTCACTTGGTTTATCTCAAGTGGTTATTTTGTCTACTATATCATCAAACATAAGGGGTTACTTAATTAATGGAAATAGTATATAAAGATCTTAAAGTCAAAAAAGTTGGTGAATATTATAAGGTGATCGATCAAGATCACATCTGGCAAATGGATCAAAAGATCAAGCCATATATCAAGGTGAAAGATCAGATACTTTACTTTGAGGATGCTTTAGTCAAAGAAGAGTACTATAAGGCAAAGATCACACCTTGTATCTTAGCGGAATATGTCTTTAGCGATGACCTCATCATCGAGACGATGGTCTATTTTGATATTAGTGGTGATATATGTTTTGAACTTATCCCGATAAATGATGCCGATATCGATGAAGTCGTATGGCCTGGCTATTTTAGCTCTAAAGATATCGATGGCTATAGTGCTTTACCGATCATGCAAGGAGTCTTATTACCAAATGATTATGACTATGACTATCAAAAACTCGACTTTGATGGTTTCTTCTATAGTCACGATGCCTATGTATCCTTTCTTATGCAAAAAGAAAAAGATCATGGCTATATGGTGATCATCGATAATCCGGATACTAAATATCAAGTACTTCATAAAGCTGATGTGATAGGAACGACTATTGGTCTTAGACATATCGCCAGTTTTGGTAAGCTTACTTATAAGCGGAATATCCGTTATCATTTCGCTAAAGACCTTGACTATGTAAAAGCGGCTAAATATTACCGTGAGTTGATGATCGAAAAAGGTCACTTTAAAACGCTCAAAGAAAAAGCTATGACCCTACCTAAGATCGACGATATGGTCGGCGCTTCCTTTATCCACTTTGGGATCAAATCACATACCGATGAAGCTTCAAGCTTCTATGATCCTGATAATGATAAGGATGTCATCATCCCTTTTAAAAAGCGCTTAGAAGAGCTCAAACTGATCAAAGCGGAATACCCACATCGTCTATATGTCCATGTCGATGGCTGGGCTGAGCCTGGTTATGACAACAAACATCCTGACTACTTTCCGGTATGCAAAGAAGCCGGTGGCGCTAAAGATCTAAAGGAATTAGTCGACTATCTAAAAGATCAAGGTGATCTCATTGCCTTGCATGATCAATATCGTGACTACTATCATAAAGCCGGTAGCTATAATGTGGATAATTCCATCAAGGATGTCGATGGTCATATCTATAGCCACGCAAGATGGGCAGGAGGAGTCCAAGATTATCTATGTGCATCATTGGCTTTGGACTATGTCAAAAGGAACTTTAGTTATCTCTTTACGGATGATATCTATCCTAACGCTTCATATCTTGATGTCTTTACCTGCAATGAGATGGATGAATGCAATGATGAAAGGCATATGATGTCAAGATCTGATTGTGCCAGATATCGTAAAGCGACCTTTAAATATCTCATCAGTAAAGATATCATCCCAACTAGTGAAGAGTGTACAGATTGGGCTTTGGATACACTTGTATCATGTCACTATGGACCTTATGAATTCATGCTGAAAAAGCCAGGATGCAAGAAGATGGGGATCCCGATCCCGCTATTTGATCTTGTATATCATGAATGTATCATCTTGCCATGGATGATGGATATCGTCGAAGGTGAAGACTTCATGCTTTATGCCTTGATCAATGGTGGTCTACCATATCTTATAAGAGAAGGGGCTTATCCTGATGTCGATGGGGCCTTTGGCCTTAGTGGATCTTTTGATGAAGATGCCAAAAGGTGTAGGGTCGTATGTGACCTACATCAAAAGGTCGCATTTGAAGAGCTTATCGATCATAAGATCTTAGATAAAGAAGGTAAAGTCCAAGAGAGTACTTTTTCTGATGGCACTAAGGTCTATATCGATCTTAATGATAATAGCTTTAAGATATCTTAAAGATCACCTTCATCCTTTAGCTTTTTAATTAGTTTATCAAAGTCGGATCCAATCACTCGTGTCTTATTAAAGACATCATATTCTGATCCGGCTTTTTCTTTTGCCATCTTAAGCAACTATTTCCATTTTGGAAATAGTTGGTATATTAATGTCATATTTTCCTACCATTGTATAGGTATGTTTCTTTTTGAATAATTCTTCGAAGCAGTCCTTTTTAAAAGATCTACCATTTTTGGCATACCATCATCCAATATAAAGCCTTTGTTGGTTACTATTTATTTTTGGTAGCTTTTTAGAATTTGTATGATAAACTAACTCAATAATGAATGGTGCCGAGATAATAGTGTTTGATCTTTCTAGTAACTTGTGTTTTACTCTTGGTTTGAACTATTTGGTTTGAACTATTGAAAAAAATTCAATAGTTGACTCTTCGTCTAATTCCTTTGTTGTATCTATTTTTACCATTCAATTTTCTGTCATCTAATGATCAATTATCAGCTGATGATCTTGAGATATAGAATAAAAAAAGACATCTGCCATCTTGATGTCTTAAATAAGGGTCTTAAGGATATCTTCAGGGCGTTTAGCTTTGTTTGGATAGCGTATGCGCAATTTTTCATCAGCGCCTTCCATGATATAAGGCATCCCTACTCCATCTAACATCGACACATCATTGAAGTTATCACCAAAAGCCATCACATCATCTAAGGAGATATCTAATAGTTCACATATATTTTTGACACCGATACCCTTATTAGCTAGTGTCGTATCGATCCAATATGGTCCTGCGATAGCGGCATTATAATCTTGCCATTTATCGATAAAGTGGTCAGCGTATTTAGTTGCGCCATCAGGTAGATATACACTTACTTTGACGATATCCTCTTTTATCTCATCAAGATCTTTGATGACGACTAGGTTATTGCCGATCTCACTGATCCGATTTAGTACGCCTAGCCCTTTTTCGATGAGATAGCTCGTATTCGCTCCCGACAGCATCACTTCACCTTTATCATCACTGCGATCTAAAAAGTCATTTGCGATACAAAAAGCGACATCTTTAGGCATGACGACTTTAGCTAATACTTCATCATCCTTATAGATGACACCACCATTTTCACATAGGAATACACATTTATCAGCCACTGGCGCAAAGAGCTTTTTGAGGCTTGTATATTGACGTCCACTAGCAGGACAAAATAAGATCCCTTTATCTTGTATAGCTTTGATAAGGCTTATGGCTTCTTTACTCACGCTATCTTCACCATAGGGAAGTAGAGTACCATCTAAGTCACTGCAGATCATCTTTATACACATATCGATCTCCTTTTTATTCGGTCATATTATATCAATTTTAAAGGGTTTATCTACTTTTGAAACCAAATGATCAAATAGCGAATATTAAAGATAGCGGTATCAAACCGATTTACAATCGTCATATCTTGATAGATAATATAACCATGAAAGACTATATCAAGTTCTATTCACCGATCGGTGAGTTATATATCATTGAAGAAAATGGTCAACTTTTAGAGATCACAACTGATCAAAGCCATACTTGGCGTGTACAAGATGCCTTGGCTTATAAAGATCTTCCAGATGTATTAAAGATGACTTGTCGTTTTCTGCATAACTACTTTAATGGTATCAATGATCTCATCTATATCCCATATAAACTTGACTGTTCACCTTTTCAAAAGGTGGTCTTAGAAGAATGTCGAAAGATCCCTTTTGGTCATACTATCTCTTATGGTGAACTAGCTCAAAGGGTCAAATTCCAAATGATGAAGGATGATATGTCAGCCCAAGCGATCGGTAATGCCTTAAATCATAATCCCTTACTTATCTATATCCCCTGTCATCGGGTGATAAGAGGTGATAAGACACCAGGTGGTTATGCCCTAGGGTTAAAAGCTAAGAAGATATTACTTGAGAATGAAAGGAATCAGGAGGTCATATGGTAAAAGAGAGATTGACACAATTAAGAAGGAAGATGTATGAGAATGGTCTTGAGGTATACTATCTCAATACCCAAGATTATCACCTTTCTGAATACATCCCTGAACATTTTAAAACACTACGCTATTTCAGTGGTTTCACAGGTTCGATGGCGACGATGGTCATCACCTTTGATGAGGCTTATATCTTTGTGGATGGACGCTATCACGTACAAGCGGATAAACAGTGTACACCAAATGGTATCAAGGTCATGAAATTAGGTACCGATGGCGTCAAAAACAGCGATGCCTTTATGATCGAAAACTTCAAAGGCAAAAAGATCGGTCTTGATGGCAAGGTCGTAAGTGCCAAGCTTGTAAACCGTTTAAAGAAAGCTGGTCTATCTATTGTCAGTATCGATATCTACAGTGACATCTATCTAGATCGGCCAAAACTGACTAAAGAGATGATCTATGAGATCGACAGTAAATACACTGGTCTCACTCGTTTAGAGAAGCTCAATATCGTCAAAAGAGGCCTTGATGGTAAATGCCATATCACCGGTGACCTAACATCGATCGCTTATATCTTGAATCTAAGAGGCAATGATATCGCTTATACACCGGTCTTTATGAGTTTCTTGGTCTTTTATGATAATGACATCTATTTCTTTGTCCATAGAGAACGTCTATCCGATATCATCATCGAAGATCTAAATCGCGATGGGGTCATCATCAAAGACTATGATGAGTATTATGATTTTATCAAGATCATCAAAAATACGATCATCCTCATCGACCTCAACAAGATCAACTACGAGACCTATGATCTATTAGATACAAGCTCTAACCGCGTCTATGACATGCGCAGTGTCATCGAAGACATGAAGGCGACTAAGAATAATGTCGAAGTCAAAAACGCCCGTCTAGCCCATATCTATGATGGAGTAGCGATGGTCCGCTTTATGAAGTGGCTCAAAGAAGTCGATAAGACGACTTTGAATGAATATGATGTCAAAGTAAAACTCAACCGTTTCCGTTTAGAATATAAGGCTTTTGACCTCAGTTTTGAGCCGATCGTGGCTTATAATGCCAATGCGGCAATGATGCATTATTCCCCAACGGCAGAGAATAATACCAAGTTAGCTAATGAAGGCATCTTATTAGTGGATAGTGGTGGTCAGTACTTTGAAGGGACCACCGATATAACCAGGACCTTTGCCCTAGGGAAGGTCGATGATAAGATCAAGTACTGGTTCTCATTAGTATTGAAGTGTATGTTCAATCTTGAAGATGTTCAGTTTTTAGAAGGGCTATGTGGTAATCAATTAGATATCTTAGCACGTAAGGACTTATGGGCCTTAGGTGTTGATTATCGTTGTGGTACTGGTCATGGTGTTGGTCATATCCTAGCTGTCCATGAGACACCACCTAATATTCGCTATACGATCGGCGGTGGTAGTGAAGTAGCTTTAAAGCCAGGTCATATCTTCTCGGATGAGCCAGGTGTTTACTTTGAAGGTGAATTTGGTATCAGATGCGAGAATATGATCACCTGTGTGAAAGGTCAAAAGACGGAATATGGTCAATTCTTACGCTTTGAACCATTGACTTTAGTACCATTTGACTTAGAGCTTATCGATAAAGAGGTACTAGGTGATAAAGTAGCATCCTTAAATGCTTATCATAAGTTGGTCTATGAGACATTGAGTCCATATCTAAGTGATGAAGAAAGGGCCTTCTTAAAAGAGAGGACCAGAAGTATATGAAACTATTGAATTGGAATGTCAATGGCTTAAGGGCTTGTCTTACTAAAGGCTTGATGGATTTTATAGTCAAAGAAGATCCTGATATCATCGCCTTTGAAGAGACCAAGATGCAGCCCGAACAATTGACCGTCAGCTTTGATGGCTATCATATGTATATGAATAGCGCTGAAAGAAAAGGCTATAGTGGCACCATGGTATTAACTAAGAAGGAGCCGCTAAGTGTTTCCTTTGATATCGAAGGAGAAGATCATCCCAAAGAAGGAAGGGTCATCACTTTAGAATATCCTGACTACTACTTTGTCTGTGCTTATGTGCCTAATTCCAAGGATGGTCTATTACGGCTTCCTTATCGTGTCCATTGGGAAGAAGACTTAAGAAAGCATCTGATCAAATTAGACAAGGATAAACCGGTCATCTATACGGGTGATCTCAATGTCGCTCACAATGAGATCGATCTTAAAAATCCGGATACTAATCACTTCAACGCCGGTTTCTCGGATGAAGAAAGAGCTGAATTTACAAAGTTACTAGCTTCTGGATTCACCGATACTTTTAGGGCTTTATATCCTGATACGGTCAAGTACAGTTGGTGGTCATATCGGATGAGGGCACGCGAAAAGGGAGTAGGTTGGCGGATCGACTACTTTGTCGTATCCGATCGTTTGATGCCTAAGGTCAAGGATTCTTTGATCTTAGATGATGTGTTTGGTTCTGATCATTGCCCAGTGGGTTTGATCATCGATCTATAGGAGGACATATGGTAAAAGGATATATCGATAATAATAGAGAAGCGATCTTAAATGATCTAGCTGTATTAGTCAGTCATAACTCAGTCAACAGTGATGATATGTTGCCATTTGGTAAAGAGAATAGAGCAGTCTTAAATGATGCCCTAGCTATCTTTGATAAGATCGGTCTAAAGACCAAGGATCTTGATGGCTATTGTGGTTATGGCGAAGTAGGTGAAGGTGATAAAGTCATCGGTATCTTAGCGCACCTTGATATCGTACCAGCTGGTGATGGATGGGATACAGATCCCTTTAAGATGACCATCAAAGATGACAAGATCTATGGTCGTGGTGTATCAGATGACAAAGGGGCGGTCATCGCTAGTGCCTATGCCCTTAAATATCTCATCGATACAGGCTACAAGTTTAAAAACCGCGTTAGGTTGATCGTCGGGTGTAATGAAGAGACCGGTTCTAAATGTATCGCTCACTATGTCGAAAAAGAAGGATCGATCGATATGGGCTTTACGCCAGATGCGAATTTCCCAGGCATATATGCTGAAAAGGGAATGGTATCCGGATATATCGAAGCTAAAAGTGACAAGATCTTAGCTATCAAAGGTGGCACAGTATCTAATGTCGTCTGTAAAGAAGTAAATGCTAAGGTCACTAATGATCTTGATATCGAAGCTTTAAAGCGCTATTTTGATCGCTATGATCTTGAATATATGATCGAATATAATGATGATCATTATGACATCACCTTAAAAGGGGTCGCGGCTCATGCATCAACACCAGATCTCGGTGTCAATGCGATCAATCATCTCTTTAGTGGCTTATATGAAGCTGGCCTTGAAGATGAGTTGGTTTCTTATATACATGACTATATCGGCCTTGATAATCATGGCAAGATGATCGGTTGTGAAGCTCTATATGATGAACACAGTGACCTTACTTTAAATCTCGGGGTCATCGATAAAGTCGATGATACGATAAAGATCAGTGTCGATATCCGTTTCCCAGTCACAAGGACAACGGCTGAAGTGGTCAAGGTCTTAGATAAAGGACTAGATAAAGAACATATCCACTTTGTAAAGAAGTCTTTAGTTGAACCACTGTTTTTTGATAAGGAATTACCGATGATCAAGGCTTTAAAAAGGGCTTATACGAAGGTCACGGGTGATGAAAAGACGGAGATGGAAGCTATAGGTGGTGGGACTTATGCTAAGGCGATGGCTAATTGTATCGCCTTTGGTTGTGAGTTTAGTGGTGAAGATAACCATATCCATGACGCCAATGAATGCTTAGCGATCGATAGCTTATATAAGCAGATCATGATCTATATCGAAGCGATCAAAGAGCTCGATGAGGTGTGCCATGGATAAGGTCAAGATGGCTCTGATATATGACTTTGATAAGACCTTAGCACCTAAGGATATGCAAGAATTCCATCTATTAGATCACTTAGGTTATAAAGATCCAGAGTCTTTTTGGCAAAAATGCAATGCCTTATCTAAAGCTACCAATATGGATGGTATCTTGGCTTATATGTACAATATCGCTAAGGAAGATCCAACTATCACTAAGGACATCCTATTCAGAGAAGGCTCTTATATCGAGTACTTTAAAGGAGTCGATACTTGGTTTGATCGGATCAATGAATATGGTAAAAGCCAAGGTATCGAGATCGAACACTACATCATCTCAAGTGGTCTAAAAGAGATCATCTTAGGGACATCGATCGCCAGTAAATTCAAAAAGATCTACGCATGTAGTTACTACTATGATGAAGATGGTCATATCAAATGGCCGACGAGGGTCGTCAACTACACGACCAAAACACAATATATCTTCAGGATCAATAAAGGGGTCTTAGATGAGACCAACGATATCGACCTCAATAAGTCGACCAAAGATGAAGACAAATACATCCCTTACGATAGGATGATCTACTTTGGCGATGGGCTTACTGATGTCCCTAGTATGAAGGTCGTCACCGGTTTTGGGGGTACATCGATCGCGGTCTATGGTCAAGATAAAAAGGACAAGACCGCTTTGAATCTCGCTAAGGAACTATACGAAGATAAAAGGGCTACCTTTATGGCCAAGGCTGATTATTCTAAAGGGTCCAAGATCGAAAAGATCGTCATGGGGATCATCGATCGCGTTGCGACTGATATCAAGCTCAATGAGTACAGGGATTAGTATGAAGTACAGTGTTTGGTCAAATTACTTCCATGAGTCATCACCAGAAGAAGCTACTGATCTATTTGTAAAACACGGCTTTAAGTATGGTGAGCTCGCTGATGAACATGGTCTCATCCTACTCAAAAGAGGTGACATCAAAGAAGTCGGTAAAGCTTTTAAAGAGTATTGTGATGATAAAGGCTTTAGCTATATCCAAGGTCACCTTAAGTTGAATGCCGATATCTGCGCAAAAGACCGTGATAAAGAGATCGCTGAATTAAAGGATTGGATCGACCTATATGATGCGATCGGGATAAGGAATATGGTCATCCATCCAGGTGGTGATCGTGTCAATTACGATCTAATAGAGCGCTCATTTGAAGAGCTACTACCTTTAAGGGTCAGCGCATTAAAGGAGCTTTGTGATCATATCGGTGATCGGGATATCTACTTATGTCTTGAAAACCTCTTTGAAGAATATGATGGTAAGATATATCCACAAGTTGTCACCTATGAAGAATTTGAAAGGATCTTCACCTTAGTAGATGACCCTCATTTAGCCATCTGCTTTGATACCGGTCACTACAACCTCTTCTATGATGATCATGATATGTTCATCTTAAAAGTCAAGGATAAATTAAAGGCTTTGCATATCGCCGATAATGAAGGATACAGCGATATGCATCTTATGCCTTATGAAAGAGGGACGATCAAATGGCCAAAGGTCATCGAAGCTTTAAAAGCGATCGGTTATGATGGGCTCTTTGATTTAGAGATCCCTGGTGAATCACGCTGCCCTTTAAAAGTCAAGGAAGATAAGCTTGACTATATCCATAAGCTCATAAGCCACTTATTAAGCTAGGTGGCTTTTTTAAACGTGCACTTGATTGGCGATTATGATGGCTTTGTATTAAAATATAGGCATGCGTATATACTGTTTAAGACTAGTAAATGGTGATGATCTAAAAGAGAAGATCGAAGGTTTTTGTAAGGAAAAAGGACTAGATACCGTCGTCATCTTATCCAGTGTCGGTTGTATCAAACACTTTAAGGTCCGCTTGGCAAAAGCGATCGACTATTTAGAGATAGCTGATCACTTTGAGATCATCGCTTTAAATGGCACGATATCAAATGGTGAAGCTCATCTTCATATCGGCGCCAGTGATGATAAGGGTCATTGTCTTGGTGGTCATCTGATGAATGGTTGTATCATCGATACGACATGTGAGCTAGTCTTAGGTGAACTAAAAGGTTATAGCAGTATACGTGAATATGATGAAAAGACAGGCTATGATGAGATAGTCTTTAAAGAGGTGCAAGATGAATGAAGTGATCAATATCGCGAAAGGATATCGGACGGAGATCGAGATCAATGGAATCACCTATAAGGTATCAGAGGGTTTAAGACAGGTCTGTAAAAAGCTATTACTGATATATGAGATATGTATCGTCGTCACCATCGGTGTATCGGTCAATGTGGCACCGATGATCGGCTCAAGTGGGATCCTTACGGATATCTTATTTGTGGTCATCTGTTTAGCCCTTTTGAGTTTGATCTTCAAATATATTGCCCGGGCGATATTTAAAAGGGTGGTCAGATAATGGAGTTCTTACTAGCTTATGGCGCTGATATCTTCTTGATCGGCTTTGCCTTATTTACGACGATCTTCTGCCTTATCAAAGGCAAAAGGGTCATCTATGAGTGCAAGAGTGGGTCACGATTTATCATCCCGGTCTTGTTTTTTGTGTGTGGTCTATTAGCTTATATCCGCTATTATGACATCGTCTCGCTTGTCGTCTTTATCGTTTTGGTCATCTGTGGTGGGGCATTCATGATCACCCCTAGTGGTTTTGGCCATAAGGAATTCATCGTCTTAGGGAGGAGTTTTCCCTATACCAAGATCGATGATCTAACATATGCGAAAAAAGAGAAGGATATCGAGATCAGTTTCACCTTTAAAAATCGGACCTTATTCTTATTTACAAGTTTAGATAAAGAGACAGAGATCAAGGATATGATCAAGCAAGTTAGGAGGGAAAAGGCATTATGATAAATGTATATATCGTTTCAGGTTTTTTAGGTGCTGGTAAGACGACCTTCATCAAGAAGTTATTAGAAGGTGGTGTCTTTAAAAAGGCAATGCTCATTGAGAATGAATTTGGTGAAGTCGGGATCGATGGTAGCCTATTTGATAGTGCATTAAAGGTCAAAGAGATCAACAGCGGCTGTATTTGTTGTAGTTTAAAGGGCGATCTAGTAGATGCCTTAGATGAGATCAAAGGCATGGATATCGATAGCTTGCTGATCGAGCCTAGTGGCGTTGGTAAATTATCGGAGATCATGATGACCATCATGCAGGATGATGACTTCCGTTTAGCTAGCCATATCGCGATGGTCGATGCCAAAAAAGCGCTATCTTATCATCGCAATTTCAAGGAGTTCTTCGATGATCAAGTCATCGCCGCAAATGCGATCGTACTATCAAAACTTGATACCGTCGATAGTAAAAGACTAGAAGAAACAAAAGAGATGTTAAGTGAGCTCAATGATGAAGTGCTGATCTTAGATAAGCCATATATGGATATGGAAGTTAGTGAATTATTCAAACTCATGACCGAAGGTGTTTGTGATTGTGAAGAATGCACTGGTTGTATGCAAGAAGAAGAGATCGAGGAGCACTGTCATTGCCATGATCACCATGATCATGACTGTCATCACGATCATGACCATGAGTGTGGTCACCATCATCATCATGATGCCGATGAGATCTTCACTTCGATCGCGATCAATACCGAGCGCGTATTCGCAAAGGATGAGCTTATCGATATCTTAAAGAAGATGCCAGAGACGATCGTCAGGATCAAGGGCATCGTCAAAGGTGATGAGCGCTACCTATACTTTGACAAAAGCGGTGATGATATCATGGTGTCAAGGGCTGATGCCACAAGGGCTGGTACTATCGTCGTCATCGGCACTGAAGTCGATAAGGAATTTATGGAAGGGCTATTTAAGTGATCACAAAACCGCTATATATCTTTAATGGTCTATTAGATAGTGGTAAGACCTCAGTTATAAAGGAGACTTTATTAGATCCGGGCTTTACGGTCGATGAAAGGACACTTATCATCGCTTTCGAAGAAGGTGATGAAGAGTATGATGAGGCATTTTTAGCTGATACCAACTCTTTTGTCATCTATTTGGATAAACTTCAAGATCTCACGATCGAAAAGATGCGCGATCTTGAAAGGACCTATACTTATGATCGGATCATCATGGAATGCAATGGTCTACAAAATGAAGCCGAATATCTTAAAAACTACGGTCTTATCAACAATTGGGAGATCGCCCAGATCTTGACCGTCGTCGATGCCTCAAGCTTTAGGATGCAGCTAATAAACCTCAAGCAGTTCATCTACGATCATATCAAGATCTCTGAAGTAGCGATCTTCAATCGCTTCAGCAATGATGAAGACTATCTCTTCATCCGCAACAACCTCAAAGCCATCAATCCGAAGGTAGAGCTCATCTTTGAAGATATCGACCACAATATCGTCGAATTTGAAGGTGATGATATCTTTGATCTAAGTAAGGATCCTATAGTTATAAATGACAATGACTATGGTCTTTGGTACATGGATGCCGCCAATGCGCCTGAGAAGTATGAGAATAAACACCTTGTGATCAATGTCAAATTGATCGAAGATCTCAAGGAATATGATAAAGCCTGTATCATGGGTAGAAGGGCGATGGTCTGTTGTAGTGAGGATATCGCTGATATCGGGATCACGGTCGTTGGGATCGATAAGACTAAGATCCAAAAGGACACTTACTACAAGCTTGATGGGATCATCCATTTAGTAGATGCGGAAGACGGGTATAAGACCTGCTTATTATATGTGAATGACGTTAGTAAAGGAGAGACACCAAAGGAAGAGTTGGTGACATTCAATTAGTATGGAAATGTTCATCGAAGTATTAAAAGGGATCTTGTTTGGTATCGTTGAAGGGATAACAGAGTGGTTACCGATCTCTTCAACTGGCCATATGATCATCTTAGAAGATCTGATCACACTTGATGTTTCAGATGATTTCTGGAACCTCTTTTTGGTGGTCATCCAATTAGGGGCTATCTTAGCGGTGGTCATCTTGATGTTTGATAAGATCTGGCCTTTTGTCTACAGTAAAGAAAAGGGCGTTAGGATCAAGTTATCGACCCTTAATTTATGGGGCAAGATCTTAGTGGCTTGTATCCCAGCGGCGATCGTGGGGATCTTGTTTGATGACATATTAGAGAAGTATCTATATAACAGCTATGTCGTAGCTTTGATGCTTATCATATTCGGTGTTGGTTTTATCCTTATCGAAAATAAAAAAAGGAAGGACTTTAGAGTCAATACCTTAAAGGAATTATCCTATAAAGATGCGATCTATATCGGTCTATTCCAACTCATCGCGGCGATCTTTCCTGGTACATCTAGATCTGGGGCGACCATTTTAGGTTCGCTTATGATCGGTGTCAATAGGACCGTAGCGACGGAATTCACCTTCTTTTTAGCGATCCCGGTCATGTTTGGGGCAAGCTTATTGAAGGTCATCAAGATCGGTCTTAGTTTTTCTTTGATGGAATATATGATCTTACTTGTCGGTATGATCAGTGCCTTTATCGTATCGATCATCGTCATCAAATTCTTGCTTAACTATATCAAAAAACACGACTTCAAAGTGTTTGGTTACTATCGCATCATCTTAGGTGTGATCGTCTTATTGTATTTCTGGTTATTCTAATATGGATATCATGACTTATATCGGGGTCTTTATCGAAGGCCTAGCATCTTTTATGTCACCTTGTATCTTGCCACTGATACCGCTGTATATGGCTTATATCGCTGGTACTGATACAGGAGATGGTAATAATGTCAAAAGACGCATCAGGATCTTTATCACGACCTTCTTTTTTACCTTAGGTATATCAACTGTATACTTTATCTTAGCGATCGCCTCTGATGTCATCAGAGATGTGATCACCGATATCAGTGATATCGTCATGATCATCGGTGGCATCATCATGATCGTCATCGCTTTATACCAATTAGGTATCATCGATATCAAGGCCTTCAACAAGGAATACAGCTTCAGGGATAAGTTTGATACAAGTGGGATGAACTTCTTAAAGGCCTTCTTATTAGGCTTTGTCTTCTCCTTTGCTTGGACACCTTGTATTGGGCCGATGATGGCTAATGTCCTGATCTTAGCGAGCACCAGTGAAGCGATAGTCGGTAATCTATTGATCTTATTTTATGCCTTAGGTTTTACGATACCATTTTTATTATTAGGTATCTTCTATGATCTAGCTTTATCTTTTATCAAGAAACACCAAGGTATCATCATCAAGATATCAAAAGTCGCTGCAGTCATCATCATCCTATTTGGTGTATATATGGTTTATGATGCAAGTGTAAATATCTATAATACTAAAGTCGCCTATGAGAAGTTATTAGCTAGTTCTAGTAATACTCAAGAGGATACATCAAGCCAAGATACAGTATCGATGTATGAGTTTGAACTATATGACCAATATGGTAATGTCCATACATTAAGCGACTATGAAGGTAAATATGTCGCCCTTAACTTTGTGGCTTCATGGTGTACCTATTGTATAAGTGAGATCGATGACTACAAGGCTTTTGCGGATAGTTTAGATGAAGATGAAGTTGTCGCTTTATATGTCATGAGCGATAATGTGAATAGTCAACGAAGTGATATGACGACTGATGAATTCATCGAAGAGTACGGTATCGAAGTACCGGTCTTGCATGATGATGACACGATGTTTAATTATCTAGGGATATCGTCATTTCCAACGATCGCCTATATCGGGCCTGATGGGACCTATATCGGTTATCAAAGCGGTGCTTTAGATAGTGATACGATGATGGAGATATTCAACTTAGCGAAAGAGCGCTATGAAAGTAGGTAGTATGGATCTATTCAAGATATTTAAAAGAAAACCAAAGAAAGATACTAAACCGGTGATCATTGCGATCCATGGTTTTGGTAAGCGTAAGACCGATGAATATCTGCCGCTTTTCAAATACTTTGATGAGCGTTATAAGATCATTGCACCTGCGCTTTTTGATCAAAGATATCCATCGGATAATATCTGGTATAACTGGGTCACAAGAGCAGAAGAAGAGATCATCAAGGCGAAAAACGACCAACAGGAGATCATCCTCATCGGCTTTAGTATGGGTGGTGTCATCGCATCATATCTGGCCAGTAAATTTAAGATCCAAAAGCTGATCTTACTTGCACCAGCTTTTGAATATCTAAGCGCAACGACCGCTAAAGGCTATGCCTTTGGCCCTAAAAGGCCCGAAGAGGCGACGAAATATGTCCCTTTACCTAGTGAATTCACTGCGACCTTTATCGATGTCGTGAACAATTGCAAGAAAGGGATCGAGAAGGTCACTTGTCCGACCTTATTTATCGCCTGCATGAATGATGAACTCATCCCTTATACCGTGTCTTTAAAGTACTATAAGAAGATGAAGATCAAGGATAAGAAGTGTGTCATCTTAGCCGATGGCCAACATCGTATCCTCGATGATGAAGTCGATGGACCGATCACCTTAGCTTTGATCGATGATTTTATCGAAGGGAGACTAGATGGTAAAAATCAAAAGGTATGATCATGAAGATATCGATCTATTGATCAAACTATTTAAAGAGACGATCTATACGACAGCTAAAGATGATTATACATATGATCAATTAAAGGCTTGGGCATATGTCGATAAAGATCGCTTTATGGCTATCTTTAAGATGCAGGATGCTTATATCGCTTATCTCAACGATGAGATCGTCGGTTATATAACTTATGATAATGGTCTTATTGATCTTTTATACGTCGATAAGGACCATACCAAAAAGGGCATCGGTAGAGAATTAGTAAAATTCATTATGGATTACTATCCAAAGCCGATCGAAGTATACGCCTCAAATACAGCCTTGCCTTTCTTTACTAAGCTAGGCTTTACTTATCTTAATGAGAATATCGTCAATAAAGCAGGTATTGAGATCAAAAATCATCATCTTATCTATTATTAGGCTTCTTAGATGAAGCTTTTTTAATGCCGAGATTTATTAAAAATAGCCACTTATATAGATATGAAGAGGTCGAAAAGATCAATGATGGGGAATTAGATGAAATATCAACAAGTGCGGAAAACGCACATGTTGGAAGTTTGGATGTTTATCAGCATAACTACCGAGAAATCCTCGACAGTTCAATTCAAAGATAATAATTAAACAGCCATTTATATAGATGCGAAGAGATTGATGAGATATAAGATGTCGATACTGTTTGCATATCATATCGGCAATATTTTTAAAGAAGGCGAGTTAGAAAGAGATACTTTTGTCGAAATTTTCGACAGAAGTCACTAAAGCTGATAATCCAGCGATGCACTACAATTTAGATGTCATAATCTCTGCAGGATATCGCGTAGATCAAAAAGAGGTATTGCCATTAGAAAATGGGCTACCTCAGATAAAGAGATCATGATCAGATTGGTGATGAATTTTCTTAAACTTTAAACATAAAAAAGCCACCCATATGAGTGGCTTTAGTGTTTTAGTGTTTAACTATCTTACTTAATGACAGATGTAACGTTACCTGAACCTACAGTTCTACCACCTTCACGGATAGAGAACTTTGTACCGTTTTCGATAGCGATAGGTGCGATAAGTTCAACAGTCATTTCAACGTGGTCACCAGGCATGACCATCTCTGTACCTTCTGGTAGAGTGATGACGCCAGTAACGTCTGTTGTACGGAAGTAGAATTGTGGACGGTAGTTACTTACGAATGGAGTATGACGACCACCTTCTTCTTTCGTTAAGATATAGACTTGAGCTTTGAAGTTTGTATGAGGAGTAACTGTACCAGGTTTAGCTAATACTTGACCTCTTTCAACTTCATCACGGTTAACACCTCTTAATAGAGCACCGATGTTGTCACCAGCTTCAGCTTCGTCTAATTGTTTGTGGAACATTTCTAGACCAGTAACAACTGTTTTACGTGTTGGTTTGATACCGACGATCTCAACTTCATCGTTTAAGTGAGCAACACCACGTTCAACACGACCTGTTGCAACTGTACCACGACCTGAAATTGTGAATACGTCTTCGACAGACATCAAGAATGGCTTATCAACTTCACGAGTTGGGTCAGGGATGTATGAATCGACTGCATCCATTAGTTCATCGATCTTTTCGACCCAAGCAGGATCACCTTCAAGAGCCTTTAGAGCTGAACCACGGATAACAGGAGCGTTTTCACCATCGAAGCCATATTCGCTTAATAGTTCACGAACTTCCATTTCAACTAGATCGACTAATTCTTCATCATCGACCATATCGCACTTATTTAAGAAGACAACGATGTAAGGAACACCAACCTGACGAGCAAGCAGGATGTGCTCACGAGTTTGAGGCATTGGTCCATCAGTTGCAGCAACAACTAGGATCGCACCATCCATTTGGGCAGCACCGGTGATCATGTTCTTGACATAGTCAGCATGTCCGGGGCAGTCAACGTGTGCGTAGTGACGGTGTTCAGTTTGGTACTCAACGTGAGCAGTGTTGATAGTGATACCACGAGCTTTTTCTTCAGGAGCACCATCGATTTGATCGTAAGCTCTGAATTCAGCTTGTCCCTTTTCAGCTAAGCGCTTTGTAATAGCAGCTGTTAAGGTAGTTTTACCATGGTCAACGTGACCGATAGTTCCAATATTAACATGTGTCTTGGATCTATCAAATTTAGCTTTAGCCATTTAAAAGTAATCCTCCTATAATTCTTTTATATTTTATGATAAACGCCCTTAAAATTCAATTAATTCTTGGCGTTCTTTTTGATAATGTCCTCTGCAATGGACTTAGGTACTTCTGAGTAGTGATCCATCTGCATGACATATGTTCCACGGCCTTGAGTGAAAGAGCGAAGGTCAGTGGCATAACCGAACATTTCTGATAATGGAACGTAGGCTCTGACGACGATCGCGTTACCTCTTTCTTCCTGATCGCGGATCTGACCACGACGCTTAGTGACATCGCCCATGATACTGCCTAAGTATTCTTGTGGAGCGATAACTTCAACGTCCATGATCGGCTCTAAGATAACTGGCTTACATTTCTTGGCAGCTTCTTTTAAGGCAAGAGAAGCAGCCATCTTGAAGGCCATTTCTGAAGAGTCGACTTCATGGTAAGATCCGTCAAAGAGGGTAGCCTTGATATCAACGACTGGATAGCCAGCTTGTAAACCGTTTTGTAAAGCGGCAACCAAACCTTCTTGAACTGGTTTGATGTATTCTCTTGGAACGCTGCCGCCGACGACCGCATCGATGAATTCGAAGCCTTTACCTTCTTCATTTGGTTCAAACTTGACCCAAACATGACCGTATTGACCACGACCACCAGATTGTCTGACAAATTTACCTTCACAATCTGCAGCTTGGCGGATCGTTTCACGGAAGGCAACTTGCGGAGCACCGACATTACATTCGACCTTGAATTCACGCTTCATACGGTCAACGATGATATCGAGGTGAA
>CALVBC010000005.1 GCA_944325685.1 uncultured Erysipelotrichaceae bacterium | reverse complement strand
TTCTTAGTCTAGTCATAGGCATCACTCCTTTCAAAGCGATACCGCACGATTTTGACTGGGGCGGATTTTACTACGCCCCGACTTGCTACAAGATTATTATATCAAAATATAACTAATAACCCCAGTTAAAGATGTCTTCTCCATACAAAGTATAAGTTAGCACTACACGTACGAAACATATATTACATATAAAATCATTTTCACCAATGATAGAGATGTTAGATCCCTTTTCTTGTAATTCTAAAGCCTTTTTTCTCTTTTTTGAATACAAACTAAATATAACACATCTATCAAACGTTATTGTCAGAAACTAAAAAATCATTCTTAAATGATCACATCCAAGATCAAAGATCACGTAGCTTTTCAATAAGTGCTTCTTGAAGCATTTTAGAGAAGTTGATCTTGTGTTTGATCGCTTCATCATTTAGCCATTCAGGTATCGATAAAGTCTTTTTCACTGACCTTGAATTAATTCTTTTCTCATACTGGAAAAGATCGATCGATACGATCACCAAGATATCATCGTTTTTAAGATCGATCTTATCGGGTGTACTGGGCTTTGGAAACTCTTTTCCTTCATCCTTTAAGTATGAAAGCGTAAGCCCCAAACAATCTTCAGCCATTTTATAAGCTTCATCCATATTATCACCTTCAGTAAACGCTCCATCTAAATCAGGAAATTCGATCCAAAATCCAGATCCTTTTGACTCTGCTCTATGGAAAATAGCTGGATAATAGTACTTCATGTAGGACCCCCTTTACATATCTAAACATATTATACGTATATCAATACGTATATTCAATTTAGTGGAGTCTTACCAAAAAGAAAAATCGCTTTCGCGACTATCTTTTCCTATTTATGACCGCAAGCACATGCTCTGTGAGCTAATTTATACTCACCGCATGATGGACATTTGACTAATGTAGGTGCTGTCAATTTAAAGTGTGTCCTTCTTTTTGCCTTACGAGTCTTGGAACCTCTTCTTTGTTGAACTGCCATAATTTACTCACTCCTCTTCTTCGAATTTATACTCTTTGAGCTTGGCAAGACGCGGATCAATCTCGTTTGAATGCAATTCCTTTAACATTTCCTCACTCAAAACGCGCCAACCATCCCCAATAGGATACTCTATTTTTCCACTTTTTACAACCTTAATCGGTGCTATCGGTAATACTATTGACTTGATAAAGGCTTCGATATCAAGTTCATCAGTCAAGATATAGGCATCATCATCTGTATCTGTCTGACATAAGTAAACCTCTTCATCAAGATCAAAGGGTACATCGACCTCTTCTAAGGTCATCGCACAAGGACAGATCATCATGCCCTTGGCTTTGACATGAGCGCTGATCTTATCATCGCCGATATCATCAAAGCTTATCTTACCGGTGACATCTTTGATGCCGATAAGATAAGGATCATGATCAGTATCTGACCTTTCGATCTTTAGTTCATAGGGCTTACCATCGACGGCAAGCTTGAGTATCTCTGTTCTCGCTAATTTCATAAGCGAGATAATTATATTTATCTAATACCTAAAAATCAACACGTTTGCGGATTTTATGATAATATAACGCCATGAAAACATGTGCGATCGTCGTTGAATACAATCCATTACACAATGGTCATCTATACCACATCAATAAAGCTAGAGAATTAAGTGGATGTGACTATCTTATCGCCATATCAAGTGGCAACATCTCCCAAAGAGGTGATCTATCGATCATCGATAAGTATACCAAGACCAAATACGCCTTAGAGAACGGTGTCGATCTTGTGATCGAGCTCCCTTTTATCGAGACTTGTCAAAATGCTAATATCTTCGCTAAAGGCGCTATCGATATCATGAAGCTATTAAAGGTCGACTATATGTGCTTTGGCTCTGAGACCAATAATCTCGATAACCTAAAAGAGATCGCTGATACACCGATCAACCCTGACCATTTAAAGGAAGCCATGCGTGATGGTTCTTCCTATCCTAAGGCTTATAGCCTATTAGCTGATAGTCTATATCCTAATGATATCTTAGCTGTCGCTTATTTAAAGGCTTTAAAAGGCACTGATATAAAGCCTTTAAGCATCCAAAGGACCAATGACTATCAAAGCATCGAATTAAGCGATATCAGCAGTGCTAAAGCGATAAGAGAGGCCGTTAAAAACGATGTCGACTATCATATTGCTACTCCATGTGAGATAGACCATCCGGTCTTTATCGATGATCTATATCGTGATTTACGGATGAAACTATTATTGAGTGATCCTAAAGAATTAGCTAAGGTCCATTTAGTATCCGAAGGGATCGAGAAATTACTGATCAAAAACGCTTTGAAATATGATGACTTTAAAGACTTTATGGACGCCTCGATATCAAGGAGGTATACAAGGAGCAGGATCCAAAGGATCCTCATCTGGCTATTAGCTGATATCAAAGAAGATGATATGCCAAGGTACAAGCAAACATATGCCCGTATCTTAGGCTTTAAAAAAGAAACGCAAGAATTATTGCGTTTCTATAAAACTAATGATATCAAACTGATCACCCAACTAAAGCATATCCCTGACTCCTATAAGGATATCGAATATAAGGTCAATGTCTTATATGCCCTAGCGCATAAAGACAAGGACTTTTCTAAATACCTCTTACAAAGGGAACTACAAGGACCAGTGATCATTTAAAAAAGGGCAATGCCCCTTTTTATTTGTCCATCTTCCATAAGCCATGGAGGTTGCAATAAGCGTAGACCTCTTTTGGCTCATGATGTTTGCAGATCTTGACCGTTGGTTCTTGATTTGGTTCAAGATGGTAGATCCTTTCATGGTCTTCATATTCAACGACGATCCATTCGATATAGTGTTCTGGTGTCATTGGGTGTTCTACTGAACCAACAGTGACATAGCGTTTGCCATCCTTTTCGATGATGACTGGCTTATGTTTCTCTGTAGCTGCCTCTTTTGTATTAGGAACTAGCTCAGCCATTTGTTCCCCACAACATACAACAGGTACGTTTGAGTCAGTTAATTTAGTGATGATATTACCACAGTGATTACAAATATAAAATTTCATGATTTCATCCTCCATGTCTCTATTCTATTCAACACTCTTTAAAGATTCAACCATTTTGACCTTCTTTAAGGAATGAGATACGACAAAGGCCACGATGATGGTAAATGCCAGGGTGATGATAAAGCCATAACAGTATGATGCGATAGCGATATCCTTACCATACATGACCATATCCATATCGATCACACGCATGACAAAGGTATGCTCGATCTTACCCAAAGGCAGACCACATAACGCGCCGATGATCGTTAATATCAATAGCTCTTTAAAGATATAGCTATTGACTTCCTTATCGTAGAAACCCAATACTTTAAAGGTCGCGATCTCTCTTATCCTTTCAGATATATTGACCTCTGTCAGATTGATCAAAACAACTAGTGCTAAAGAGCCAGCCGCTAAGATGATGACCAAGATGATAAAGTCTAATGCCCCGATCATCGTCTGGAAGTTATCAACGACACCACTAAAGTCGACAACTGATTCAACTTCTTCAAGATCTTCATACTTTTCCTTGATCGATGATACATCATCGTCTTTGATGGCGATCTTATCCATATTGACATTCTCATCAAATACTCTTTCATATAGGTCACTATCCATAAACATATAGTGTTGGAAATAGATCTCACATATACCGACGACCTTGACATCACCTCTGATGCCATTAGCTGATTCGATGGTGATCGTATCACCGACATTTATATTATTGGTCGAAGCGAATTTCTCTGATATGATGACACCATCATCAAAATGTAGCTTATCACCGCTTTCCCTTTCTCTTAAGTCGACTACTTCACTTATATCATCCTTATCAAAGACCTCTAAGGTGATCGTCGGTTCATCTTCGATATAGACCTTAGTTGCATATTCTTTGAATGGGACTTTGATATCGACACCATCACTATCAAGATCACTTAAGATATCTTCCATATGATCTTCATCAGTCAAGGTGATCGTCTCATCATAGGTGAATACTTCCCCATATTGGATATCGATGATATCAGCGATCGAATCCTTGATCCCAAAACCTAATACTAATAATGATGTACAACCAGCTACTCCGATGACCGTCATAAAAAAACGGGATTTATATCTGAAGATATTACGGGCATTGATCTTAGATAAGAATGATAGATGCTTCCAAATGAATGGGATCTTTTCAAGTAAGATCTTCTTACCTTCTTTTGGTGCTTTAGGACGAAGTAATTCTGCTGGTTTTGACTTTAAAGTATCTCTTGCGACAATATATGTCACTAGCATCATCAATAAACTAAAGCTAGCGATACCTAATATAAAGATCCATATCGGCATGACCATCGTCATATCTGGCAAGTAATACATGAGGTTCCAGGTATTATAGATGATCGTCGGATATATAAGCATACCAACAGGGATACCAAGTAAAGCACCGATCACACTTGCAAGTAATGCATAGATCAAATACTTGGATACGATCTTACCATTAGAGAAGCCTAGGGCACTAAAGACACCGATCTGGCCTCTTTCTTCATCGATGAGCCTTGTCATCGTAGTAAGGCATACTAAAGCCGCTACCAAGAAGAATAGAAGTGGGAAGACATAGCCGATATTTGCCATCTGATCAACTGTGCCACTGAATAGGGCATGACTATAATTCTCATTACGGTCAAGTACGGTCCATTCAGCATCAGGAAGATCAGCGATATCTTGTTTAGCTTGAGCGATATCGATCTTAGCTTCTTCGACTTTATCTTCTAATTCTCTTCTTCCATCTTCAAGTTCAGCAACACCATCATAGTACTTTGCCCAACCATCTTCGATCTCTTTTTCGCCATCCAATAGCTCTTGATAGCCCTCTTCTGCCGCCTTTTTAGCTTCTGCTAGTTGTTTTTCAGCTTCGGCGATCTGTTCTTCAGCTTCCGCGATCTGCTTTTGAGCATCCACTAGCATCTGCATACCATCGATTCCTGCTTCGATGCCAGTTAGGGCTTCGTCGAGCATAGGTTCGATCGAGGAGTTTAAAACAGTGACTGGATCATTGAAGAATGCGCCAACAGTAGTATTCTCAGGAACGATCTCTGCCATCATCTTTAACATAGCTAGCGTTTGTTCATCAAATCTTTCTCCAAATAATTGTTCAATTAAATCTATAGCAGATTTTAATGGCATATTCGCAATGTTCTCGTGCGCATTTACGTACACCTTTGCATCATTGAAAGCTGCTTTACTTTCATAGAATGTTCCTAAAGATGTTCTTAGTGATTCAACATCAATGTTTATTTTTATGGAAACTTGATCTTGGTCTTCATCAGTCATTTCATCATCATCTTGTAAAGCAGTTACTTCGCCAGTGCCTTCTTCTGGCGTAGGCGGAACTACTGGATCTTGGGCTTCAGATGATCCTTTATCAGTTTTATTAAATGTTTTGATATATTCACTCGTTTCGCTTATTTGATTTTTAGCAACCTTAATAGCATCCTTGCAAGCTTGGATATTTGTCTGATCCGTGGTTGTGATGGAGGCTTTTAGATCTTCCATCATCGTTATCATCTCGCTTAGTTCGGATGAACTGATACCCATTCCCGACATATCTAGATCATAACCAAACTCGCTAAAATCAACAGATGCTAAACCCTCTGCTATTGTCGTGAATTCTTGAAGTTCTTTTAGATCAGTTATAATGGAATCTAATTTATCATTGATATTTTTCTCTAGAGTACTAATTATTCTTAGATCTTCGTTAAATGTTTTTTCTATAACTTCTAGAGAAACCGAATCTTTATCGATACTTGTTTTAGCTTCATCGTATGAATCATAAACCATATTTCTATCCGCTATATTTCTGATCTCAGCAATCACCGTATCACGCCTAGTAGCGTAATATTCACTCATATAGAGCTTTTCAATATCATCAAAAACACTTAAATTCTCTTTGATCGATAAGACATTTTCTCTCGCAGCTTCAAACTCATTAAGAAGCTGCCTTGGTGACATGCCAGTCGCATCTCTTATCTCACTTACAACTTGATTTAACTGCCTCTTGCCTTCAGCTAATTCTTCTTTGCCTTCCTCAAGTTCTTTTTCACCATCTTCGATCTGCTTTAGACCATCTTCATATTCTTTATAGCCATCTTCTAGTTGTTTTTCCGCATCTAAAAGATCTTGATAGGCATCATGTAGTTCCTTTTCACCTTCAGCTAATTCTTTTTCAGCATCCTTTGCTTCTTCATCTAAGGTCTTTTCCGCATCAGCTATCTCTTCTTCAGCATCCTTTATAAGGTCATCCTTTAGATATTCCTGTTGGGTCTTAGCTAATTCCTCTACTTTAGCCTTTACATTATTGACCACATCTTCATAGGCATTAGAATATGCCATCTCTTCTTTTGCCCCATCGACTGTTAAAAAGACTGTCGTATAGTAATCAGCGACAAAGTTGATCGGATCGACATATAAGACCGCTTGTAAGGCTAGGTTCTTATAAGTAGATGTCTCCATCGTTTTAGCTAAATATTGTGGTGCTTCGACGATTCCAGTTATCTTGAATCTAACATACTTTAAAGAATCATGGATATCATCACCATCTTCCAAGTGGACCTCGATGATATCACCGATCTTAGCGCTTGATGATAATTCACTACCACTTAATATCAAAGCTTCCCATGGATCATCAGGCATCTCACCTTCGATGAGTTTATATCCATTGATACTAGGATCTATCTCTTGGACCCTTGTGACATATGATGATCCTTCACTTGTCTTCCCTAAAGCATCGACAAACTTAGAGGCATATACTTCATTTACTCCTTCAACGCTCTCTAATGCTTTGACATCCTCATTACAAAAACCAAACGATGAATATACCTGTAGATCAAATAGGTCATATTCATCATCATAGGCATCGACTGATTCTTGTAGCATCGGGCTAGAACTCATAAGACCGACCATAAAACCAGCACCGATAAATACCATCAACATGATGGTCACAAAGCGCTTGAAGGTCCTCTTTATAAGTCTGAATGTATCCTTATTAAACATCAGTATTCAATGTCCTCAGCATTCATCGGATGCTCATTCTCTTCGATCGATGTCACTTTACCTGACTTTACTCTGATGATCGTATCACCGATATTAGCTAAAGCGCTATTATGGGTGATCATGATGACGGTGATATGATGGACAGTAGCCATATCCTGTAAGACCTTTAAGATCTGCTTACCCGTGACATAATCAAGGGCTCCTGTCGGTTCATCGCATAATAATAGCTTAGGATTTTTAGCTACGGCTCTGGCGATCGCGACACGTTGTTGTTCGCCACCGGATAATTGGGCCGGGAAGTTATTGGCGCGATCGGTAAGACCGACCATCTCCAACACCTCTTTAGCATCCAAAGGATCTTTACAGATCTGTCTAGCTAATTCGACATTTTCATAAGCCGTTAGATTTTGGACTAAGTTATAAAACTGGAAGATAAAACCGATATCATATCTTCGATATTCACATAGCTCTTTATCTGTGGCTTTGGATATATCTCGGCCATCGACGACGATACTGCCACTGGTGATCGTATCCATACCACCTAACATATTTAACATCGTGGTCTTACCAGCACCTGATGCCCCAAGTACGACGATGACCTGTCCTTTTTCTAACTCAAAACTGACATCATCTAATGCCTTTACTTCTACTTCCCCAGTCTTATATATCTTCGAAACATTCTTAAACTCGATAAAAGCCATTTAGTCCTCCAATTTAAGCAGACCAAGTATCGATAGTAGGTATTCACTTATCAGCTCTCTGGTCTTGTCAAAATCGTCGATAAAGCATTCCTTGATGCCATGGAAGATCGATGTGGATATCGCATAGGCATAGGTATCACGGATATCACTGCTAGAGAATTTGACCTTCGCATTTTCCTTCATCAGTACACTGACGACCATCGTAAGCCAATTCTTGAACCTCTCATTACTTTCATCATCGTGCATGAATATAAGCATCTCTTTAGGATAATCCTTGTATATGTTAGTGATGACATCAGCGATCTCAGTGAGCATCTCTTTGATATTCTTCTCTTTTAAGTCGATCGAAACGACTTCCTTATTGAATGAGACCTTCTCATCGGTGATCCTTTCGATCTCTTGACTGATCAAAAGTAAGGGACGATGGATGATGGTATAAGCTATCTCCTCTTTGGAATGGAAATAGCGATATAGATTACCTACAGTGACATTAGCGCCTTTAGCTATATCCCTCATCGATGCCTCTTTGACACCCTTATATAGGAACTCCTCCATAGCTGAATTCAAGATATCATTTCGAACGTTTTCCTTTAATACTTGGGCCACAATAATAAACTCCTGTTTACAATTTAATAGTATACATATGTTTACTAAATAAACAAGGGCTTTAAAGTATGTTTAAGGTATAAGGATCAATAAAAGAAAAAGCCGAGCTATCTCGACTATTTCTTATCTAGTAATACAACGCCTTGTGGTGGATTTTCCTTGATCGCGCCAACGATCGGATGTGGTATATATAGCTCCTCTAAATAAGCCATATCTTCATCAGTAAGCCTTATATCTAAAGCCTTTATCGCATCATCGATATGTGACTTTTTAGTAGATCCGATAATAGGTGATGCACAACCTTTATGATATAACCAAGCTAAAGCGATACTGGCCATCTTAGTGTTATATATACGAGCTAATTCCTTGACCCTTTCGACGATCTTCATATCAGCCTCTTCCATCTTATCGTATTTACCCATAGCGACACGATCAGTCTTTGATCTTAAGGTATCGCTATTCCAAGTAGCCCTAGCTAAGTGTCCGGCTGCTAGTGGACTATATGGCGTTAGGGAGACATTGAATTGTTTGCACACTGGGATCATCTCTCTTTCATCTTCCCGATAGATGAGGTTGTAATGGTCTTGCATGCTTGAAAACATTGTCAAACCATTCTCTTTAGCGATGTCTTGCATATTGTGGAATTGATAGCCATACATAGCTGATGCCCCAATAGCCCTTACTTTACCCTGTTTTACTAAAGCATCTAAAGCCTCCATCGTCTCTATGATCGGCGTATCATAATCAAAGCGGTGGATGATATATAGATCTAAGTAGTCTGTACCTAGTCTTTCTAATGTCCCTTCGATCTCTTTAAAGATCGCTTCTTTTGATAGTCTTCCTTCGTTGAAGTAGACCTTAGAAGCGAGCACTACTTTATCTCTAACACCTAACTCTTTTATCGCTTTACCTAAGTATTCTTCACTTGTGCCTTTAGAATACTGATTAGCTGTATCAAAGAAGTTGATCCCCTTATCTAGGGCATAACTGATGATATCTTTACTATCATGATAGTCTAGTGTCCAATCATGCATCGTGCCTCTTTCACCAAAGCTCATACAGCCAAGACAGACTTTAGAGACTTCGATATCGGTATTACCAAGCTTAGTATATTGCATATAAGTACCTCCAAACTTTTTATATCACCAAAATAAAAAGACCACAAGCCTTATCATGGTCTCTTGTATCAGTTTAGTGCTTACTAGTATCAACGATGATCCTTTACATCTGATGATGTGTGATCACTAAAAACATCACCATCAAAAAAAGTAGTATTTCTACTACTTTCTTAAGCCTAATCTCTTGACTAATTCACGATAACGGTTGACGTCTGTCTCTCTTAGGTAGTTTAAGAAATTCTTACGTTTACCGACCATCATGAGTAGACCTCTGTTTGAATGGAAGTCTTTCTTGTGGACTTTTAAGTGTTCTGTTAAACGGTTGATCTGTTCAGTTAAGATCGCTACTTGTACTTCAACAGAACCTGTATCACCTTCGAATCTTTGGAATTCTTTGATGATCGCTTGTTTTTCTTGTTTTGACAACATGCTTAATAATTCCTCCTATATAAAGACCTTCTGTTCCGAGTGAAGGATCGGAGTCTTTCCTAGACCCAGCACAAAAGCTCAATAATAATAACACGATTTTTATTAAACACCAAGAAAATATGCACTTTTCACTCACTTTTCATATAGGCTTGTATATAATAAGTTGAATCATTGGAGGAATGTATGAATATCGGTTTTATTGGAACAGGTGTCATGGGTGCATCCATGGTCCGCAATCTATTAAAAAATGGTCATAACGTGAGTGTATATAATCGTACCGCTTCTAAAGCCAAAGCCTTAGAAGAAGATGGGGCAAAAAGCTACGAGACGATAAGTGGATGTATCGAAAATTGCGATGTGATCATCACGATCGTCGGCTACCCTAAGGATGTTGAAGAAGTCTATGGCGAGATCATCCCTAACGCTAAAAAAGGAGCCATCCTCATCGATATGACGACATCAAGCCCAAGGCTCGCAAGTGAGTTATATGCTAAGGCAAAAGAGAATGGCCTTGATATGCTTGATGCACCGGTATCAGGTGGTGATACAGGAGCTAAAAACGCTACCCTTACGATCATGTGTGGTGGTGATCGTGAGGTATATGAAAAAGCCTTACCGATCTTTGAAGCGATGGGTAAGACCTTTAACTATATTGGCAAGGCTGGTAGTGGCCAACATACCAAGATGGCTAACCAGATCGCGATCGCTGGCGCTATCGCTGGGGCGATGGAAGCGATGACCTATGCGATAAGGGTAGGTCTTGATATCAATACCACCCTAAAAGCCATCAGTGGTGGTGCTGCTTATTCCTTCCAACTCGATATGGCTTCAAAGAAGGTCTTAGACAATGACTATGAGCCAGGCTTTTTTATCAAGCACTTCATCAAGGATATGCAGATCGCTGAGACCGAAGCGGAAAGAAGACATCTTGTCTTACCGGTCTTAAGTCAAGTATTGAGTGAATATGAAGAACTTGATGAAAAAGGCTATGGTGACCTTGGCACCCAAGCCTTATACAAGTACTACATGGAAAGCTAATCTAGAAATTCGATCAAGATTGTATTTAAGATCTCTAGATCTTTGACCTTTAAATGATCATCTTCGATATAGACACTACCTTCACTTAATAGTTTAGGTAGTGTTTTATTATATTCCTTAAAGATATCGGTCTTAAAATGATCATCAAAACGCTTGATAGAAAGACCTTCCTTAAGTCTTAAACTCATCATGATCATCTCAAACATCTCATCCCTTTTAGATAGGTCATATACTGTTTTGATGTAGTTACCATTTTCATATTCATCCAAACTACGGGTATTGTCATAGCGTTTATGACCCATCTTACTAGAAGCACCCATCGATAGACCTAAAAAGTCTTCATAGTGCCAATAGATGAGATTGTGTTTTGATTCATAGCCTTTTTGAGCGAAATTGCTGACCTCATATTGATAAAAGCCATGATCTTCAAAGGTCTTTAGGGCATATTCATAATAATCAGCTTCGATGTCCTCATTAAAAGGCTCGATGCCTTTTTTGTAAAAGACCGTATTCTCTTCGATCGTCAAGGAATATAGGGAAAGATGTTTAGGCTCTAAATTAAGGGCATCAGCGATCGTCTTTTTAAAGGTATCCAAAGTTTGATCAGGATATGAATATAAGATATCTAAAGAATAATTATCGATATCATATTTTTTTAATAGCTCAACTGTCTTTATGACATCAGAAAATGTATGACCTCTTCCTAGTGACTTCAACTCTTCATCATTTGATGATATAAGACCGATACTAGCTCTATTGATGTGGTACTTCTTTAATAGCTTGGCTTTATTTTCACTAAATGTCTCTGGATTTATCTCGATCGTATATTCATTGCCTTTGGTATAGACACTACTTAAAATGATCAAAAGCTCTTCTAAGATATCATCATCTAAAGCGGTAGGTGTACCACCACCGATATAGATCGTCTTAGCGCTTTTGATCGCTTTTTCTTTAAATTCCCTTTTAAATGCTTCTAGCCATCTTAAAGCATTCTCCCTTTTATAGAAGCTATGACAAAAGTCACAATAGAAGCAGATATGCCGACAAAAAGGCACATGGACATATAAAGGGATATCAATCATCATCGTCCATGCTTAAGACAGCCATAAAGGCTTCTTGCGGGATCGTGACACTACCGACAGCCTTCATCCGCTTTTTACCCTCTTTTTGTTTCTCTAAAAGTTTCTTTTTTCTCGTGATATCACCACCATAGCACTTAGCCAAGACGTTTTTGCGTAGTGACTTGATATTGGTACGAGCGATGATCTTCTTATTGATCGCAGCTTGGATCGGGATCTCAAATTGCTGTTTAGGGAGAAGCTCTTTGAGTTTGACCGTGATAGCTTGCCCTCTTTTATAGGCAAAATCTCTATGCACGATAACGCTTAAAGCGTCGATGACTTCAGAGTTGATGAGGATATCCATCTTAACTAAGTCACTCTTACGATAGCCGATCAGTTCATAATCTAAAGATGCATAACCCTTAGATACGCTCTTTAGTTTATCAAAGTATTCAAAGATGACTTCACTTAGTGGCATCTCATATTCGAGTTGATTACGGTTATCATCGATATATTGCATGTCCTTATAGATACCACGCTTATTCTGTGACAGCTCCATGATCGCCCCGATATACTCATTGGGGACCATGATGAGGGCCTTGACATAAGGCTCTTCGATATAGTCGATCATCGTACTATCCGGCATCAAAGCTGGGTTATCGATCGCTAAGATCGTGCCATCAGTCTTATGGACATGGTATACGACCGATGGTGCTGTAGCGATCAGCTCTAGGTTATACTCACGCTCTAAGCGCTCTTCGATGACTTCCATATGCAGTAACCCTAAAAAGCCTAAACGGAAACCAAAACCTAAGGCTTTTGAGGTCTCTGGCTCATAAGTCAGGGATGAATCGTTTAGTTGTAACTTCTCTAAGGCATCTCTTAGGTCATTGTACCTAGCATTATCCGTTGGATACATACCACAATAGACCATCGGGTTCATCTTACGATAACCGCTTAGTGGCTCATCTGCTGGACTATTTGCATTAGTGATCGTATCACCGACAGCGACATCTTTGATACTTTTGATACTACAAGCGACATAACCGACTTCACCAAGCTCTAAGACATCCCTTTTGACCTCTTTCGGGTTTTTGATACCAAGCTCAACGACTTCATAGCTCTTGCCACTTTGCATGAATAAGATCTTATCACCAACACGTAAAGAGCCTTCTTTGATACAAACAGAAGCTACGACCCCACGATAGGCATCATAATAGCTATCAAAGATCAAGGCTTTAAGTGGGGTATCTTTATCGCCTTTTGGGGCTGGTAATTTACTCACGATACCCTCTAAGACATCCTTGACCCCTTCACCAGTTTTGGCACTGATCAAAGGTATATCACTACAATCAAGACCGATGACATCCTCGATCTCCTTTTTGACCCTATCGATATCGGCATTAGGGAGATCGATCTTATTGATAACTGGTAATATCTCAAGGTCATTATCTAAAGCTAGATAGACATTAGCTAGAGTTTGTGCTTCGATGCCCTGTGTGGCATCGACGACAAGGATCGCTCCATCACATGCCGCTAAAGACCTTGACACTTCATAGGAAAAGTCGACATGTCCTGGCGTGTCGATAAGGTGGAAGATATAATCATCACCATCATCGGCGTGATATTTTAATTCGACCGCATTTAATTTGATCGTGATCCCTCTTTCCCTTTCCAGGTCCAAAGAGTCTAAGATCTGATCTTGCATCTCGCGTTTTGATACGGTGTCGGTCATCTCTAAGATCCGGTCAGCTAAAGTCGACTTACCATGGTCGATATGGGCGATGATCGAAAAATTCCTAATGTGTTTCTGATCCACGTTGACTCCTTTCTAAGACCCTCTTTAAAGGGATATAAAAGATAAAAGCGATGATTAAAGAGATAATGGCTTGGGGAAGATTAGCTAATATCGAAGCGAATAAAAGCGTTATATCACTACCTAATAGCGCATCCGTAAGTCCATATCCCACTAGCATCCATCCTGCTCCTAATATAAAGGCTATAGGCCTATATTTCTTACATATATGACTTATGATCAAAGCTTCAATACCTTTGATCAAAAAAGTAAAGATCGCATATTGACTATAACCTAAGGCAAGGTCAGCGATACTAGCACCTAATGCCCCGACGATAAAAAGGTCAAAAGGACCAAGATAGACACTTAGACACATGATCAGGGCATCGCTCAGATTGATATAGCCATAGACACCGATCGGGATCGCGATAAGCGCGGTAACTATCGCGATGATCGCAATAAACAAAGCGTCGATGACTATCCTTCTTGTCGACATCTAAATCGCTTCCCTACTAAGTTCTTGCCTGAACCATTATAGAAATCCTTAGCCTTCATCGCTTTTTTGCCTTCGCTTTGGATGACATCGACTAAGATCGTCCCGTTTTTACAAGCGATCGCTAAGGCATCATCTTTTAAACCGATGACCTCACCTGGCTCGCCTGATACTTCATCTGTATAGCGGACCTTATGGAATTTATACTTCTTATCATCGATCATTGAGTAAGCACCTGGATCATCTAATAGGCCACGGATATGGTCGTAGACCTTTTTGACGTCTTCATCAAAATCGATATATTCATCTTCCTTTTTAAGGTTCCAAGCATAGGTAGCCTTATCGTGATCTTGCGGTATCGGTTTTATATCACCAGTGATGATATCATCTAAGTGCTCTCTTAACATCTCAAGTGCTAAGTCACTCATCTTTTTGAATAAGGTCGTATTAGTATCATCGATATCGATAGCGATCTCCTTTTGGAATAAGATATCACCTTCATCCATCTTCTCTGACATATACATCAAAGTGATACCGGTCTTATCATCACCATTTATGATCGACCATTGGATCGGTGCACCACCTCTGTATTTAGGCAATAAAGAGCCATGGGTATTGACACAACCCCACTTTGGATAGTCTAAGATCGCTTTGGGGATGATCTGACCATAGGCACAGACTAAGATGAGCTCAGGATCTAAAGCTAAGATCTCATCGTATTCCTTGCGGATCTTTAGAGGCTGATATACTTTTAAGCCATGACTTAAAGCGACCTCTTTGACAGGACTTGGTGTTAATATCTTCTTTCTTCCGACTTCTTTGTCGGGTTGCGTGACGACACCGACGATATCATAGCCATCTTGTAGTAAGCCTTCTAAGATATTAGCGGCAAATGCCGGTGTGCCCATAAATACGATACGACAATTCTTCATAACTATCGTATTATAGCACATGCGATAAAAACTATTGTCAACAATCGTGGTAATTATGCTATAATCTATAGGCACAAAGAAAAGGAGGAGCTATGGCAAATATTAAGTCACAGAAAAAAAGAGCTTTGACTAATGCAAAGAAGAACCTACAAAATACTTCAGATAGAAGCCGTTTAAAGACTTCGATCAAGAAAGTAATGACTTTAGTTGAAGCAGGTAATAAGGAAGAGGCTGTCAAGGCATATAATGAATGCAATGCCCTACTCGATAGAGCTAGCAGCCATAATCTAAAACACAAAAACTATGTAGCTCGTGAAAAATCACGACTACAAAAAGCGATCAACGCAATGAACTAAAAGAGGTGTGTAAAAACCTTGAATGTCTGATTTCAGGTTTTACCACCTCTTTTTTATTTTGCCTGATACTTTAAAACCGATCTATATTCCAAGCTCTTTCTTTAGAGCTTCTTGTAAGACTTGCGAAAAATTAAAGCCTTTTTCTTGGGCGAGGGCATTTAACCAAGATGGAAGAGTCACCGTCCTACTGACCGCTTTATTTTTATATGCTAGTCGTAGTGATGGCATATATACATCAACTAAGATAACTCTTTCATCTTCTTTTAAGTCAACATCTTTAAGGGAAGTTGGTTTAGGAAGCTCGATACCATCATCTTCTATGCCTAAGATAGCAGGATAATAATACCTATCACACTTATTCATTCTTGCCTCCTTTTATTTCATGGACGATTTAAAAGATGATCGAACTGTGATCAGTAGTATGATCAACTTCTTATCGATCATCATATTCCGTGATTATTGTAACACATACAATAATATGTGTTATGTATTTAGGTGGTGTGATCACGATCTTATTTGATGATACTATCGATCGTACTTATCTCTTCTTTGATCTTAGGGTCGTCATGATTTTCTAAGATCTTTAAAAGCTTTCCTTTGCGGTCATTTAAATGATCGATAAAGACTTCATCTTTTCTCTTTAATAATATCGGACCATAACTTATCTCTAGGTCACTTAATCTTCTTCCTTCAGTCGTATCAAAGACGATGATCTCATAATAAAAACCATCGTATATGACCCCTTCTTCAAGGATCTTATAATTATGATCACTTATATAAGCCCTTAAGTCGCTTACTTGGTGATTGATCTGGACGATGAAGCGTTTGAACCTTTTGATATCAGTATCTTCTAGGACCATCTTCAAAGTATTAAAGCCCATCCCAGCGATGATGACAGTATCGACATCGTAAGGGGCTTTTTTTAGGCCATCAGCTAAGATCGGGATGACCTTGTCTTCTAGTCCTTGGGCTTTGATATTGGCCTTGGCGGCTTTAAGTGGTCCTTCTTTATTGTCGCCGGCGTAGACCTTTTTTGCGATGCCTTCCTTGATCAAAAAACATGATAAAAGGGCATGATCGCAACCGACATCGTAGACGATCGCATCATGCTCGACATAACTAGCTATCTTTTTTAAACGTTTGGATAGACGCATCAGTCCCTTTCACCGATAAACTCTTTTAGGCGTTTTGATTTAGTCGGATTCTTCAGCTTACGCAAAGCTTTCGCTTCGATCTGACGGATCCTTTCTCTTGTGACATCAAATTCCTTACCGACTTCTTCTAAAGTCCTGGTCCTGCCATCTTCAAGACCAAAGCGCAAGCGCAAGACCTTCTCTTCACGATCAGTCAGTGTCTTTAAGACGGCATCGATCTCATCGCGCAAGAGTTGGTTATTGGCATATTGGTCTGGTGACATCGCATCTTTGTCTTCGACGAAGTCACCTAAGTGAGAATCATCTTCTTCACCGATCGGGGTCTCTAAAGATACTGGATCTAAGGCGATCTTTTGGATCTGTCTGACCTTATCGGCGTCGACACCTTCCATATGTTCAGCGATCTCTTCCGCTGTTGGATCACGACCTAACTCTTGGACTAGTTGTCTTTGGATACGGGTCATCTTATTGATGGTCTCGACCATGTGGACAGGGATCCTGATGGTCCGAGCTTGGTCAGCGATCGCCCTGGTGATCGCTTGTCTGATCCACCATGTCGCATAAGTCGAGAATTTAAAGCCTTTGCGGTAATCGAATTTCTCGACCGCTTTGATAAGCCCCATATTCCCTTCTTGGATCAGATCCAAAAATAACATGCCCTTCGATGTATATTTCTTAGCGATCGATACGACAAGACGCAAGTTAGCACTGATCAAAGCTTTCTTAGCTTCTTCATCACCGTTTTCGATACGCTTAGCGATCTCGATCTCTTCATCGGCGGATAATAGCTTGACCCTACCGATCTCCTTTAGATACATCTTGACAGGGTCAGTGACCTTGGAATGGTTCATCTCATCGCTGGTCATCGTCGAATAGACGGCTTCCGTATCCCCTTCGGTATCATTTTCGATATCTTCTTCTAAGGCTTCATCGTCAAAATCTGGGTCACTGTCTTCCATCTCTTCAAAGTCAGCTACTTCTTCATTTACCTCTGAATCAAAACTGATGCCTTCATCTTGGAGCCATTCATAAAGATCGTCGACATCACTATCTTCCGTATCAAAACGGTCTAATGCTTCAAGGACATCCTTCTGTTTGATAGTTCCATCTTCATCATAGACCCGTTTGATCTCCTCTTTAAGATCATCGATCGTCTTCAATTTCTTTAAGTTGATCTCAGCCATTTTTCCTACCTCCTATCTCTTTGAGTAAGTCATTGTACTCTTTTAGGTATTTCTCAAGTTCTTCTTCACTTGTGTACTTCTTTTTCGCTATCTTTTGTTTAAGATCCTGGAGCTTGCTTTTTTTGATCTCCAGTTTGATCTTTTTGATCGAGCCCATAAAGATCTCTTCATCAAACTCATCAGCGATCTCTTTATCCATGCTGATCTTGACTAAAGTATCAGATATCTCTTTATCATCGATCATATCAAGGGCCCTTGATACATCAAAGTCGCCATCTTTGCGATAGGCATCGATGATAAGATCAGCGATCTTGGTCGCTGTATCACTGTACAAGAAACCCAATTCCTTGCGGTACATGTCAACAGCTACACCAGAATCCATCATGCCCTTTAAGATCGTATATTCAGCCTTAGTAAGCCCATCAAGCACTTCTATAGGATCTACATGTACCTGTGTATTATACTCTTTTTTAGTGATCTTTTCACGCTCTACTGGTAGACCCGTCCTAGTCGCTAATTCATGATAGAAATTATCGCGGTCATAGCTATCCTTGATATAGCTTATGAGCTTGGATAAGCGATTGATATAGCTCTTTTTATTTTGATAGCTATGGAAAGGATAGAGGTCCATGTAGTAATCAAAGGCATATTCGATGCCCATGATCTCTTTAGAGACCATATCCCTTAGGTCTTTAGCCTTGCCCTCATTGATGATCTCATCAGGATCCTTATCGGTATCATTGACGATCACATAGGGTTCATAACCCATCGTCATCGCCATCTCACAAGCCCGCATCGTCGCTTTTCGGCCTGCTTCATCCCCATCGTAGAAGAAGACCATGTGCTTGCTTAGTTTAGCGATATGCAAGAGTTGCGTATTAGTACATGATGTCCCTAAAGTGGCTACGACATTATTGATGCCTGCCCTTTTTAAAGCGATCACGTCCATGACCCCTTCTGAGATGATGACACGATCTGCCCTTTTAGCCTCATCTTTGGCCCGATGATAGTTATATACCACATCACCCTTATGGTAGATGATGGTCTCAGATGTATTGATATACTTAGCGACTTGTGATGCATCTAAAGCCCTAGCACTAAAGGCGATCGGATCGCCATTTATATTGTGGATCGGGAAAGTGACACGATTTTGGAAGATATCGTGATAACCATAATCACCAGCCCTAGCGATACCCAAGCCTTCGATCATGTCATCACTATAGCCTTTATTCTTTAAGTAGCGATATAACGTATCCCCTTTAGGATCATAACCGACTTCAAAATAGTCGATGACCTCTTTATCAAGCCCTCTTTTTAATAGATAATCCTTCGCTTCTTCACCCGCATAGGTATTTAGAGCGTAGCTTGTAAAGTCGATCGCATCCTGCATGAGGTCATAGTGCTTTTGATACTTGGATACGGGCTTTGGTCGTTGGTAATTACCAAGGTCGATCGGTCGTCCGATGATCTCAGCGACCTTGGCCACTGCCTCAGGGAAACTACACTTGGTGTAGTCTTTGACGAAATTGAAGACATTACCACCCTTACCGCAGACAAAGCACTTGTAGATCTGTTTATCTTCACTGATCGAAAGTGATGGATCATGGTCATCATGAAAAGGACATACTGCTACATAGCTACGCCCTTTTTTGGTGATCGGGATGAATTGACTGATCACCTGACTGATACTCGCACTTTGGCGGATCTCTTCGATGAGTTTATCGTCTAATCGCATTAAAATTTGATCTTATCGTGGATATATCCTTTTAATTCACCGATCGGTAATCTGACCTGTTCCATCGTATCGCGGTCTCTGACGGTGACACAACCATCGGTCTCACTATCAAAGTCATAGGTGATACATAGAGGTGTTCCGATCATATCGGCACGACGGTAACGTTTACCGATCGAGCCTGCTTCATCATATTCAACACGGAAATCTTCCGCTAGGTCTTGGTAGATCTTCATCGCACCGTCCTTGAGCTTCTTGCTTAAAGGGAGGACACTGGCCTTGATCGGTGCGATCGCTGGATGAAGATGCATGACGATCCTTTCGTCATTCTCTAATTTTTCGATATCATAAGCGTCACATACACACATCAAGAATAGTCTTTCTACACCGACTGATGGCTCAATGACATATGGGATAAAGCGCTCATTGGTATTAGGATCAAGATATGACATGTCCTTACCTGAGAAGGTCTGATGCTGGGTCAAGTCATAGTCAGTTCTAGCAGCGATACCCCAGACCTCACCCCAATCAGTGAATGGGAAGGCATATTCGATATCGCTGGTACCGACGGAGTAGAAAGCCAATTCCTCTTTGGCATGTTCTCTAAAGCGGAGGTTCTCTTCTTTGATACCTAACCTTTTGACAAATTCAAAACAGACTTCCTTCCAATAGACATACCAATCTTTAGTATCTTTTGGATCATAGAAGAACTCAAGTTCCATCTGTTCAAATTCCCTGGTCCTAAAGATAAAGTTACCTGGGGTGATCTCATTTCTAAAGGACTTACCGATCTGACCGATACCAAATGGTAACTTACGCCTTGATGTCCTTAAGACATTTTCAAAGTTCACAAAGATGCCTTGGCATGTCTCTGGTCTTAGATAGACCACTGACTTACTATCTTCGACAGTGCCGATAAATGTCTTAAACATCAAGTTGAAAGGCCTTGGCTCAGTGAAGTTGTGTTTACCACACTTTGGACAGACGACATGGTTATCTTCGATCACCTGCATCATCTCTTCTGGTGACTTGCCTTCAACGCTGATGCCAGTCGCGTTTTCGATCATCTGGTCCGCTCTAAAGCGTGACTTACATTCCTTGCAGTCGATCATGAGATCACTGAAGCCCTTTAAGTGACCTGATGCTTCCCAAGTCCTTGGGTTCATGATGATCCCAGCATCGATACCGACGTTATTGGGATCCTTTTGGATGAATTCCTTCCACCATAGATCCTTGATATTCTTTTTTAGTTCACTACCTAAGATACCGAAATCCCAGCTGTTGCTTAGACCACCGTAGATCTCTGAACCTTGATAGACATAACCTGTACTCTTTAAATGATTTACGATCTCTTCAAAACTATATTTACTCATACATTCTCCTTAAGCCCTAATATTATAAACCATTTAGGCAAGCAGTTAAATGGCTTTTGATGCTAGAATAGGAGTATGCGATGTATATTTGCTAGCGATAGCTTTAAAGGTACCCTTTCAAGCTTTGATACGATAAGGCTCTTAAAGAAAGCGGCTCAAGAGATCTTCCTTGATATCGACTGTATCGGTATCCCTTTGGGCGATGGAGGTGAGGGGACGATCGATGCCATAAATGAGGTATTAAAAGCTGAGATCATTGATCTAAAGACCTATGATCCCCTCTTTAGAGTGATCGATACTTACTATCTTGGCTATGGTGATATCGCCATCATCGAGATGGCTAAAGCTAGTGGTATCACCCTTTTAGACCAAAAGGAATTATCACCGTCAAAGACCTCAACTTATGGTACTGGTATCCTGATCAAAGATGCCATCGATAAAGGATATAAGAAGATCTATCTATGTCTCGGTGGTTCTGCGACTAATGATGGTGGTATCGGCGCACTAAGGGCCTTAGGCGCTAAATTCTATGATCAAGATGATCATGAGCTTATAGGTAAAGGCGAAGATCTGATCGCTATAAAAAGGATCGATGATAAAGCTTTAAAGGATCTTGCCGATATAAAGATCAAGCTACTATCCGATGTCGATAATGTCTTATGTGGTGAAAATGGTGCTACCTATATCTTTGGTAGACAAAAAGGCGCAAGCTTAAAAGAGTTAGAAAGCTTAGAAAAAGGCATGGTCCACTATCGTGATCTTATATATCAGACCTTTGATGCCGATAACAGTAAGGAAAAAGGTACTGGCGCTGCTGGTGGCCTTGGCTTTGGCCTTGTGAGCTTTTTAAAGGCGAGCTTTGTATCAGGGATCGAGACGATCTTAGATATCATCGACTTTGATCACTATCTAAAAGATGCCGATATCGTGATCACTGGTGAAGGATCGCTGGATCATCAATCACTAAACGGCAAAGCGATCAGCGGTATCATCAAAAGAGCTGCTAAATATGAAGTACCAGTGATCATCATCTGTGGCAAAAAAGAAAAGGACCTCAAATTGCCCTTAAATGTCAAGATATATACCACAAGTGATGGTCTAGACTATGACTATATCAAGATCCATGCCCAAGAGCTTTACTATAAGACCGCTCTAAAGGTCTTTGAAGATCTCAAAACGTCATCTTAAAGAAGTCATAAGCCCTTTTATCAAGGTCGGTATGAGTATATAGATGTTCAGCTACTAGATGATAGACCTTTTCATCGATGTCATATCTCTCTAAGATGTCGATATCGCCTTGTGTTGCCTTAAAGATATAGCGAAGCTGTCTTAAGATATCAGGTGTCATTACCTTTTCATCGCCTAAGTGCTCTAAACATAAAAAACCACCTTTTAAGCTAGAGAAGCTCACGACTTTTTTGACGTCGCACACAACACATCCTTCAACATATGCCTCAAAACCCAAAAGGCGACTGATAAAGGCGATGAAGATCGTGACGATGAGCTTGATATCGTGATCTTTGGTATTATCTAAAGCCTTTACTACTTCCTTATACAGTAGCTCCTTATTCTCTTTATCGATGGTGCTTAAAGTCAGTTTGGCAATAAGTGACATCCCCGCTAAGATACTGATATCCTCTTGATAATAGCTCTTATATAATTCCGCCTTATAAAGGGTGAATATATCCTTGGTCTCTTTATGATCATAGGTAATGTCACTTATTGAATAAGGCATTAAAGCGATGGCATTTTTACTGGTCATCTTTTTAGTACCCTTAGCGATAAAAGTCAAAAGGCCATGGTCATAGGTCAAAGCCTTGATCATGGCATCATTTTCCTTATGATCACGGACATCTAAGATGATGGCCCTTATCGTATCACTCATAACGTCCATAGCCAAGGTCTTTTAATGCGCCTGGCTTATTCATCCAATCCTCTTTGACTTTGACAAATAGGCTTAAGTATACCTTCTTATGAAAGAGCTTCTTTAACTCTTTTGAAGCACTCATGTTGATCTTCCTTAGTCGTTCACCCTTTTTGCCGATGATGATGGCTTTATGGGAGTCTTTATTACAGATGATCGAAGCTTCGATGATGACCTTATTATCTTGCTCGTCCAAGACATCGATATAGGTGGCCACAAGATGTGGGATCTCTTGATCGGTATTCTCTAAGACCTTTTGTCTGATGATCTCTTTAGTCCTGAAAGACAATGAGACATTGGTGACCATCTCATCAGGATAGTATTTGATATCATCCTTGAAATAGGTCAAGGTCGTCTTGATGAGCTCTTCGATATTGTCATTATCATAGACACTGATCGGGATGTATTCCTTAAAGTCATACTTAGATGCATCCATCAAGATCTTAGCGATCATATCCTTGTTTAAAAGGTCGATCTTATTGACTACCAAAAACATCGGGATATCTAATTGCCCTAAGCGCTTTAAGATCGGCTCATCTTTTGTGGTCAAACCCTTTTTCGCATCGATCATATAGTAGATGACATCAGCCCCTTCCGCTTGACCATAGGCTTCCTTATTCATATTTTGGCCAAGTTCGGTCTTAGCCTTATGGATGCCTGGTGTATCGATGAAGATGATCTCATCTTCTGCGTCATGATATATGCCTAAGATCGCATTGCGCGTCGTTTGCGCTTTATCAGATGTGATGGCGATATCCTCTTTGATGAGAAGATTTATTAAAGATGACTTACCGACATTCGGTAAGCCCATCAGTGCGACAAAGCCACTTCTCACTTTATCCTATCCTCGACATCGCTATAGTCAAAGCTCATCGGCAATAGTTCAGCGATATTAGTCTCAACGGTCTCCTTCCCATTTGACAAGATGATCGGCGTATCCTTATTCAAGAGCTCATTTAAGACCTGACGGCAGATGCCACATGGCGCTGCGATCCTGTAGCCATCAGATACGATCGCGATCGCTTCGATATCATCCTTGCGATAACCATTAGCGTAGGTCGCAAAGATCGCGGTCCTTTCCCCACAGTTGGTCGCACCATAAGAGGCATTTTCGATATTACAGCCCTTGAAGGTCTTGCCATCCTTACACAAGACACAAGCCCCGACATTATAGTGGCTATATGGTGTATAGGCATTTTTCATCGCTGCAAATGCTTCATCTAATAATCCTTGATATTTCATGATAACCTCCTCGCTATGATAAATAAGGCAATACAAAGTGACACAAGAGCAGTCACCAAGACTGCTCCTGCGGCAATATCCTTGATATAAGCGATCCCTTCGTCTTTCTCTTTGGTGATCTTATCGCATAGTCTTTCGATACAGGTATTAAAGATCTCAGCGCTGATGACCACCCCAAAACAGATGATCACCACTAACCACTCTAAATAACTGATCTTCAAGATACTAAAGGCGATGATCGCGATCACCATTAAGATGACTTGGATCATGACCGACTTGTCTTTTAAAGCTTTAGCTAAACCGATAAAGGCGGTCTTAAACTTATTCATTTTAGATCTTCTAAGATCGCTTTCTGATGTGCAAACATGACTTCTTCATCATCCTTGGTCATATGATCATATCCTAGAGTATGTAATAAGCCATGGACAAATAGGAAACATAACTCCCTTTTTTCACTGTGGCCATACTCTAAGGCTTGATCTTTGACTGCTTTGACACTTATGAAGATATCGCCAAGATATAGTTCGTCTTCTTCTAGTTCACTATAAGAGTCGATCTCAGCGAAGGTGATCACATCAGTCGGTCGATCGATATGACGATAATCACGGTTCAGCTCATGGATCTTGTCTTCATTGACCAAGATCATACTGACATCATATTCAGCACTTATCCCTAGTACTTTAAAGGTCTTTTTAAAATAGGACCTTAAAGCTGGATAATAAGCCTTATACGCTTTTTCGTCAGATAGATTACGGATATGTAAAGACATTAATAGTTTTTCTTTTCTAATTCAAAGTAAGCTCTTGCGTGATGGCATACTGGGCATTCAGCCGGTGCTGATTTACCGACATGCACATGACCACAGTTACGGCAGACCCAAACGACCTCTTCGTCACGGTCAAAGACCTTACCAGTCTCGATATTGTTTAGTAGGGCAAGATAGCGCTCTTCATGAGTCTTTTCGATCTTACCAACGCCTTCCATTTGTGCTGCGATCTCATTAAAGCCTTCTTCTCTAGCTTCTTTAGCCATGCGGTCATACATATCGGTCCACTCATAGTTTTCACCAGCTGCCGCATCCTTTAGGTTTTCTGTCGTCGTTGGAACAGCACCACCATGTAGAGCTTTGAACCATAGTTCAGCGTGCTCTTTTTCATTAGCGGCTGTGTCTAAGAAGAACTGAGCGATCTGTTCGTAGCCTTCTTTTTTAGCCTTAGAAGCGTAGAAAGTGTACTTGTTTCTTGCTTGTGATTCACCTGCAAAGGCTTCTTGTAGGTTCTTTTCTGTTTTTGATCCTTTTAATTCCATAATTTAACTCCTTTATCTGTAACTCGATTATATCAAATTTGTTAACTATTATGTACTTTTTTGCCTTTATCGATAAAGTCTTCGATATGACTGAATAGATAAGAGATGATAAAGCCGATGACGATGCATAATATATAGCCAAGTAGGCTGATATCTAGGCTTATAGCGCTTAATGCGGGACTTATGACCTTTGGTGCCATGCATAAGAATAGACCAAAGATAAAGCTAAAAGTCGCGGTATAGTGCTTATCTAATAGCTTATGCATAAAATAAGACAAGATGAGGGCAAAAGAAGCAAGCCCTAAAGCCATCGGGATCAAAGCGGCGATATCAAAGTCCGCTAGGGCTTTGACATAGACCTCATATAAGCCAAGTGCTGATAGAGTTGAAGCACTATCAAGTCCTGGTACGATGCTGGCTAAAGCGACGACACACCCGATGACAAATGACGTGATGATACCTGTTCCTTCAAAGTGGAAGATACCACCATTTAAGTAAAACACAAGGATACCGACGATGATCGCTAAGATGGTGAATAGATAATACTTATTCTGATAACCATACTTTCTGACCTCTTTATAGAAGGCCGGTAAAGTCCCTAATATAAGGCCAAAGAAAATGAACCTCGTGATCACTTCATAGCTTTCTAAAGCGGCATCGATGACCTTGGAAAAACCGATGATACCAAGCCCAAAACCACAGAACAAGGGGATCAAGAATAAGATGTTGTTTTTGAAGTCTTTAAAGATGGTCCCGATCGCTTTGATCGTCTTTTCATAAAGACCGAAGATGACAAGTAGTACACTACCGGAAAGCCCTGGTATGACACCACCGATCCCACATAAGATACCTTTGAAAAAATACTTCATATTTTCCTACTTTCCTTAGGAACATCACCATTTTCATCCTTATATAGATATATGCAGATAGTGATGATCCTTGCAAGTTTTATTCTAGCATATACCCGTGCTTATGACCATAAACAGGTGGCTTTGATCATCTTGATCATAGCTTTGTTTTCGCCCTTTTGCGCTTCTATCATCTACCCTTTTTTGATGATCTTAAAAAGCGACCTTCAAGATAATGACATCTATATCAGGGATATCATCTATATTTTGATATGCCATTTAGTCTTTAAAGATATCACTATCGATAGTTGGTCACTACTTATCATCATCTTCCTTTTTAAGGCTAGCTTTTTAGGACTATTTGGTGAAGGTGATGTCTATCTACTTTTAGTGATCAGCTTTTTTACTAGCTTCTATGCCCTATTATTTATCATCTATAGCGCATCACTATGTGCTTTGATCTATGAGCTATATACAAAAAGGACCTTTATTCCTTTTGGTCCTTTTATCATACTTGGTCTATTTCTGCATGCGCTTTTATCTTGAAGTAGAAACGACTGTATTCACCTACTTCTGATTCAACGCCATATTCAAGCTCATGAGCTTCTAAGATCATCTTGGCAAGTGATAAGCCAATGCCACTTCCGACAAGTTGCCGCTTGTGTTCTTTATCGACCTTGTAGTAGCGATCCCAGATCTTTTCGATATCTTCTTTGGCGATACCTTGGCCATTATCTAAGACGCTGACTGTGACTTCATCGCCTTCTTTTTTTGACATCAAGGTGATCTTTGGCTCATCTTTGTCATTATAGTTCATAGCGTTATTGATGAAGTTATATAGGACTTGACGCATCCTGGCATCATCGAGCTCACATTCGATCGAATCATCAAGATCTAAAATGAATTCGATATGTTGATTTTCAAGATAGATATGATAGTGATCATATACAGAGGTCAAGAAACTATTGAGATCGACCTTTTCTTTGTGCATGTCAAGTTTTCCTAGCTCAGCCTTTGATAGATCTAATAAGTCATTTACAAGATATGATAATCGCTTTGCCTCATCGACGACGAGCTTGATATTGTCGTTGGTCTTTTCATCATCGAAGTCGATCATCATCTCCCCATAGCCGACGATCATCGTCAGCGGTGTCCTTAAGTCATGGGAGATATTCGATAGTAATTCCTTCCTTGCGACATCAGCCTGTTTGATGGCTTCACATGAGTCGATCAAGGTGCTGTTGATATCCACCATCTCTGAGACTCTAGTCTTGATCTCATCACCTTCATAGATGCCATCTGGCAAGGTCTTAGCTTCTTCATTGATCTTCTTTAAAGGTTTAACGAAGATCAAAGAGAAGATCAAAGCCAAGATGATGACAAAGACGATGACGATCGCAAAGATAAAGGCAAATTGGCTTTGGATCGTATCGGTGACCGTCGCTAGATTATCGACGGTATAAGAGGCAACGACTAGATATTCACCTTCTGGCATATCGACGGTATGGGCTACCGCTTTAAGGTTGAGCGTATCAGTACCATAACCGACGGTACCGATGCCTGCTAGACGATTGATCTCAAATGATGCACTGCCACCACTAGCCTTAGTCTCTTCGCGGATGATGTCTTTTTGTTCACTCGATAAGAAAGTCAAAGAACAGCCGGTCAGATTACCTTCATCATCGGCTTGTTGGGTGACATAGTGATCATCAACGCCATATTCATCGATGATCTGACTATCAGGCTCGATCATGATACAGGCATTCTCTAAAGTCGTCGAATTGCCGACTTCATCGACGATATATTGATAATCATAGTAGTCGACATTCTCTAAGGTGACATCAGGTAGTCGCCTTTGGGTGGTCGTGACGATATTCTCTAGATTAGAATAGACACTAGACACGTAAAAATCTTCCATCATATTGACCTGGAAGAAATACATGATCCCTAGTAATGATACGACAAAGACTAATAGTACCGTCGTCAAGATGACAGTCATCGTAAGTCGATGTCTTCTACGCGTTTTTTTCAAAGCGATAACCTACTCCTCTGATCGTGGTGATATATTTGGCATAAGGCCCTAAGGTCTTACGTAATAGTTTGATATGCGTATCTAAGGTCCGGTCATCTTTGAAATAACCATAACCCCAGATCTTTTCTAATAGTGTTTCTCTTGTAACAGCGGTGCCTCTGTTTTTAACAAGATACAACAATAACTCATACTCCTTTAATGAAAGGGTCTCTTGTGTACCATCGATCGTGACGGTCCTTGCATCTTCATCGATCACAAGGCCTTCGATCTTGGTGATACTGTTATTTGTGATGGTCTCTTTATTCATCCGCTTGAAGATGACCCCGACCCGTTTCATCAGTTCATTGGTCGAAAAAGGCTTAGCGACATAGTCATCAGCGCCGACATCAAAGCCATAGATGCGGTTGTATTCTTCATTCAAAGCCGTTAAGAAGATACAAGGGATGTCCTTTTCAGTTCTGATCTTCTGATAGGCTTCAAAACCATCCATGATCGGCATCATGACATCTAAGATGCATAGATCGACATCTTCTTTGATGGCTAGTTCATATGCTTCTTTACCATTTTCCGCTTCGATGACCTCATATCCTTCACGCTCGGCATATTTTCTGACGAGCTTACGGATCTTCTCTTCATCATCAGCGACTAATATCTTTAGTGCCATTATAAGATCACTTCCTTGACCTTTTCTAGGTCATCACCATCATACTCTTCGATCTTCCCGTTATCGGCAAGATCAGCAAGCTCTGGATCTAATGGTAGACGTCCTAATAATCCTAAGTCATGACGCTTAGCGACATCATCAGCGACATCATCCTTATAGATCATGATCTTCTTACCACAATCTGGGCATTTGACATAAGCCATATTCTCGACAAGACCTAGTACCTTAGTATGGGTCATATTAGCCATATTGATCGCCTTAGCGACGACCATCGAGATGAGCTTACCTGCCCCAGTGACCATGACAAGACCATCGATCGGAAGGTCTTGCAAGACCGTTAGGGCGATATCCGATGTGCCAGGAGGCATATCGATGAGTAAGACATCTAATTCTTCCCAATAAACATCGGTATAGAACTGTTTGACCATACTGCTTAAAAGCGGACCTTTCCAGATGACTGGTGTCTCTTCGCTTTCTAGCATCGTATTGATACTAGCGACTTTGATCTGATATTTTTCCGTTAAACTTGGATAGATACCAACGCCATCACCTATGGTATCACCGGTGATACCAAACATCTTCGGGATACTAGGACCGGTCACATCAGCGTCCATGATACCGACCTTTAAGCCACTTTTAGCTAAAGAGACCGCTAATAGCGAAGTGACCATCGACTTACCAACGCCACCTTTGCCACTTAAGACCCCGATGATCTTTTTGATATTCGTTGAAGGTAGTGGTCCTTTTTCGACCCTTTCCCCACATTCTTTATTACAAGAACTGCAATCGTGATTACATTCAGCCATATATATTACCTCTCTTTATCAACTTTAATATGATAACACAACTTAATGATTTTAATTAAGATAACACTTATTATATAATAACCCTTGGAGGAAATTTATATGGCAGGTTATGTAGTAGTAGGATGTCAATGGGGAGATGAAGGTAAAGGCAAGATCGTCGATTACCTAGCTAAGAAGATGGATCAGGTGGTCAGATTCCAAGGTGGTAATAATGCTGGTCATACGATCGTCGTCGATGGTAAGAAGATCGTCTTACACCTTTTACCTTCAGGCATCTTATCCGATAAAGCTCTTTGTATCATCGCTAGTGGTGTCGTCATCGATCCCTTTGTCTTGATCAAGGAGATGGAAGTATTAAAGGAGAATGACGTCAATGTCGATCATTTAAGGATATCTGATCGTGCTCATCTCATCATGCCTTATCATATCAAGCTCGATGAGCTCCAAGAAGCAAAGCTTGGTGGCGCTAAGATCGGGACGACCAAACGCGGTATCGGCCCATGTTATGCCGATAAGTATACAAGGATCGGTCTAAGGGTCGGCGATCTTGTCGATTTCAGCTATTTCAAGGAAAGGCTAGAGAATGCCCTTAAGATCAAAAACGAGATGTTAGTAAAGCTATATGATGAAAAGCCTTTTGATATCAATGAACTATTAGAGCAATTCAAAAAGGTCCGTGAAGTATTATTACCACTGATCATCAACTCTAGTGAAGAGATCAATATGGCCCTCAATACCAAGGCCAATGTCCTCTTTGAAGGTGCCCAAGCTAATATGCTCGATATCGATTATGGTAGCTATCCATATGTCACAAGCTCTAATCCGACGATCGGTGGTGTCATATCCGGTGCTGCTGTATCACCTAAGCATATCAAATATGTCATCGGTGTCTGCAAGGCCTATTCGACAAGAGTAGGTGAAGGACCATTCATCACTGAGCTAAATGATGAAAACGGTGATATCATCACCGAACTAGGCGCTGAATATGGTGCCACGACCGGTAGGAAAAGGCGTTGTGGTTGGTTAGATCTTGTGGTCGTCAAACAAGCATGCCAGATAAATGGTCTTACCGATATCGCCCTGACCAAGATCGATATCTTGAGTGCCTTTAGTGAGATACCGGTCTGTATCGGCTATCAAAAAGACGATGGTGAGATCATCAAGACGGTCCCAAGTACGATCGCTGAATACAGTGGCCTAACACCTGTCTACAAATACTTTAAAGGTTGGCAAAAAGATATCTCTGATATCCGAAACTTCGATGATCTGCCGATCGAATGCCAAGAGTACATCCGTTATATCGAAAAATATACCGGTGTCCAAATATCGATGGTATCCGTCGGTCCAGACCGTGAACACAATATCTACTTACATGATATCGTCGCTTAGATCCGTTAAACGGATCTTTTCATTTAGATCTTCAAACTTATATTTTTTACTAGTTTTCCTGCTATCAATAAAAAGTAGGCAATGGTAAAATCAATATCAAAGAAGATCAGATCAATGACAGCATCTAAAGTGGTTTTAAAAGGAGCACCACTAAAGATAACTACAATATCTTCAAGCATATTATTCCAACCGAAGATCTCATCGATCATAAATTCGATCCCGATCGCTATGATCAAGGCGATGATCAAAAAGATAAAGACCTTTACCTTATCATCTTTTGGAACTAAATATCGTTTGTTTAAGATATAAAATAGTTTCTCTTTCAATACCTTATAGAAGATCAAGAATGGATCTAAAAACATATCGATATCACTTAGTGTTTCTGTCGCCATGATCAAACTCATTTATGTTTGTAAGTGGCTTATTTAAACATCTCATGCTAACTTAAACTAATTATACTATACTCCCTGATATATAAAAGACCGTATTGCAGGATATACAAAAAGGACACTTGGAAATGTCCCTTTATTCTAAGATACCGACTCTTCTATAGATGATATCGACGTTGCGTAGATGATACATCAGATCAAAACAATCTTCGACTTCATCGGCGTTTAAATGATCCATGACTTTTGACTTTAAGATCAGATCTTTAAATGGTATCTCTTCATTGTAAGCTTTTAAAGCCAGTGGTTGGATAAGATCATATGCTTCTTCGCGACTTAGCCCTTTTTCCACTAAACGATTCACAAAACGACCTGAGAAGATGACGCCATGGGTCAGATAGATATTTTTGATCATCCGCTTTTCATGGACCATCAGTTTATCTAAGATGCCATCCATCCGCTTTAACATATACTCGATCAAGGTCGTCGCATCAGGAGCGATGATCCTTTCAACGCTGGAATGCGATATATCACGCTCATGCCATAAGGCATTATCATCTAAGGCACTGGTGGCATAGCCTTTGATCACTCTAGCTAGACCACAGATATTCTCTGAACCGATCGGGTTTTTCTTATGAGGCATCGCACTAGAGCCCTTTTGACCAGCACTGAAGTATTCATTGACTTCACCGACTTCTGTCCTTTGTAAGCTCCTGATCTCAAAAGCGATCTTTTCTAAGGTACTGGCTATAGTGGCTAAAGTATTGAAGTATTCGATATGACGATCTCTTTGTAAGACCTGGGTCGATATCTTAGCACTACCGATACCTAATGTATGACATACCTCATCTTGGATCTCAGGACCGACATTGGCAAATGTGCCAACAGCTCCTGATATCTTACCAACTTCGATATTCTTTGACGCATGCGCAAAACGCTCGATGTCACGATCTAATTCATCATACCAAAGGGCAAACTTAAGACCGAAGGATGTGATCTCGGCATGGATGCCATGGGTCCTACCGATACATGGTGTATCCTTATACCTTAAAGCCTGTCTTTTTAAAGTCTCCTTTAGTTTCTCTAAGTCTTCTTTGATATAGATATCGGCTTCCTTATACAAAAGCGCATATGCCGTATCAACGACATCAGTGCTCGTTAAACCATAGTGTAGCCACTTCTTTTCTGGACCTAAGTTTTCATCGACAGCCCTTGTAAAAGCGATGACATCGTGTTTGGTCACCTTTTCGATCTCATTGATCCGCTCTAGTTTAAAGTCAGCTTTTTCTAAGATGGCTTTTAAATCATCGTCAGGTACAGTGCCATATTTATTAAGGGCCTTTAAACTAGCTAATTCAACTTCTAAGTATTTACGATAGCGGTTTTCTAGAGACCACAATCGGTCAAATCTTTCCGTGGTATAACGTTCGATCATTCGCTAAATAAACTCTCACTTTCTTCATCGCTTGTATGTTCTGGTAACTCTGGCAAGTCACTTAAGCTCTCTAATTTAAAACTGTCCATGAAGGTCTCGGTGACCTCATATAAGATCGGTCTTCCTGGTGCTTCCGAGCGTCCGGCTTCTCTTATGAGGTCTCTCGCTAATAACTTTCTCAACATCATATCGGAACCAACACCTCTGAGATCTTCGATCTCGATCCTGGTGACTGGTTGTTTATAGGCGATGATAGCCAAGGTCTCTAAAGCGCTCTGTGACAATGAATTAGTCTTAGTGAGATCTAGTAGTCTTTGCGCATAAGGATGGATCTCCTTTTTGGTCAAAAACTTATAATATCCACCATAATCGACAAGTTCGATCCCGTATTCTTCCTTGGCATATTTCTTTTGGATATCCTTTAAGATACTTGAAGCTTTGTCATAGTCGATGTCTAAAGCCATGGCGATCTGTTCAACTTTGATGCCATCTTCACCAACGATATATAAAAGCCCTTCAGTGATCGCCATCTCATCTTTAGGACCTTTTAAGTCACTGATCTTTTTGACTTTGGTCACTTGACTTGGTGTATGATCAAAGAGCCACTTCTCTTTTTCATCCATCTCACGATTCATCACTTCTTCTATGATCATCCTATACTCCTTTTGAGATATATCTCATCACTATCATCGACTTTAAAGTCCAAGACATTTTCTTTGATCAGATCTAAGACCGCTAAAAAGGTCACGATAACTTCTTCTTTCACCTTACAATCATCAACGAGATCTTCAAAGGTAAAGATATCAGGAAGATCCTTTAACTTGGCCCTGATCACTAGTAACCGATCATCGATCGAGATCTCTTTTTGCGTATAACGCGTTGCGATCGGTTTTTGTAGTTGAAGGCGTCTTAAGACCCTGTTCATGGCTTTATAGAGATCTTGGATATTACCATCATAATACTCATCATCTTGATCACTAGCTAATTCCTTTTCTTCGCTCATCGGTTTAGCCATCTGCAAAGAACGATCTTCATAAGCCTCATATAAGATATCACTGACCTCTTTATACTTTTGATATTCAAGTAATCTTCTTACCAAAGCATCCCTTGGATCTTCTTCGTATTTGCCCTCTAGTCCATCGTCTTTTTTAGGTAAAAGGCGTTTTGATTTATATTCGATCAAAGTAGCTAGTTCCACTAGATACTCACTTTCTACTTCTAATCTTAGATCTTCCATATGCTTTAGATAAGCTAGATATTCATCGCATAAAATGCTCATATCAAGATCGAAGATATCGAGCTTATTCTCTCTTATGAGATGGAGCATTAGATCTAATGGTCCTTCGAACTGTTCTGTACTCGCTAAAAAAGGCATATTTTCTCCCTTCGTATTATAACAAACATTCCCTTGAACCAAAAAGGTGATTTATATAAAATGGGAGCCAAGAGAGGTATTTAAAATGAAGATCGTGATCGGAAATGACCATGCAGGGCCAAGCTTAAAAGAAGTGATCAAAAAACATTTAGAAAATAAGGGGATCGAGATCTTAGACCTTGGTGTCAAGGAAGGAGAAAAGATCGACTATCCGAAGATCGCTGAAGCCGTGGCTTTAAAAGTAAAAGATAAAGAAGCAGATCTCGGTATCTTGATCTGTGGCACTGGTATCGGTGTCTCGATCAGCGCTAATAAGGTCAAAGGCATCAGAGCGGCCTGTGTATCTGAACCTTATAGTGCCAAGCTATCAAGGGAGCACAATGATGCCAATATCTTGTGCTTTGGTGCTAGGGTCGTTGGCGAAGAATTAGCCAAGATGATCGTCGATGAATTCATCAACGCATCGTTTTTAGGTGATAGACATCTAAGGCGTGTTGAAATGATCACTGATATCGAAAAACGAGGATAGTATAAACTATCCTCCTTTTTATTAGATGACGATATTGATCATCTTGCCTTTGATCACAAAGTACTTCTTGATCATATCTTTACTTGTAACGAACTTCTGGATGTTTTCTTGTGCTAAGGAAGCATCTAAGATCTCTTCTTCGCTCATACCAGCCCGATCAGTGAACTTAGCTCTGACCTTGCCGTTTACTTGGACGACATATTCGATCTCATCTTTGACGAGTTTTGATTCATCATATGTCGGCCACGGACGATAGGTAAGATCTTGTCTACCGGTCAGTCTTTCATACATCTCATAGCCGATGAACGGGGCGATACATGAAAGCATCTGTACGAAATCGATCGCATATTCCTTGTATAGTTTTTCTTCTTTATAAGCGTCATTGATGAAGATCATCATCTGTGATATCGCGGTATTGATATCGAGTGACGCAAAGTCTTCAGTGACCTTTTTGACTAAGAAGTTATAGGAATAATCGAGTTTATGGTCATTCTCTTCGCTTAATTTCTCTGGCATCTCACACATGATCCGCCATACACGGTCAAGCCATTTCCTCGCTCCGATGACACCTTGCGTGCTCCATGGCTTATCAGCGCCAAGTGGCCCCATAAACATCTCATAAAGCCTCAAGGTATCAGCACCATAGTCTCTGACGATGTCATTAGGATTGACGGCATATTCTGGATATCGCTTACCCATCTTGATGCCATTCTCCCCTAAGATCATGCCTTGATGGACGAGCTTTTTAAATGGCTCTTTATGTGGAACGAGACCTTTATCATAGAGGTAGTTATTCCACATCCTTGAATATAATAGATGACCAACAGCGTGCTCTGGACCACCGATATATAGATCGACTGGTAACCAGTGTTTTAAAAGCTCATAGTCAGCGAAGGTCTTATCGTTATGTGGGTCGACATATCTTAAGAAATACCAAGATGAGCCAGCTGAGCCTGGCATCGTATTGGTCTCTCTTTGACCCTTTTTGCCTTTATAGGTGACATTTACCCAATCAGTGGCTTTAGCTAAAGGTGAAGCACCAGTCTTTGATGGACTATAGTCATCAAGCTCTGGTAAGACAAGTGGTAAGTCCTCGGTATCGATGATACCAGTCGTCCCGTCTTCATAGTGGATGACCGGGATCGGTTCACCCCAATACCTCTGCCTTGAAAAGATCCATTCTCTGATGCGATAATTGACCTTTTTATGACCTAGACCTCTTTCTTCAAGCCAATTGATGATCGTATCGGTCGCATCTTGTTTATTTAAGCCATCTAAGAAACCAGAGTTGATGTGGGTACCATCTTCAGTATAAGCCTCTTTTTCGATATCGCCACCTTCTAAGACCTGGATGATATCGATGCCGAATTTCTTGGCAAAGGCATAGTCTCTTTCATCATGAGCTGGGACGGCCATGATCGCCCCTGTTCCATAGGTCATTAAGACATAGTCACTGATATAGATCGGGATCGCCTTATCATTGACCGGATCGATCGCATAAGCGCCGATAAAGACACCGGTCTTTTCTTTATTCAGTTGGGTCCTTTCAAGTTCGGATTTTGATGCACAGACCTTGCGATAAGCTTCGATCTCTTCTTTTTTATCTTCACTTGCGATCTTATCGACTAGTGGATGCTCCGGGGATAAGACACAATAAGTGGCGCCGAATAAAGTATCAGGTCTTGTGGTAAAGACGACAAAGCTCTCATCGTGGTCTTTGACTTTAAAGGTCACTTCCGCACCGATACTCTTACCGATCCAGTTACGTTGCATCTCCTTGGTCGACTCTGGCCAATCAAGCTCATCGAGGTTAGCTAATAATTTTTCGGCAAATGCTGGGATATCCATGATCCACTGACGCATCATCTTCCTGATGACTGGATAGCCACCTCTTTCCGATTTCCCATCGATGACCTCATCATTAGCTAAGACCGTACCTAATTCTTCACACCAGTTGACTGGCATCTCAACGTACTTGGCATAGCCATCTTCATATAGCCTTTCAAAGATCCATTGGGTCCACTTGTAGTATTCTGGATCTGATGTCGCGATCTCCTTAGACCAGTCATATGAGAATCCTAACATCTTTAACTGATCTTTAAAGGTCTCGATATTCTTCTTGGTAAAACCATCGGGGTGATTACCTGTTTGGATCGCATATTGTTCCGCTGGTAAGCCAAATGAATCAAAGCCCATCGGATGTAAGACATTATATCCTTGCATCCTTTTCATCCGGGCTACGACATCGGTAGCGGTATAGCCTTCAGGATGCCCAGCATGTAAGCCGACCCCTGATGGATATGGGAACATATCCAAGATGTAATACTTCGGCTTAGAAAAGTCATGCGTATCGGTATAGTAGGGATCAGTCTCATCCCAGATCTTGCGCCACTTGGCTTCGGTAGTCGTATGTGTATAAGCCATTTAAAACCTCCTAATAAAAAAACGCCCAACTTAAGGACGTCAATAACGCGGTACCACCTTAATTCATGTCTTTAGACATGCACCTCTTATCGTTATCGCCGATATACGTTTAATCACCATGTCAAACGAGTTCATTTGCTGAGAGATCTTTTTTCACCACCCAAAGATTCGCTACGCTCTCACTTCCACTACTACTTTTGACGATTACCCGTTTATGATAACTATTTTAGGTCTTAAAATCAAGGTCAGTTGCGCTTGCTAATTGGCTTTGAATGATAGAAAATAAAAAAGAGGAGTTTTATAAGTGGAAGATGAAATAAAAAATCGAAAACTGATCCGTGAAAGACTACACGATATGACGGACCGCTATCGTGAGCTTGTCGCTTATTACCGTTGTGCCATGATGGAAGTTGAGACCAAATTCATGGTCTTAGATGAAGAGCTATCCCTTCGCTATGACCGTGATCCGATCGAAACGATCAAGACGCGGATCAAATCCTTTGAAAGTACGATCGATAAATTAGAACGCTTAGGACTACCGATGACCGTTGAAAGCATTGAAGACAATATGCATGATATGGCTGGGGTCAGAGTGATATGTTCATTTATCGAGGATATCTATACGATCGCCGATGCCTTTTTAGGTCAAGATGATGTGACCCTAGTCGAATATAAGGACTATATCAATAATCCCAAAGATAATGGCTATCGTAGCTTGCATCTGATCGTTGAGATCCCTATCTTTTTACACGACAAGAAAAAAGCGATGAAGGTCGAAGTACAGCTACGGACCATCTCGATGGACTTCTGGGCTAGTTTAGAGCACAAGATCCGCTACAAGAAAGATGTCGAATTATCCACCTATTGTGATAATGAATTAGCTGAATGCGCTAAGATCGCTAATGACTTAGATATCAAGATGCAGACGATCTATAATAGGGTCAAGAATAGATGAATCCATATCCATATACATTAGACAACAAGCGTTATCAGACCTTTAATTACCATCTCAAAAAGACCTATGACCACAAAGTAGCCAAGGTCATCTTAGATCTTGACTACACCTGTCCAAATCGCGATGGGACCAAAGGCGTTGGTGGTTGTATCTTTTGTTCAGCTAGAGGCAGTGGCGATACCAGTGTCCACTTTAAAAATGACATCGTAGCTCAATACTTAGCTAATAAGAAGGTCATCGATAATAAATGGCCTGACTCTTATACCATCCCTTACTTTCAATCCTTTTCTAATACCTATGGACCATTAGAAAAATTAAGGGGCTATGTTGAAAGTTTGATCCATCGTGATGAAGTAGTAGAGATGGCCATTGCCACCAGGGCTGATTGTATAAGTGATGATACATTGGCCTACCTTGATGATATGGCTTCATATAAGCCGATCTGGCTTGAGATCGGCCTTCAGACATCAAATGATAAGACTGCTGCTTTTATCAATCGTGGCCATGACTTTGATACCTTTAAAGAGACCTTCAAACGCTCAGAAAAGACCAAGATCAAGACCTGTATCCACATCATCGATGGTCTGCCTTATGAAGATGAGGGAGATATGTTAAAGACGATCGATGATATAAAGGATATCAAATACGATGCCTTAAAGATCCATTGCCTTGAGATATTAAAAGGCACTAAATTAGCTAACATCTATAATGAAAGGCCCTTTAAAGTCATCACTAGAGATGAGTATATCGATATCGTCATCAGACAATTAGAGCATATAAGACCTGATGTGATCATCGAAAGACTGACCGCTGACCCCATCAAAGAAGACCTCATCGCGCCGATGTGGCTTTTAAATAAGCGCACACTATTAAATGACATCGACAAGCGGATGAAGACATTAGACACCTACCAGGGCAAGTACTATGAAGCCAGTGACCTTTAGCCAAAAATACATAAGACCGATCTTAAATGCAAAGATGATCGGTATCGATATGACCTGTGGTGGTGGTAATGATACCCGCTTTTTAGCTGACCATATCATGAAGGTCTATAGCTTTGATATCCAAAAAGAAGCGATCTTAAAAGCTCAAAGCAAACTACATGACTATCACAATATCACCTTTATAAATGATTCCCATTCTGAGCTTGATCACTATATCACCGATAAGATCGATGTGGTGATGTTCAATCTTGGCTATCTACCTAATAGTACAAGTAGTATCATCACCAAAGCCGATACGACGATCAAAGCATTAGATGCACTATATAAGCATTTAAACGATAAGGCTTTAGTATCGCTCATCTTTTATCGTGGTCATGATGGTGGTTATGACGAATACTATAAGGTTTTAAGATATATCAAGGATTCACCATATAAGATCTTAGAGCACTACCAAGAATACAAAGACCCCTTTGAACCGGTCGTCTATATCCTGACCAAATAAAAAATGGCTCCCATTATCTTAGGAGCCGAGAGTTTTAAGTAATATAGTTTTAAGGGGATAGAATATGTGACGTTGTCTATGTAAGGTATTTACCTTACGCTTATATGATACAAAGGATGTTTGTGATAGTGATGATGGAATTATGTGAAGTGATGTGATTTTAACTATCTTTTAAGATCGTATTGAGATCGCTTATCTTAAGGTCTTTATCTAAATAGATGACTATGATCAAATATATGATCAACCATACGATCATGATGATGACCATTATTAGTACATATATAAGATCATAATGCATGACGATATAACTCATCACCGTGATAGATGCCATGATCAAGATGAGCCATAATGCTTGTGCTAAGATATAATTTCGATATCCTGACTTAGCCTTATCAAAGTCAGCACCAAATGTAGATATGACCGCTAAGACATATTTGAAGCGACGATCATTTGATCTTATAAAGACGATGATAAAGATCGTAGCCAAGATGATCAAAAAGCCGATGGCTAAGATAAAGACCATCCTATATACCTGACTATCTTCCGCTATCTTCACCCTTTCATCATGTAGAGGATTTAAGATCTTGATATCTTCATCGATATCACTTAAACGATAATATAGATCATCATAACCTTCATAGTCATAATGATATTGATAGGTATTAGAAAACATATCAAAATAGTCACTCATCGATAGCGTATCTGATACCTTTTCTTTACTGAAATAGGTCATCATCTTATCGAGGTCATAATATACCGATCGGATATTAGTCCCTTTTTCTTCGATGATATCTGATACCTTGACCTTTACAGATCTTTCATTACCAAAGACATCATAGACCAATTCGATCTCATCATCGATATGGATATTCAAACTATCAGCTAGGTTTTTATTGATGATGACACTTAGCTCAGGGAGCGCTTCAAGGCTTGGATAGATATTAGCGGCATAGTCTTGTCCTTGATATTTAAGAGCTTCAAATGGTATCACAAGTTTAAGGTTATTGTCTTCGATGATATCCGTGTTGGTAGTTACGATATAGTACATATCTTTATTCCTGAGGTCACTATCACCCATCGTAAATAAGTGCTGGTCGATATAAAAAGCACCGATGATAAGGATGATCAAGATGGCGATCGATGTCAAAAAGAGCAACTTGCGCTTAAAGAAGACTTCCTTTATCAAAGCCTTGATCTCTTTGCCTTTAAGTGAGCGTGGTCTTTCATATTTGATGTCAAGATCACCTTTTTCATCTTTGATCATGACTAATTTATTATCTTCAAAAAGATATATCGTATCGGCATAGCGCTCATATAGATCTTGATCGTGTGATACTAAGATGATGATCTTTGATCGTGACAGCTTTTTAAACAAGTCCATGACGATCTCTTTATTATGGATGTCAAGTGATTCGGTCGGTTCATCACACATGATGATATCGGGACCAAAGCTGAGGGTCCTGATGATGCCGACCCTTTGTCTTTGACCACCAGATAATTCCTTAGGATAACGATCACATAGTGACCTGATACCGAGTTTATCGATAAGCATCTCTGTATAAGGATCTTTAGATCTTTTTAGATAGATATTATCTATGACCTTTATTTCATCGATCATATCGTAGTTCTGCAAGATAAGGCCGATCTTACCTTTTATATCGATCGATTCAGCATTACAAGCTTCTCTGCCTGCCAAGACCTGTAGTAGTGTGCTCTTACCACAACCTGAAGGTCCACTTATCACATAAATGCCAGGATGATCGATCTTTAGCTCTAGATCATCAAAGACCACTAGATCACCAAAAGCCTTTTTCAAACCTCTAACTTCGATCATGATGCCTTTACCTTTGTGAGCACTAATTCTAAGACCATCGCAAAGACGATGACTGATAAGGTCATTATAACGATCAAGGATGGTGAATATACTATTAAGTCCATATAGTTATATCCACTTGCAACTTCATTGATCAGATCAAATAGTGGATAGCTTATCACTAAGATCAAAGCGATGACGATGATGCCGATAATAGAGATCCTGATGATCACTTCTTTATAGCGGCAATAATCAGCACGCTTAAAGATGAAATTTTCTTTTTTGATCCTTTTGATATCGGATATCCGATAGATGATAAGCACAAATAAAGAGATGACCAATATCGCCAAAAGATAAGGGATGAGTGAAGTTATATCTTCATAAGCATATACGATGTCATCGATGATCTCATTTTGAAAATACAGATCGTTTCCTGTTAAGGTCAGATCATTTTTGAGCTTGGTCAAACTTGCATCGTAGTCTGTATTTGGCTTAAGGATATATTCGGCATATTCAAATTCAAGATCTTCTTTATCCATGATATAGTAGTCCCACAGTTCTCCTTCAAATAACTCACCACCGCAAAAACCCATCGCCATATCGTCATTTTCTATGGATGATATACCGACGATCTTGTATTGGAAAGACTCAAAAGGCAAAAAGTCATTGTAGTCATAGTTACCACTATCAAGCGATGCTTGGGCATTTGTAAGATAATTGCGCATGGCACTCATATCACGACCTTCTGCTTCGTTTTCTTCGATATAGGTCATGATATCGATATCAGTATCATTTGGCATCGAGAAGACAAAGCTCAATTCCTTCACTTTAGAAAAACCACTAAAGGATGAAACATCGATCTCTTTGCCAACTAGTTCTTTCCTATTATCGATACCATAAACCTTCATGAGTATCTGGGCAAAATTATCATCGATCAATAGTTCATCACTAGTTTGTGGTAATGTCCCCATTATGATCGGTAGATCTTCATCAGTATTGACTAAAGTAAAGATATGCACTTCATTTTGTCGAGCATCCCTTTCAAGGTCGATACCACTATCTGCCTTTAATACACCACTTTTGATCACTTCGATATATTTATCGATATCGGTTATGAATAATTCATGATAGATCTTATTGTATTCCGTGCTTTTATATTCTGGTATCTTGACGATATCGTTGTCGTAATGTGTCAAAGGATAAAAAGCTTTATCTTCACTAGATTCATAATAAGTCGTGATCTCATCGATGATCTGATCATCATCACGATATAGTGGATCATAGAAAGCGTTGACCGCTAGGATATTAGGATCATCTTGGATACTTCTTTTGATGTCAGTGGCTTTGATCTTATCGTAATCTTTAAAATGATAAGATATCCCACTAGCTACTCTTTCTGCATAAGAACCGTAAATATCATCAAAGCCAAGCTCGGAATCTCGATCATTCATGACCTTATTATCAGGCAATGACTCGATGATATTCTCACCATTTTTAAACACTTCTGTATAATCACGTTCACTATTTATCGATAAAAAGATATTGATAAGTATGATCAAAAAGAAAGAAACTACCATCAAAAGGACCATATACCCTAGCTGATATGGTAGACGTGAATAGAGCTCTTTTAAGGCTAAACCAAAGTGATCTTTTAGTTTTCGTTTTCCTTTTCTCTGATGGGTGATACGTTTATTATCACTATCATTCATAGCGATGATCTTTTCGATCTTGCCATCTTCGATCTCAATGACCTTATAAGCATGGTCATAAGCTAAGGCGATATCATGAGTGACCATGATGATCGTCATGACATTGGATAAGCCATCTAATAATCTCATGATCTTATTGGCATTATCACGGTCTAAAGCACTAGTAGGCTCATCTAAAAGTAAGATATCTGGCTTCAATAAGACACAAATAAGGAGTTCTAGTCTTTTCTTTTGCCCGTTAGATAACTTCTTTACTTTCTTCTTAATGTGCTTATCTAAGTCAAAGTGTTTTAATAAAGGGTCGATGATCTTTTTATCATCGGTGATAAGTTTTATATTATCAATAAGAGGCATATCATCAAAAAGATGGATGTCCTGTTTCATATATATGACCTTATCTTTGCAATCGATATCACCACTATAGTCTTTATCAACACCAGCGATGATCTGCATCAAGGTGCTCTTACCACTGCCACTTGGACCAAGGATCACATATAGACCGGTATTATCGATCGTTAGGTCAATATCCAAAAGCGCGGTGACATCACCGCTTTTATTATGATAGGTCTTACATAAGTGCTTGATCTTTAACATATTACGTTACCCCTTATTATTTCAATAGTCTTGCCAGATCGATATGATCGGTCTGGCAAGACTATTTACCTTTATAAGTACGATCCCTTACAAACAGTCCTTATTTTGTAGCTTACATACTCTTTTGTCCTTTGACAAGTGGAACATTTATAGATCTTAGTAATCTTTGTTTTATAGATCTCATCTAAACCTACTGGCATATGGATGCAGTCTTGTGTACCGTCATAATATTCAACACCGGTAACAGTACTATGATAATCCATAAAACCACCACACATACATGCCGGTCCTCTTCTTAGGACAATTTCGTCTTCAAAGAGAGCGTTCTCATCCACATGATGACTATGATCACAATGTTCTTCAGCTCTGATATCTATACAACCTATAGTCATCGCTAAGATACAGAGTATGGTAAATGCTCTTTTCATCGATAATCTCCCTTTTAAAGCTTAGATCTCATTAACCAATAGGTCGCCTTTACTCATTGGTATGACCGCAAAGTCACCGTTTTTATATCTTTGTTGTAAGTTACCCAACATATAACCTCCATTCTATCTAAGGATCTTTTGAATATATCTCGTTATAATATAACGAACGGCTCGCTTTATTTACATCTATAATATACATCATCATTTATCATAAAGTGGTAAATCATTTAGTTGATCAACGCATTTATCTCAGCCTTCTTTATTAACCATTTTAGTAGTGGTGGATATGCTAAAATATAGGCATGGATAAGTGTTATGAACATGTCTTAAGACATGATGTCGCAGATGTATTAGCTAAATATCGCAAAAGAAACGACCTATCACAAAGAGATGTCGAAGAATTGCTTTATATATCGCATGCCTATGTATCGCTTATCGAAAATGCCTCCAGCAAGGTAGCTATCAAGACCCTTACCGATATCTTAGATCAGCTATATCCTGAATATAATTACGATGACTCTTTCATCAAAAAGACCGATGCCATGTTTGATACGTATTTTATCAAGATGGTCAAAGAAGACCCTGAATACATGAAATTATGGCAAAGGATACTCGATATCAAAGATAAGATCAAGGCATCCTTGTGTCACTATCGTTTAAGCCTATATAGCTTTATCGATGATGTCACCCATAAGAGATCTAATGCATATAGTGATATCGAAGAGATAAAAAAAAAGAAGATGCCATATTTTTAAGTGAGAAGGATCGTCAGATCTTAGATGATTACTTAGGTCTATATTATCACGACCAAAAAGAAGCCGATATGAGTTTTTATCACTACGCCAATGCGATCAATCTCTATCCACGCTTAAACAAGACCATCGCTTACGGTATCGCCCTTAAGAGTATCGTTTTACCTCTCACAAAGAAAAGACAATATGATCTCGCAATGAAATGCATCAATCTATCTAGCGGCATTTTTGAAAAATATCACCTTGAAGAACTGATAAAGGATAATACCTTCAATCGAGGCAATGTCTTTATGCATATCCGTCAATATGATCTAGCCATATCGATCTTTAATGACTTTTTAGATGATGAAAAACGGCATTATGGTGCCTTAAACAATATCTTCTTATGCCATCTGAGGATGGATGATGAAGAGGCGATATCAAATATGATCGATGATCTCAAAGATGAAGATATCGCTTCTTTATATCCTAGTACTATCGTGATGATCTTGACCGTCCTTTTTAAACGTCAAGATAAAGAAGCTTTTAGTATATGGTATGATCGCGTACAGACACGCTCTGATATCAGTTTGATAGATAAAAAGATGATCGCTCTATTAAAAAGGATCATCACGGATGGCTATGATGATATGGCCATCATGATGATCGAAGATCTGATCTTAAATATCGATAAAGATGAAAACTATGATGAATATGTGAACTTACTAGAGATAGCTTATGAAGCTTATTCTACGCTTGGTGATACAAAGAAAGCTAAAGAGATCACCACGCTTTTATACAAAGCCCATAAGAAAAGCCCCACTTAAGGAGCTCTCTATTTTCGTTGATATAATTTGGGGGATAGAATATTCGTACTAAGGGGGTTTGTACTAGTAAGGCTATATCAACCTTACGCTTATATGATAATCAAGATGTATCTTTGAAGTTTCGTTCAATTATGTAAAATAATGTGATTTTTACATCCTTTATCTATGTTAGAATTGACCTATGAAATTCAAGAAATGGTTTATTATCGCTAGTATCACTATCGTGACATTAGCCCTGCTTATATACAACGTCTTCTACATCAACATCAAAACGATAACCGTTACTACTAAGACCTATACAAGTGACAAGGTAAATGATGACCTTGATGGCCTGACCGTCGTCTTTTTCAGCGATCTGCATTACGGGACAGCGATAAAGGAGAATGAGGTCACCAAATTGACCGACCTCATCAACAGCTTTGATCCCGATATCGTCTTATTCGGTGGTGATCTCATCGATGATAGTGATAGCTATACATTTGCCCAAAATGAAAAAGAAGCCTTTACACAGTCACTTACAGACATCAAAGCGCGTTTCGGTAAATACGCTGTCTTAGGTAATCACGATCTAGGATCTAGTGCGATAAAAGAAACAGCTACTTCGATCTTAAATGCCAGTGATTTTGAGATCTTAGATAATAGAAGTACCAAGATCCGTATCGGCAGTAGCTATATCGATATCGTCGGTATCGAGTCTTTGATCTTAGGGGATCCAGATATAGAAAAAGCTTATAGCGGTACTAGTGATAGTAACTTCACTATAAGCTTATGTCATACACCGGATGTCTTTGATGATATCAGTGATACCGATATCATGTTTGCAGGACACTCCCATGGTGGACAAGTATATTTGCCCCTACTTGAAAATCTCTATCGACCAAATGGCGCTAAGAGGTACTTTAAGGGTGAATACCATAAGGATGACATGTTATTAGATGTATCCAATGGTGTCGGTACGACCCTATATGATGCTCGCTTTTTAGCCGACAGTGAGATCGTCGTCTATCGTTTGGCTAACGCTTCATAAAAGCTTCGATCTCATCGGTCGTATGTAAGATATCCTTGGCGAGGTTCTCACAACCTTCCTCGGTGATCAAAAGATCATCTTCGATCCTGATACCGATACCTTCATCAGCGATATAAAGTCCTGGCTCATTAGTGATGACCATCCCTGGCTCAAGGACTTTTTTACTTGGATCACTGATATCATGAGTATCAAGACCTAAGTGATGACCGATGCCATGGAAGTAGTATTCACTGACATCTTTATCTAAGCCGTGTTTTGGTAGTTCTTCTTTGTAATAATCGATGACCATATTTTGAAGATCTCTTAGTGTGATACCTGGTCTAGCGTTTTCTTCAACGAGCCTTTGAACGCTTAAGACGATATCGTAGATCTCTTTTTGTCTTTCTGTAAAATGACCATTTACCGGGAAGGTACGTGATATATCAGCACAATAATAAGCATCGGTAGCACCAAGATCACATAAGAATAAGGTGTCATCCTCTAAGATCTGATCGTTGTCACTGTAGTGGAGCGTCGTCGCTCTTTTACCACCAGCAGCGATCGTCTTAAAAGCGACAAGGTCGCAATCACGACTAGCTAAAGCGAAGTCAAAGGCCTTATCGATGACCATCTCACTGATACCAGGTCTCATCGCTCGCATCATCACTTCGATGCCGTATTTGGTCGTGGCGATGGCTTTGCGCATATGTTCGATCTCCACCTCATCTTTGATCATCCGCATACAAGCGATATTAGGACGGATATCTTCGATCGTGATATCAGGATAAGTCTCTTTTAGATAAGCAGCGAACTTTTCCGCTTCTGACTTGTTTTGGTCATGTTCATGACGCCAAAGGTCAAGGTATACAGTGGTATTGCCAATACTTCTAGCATATGTGACAAGGCTATTGGTAAAGCTTTTTACTTCATCGATATAGTGGACATTATTGATGCCACTGATCGCTTTTACTTCATCAGCCTTCAATTTAGGACCGACCCATTTAGCCATCAGTTCGTCATATGGTTCGATGAAGATCGTTGAGACGATCTTATCGTTGACCCTACGGATGTTTAAGACCATATCAGAGCGGTCTAAGCCGGTCAGATAATAGAAATTGCGGTCGATATGGAAAGGATAAGCTTCATCTTCTGAGCACATGATCGCTTTACCTGAGAAGATAAAGATATTCTCTCCTTCCTTTAATCCTTTAGCTAATTGCTGGCGTCTATTTTGATAGATACTCATAAATTCCTCCTTTAGAAGAGATCTTCTTCTAATCTAGTATCACCATTTTTGATCACGATGGTCTCCATCTTATCAACGCATTCTTTTATATATGGAGCCCAATCGAACTTGCTTTCATAATACTCGCATTTATCGGCATGAGGCTTGGTCACTGGATCTTTAGGGGCAAAGATCGTACAACAATCTTCAAATGGCAAGATCGAAGTCTCATAGGTGCCGATCTTTTTAGCCATGTCGATGATCTCGATCTTATCAAGGCAAGCTAAAGGCCTGATGATAAGGTTCTCACTAACACCACCGATGACCGATAGGCTCTCTGGGGTTTGTGATGCTACTTGACCAAGGCTTTCGCCGTTAGCGATCATCTTGATATGACGACGTCTACAGACCTCATCGGCGATCCGATACATCATCCGCCTTAAGATCGTGATCGCATAGGATGTATCGGTATGTTCATAGATCTTGACCTGTAAGTCGGTAAACGGGATGATATGTACTTTGATCTCATCTTGAAAATCGGTCAATATCTTGACAAGATCTAAGACCTTATCAAGGGCTTGTTTAGAGGTATATGGCATTGAGGCAAAGTGTAAACACTCGACCTTCATCCCTCTTTTCATCATCATACTAGCCGCTACTGGTGAATCGATACCACCGGACATCATGACCAAGGTCTTACCATTGATCCCTACTGGGTAGCCACCAGCTGCTTGGATCTTTTCATCCATGAGATAGATACGATCGTTTTTAACGATCACATAAAGCATGATATCCGGATGATGGACATCGACTTTGACATCGCTATTCCTTAAGATATGACCAGCGATCTCACGGTTGATCATATCGCTATTTAATGGATATGACTTATCCTGTCTTCTAGCATTGACTTTAAAGGTCTTATAAGGATGCTTTTTAATAAGTACTAAAGCTTTAGCTTTGACATCATCAAGATCTCTTGCGCATCTGATCGCACCACTATAATTACTTAAACCATAAACGGTCTTAAGCTTATCACATACCGTGTCATGATCGATGCCATTGAGGTGGATGATGATCGCATCGTGTTGTTTTTCATAGCTTAGAAGAGGATAGTCCTTTAGTCTTTTTTTGATATTTTGAAATAGCCGATCGATGAAATCCTTTCGGTTTTTACCCTTTGTTGTAAGTTCACCAAAGCGGCATAAGATGTAGTCGTATTTGATATCATTCATATTTTTCGATGATCTCCTTTAAACATTCTAAGAAATAAGCTAGGTCCTCTTTTGTGTTATTTAGATCAAAAGAGATCCTTAAGGCATGGTCACTATCGATGTGCATCGCCTCTAAAGTACGTGATGGTTCATTTTCTTTTGAACCACAGGTCGACTTCCCTGAGACCATGATGCCCTTTAGATTTAAGGCATTGATCATCGGTTCTGTCTTGATCGGTGTCGAGATATTGATAAGCGACTTGATGCCTTTGTCGTTACTATTGATCACGACTCCTTTGATGGCTTTTAAGCCATTTATGAGATAGTCATGGTATTCATCGATCCTTTTATCATCGACCTTCTCTAAGGCTAGACGCAAGGTCTTAGCTAAGACGATATTAGCGGGGCTATTCGATGTACCACCGCGTAAATGGAATTCCTGTTGACCAGCTGAGATCAAAGGTTCGATCTTGATATGGGCTTTCTTATACATGAAACCACTGCCCTTGACACCATGGATCTTATGAGCACTGAAACTAGCCATATCGACGTCACTAAGATCGATCTTGATCTTACCTAAGGCTTGGGTCATGTCACTGTGAAATAATGCTTTATGACCACCTAATGCATCCCTTATCGCTTTGAGGTCATTGATCGTGCCGATCTCATTGTTGACCTTCATGATCGTCACTAAGAAAGTATCATCACGTAAGGCCCTTTTGACATCCATAGGATCGATCGTCCCATCGCTTTGAGGCTTTATATAGGTCACATCGATCCCTAAAGTCCTTTCAACTTGTTTTAAAGCTTCGATCACTGAAGAGTGCTCATAGTAAGATGTGATGATATGCCCTTTTGGATGCATTAAACTAAGACCTTTGATCACAAAGTTATTGGCTTCACTGGCCCCACTTGTAAAGATGATCTCATTGCTTTTGACACCTAGCATATCAGCGATCAGTTTACGACTATGCTCCTGATGACGGAAAACAGTAACGCCCCCATCATATAAAGCGTCACTGTTATAGTAGTCATTCAATAGTTTTGTATATGTCGCTAAAACTTCATCATCGACTTTCGTCGTTGAGACATTGTCAAGGTAGATATTAGATGCCATCGACGATCTTCTCTTCACTTGCTGATGGTAATAGGCGGTCGATACAAGCCATGACGATAGTGAGAGCTTGGGTATATTCACCATTCATATAGCTGAATTCCGCTTTGGACAATTCCGCATCGACATCATTGTAAGATGAACGATACTTATTGCCGACGACGATACCACGCTCGACTAAGATGGCAGTACCGATGATATTGTTGATGTTGTTATATAGCTTATAGATGAAGTCGATCGCTTCTTTGAGCTTGTCATTTAAAGCCTTGATATCAAGTGGGATGGCATTCAATAAGCCCTTGACTTCTTTGATATAGTCATGACCTTTTTTGATATCAGCTTTATGCGTATTTGATAGAGCTAATAAGCGATTTTGTAAGATCTTGACTTCAACTTCATTCAAGACGATCTGTAATTTGATCACTTGTGAATGAGCTCTGGCTTCATCATTTGAGGTCTTATCGATCGTATGCTTACGGTCTAATAGATCGTTTAGTGTACCTTCGACATCCTTAGCGATCTTTTGGGCATTGACCAAGATCGTACTGCTTGGTGTGATCCCATTTTTAAGCGCAAGACCGATATCATTAAAATCAAGACGGTATTTTTCTAATGTCTTTGGCGTATTCGTCAAGACGCCATCGAGATCATCAAGGTCGTATTTCTCCTTATCGGTATCAAAGACCTTTTGGATGTAATAATAGGTCTTTTCGATATCACGAAGGTCTTGGTCGATCTTGACTGAGACCTTTTTAAGATCATCAAAAGCGAGGTTTTCTTTCGTTAAAGCATCTAATATACCCTCTAATTGGCTACGATAGTCATTGAGCTTTTCTTCCATGCCTTCGGTATTAGCACTGGTGATCTCCTTGATGCATTTATTGACATTTTCCGCAAGTTCCTTGAGTTTGATCTCAACGCTGATATGGTTAGTACAGATACCTTTGGTCTTTGTCTTGAGATAGTAGTTTTCAACTTGTTCCATGAGCGTTGGGATCGTCCCTTTAGCCATTTGGACTAAAGCTGGGATATCACCGATCGCCTTTTTGATCTGATCGAGATTATCGTTGATCTTCTCTAGATCTTCACTGGCTTTGATGAATTCATTAGCGTAGATCTGATCTTCAAAATTAGAGAATAGATCTTCACATTCCCTGAGCTTATTTTCAACACCATCATATGCGATCGTCATCTCATTAGCGCTATTAGCCACTGCTTGTTTGATCTCACGGTATTGTTCCTTGAGTTCATTGGCATGTTCGCGTTGGACTTGTTCGCGCTGGGTGATCGAATCTAAGAAGGCTTCCATCTCATTGACTTCCTTCTCACATGGTCCGATCTTATATTCGATATCTTCAACTTGGGCTTTAGCTTGTTTATACTTTTTGGCATCGATAAGATCATCGAGTTCGATCATCATCTTCTGGATCTCATCGATATCATTTTGGCACTTCTCTAATTTGCTTCTTTGCTCCTCGACAGATCTAGCTAATTCATCATTGATCTTAGCGATATATGAGGCCTTATTGAGCTTGAATGTAAGTGGTATCGTCTTGATCTGGTTAAAGCGTACATCGAGCTCTTTAGCGCTGTTTTTGACACTTCCCCTTTTGACCTTAAAGACGATGATCAATAGTATGATCAAGCCGATCCCTAAAAGGATGGCGATAATAGCTTCAAGTGGCATTTTCCTACCTCCCTCAAGATGTCATCATTTTAGCACAAATGACCATGATTATAAACACTATGTGAAAAGCTCTACATGAGCACTTTTTGATTGTCAAACATCAGAAAATAGGGTAATATATACAGGCGCTTAGTAATGCAGCATGTGAAGTATATGTTCGCGCGTCAGTACCGTTTAGGTGATAAGTAGCCAGCTGCAATGGTGAAATTCCAATACTGACACAAATATATATGATTCACACCTTACTTTAGCGATAAAGACAAAGGAGGAACATTTATGTCAAGAAACACAGGACCAGTATGGCGCATTTCTAGAAGACTAAACTTCTCGATCTTAGAGACTGGTGAAGAATTAGCGAAACGTCGCTATATCCCAGGCCAACACGGTTCAGCGACCAAGAAAGTAAAACTTTCTAACTACGGCTTACAAAAAGCTGAAAAACAAAAGATCCGTCATATGTACGGCTTAAGTGAGAAGCAATTCTTCAACACTTTCAACCGTGCATCAAGGATGAGTGGTGTCAAGGGTACTAACTTACTTATCTTACTTGAATCAAGATTAGACAACTTAGTATTCCGTATGGGCTTTGCCCCAACAAGACGTGCCGCAAGACAACTTGTCAACCACGGTCACTTCTTAGTTGATGGTCATAAAGTCGACATCCCATCATACACAGTAAAACCAGGTCAAGTGATCGAAGTAAGAGAAAGATCACGTAACCTACAAGTCATCAACGATGCATTAGATGCACAGATCGCTACTAAGGATTTCGTTTCTGTCGATAAGGAAAACAAGAAGGGCACATATGTCCGTCATCCTGAACGTAAGGAACTAAACCCAGAAGTAAATGAACTACTAGTCATCGAATACTACAACCGTTAAGGATCTTAAAAAGAGGTATATGGATCATATGATCTATCACCTCTTTTTTTAATACCAAAAAGACATAATGATCATTTTATGTTAGAACGTGTTATCATTGAGCTATAAGATCTGTGAAAGGAGCTACTGATGCGCAAATCAATATTGTCTTTAATGATGATCTTACTGCTTGTAGGCTGTAAATATAAATATACTGAGATCACTACTGAAAAGCTAGAAGCTACAGAAAAGACCTCTAACACCATAGGTACTTATATCGAAACATATAAAGATACGATGCCAGAAGATATGCAAAGGAAAAATGAAGCCAGTTTATCAAGGCTTATCTTGAATGAAGATCGTTCTTGCCTTTTCATCTACAACAATTGTGATGCGATGTATGTAGTTACTGCAAATTATGAGGTCACTGATGACAAGATAATCTTAGAAGGTGGTGGCCATATGGACTATTTTTTCAATGACCTTTTAAAAAAAGCAAATTCTTTTGATGATGAAATAGAAGCGAAGTTATCCTTTACTATCGTATCAAATGATGAGATATATCCTAATTTTGAAGTCGGTTGTACTTTTGGCTACGATGACTATCAAAAAGGCTACACTAGCTTTATGAAAGAGGGATGATCGTGTGGATCCTGTTTGGTGCTCTAAGCGTTATTTCACTTGTGATCGCATTAAGCCTAGCATCTAAAAGAAATAGCAAAGCCTATCATCTAAGCTTTGCTTCTTTGGTCTTTATTTCTTTGACATTATTGATGGAATATAAGCTTGTAGCCGATTGGGTCATAAATGGTGATGCGAGTGCCATCATCGATGTCGTGCCGTATATGTTTACGCCACTTTTGATCTATGTGATCATCATGGTCATTTTAAATCTCTTGGTCTTATATCTAGTACGCAAGAAACGTGATGTTATCTAAAATTATCTTATAAGTCATTATCAGTATTATATCGGCACAAAGTTTTTTAAGTTACAAAAAAGACTATGGCATCTCATAGTCTTTTGGTTTTTATTGTTCAACGATCTTATCGAGGATGATCTTTTTGATCTTGCTGACAGCTTCATCGACGTTGTCATTGCAGATGACATGATCATAGCGATAAGTCTCTCTTAATTCTTGGGTCGCTTTTAGGACACGCTTTTCGATCACATCTTCTGTTTCGCTTGATCTTTTGCGGATCCTAGCTTCAAGTTCCTTCATATCAGGTGGTGTAAGGAAGATCGAGATACAACCCTTATCATATTTGTAGGCATTCATGATCTGCTTAGCACCGACGGTCTCGATCTCAAGGACGACATTGTATCCTTCATCGCGCATCTTTTCGACATATGCCTTTGGTGTACCATAGTAATGGTCGACAAAACACGCGTGTTCTAAGAGTTCACCGTTGTAGATGGCCTCTTTAAAACGCTCTTCGCTCACAAAGAAATAGTTGACACCATCGACCTCTCCTTTGCGCGGAGCTCTTGTCGTCATCGATACCGAATAAGCGAGTTTTAATTCCTTATCCGCTACCAATTTCTTTAGTACTGTACCTTTCCCAACGCCACTAGGACCGGAAAAGACGATCAATAATCCCTTCTTCATGTAAATATAATACTATATATTTTCTGAAAATGGTATAATTTTTTCATGGCAATTGATGGTATTATCTTAAATAAAGAAAAAGAACGACTTGTAAAGTCCTTACCGATGCGGATAAACCGCATCACCCAGATATCCAATGACGATATCGTTTTAAACGTCCACGCTGATAGGATACGGAAAGATCTCATCATCTCGACCCATAGCTTATACAATCGCATCCACTTCACCAAGATGAGATACGACACAAGCGGTGAACCAAACGCCTTTGTGATGGGTCTTAGGAAACATATCAATAATGGCATCATCGAAGAGATCAAACAGATCAACTACGACCGATATCTTGTCTTCTACATCCGTAATCTTGATGACCTCTATGATACTAAACACTATCGATTACATATCGAACTGATGGGCAAGTACGCTAATATCATCCTAGTCGATGAGAATAACAAGATCATCGACGCTTTAAAGCGTATCCCACCCTTTGAAAACAACAAGCGCACGATCTGGCCAGGCGCTGATTTCATCTGGCCGGAAAAGCAGGATAAACACGATCCTTTTATTTATCAAGAAGTCGACTTTGATAAGTCCTTGGTATCACAACTCATGGGCTTTTCACCACTCTTACAAAAAGAAGTCTTCTATCGCTTGGAAAACGGTGAAAAGTATCAAGATATCATCGATGAGCTAGCTAAAAGCGATAAGCTTTATATCACTGAACTTGATGAGACGATGCAGTTTCATATCATTCCTTTAAAGCACTTAGGTCAAGCATCTAACGCCTATGAGCCCGATGATGGCTTTGATCTCATCTACTATGACCTTGAAGAGAAAGCCCGGATCAAAGAGATCACTGGTGACCTATTCAAATTCACCCAAAGGCAGATCAAGCACTATCAAGAGAAGATCAATAAACTAAACGAGACCTTAGAGAGCGCTAAAAACGCCCAAGAGTTAAAGGATATGGGTGACCTTTTATACATGTATGGCGATCTTGATAAAAAAGGTCTTGAAAAGATAGTTACTAAAGATTACGAAGATGATGACATCACTATCAAGCTTGATCCTAAGCTATCGATCAAAGAGAATGCGAATAAGTATTACAATAACTACCAAAAGAAAAAGCGCAGTACTAAATACCTATTAGAACAGATCGACATCGCGCAAAATGAATATGATTACTTCTCTTCTCTTTTAGAGCAACTTCAGATCGCCAACTTCTTAGATGCTCAGATGATCAAAGAAGAGCTGATCAAATACGGTTATCTAAAAGCCGGCAATAAAAAGATGCCGAAAAAGAAGAAGGACAAGTATCACTTATATCAGATCAAATTCAAAGACCATTTGATCACCTTCGGCAAAAACAACATCCAAAACGATACTTTGACCTTCAAATACGCCCATGGTGACTACATGTGGTTCCATGCCCAAAGCTATCATGGCGCCCATGTCTGCGTCGATACGAGCACTCCTGATGAAGATACGATCAGGTTCTGCGCTAATGTCGCTGCTTACTATTCTAAAGGTCGCTATTCATCATCGGTACCAGTCGACTATTGTCTCAATAAGGATATCAAGAAAATAAAAGGATCGAAAGCTGGTAAAGTTTCGATCCGTAACTTCAAGACCATCTTTATCGATCCGGAAAGAGTGACATCAGATATCGTCGCGATCTAGATATTGCCTTAACATCTTGACTTCATGGATCTTAAGGCGACGGTATTCACCCGGTCTTAGATCGCCAAGTTCGATATTGGCTTCCTTGATCCGATTGAGCCTTATGACCTTGGCACCGATCGTCTCAAACATCTTTCTGATCTCACGATTATGCCCTTCGTATATCGTCACGATATAGCGATGGGTATTTTTATTTGGGTTGGAGTCGATATATTGGATATCGGCTTTGCCGGTCTTATGACCATCATCTAAAACGACACCTTTTTTCAGTTTAGCGATCTCTTTGATCGTGATATCACCTTGCGCTGTGACCTCATAGGTCTTAGGGATCAAAAAGCGCGGATGTAAGATCTTATTAGCGAGATCACCATCGTTGGTCATAAGCAATAGACCACTGCTTTCATAGTCAAGACGACCGATCGGGAATAGGCGATATTCGCTTTGGACGATATCGCTGACACAGGTCCGCCCTTTGTCATCTTTGACCGATGAGATGACATTTTTCGGTTTATTCAAAAGATAGACGACCTTTTCTTCCTTTTGGATCGGCTTATTGTCGACTTCGATCTTTTCACTGCCGCTTACCTTAAAGCCCAAAGTCGTGATGACTTCACCATCAACCTTGACCCTACCCTCTAAGATCAGTTCTTCGGCTTTTCTTCTTGAGGCGATACCGGCGCTCGCCAATACTTTTTGTAGTCGCTCCATAATTCCTTCGTCTTTTTCTCCTTGTACATCAAACATACGTATAATATCACATCCACAAGACCGATCGAGGCATAAAAACCACCGATGTAGATCATCGTCACCGTATCTGGTCCATCATTGTCTGGCGTGATATTGAAGATCGTCGGTCCTTCTAAGGTATAATCATTGGCTGATTCTAAGGCTAGGACCATGAAATTACCATCACCCATCGTCGTGAATTGGATGCCATCAGCGCTTTGGGTCGTCCGACACTTGATCACATCACCATCATCGTCGACATTATATACCGTATAGACCTTATGCGTATCGAGCTCATCATCGTGAAGTTCGATGATGAATGGTCCATCATTGGTGATCAGTTCGTTGTTTTTCTTGAAGTAGATCGAAAAAGAGGTGACGATCTCAAAGCCATAGGCACTGCTGATCTTTTCGAGATAGACTTCATCATCATAACCACTGATCCCGGAATATAGATAATAAGTATCCGGTATCAAACTAAGGCCACTATTATAACTATCTTCGATATCTAAAGACAAAGCCATCCCTGATATCGAAAGTAGCCTTAATCCACTGATATGGAAATTGACATCTTCTTTATAACGATCTAATAAGATCTGATCAAATAAGACGATCGCATCATTGTCTAAGACATAACCTGTATCTAAGATCGCCTTTTTGACTTCTAAGATCTCTTCACTATCGACTTCTTCACCTTTTTTAAGACGGTCGATGATCTCGGGGATCTTTTCATCGAGGTAGACCTTACTATCATATAGCTCTTTGTCGACAAAGATCTCATAACTTGTGACCATCCCACAATAGGAGACGATGATATTCTGTGTGCCCTCTTTAGTTAAGTCATAATTAGTGACCATATCACTATTTAATTCGACATCGAAACTATCCTCATTGCCTTCTTGATCTTCATAGGTGACCCTTAAGATGCCACCTTCTAAGGACATGACCCCATTTAAAGTCATCGTCGTCTTCGGCGATGATACTAAAGCGATCGAGCGGACCTTGTCATATATGAGATCATAGATCGTATCTTCTGTCACCGGGACGATATCTTGCGCAAATCCTTGAAAGAGATAGCCCTCTTTCGTCGGGGCATCGATGATCGGCATATCGCCATCGGCGACCTTGATACTTGTCGATGTCGTATCATCGATCTTAAAGGTGACCGTATGATAGCTATCTTCTTTGATCGCCTCTGGGTTTAATAAAAGATCGACGATATTTTTATCGATATAGCCGACATCACTCGCAAAGTCATATGTCAGATCTTCATTTGACGTGCCATCAAATTGGACCTTATAACTATCATCGCTTTCCTTTAGGATGATGAAGCTATAAGGATCGATATCTTTGATCGTCGCCTTGATATTCGTTTTAGCTTCATCGCTATAAACGACGATCTCTTCTTCATCTTCGATGATCCCTAAACTATAGTTATTGAGATCTTTAAGACCTAAGGCCCTATCAAAGGTATAGTAGTCACTAGCGAGGTTTTCACCCCAATAAGGATCCTTTGAATAACTGACACCCATTCCCGAAGCCAGATCACCGAAGAAAGAACCGTTATATACACCGCTTGTCGGATCAACATAGCGGTCAGATATATAGTATTTGGCATGTGAATAGATACTTCTAGCTACGGTGTCATAGCGACTATTAGCCCTTTCTGAAGCTGTATCAAAAGCCGCATGACCAAAGAGGTTATTCTGGACAAAGGCATTATATGACTTGCCATATGATGACTCATAGATACTAAGACTGATCATCATCATTGCATTAGCTCCATAGCGATATTGATATTCAAAGAAGGCATCGATATTGTCGACATATTGTGATCTGTTGACATCGTCATTGGCGTTATCGTAGTTGAAATCATAATAGGTATCTAAACGCCCATTGAAGACAAGGGTATCACTGAAATAGGTATTAAGATCTTGATAACTATAGTTGGTGGTGCTACGATGAGGCAGATACATGTAGTAGTTATAATATGGCGAAGTACTATTGACCGCCCTTTGGTGGCTATCTTCCCTATAATCATCGATCATATCGTAGAATGAGCGATAGAAATAATGACCATCATAACTATCATATACCTCTTCATAGCTCAGATAATTCGGTGCAGGTCCAAGTTCGATACTATTAAAGACATAGTCTTCGACAAGTTGGGCTTTGATGTCATGATACAGTGATCCACCACTTACACGATATCGGGTATTGGCTACTTTTAAGCTCGCATATGGATGTAAGATGACATCATCAAAGGCGATCGTACCGACATCACCACTGATCATAAAGGTGACTGAGGTTAGATCACTAGAAGTATCTAGATATGCAGCATCGATCGCATAACAACCGTTGATGGTCTTGGTGTCACCATCTTCTGATGTATAGTTAAGATCTAATGAACAGGCATCATTGACCTTGAATTCAACGATCCCATATTCCATCATCAAGACCGTCTCATCTTGCATCAAGACGAGATCATGATAACTATCCCTTAGCTCATCAAAGCGGCGAAGTGAACTATTTAGATCAGCGCTTTCTTCGATGAGATGATAGTTACCATCACTCAGCTCATAGATCTTATACGGTAGCTCCTCAGCATATATGACACTCGTACATACAAGTATCGCACATAGTAATAGGATCCCTATTTTTTTCATGGGGTTATTTTAATACAACTTCCCTCTTTTGTGAAATCATAGATGTATAGGATCGTCGCGTCTTGAAGATGATACGCTGAAAGTTTCTTTAGGGGGTCTAAGATGATCGGGGTGTCATAAGGCATGACTAAGTAGTCTTTAACATCTTTTCCTAAAAGACTATACAGAAGATCGATATTCTCTTTTAAGGTCAGCTTTTCACTGAAATAGGCTTCGATCGGATGATCACTCACAAAGCGCAAGTGGACACGTACTCTATGCATCGACATAACGGATGATATGCACCTCATTTCCGATCTCGATATAAGCTTCATCAGCTTTGAGATCTCTTTTGATCTTAGGGATGAAGAGATATTGGCTCACGATATTAGGCCCGATCCAACAGATGGCATCATGATAGATATCCTTAGGGACATCTTGTAAAACGTGATATGAATGATCACCATAACCTTTATAGACCTTTTTAAATCGATCTAGTAGTTCCTTATAATAAGCGACAAATAAGATCTTGCCTTTTGGCGCATAGACCTTAGTGCGCCTTTTGATGTCATAACCGATAAGGCCATCTTCAGAGGTGATCTTTTTCGGTAGATGATCGATAAGATCACTTGACCTTTTGAGTCTTTGATCGATATTTGGTACTTTGCATAGCTTAAAGCCGATAAGATCATCATGGCGCATATAGACATTTGGCTCACTGACGGCTTGCGCTTTATTGAAGGCATAGATGAGCTCTTCTTTATTCTCATATTCTAAGACATACTTCTTAAAGATCTGATCTAGGCGGAAAGATAGGCTGATCTTGGTGTTAGTGGCGATGATGATCGCGATATCCTTACTGTCAACTTGAAAGATCTCCTTTTCTAAGATCATCTTTCGGTCCTCGTTTTGGCTAAAGCGCATATAGTCATCGATGAAGATGATCGCCTTTTTCTTGATCCCTTTTTTGATCTTGGCGAAGATATAAGCGATATCATCACCATCTTCATAATGGACCTTTTCGATAAGACCATCATAGACACCAAGATCGACCTTCTTGTCGCTGATCATGACAAAGTGATAATGATCAGCCTTTAAAGCCAAAGATGTACAAAAGAGCTTATAGAAAGCTTCTTTTACTTCCTTGGTCTTATAACTGAAGATCACAAAGGGATCGATCTTTAGATCATGGATCAGGGCATTTTGGGTCATCTTATTGAAGTCATCATCTTCACCAAGCAAGACCTTATCAAGATCGAGCTTTACATCATAGCGCTTATAAAGCGTCATAAAGCTCTCTTCTTTAAGGGCTTTCTTATAGATCGAAGATAGCTTGATGTGCCTTTCTTTATGATGGTCGATGATCTTCTTGATGAAATAGGAAAGTTGTCTTTCTTCGTTTTGAACTATGAATTCCTTCGTCTTTAAAGTCTTTCCTTTAAGATCGATGATCGTGACTTCTTCATGGTTCCTTTCATCGACCAAAGAGCGCGTATAAGCACATCTTCCATGGCTCAATTTATCCGCCAATAGATAAAACTCCCCTGGTCTTTTGATCTTAAAAGCTAAGTCATTATTAAGCAACTCCTTAGAATCAGCGACATCATTGACCTTAAGGGCGATCCGATAAGCGGTATTAGCCCAGACTTCCTTATCGACGACAGCGGCTGGCTTTTGGGTGATTAGGATCATCATGATGCCAAGACTTCGGCCGATACGAGCGATCGAGATGATATCCTGCATGAAGTTCTGTCGGCTGGCTTTTAGTTCCGCAAATTCATCGATCACGATGAAAAGATATGGGATCTTACTAAGACCATAACGCAAAGGATCAGCGCGGTCGTAGTCTTTAAGATCCATAATACTGGTATGAGTGATACTAGCGAGCTTTTGAAAGGCTTCTTCACGCCTTTTGCATTCAAGCTTGAAATAAGCTAATGAGCGATCTAAAGCGACTTCATCAAGATTAGATAAGGCAAGATCGATATGGGGCAATAATTCGCCACGATATGATAGAGCCTCTTTTAATCCCGTCCCCTTAAAATCGATCAGCGCTAAGCTCAGATCTGATGCGCTATAGTTTAAGACTAGCGACATGATCATAGCGAGGACAAGCTCGCTCTTACCGCTACCGGTTGCCCCACCGATCAGGCAATGCGGACCGATCCCAGTTTGTGATATATCGTAGCTCAATCGATGACCATTTTGATCAAGCCCTAAAGTAACTTCGATACCCTTTCTTTTAGTACTATAGGACTTATCGAGATCGAGATCTAAAGGATAGATATCATCTAAGGTGATGACGCTTTTTTGGTCTTCTTCATCTAATTCGTGATACAAGCGTAAACGATAGAAGATATGCGGATCATATCTAAAGACCAAGTCGTGATAGTGATCTTCCTTTTCGCCATCTTTGACATAGATATCATCGCCTTGATATCGGATGATAAGATCAGATCTTTTAGGGATGATGGGATCATCACTGAAGTATAGATAGCTGATATTTTCTTTTATCACCTCTTCGCCTTTATAAAAGCTCAATATGACGACCCTTTGATCGATATCGATGTCTTTTGCTTCATGATCAAATAATAGACGATGATCATTTGTCCAAAGATGCTTGATATCTTTTAGTTCTGGATGTCTTTTTATAAAGTCATCATCTACTGATATCACGATCTTAAGATCACGGGGTGAAGTCAAAAGGACAATTTGTAATAACACATACAAGAATAAGTCCTCGCGTTTTTTCTTAGCCACTAAAAAGGTGATATAGCGGATCTTTTTAAGATCTAAGATAAAAGTCCCATCGATCATCTTATAAGCCTTGTAGATATCCTTAAGGTAGCTTCGATCTTCATCGCGTTCTGTATCGATCTTTAGATCAAGCTTTATCTTCCCAATGCCTAAAGCTATATACAACATGTCATCATCATTTTTATCCCTTTGATAGATATCATCATCCTTTAATAGACTTAGATACTTGTCACTATCGAAACGATAATGGTCATGATACTCTCTTATCGTCATGATATCAGCTTCGATCTGGCTTTTTAGATCATCGAGCGCTTTCTGATTGGCTTTAGTTTGATCTATAGACCTCTTATGCGCGCTACTTTGTCGATATCGCCTTTGGATAAAAGGGAATAGGATCGCCCCGATCGCCATGAGTAATGGCATCATGACCATCAAAACGATCTCGATCATAGCCCGATCATTTTGATAGCTGATATAGCCATTGATTACCGCCACCACCAACATCCCTAAACTCATGAATAATCCTTGACCAAAACTGACCAAAAAAGGTGCTTCCGTGTTTTGCGCTAATGGCTTTAATTTGACCTTATATCTTAGTTTAGGAAGTTCATATTTCGGATGATACTTTTTAGCGACAAGCTTATATGTTTCCTTATATGGAGCATAAATCTCCTTAAAAGGGCTGAGTTTGATCGATGTGTAGCTATCACTTATAAGTACGACCCTTTCTGTCACGATTATCCTGATCCCTAAAAAGTCGATCACATCGTGGTCTTTTAAGCTTTGACCTTGATATCTTTTGCCATTTAGATAGATAAGATCGATATCGCTATAAAGGTGGTCACCTTTTAAAAAGATATGATAGTTATTTATGACATCATAGACGATATCCGCTTGTATGATGTCACTCAATAAGAAGTTACATCTTTGAAAGGCTTTGAAAGATGATGGTCTTTGGACAAAGAGGTAGATGGTGAAAAAACGATCTTTTCTCACCATCTCATATCGACCATCATCTAACGCAAAAGCCCTTCTTCCATCAGCTAATGTAAGGTCATCATCTAATAGGCAATACCATCTATCATCTTTTAGATAAAAGCTGATGCCATGCCAAGTGATATCCTTTTCTAACAGGATCTTGTCACTTTGATATCCTTCATATAGTGATACTAAGCGTTTCATCGATACTCACCAAGATATTGATATAGACCTCATACTTCTCATCGCTTGTATAGATCCGGACCTTTGTCGTCCCACTTTTTAATGGCGTGATATTACCACTTTGATCAACAGAAGCTATAGAAGCATCTTCGATCGCAAAGATGATATCTTTATTCGTGTAACCACTTGGTAAAGACTTGATCTTGATCTGTTCCTTATTCCTTATGACCATCGCATAGCTATCAAGGCTGATCCGGTCTTCATTTACGATGATCGGATCTTTATTTGATGTGACTTTTCTATCTTTATAGCTGCACTTTTCGACAAAGAGGCCATTTTCGATATGGGGCTTATCTAAAAAGATCTGGTCATCTTCATCTAAGATGGTGATCTTCTTATGGAAGCCCAAGAGATAAGCGAGGGTCTTATCGGAATTGAGCTCGATATTCAAGATCCAGGAAAGAGATATATCACCACACACAAAGACTTCCTTTTGATCACTCACTTCGCTTAAGGCGTCATATTCACCAGTGCTTGAAGAGGTCATTAACCTTCCGTCACTGTCATACATATGGACCGTCGTCCCCACTAGACTTTTAATGCCCCCATTGAACCTGAGATCGACAAGGTCTTTTATCAGATGCAAGGAGAAGATGACGGAAAGGGTACTATTAGCCGAGGCGTTCACATTGAAGTCGAGGTCTTCATCATGGTCGAAGATCATGCGCAAGTGGTTATTCTTGATCTCAAGGCCTAAGGCATTATCTGTCGCTAGGGCAACTTCGACCTTGCCACTGATGTAGAAGTTGAGCTTGACTTCGATATCAAAGGTCGCGATCGGTACACCGCTGATCGGTACTTTGATCTTCATAAGGGTAAAGGATGTCGATAGTAGATCCTCTTCAGGCTTCATGAAGTTCTTTAGACTATTGAAGAGGTCAACTTTATCCAAAGAAGCGATATCACCATATAGGGTCTTATAGCGACCAACGGAAAGGCCAAATTCTTCACCAGTCTTAAAGTCGACCTTTAGATAGGCATCTTTGATCTTACCATCCTCATAGTCCCATTTATATGACGGGGTTATCCCATAGATATCACCATCAAAGTAGACATTGATCCCCCGTTCCGTCTTTTTCGATACATGCAGATGGAGCTTATTGAGCGAGATGGAATAGGTGATCTTATAGCCGTCTTTTTTAAATTCACCTGATGGCGAAAACTTCGCCATCCTGGTGATGCCTTCTTGATGATAGATGCTTGGTGTTTCTTCGAGTTCACCATCGATGATGATCTCAGCTTCAGCCAGATCTAGATCTTCGATCGTCCCTTGGATATCGATCTTTTCGATCGCCTCTTCAAAAGGGACCTCCTTTAGACCATAGCCTTCTTCGCTTTCTTCGATGACCTCATAGATCATCTCATCTTCTTGATCGACGATATACGCACCGATATCAAGATCTTGTGTGATCGGATAATAGCCGTTGATCGGCTCGGGAAGTTTCTCTTGATAGGTGGTATCTTCTTTATATTCGATCAAAGCTTTATCTTCAAAGGTCTTATTGTCGATGATATCTAAGATCTTTTCGATATAGACCAAAGCCTCTTCTTTACTGACCTTGGCTTTAGGATGTGCTTTTTGATCATCGAGCTCGATGATCTTTAAGCTCACCGCTTCGATCAGTTCATCCGGATGATCACTTTGATCAAGATCTAATACCTTTACTCCTTCGAACTCTTTTTCACTTAGATTACTGGCAGTATAGGCAACATAGTCGATATCAAGTTCCCTTTCAAGGTCATCGATGTCTTTGATCGCTCCAAAGGCATACATGTCCCCTACCACATCATCTTGATAGATGCCTGATGATGTGGCTAGATCTTCTAACCACATCATCCTGGTATAGGGATCTTCTTTTGCACAACCAAAGACACTCAAAATGATAAGCGATACCAAAAAGGCCCTTTTGAGCTTATCAAATAAAGCTTGACGCATTCTCCGTGATCGTTGACTCCAAGGAATCATAGCTTTCGGATGTGCGGTCTAAAAAGGCCGCATATTCTTCCCCGCCTCCTAATAAGAAAACATGAGCAAGTCCAGTAAAATCAATGTTTTCAGAGGCAAGGAACACGATGTGAAGTCAAAAATTTAATACTGGCAGGACAAAGGGTGCTGATATGAAATGTCAGCACCCTTTTCCTGTCCCAAACGCCATAGGTAACACAAACCTGTGGCGTTTTTTATGCCCTGCCGGGGGCACCCAAAACTGTATGAATACGGGTGGAAAATCCCCTGTTTTTTCGCCTGTGGGCGGCGAAAGTGAAACCGCCCATATTCTTTCCCTCATGGGAGGCGGGGTGGTGATACAGGGGCGAAAATCCGCCGAAACGAACACTTTTCAAAACCGAAGGAAGGAGGTATCCAATATGGCGGTATTCCGCATTGAGAAAACCCGTGATTATATCCTCACGCGGCAGGAGTATTGCGGTGATGTTGTCAACTTCAAGACCACAAAGCACTTCCGCGACAAACGGAACCACTATGTAGACCGCAGCCAATGGCAGATAACCGAAAATGTGCATGAGCCGATTATTGACCGCACCGACTTTGAAACCGTACAGCGGATTTTGGAAAATGCGCCCGTCAAACGCCCCAACGGGGACGGGGAAATCCACCCTTTGTCGGGCTTGCTTTTCTGTAAGGATTGCGG
>CALVBC010000004.1 GCA_944325685.1 uncultured Erysipelotrichaceae bacterium | reverse complement strand
TCCTTATCATTGGTCAACGACAGCTCCCGATTAGGAAATTCGCCATATGGTTGATCAGCTCCAGCTAATCGGCTGTCAGGATCCCCCTCTGACAGCGACCATCCATTTTCAAGGAAATCGGAAAGCCCGCATGGGATCGTGTACACATCGTCATCGATCTGGATAGCAAAACTGTCCCAGTTGTCTGGCAGTTCAGGATTGGGCAGGTACATCTCCCGACCAGCACCATCAAGATCTTCCCTATAAATCCGCGTTTATAGAAACTCACTCGAACCCATCAAATTTTTTTGGGTCAAATATTTCGAGTAAAGGTGTTTTGGTGGAGCTTACGGGACTCGAACCCGTGACCTCTACGCTGCCAGCGTAGCGCTCTTCCAGCTGAGCTAAAACCCCATGTGGTCTAATTATAGATGGTTTTAGGATGTTTGTATAGACAAAACACCTATTTGGATTATCATAGGTCTATGTTTGTAGGAAGTGTATGTGTACTACTATCAGGTGCCCTATATGGTATAACACCACTGATCACGATGTTTCTCTATGATGGTGGTCTAAATACGATAACGGTCAATTTCTATCGTTACCTATTTGTATTACCAATCATAATATTATTGATCATCTTTAAAAGACAAAGCCTTAAGATAAGTAAAGAAGACCTATATAAGATGATCTTTAAAGTCGCTGTACCATCTATTTTGACTAATCTTTTATTAGCTGGTTCATATAATTTTATCAATACCGGTACAGCTACATCACTCCACTTCCTATATCCAGTAGTCGTCATCTTGATCTGTGTCTACTTTTATCATGAGAAACTGAATAAAGCGATAATAAGTGCAGTGATATTAGTCATCATCGCGATGGGCTTATTTATCATCGGCAATATCGATGGTGATATGATCGGTATCATGATGGCTGCTTTATCATCGATCACATATGCGATATATATACTGCAAGTTGAAAAGACAAGGGCTAATAGATTACCACCTTTAGTATTTTCCTTTTACTTGTCACTTATCACAAGTATATCGATGATATTAGTATCCTTCTTTATCGAGCCATTGTATATAGCTATCTCGATCGATCAGATATCCTTGTTTATAGTATTAGGTATCACGACACTATTTGCCCTATCATTATTCCAATTTGGCTCCAAGAAGTTAGGAAGTAAACTATGTGCTTTACTAAGCCTATCAGAGCCGATCACCAGTGTGATCGTCGGTATCATCTTTTTAAATGAGGCCTTACTTTTAAACAAGGTATTAGGTAGTATCCTTATCATAGTAGCGATCATGATCGTCACCTACCGTAAATAAGTGTGTTACAAGAAGTATTTTGGTGTACAATAAGTAAGCACTTGGGCTCGTAGCTCAGCTGGGAGAGCGTACGGTTCGCATCCGTAAGGTCGAGGGTTCGATCCCCTTCGGGTCCACCAATTTAGATACTAAGCCGCTTAGGCGGTTTTTATTATTGTTAGAATGCTCTATAATAAGACCATGGAAACAGAAAGACTTATACTCAGGAATTTTAAGGATACCGATATCGATGCGTTATATGACTTACTAAAAGATGAAGAAGTAAATACATATCTACCATGGTTTCCTACTAAGGATATAAAGGAAGCTGAAGCTTTTTATGAGAAACGCTTAAAAGGCAAAAGATATGCCTTTGCGATATGTCTAAAGGATAGTGACTATCCGATCGGTTATGTATGTGTCAATGAAGACGACAGCCATGATCTTGGTTATGGTTTAGCTAAAGCATACTGGCATCAAGGCATCGTATCAGAAGCTTGTTTGGCGGTCATTGATAAACTAAAGGAAGATGGTATCCCTTATATCACCGCGACCCATGACATAAACAATGTGCGCAGTGGTAAGGTCATGCAAAGGATCGGGATGACTTATAAATACTCATTCAAGGAAAGATGGATGCCAAAGGATATCGATGTCATCTTTTGTATGTACCAATTAAATCTAGATGGTATTGACAGGACATATCAAAAGTATTGGGACATGCATCCTGAACACTACATATAGTGAACGTAAGCTATAAAATACGTTCATTATTTGAATGCAATTACTTTTTTGCGATCGCTTTATAAAAACCGACAAGGAAAGCTAATACACCGACAAATACCACCCACATAAACTGATATTAACACATTTATATTTGCTTGATATTGAAAAGATGATGGAAACTTGATATAAGAAAGACATGGAAGTCAGTGTTATCGGCGCATGTATCAAAGATGAGATCTTAAAGATCGATATGGATAGACTATATAATGGATCAGCTAGTATCAAGGATAGATCAGTTACCTTTGGTGGTGATGCATTAAATGAGGCGATCGATCTTAGTGCATTAGGTATCGATACTAAGATCTTTACGATCTTAGGTAATGACGATGATGGTGATGATATCCTTGTCTATCTTGATGATCATGATATCGATACAAGTCATATCGGATATAAGGATATCAAGACCGCTAAGAATATCGTCTTAGTCGATGATGATGGTCAAAGGTATTTTATAACCGATCCTGATAGTACACTAAGGAAGCTTGATCTTGATGATATCGATGTCGATACATTAGAGGGCATCGTATCGTTTGCCAGTGTCTTTGTATCACCTTTACTTAATATCGATAAGATGACATCACTGTTTAAAAAGATCAAGGATAGAGGTCATGTATTATGTTGTGACTTCACGAAAGCCAAAAACAAGGAAAAGCTTACTGATATCAAAGATCTAGTAGCATATATCGACTATCTCTTTATCAATGAAGAAGAGCTCAAGATCTTAAATGATGATGACTATATAGCTAATGCCCATATATTACTTAAATATGGTGCTAAAAATATCATCGTCAAAAGAGGTAAAGATGGAGCATATCTTTTAAATGAAGATGTTGAATTAAATATAGAAGCTGATAAATGCGATGTGATCAGCACAAGTGGTGCTGGTGACGCTTTTGTGGCAGGTTTTATATATGGCTTATGTCATGGACATGATCTAGAAAGATGTCTTTATTTAGCTAATAAAGCTGGTGGTATCATCGCTTCAAAGCTTTCTAATCACTTAGATGAGGGGGATGTTTTATGATAAAGGCGGTATTTTTTGATGTCGATGGGACACTGACGACGATGACCGATCACAAAGTCCCTAAAAGCGCAAGAGTTGCCATAAATAAGCTTCAAGATAATGGCATCTTGTGTTTTATGGCGACGGGAAGACATATATTAGAACTAGAAGAGATGGATCCTTGGGATATCCCTTTTGATGGATATGTCACCACTAATGGTGAGATATGTCTAAATAAAGATAAAGAGATCATCTTTGATCTTGCCATAGGCGGTGATATCAAAGACGGTCTAGTAAAACTGTTCAATGATAAGACAATACCGTTGATGTTTGTGGAGAAGGATCGGATGTATCATAATTTCATCGATCAAAGGGTCATCGATGCTTATGGTATGTTAGGGACAAGTATCCCAGATATCGGTGAATATAAAGGGGCTAAGTTATATCAAGCTTGTACCTATAAATACGCTGATGAAGATGATAGCTACCAAAAGATCTTTCCTAAAGGCATCAGGTTTATGTGGTGGCATAATAACTGTATCGATCTTATCACAAATGAAGGTAAGGTCGAAGGTATCAGGCATATCTTAGATATCTATCACTTAGATCCTAAGGATATCATGGCTTTTGGCGATGCGGAAAACGATATCGATATGCTCAAATATGTCGGTACTAGTGTCGTCATGGGCAATGGTGATGATCATGTCAAAAGATATGCTGACTATGTGACAGACACAGTGGAAAACGATGGCATCTATAAAGCATTGGTACACCATGGTCTGATAAGTGGATAATTAAAAAACTGATGCGCATACGTCATCAGTTTTAAGCTAGTTATCTATATATGACCCTTTAGTCGTTTAGGATATGATCATATATAAAGTGGGCAAAGCCATCTTCATCACAGGTCTTTTCGGTGATCATCTGCGATACGGCTTTTGTATCATCTGATCCATTTAGCATGCATACACCGATACCAGCTACTTCGATCATACTGATGTCATTGGTCATGTCACCAACAGCCACCACACTAGATAGTGGTATATCATGTCTTTTGCAGAAGAGATCTAAGATCTTGCCTTTATTGGCTTGCTTGTTCCAGAATTCAAACATCGTGAACTCGGTCTTACCACCGATGAAGTCATCAGATGGGAATTCAGCGACTCGCTTTTCGATCGCAGGCATATCTTCCGCATGGACCCTGAAGCCGATCTTGATGGTATCACCAGACCAGAATTCACTCTCATCATCGACCACCTTCATATTTTGGCCTTTGACATATTTGGCACTGCTTTGGGTGTTCTCATCGATGGCACTGATATAACTGGTATCACCGATCCTCACATGAGCGTTATATCTAAAAGGCTTCATTATCGCAAAGGCTTGTCTTACCCAATCAGCCTTCATGTAGTATAAGGTCTCAGTGGTGTTATTTAAGCCATCATATATCTCACAACCATTCATCCCGATAAGCAGTTCGCATTTGATCCCCCAATCATCTTCTAGGGCATGTAGTTGCTCGACAGAGCGGCCACTGGCTAAGGCAAAGTAGATGCCTCGCTTGTTCATTTCTTTGATCGCACTGGTAGCTAATGGTGATAATGGTTGGTGTTTTTTGACCAAGGTATTATCGATATCAGCTACGACTAACTTGATGTTCTCTAACTTTTCCATATCGTCGTCAATTTTATAACTTAGCTAAGAAAAACACAAGAAAACAAAGTATAATATAAACCTAAGGGAGGACATTATGTACTATAAGAAGTTGAAGGGTGAAAAGGTATATCTGTCACCAGCTGATATCGCTAATGAAATACCCTATATGACAAGATGGCTCAATGAAGATGAAGACCTTGTATATCAAAATGGTTTTTATAGATCATTATTTAATGAAGACAAAGTAAGGGATCTATTAAATAAGTGGAATGAAGGACCATATATGTTTTCGATCATCAATGAAGATGATATATTCATGGGTCATGTATCACTATTCAATATCACCGATAATTCTGTGACCCTAGGTATCTATATCGCTAGTGAGTTTAGAAATAAAGGCTATGGCACAGAAGCGATAAAGTTAATAAGTGACTATATCTTTGATGAGCTAAACAAAAGAAGTATCCATTTAGAAGCCTTCTCTTATAATACCAAAGGCATCAAGTTTTATCAGAAATTAGGTTTTAAGGCTTGCGGTATTTGGCATGAAGAAAGATACGCACATGGTAAATATCATGATGTGGTCATGATGGAATATCTAAGGAAGGACCGTATATGAAGATCTTTCGTTTATTACTAGTGGGTTTATTGAGCTTTAGCTTATTAGCGTGTGAAGCTAATATCGATGTCGTAAGTGTTTATGGTGATGCGAAAGCGGCGATGGATGCTTTAAGTTCATATACCATTGAAGCTAATACTAATATCGAAGCACAAAATGAAGATGAGACGACTGTCATCACTTCATCGATGACCTATATGATCAAAGATCAAGGCAAAGACACGGAAGCAGCATACAAGGCTATCAAAAATGATGTGAGTGGTACAGATATCAAGACATGGCAAAGTGAAGGTGTCTTATATATCCAGGATGGTGATACCAAGTATCAAGAAGAAGGTGCTTTAGATAAATTCGATATGGACTTCAGTGGTATTATCACAGCGGAAAATACCAAAGGTTCTGTCCAAGATGAAGTCACGATCTTAAATATGCGTGATGTCGGAGTGAAAGATATCATCATACAGTTTTTAGATAGTGATATAAGCTTATATCAAGACCTCATCTTAGCTGATACAGCTGATGTCACGTTCAAGATCGATAAAGATGATCATATCACTTCGATCATCTTTATCACGACAGCCGATATCGAAGGCGTCGGTACGGTAGCGTTAGATATGACATTAAATATCAGTGCATTTAATGCGACTGATATCCCAGCCTTAGAAAAGGAAGGCTTTATCGATCCTGATACCGCCAATGACAGTATCTATGCCGATAGAGATCTGACTAAAAACGATGTAGCTGTTCTTGAAAGTAATGGTTATACCCTACAAGATGATGGTACCTACTATAATGGCACCTATCATATCAATATCAGCTATAAACAACTCTATACCGATAATATCGTCTATGATTGGGAATATGATCAGGGCTATGTCGTTGATGATAGTTATAGTATCACCTGTGCTTATAACTTTATCGATGATACAAGTGAAGGTGAATGCGATAAAGAGACGATCAGTGCATTAAGGGATGCCTATAATGCATTAGTTTCAAGTATCGAAGGATAAGTATCAAAAAAGAGCTATAAGAAGACTTAATACTAGGTCATATCATAGCTCTTTTCTTATGCTTTGATCTAGATATCGATGCCATCTTCTAATGCCGCTATGATCCATGCCTTTTTGGCATCTAAGGCATTGGCGATCGCGCTTTCTATCGTCTCACCACAGGTGATGCAGCCAGGAAGATCAGGATAAGATACGACATAGCCACCTTCATCCTCATCTTCTATGATCTCCATACGATATGGCGTCTTCATATGATCATCTAATGTCTTCATCATCCACCTCGCTTTTGATCGTTTTTTCTGTTTGACATGTTCATTATAGCGGTTGATGGCTATAAGTGCATTTATGATCTTTTATGCAAGGACTTAGCTATGACAAAAGAGATGATAATATTGTATAATCAATAGGCAAATATGCTCTTTGGAGGGAATATGGAAGATAAGAAGACCTATTATGTGACGACACCGATATACTATCCTAGTGAACACTTTCATGTCGGACATTGCTATACAACGGTGATCGCAGATGCTTTAGCACGCTATAAAAAGGAAAAAGGTTATGATGTATATTTCTTGACCGGTTCTGATGAACATGGTCAAAAGATCGAAGACCGCGCTAAGAAAGCCGGTGTATCACCTAAGGAATATGTCGATCCGATCATTGCGGATGCCAAGGACTTATGGAAGGAACTAGATGTCAATTACGATAAATTCATCAGGACCACTGATCCTGAACATATCGCCTGTGTCCAAAAGATCATCCAAAAGCTCTATGATCAAGGTGATATATACAAAGGCTACTATGAAGGATGGTACTGTACACCATGTGAATCATTCTGGACCGAATCACAACTAGTCGATGGTAAATGTCCTGATTGTGGTAGAGAAGTAAAACTGATGAAGGAAGAAGCTTACTTCTTGCGTCTATCTAAATATCAAAAACAGTTTGAAGAATATCTAAATGAACACCGTGATCTCATGCAACCAGAGTCACGTTATAACGAGATGTACAACAACTTCTTAAAGCCAGGGCTCAAAGATCTCTGTGTATCAAGGAGCAGTGTCAAATGGGGTATCCCATGTACATTCGATAAAGATCAAACGGTCTATGTCTGGATCGATGCCTTAAGTAACTATATCAGTGCTTTAGGGTATCTCAGTGAAGATGATTCACTATTCAAAAAGTACTGGCCAGCTGATCTTCATCTAGTCGGTAAAGAGATCTTCCGTTTCCATACCATCATCTGGCCGATCATCTTGATGGCTTTAGGATTACCACTACCAAAGAAGGTCTATGGTCATGGTTGGTTAACGATCGGTGGTAGTAAGATATCAAAATCAAAAGGTAACTTCAAAGATCCAAGGGAGTTCATCAAGGACTATGGAGCAGATACTTTACGTTATTTCCTATTAAGTGAAGTACCATTTGGTTCTGATGGTAACTTCAGTGAAGAATTGATGGTCGAAAGACGCAATAGTGATCTAGCTAATGTATTAGGTAACCTAGTCAATAGAACGATCACGATGTCAAATAAGTACTTAAAAGGATCATTAAATAAGATCACTGATATCACCGACCTAGATAAAGAGGTCATCGATCAGTTAAATGCCTTAGATCACGATGTCGAAGTGAAGATGGACGCTTTAGATCTTCCAAAGAGTATCGAAGTCGTCATGAACGCTTTAAAGAGGTTAAACAAATATATCGATGAGACGGAACCTTGGATCTTAGGTAAAGATGAAGCTAAATATCCAAGGCTTAATGATGTCCTATATACGATCATCGAAGGTATCAGGTTATGTGCTTTAGAATTAAAGGCCTATATGCCATCAACGGCTAAAAAGATCTTTACGATGTTACAAACAGATAAGGATACATTTAGCTACAGTACCTTTGGCTCTGTTGATCATTATCAAGTGGTAGAAAAGCCAGAGATCTTATTCACCAGGATCGATGAGGAAGAATTAAAGGCCAGACTTGCTAAGGAAGCTGAGGAAGAAGAAGTCAAGGTCGAGCATCTAAAGGAGATCACGATCGATGATTTCGCTAAAGTTGAACTAACTGTCGGGCAAGTAATTGAGTGTAAGAAGCACGAAGATGCCAAGAAATTATTAGTATCCAAGATCGATGTTGGTCACGGGGATATCAGACAAGTCGTATCTGGTATCGCTGATAAGATCAAGCCAGAGGACTTCATCGGTAAGAAGGTCATCGTCGTCACCAACTTAAAGAAAGCTAAGATCAGAGGCGTTGAATCTGAAGGCATGATCTTAGCTGGTGAAGATGATAAGACCTTAGGTATCGTCACCGCTGACTTAGAAGTAGGTACGATCATCCATTAAGCATACAAAAGACGGGTCAAGCACCCGCCTTTTTTACTAGTTCCTTAAATAGTGGTAGCATCTCATCGTCCTTTATTAGCATCTTTTCAGGATGCCACTGGACACCTATAGCAAACTTATGATCTATCACTTCGACCGCTTCGATGATGCCATCAGGGGCTTTACCGATCACCCTTAGATCATCAGCCACCCTGTTGATCGCTTGGTGATGATAGGAGTTGATATAGATCTTATCACCGTATAACGTATGTAAGATATTATCCGTCGCAAAGGTAACTGAGTGTGACACATCACTAGGATCACTTACTTGGGCATGTTTGAGGGCATTTTTACTATACTCGCTTATATCTTGATATAAAGTGCCACCTAAGGCGACATTCATGAGTTGTAGACCACGGCATATCCCTAAGAATGGTTTCTTAGATGCATAGACCTTATGGAATAAAGCCAATTGGTATTCATCGAGGATGATACTAGTCCTTGCGCAAGTCCTAGGTTCTTCGTTGTAGAAAAGCGGTGATATATCTTCACCACCAGTAAAGATAAAACCATCACAGATCTTGATATATTCATCGATGACATCTTCATCACTTGTCACCGGTAATATTAATGGTACAGCACCGCTTTTTAAGACGCTTTCAACATAAGCGACATTGCCATAGTTGGCAATTGGATCATCGTCATTGATATTGGCACTTAAGCCGATGATAACTTTTTCCATTAGATCTTTCTCCCTCTTATAAGCAACATCATTGGCCTTTTAAATTCATCAGGCATGATGTCTTTATTCTCTATGCTTGGTTTAGCTTCTAGTAAGCTTTCGATATTAAAGCCGCTTTTTATAAGGCCATTGATGATCGTCTCTAGGGTATGGTGATATTTTAAGACATGATGATCTAAAAATAGCGTATCCCTTATCCCTTCTTTAAAGTAATAATCGATCGGATAATATAGAGCTTTACCATTTTCATCATAGATGAAATCTTCATTTATGCCACTTGTGAACGTTGGATGTTCGATATTAAAGATGAAATAGCCACCCTTCTTTAAAGTCCTATTTACCTTTTCGTATATTTGATCAAGATCTTCTATATAGTGTAAAGCAAGATTAGATATGACCACATCAAATGTCTCGATAGGATAATCATAGCTTTCGATAGCCATATGCATATATTCTATATTGGGATCACTATTTATCTCCCTTGCCTTCACTAGCATCCTTTCACTACTATCAATGGCGATGACTTTACTAGCGCCACTATTTATCAGATACTTACTATGCCAACCATAACCACAACCAAGATCTAAGATGGTCATATCCTTAACATCAGGGATCAAGGTCTTAAACATATACCATTCACCAGCCTTATCAAGACCTGAACTACGGCCCATCATCGCATAGGCTTTGAAGAAATCTTTGTCATCATAGATATTCATATCTAAATGATACTATAAGATATGTGCTAAAATGAAGTCATGGATTATAAGATGATCGTTACGGATATCGATGGTACATTACTAAATGATGACCATAAGATAAGCGAGTATACTAAAGAGATGATACATCTGATAAAGGATGACATATCTTTTGTCTTGGCTAGTGCTAGAGGATATTATTCGATAAAGCCACTAATAGATGAGTTAGCTTTAAATGGTCAATATGTCATCGCCTTTAATGGGGCTTATGTACTAAATACCGATGGTCAGGTATTAAACGATGTGCCTTTAGATAGAGAAGTGATATATAAGCTTATAGCCTTTATCAAGGATAGTGGGATATCTTTAAAGGTCTATCTATATCATCAAGATGGTAGAGACTGTATCGATGATATCGATATCGAAGAGTATCTAGATAAATACAGGATCTATAAACTTGTAGCTGATGGGACAAAGGAAGATATCATGAGGGTCAGATCTATGATGGCTGATATAAATGAATTATGTACGATAACCAGTAGTCTAGACACCCGTTTTGAAGCAGTGGCTAAAGGTATCAATAAGGTCGATGCGATAAAGATGATCGCAAGTGAGCTTGGTATAAGTAAAGATGAGATCGTATGTGTTGGTGATGGTGAAAATGATATCGCGATGATCAGGTATGCTGGGATGGGTGTGGCGATGGCTAACGGGCAAGATGATGTCTTGAAGTGTGCTGACATGATCGTCCAGGATAATAATAATGATGGGATCGCTGATATCATCGATCTCTTGTTTGGGTGATGTATATGAAGATCTATTCTAAGAATATCTATACCGACGAAGGTAAAAAAAGCGGTGTATTAGAATTTAATGATAAGATCATCGGTATCAAAGATGGTGACTATGATATCGATGCATCTGATCTTTTAGTCATCCCTGGTATCATCGATACGCATAATCATGGCTATGGTGGCTATGATCTAATGGATGATGGTGAAAAAGATAAAGAAAAGACCATCAGAGGATATCTTGATGCATTAGTAAGATGTGGGGTCACGGGATGTTTACCAACGGCTAATGAATCCTATTTTAAAGATATCGCCAAGATATACAAAGGCACATATAGTGGTGCTCGGATATTAGGCATCCACTCAGAAGGTCCATACTTAAATCGGACTGGCGAAAACGGCATCAAAGAAGAGCCACTAAAAATTGACCTAGACCATATCAAAGAGATGGTCCAAGATGGTGATGGTTTACTTAAGCTTGTCGGTATCGCGCCAGAGCTTGATGGCGCATTTGAAGTCATAAGCTATTTAAAAGACAAGGGTATCAAAGTAGCGATGGCACATACCGATATCGACTATAAGGGAGCCCTTAGATCATTTGATCAGGGCATCAGTATCATCACCCATACCGCTAATGTCATGACCGGCATCCATCATCGCCATATGGGCGCATTAGGTGCTGCCTTATTAAGCGATAAAGTCGATAATGAACTTATCGCTGATGGCTTACATGTATCAAATGAGATGATCGAGATCATGTTTAGAGTAAAGGAAAAGGCATATGATCGTTTTATCTTAGTGTCAGATAATATCGCTTTAGCAGGTATGCCTAAAGGCAAATATCATATAAGCGATATGGATGTAGAGATAACTGATGATGGTTATTTATTAACCGATACAGGACGGTTATTTGGCTCATCGATGCCAGTTATAAAGGGTATGAAAAACCTACACGACAATTTAAAGATCAGTATCGAAGATCTTATCAAGATGTCATCTAGTAATGTCGCTAGGATATATGACCTTAAAGGTAAAGGTCATATAAGAAGAGGTTATGATAGTGATATAGTGATCATCGATCAAGACTTTAATGTCATATATACCATTATTGATGGAAATATCATATATAAAGCATAGTAGATATTACCGAGGAAAGAAAATCGTGAAATTCACGGAATGAAAAGTGTGATTTTCACGGAATGAGATTTATCACACCATTTTTGGTGTGATAAATGGTGTGATAAATTTACTTGCAGGATATCCCATAATATAGATATATCCAGAATTTCCTGATAGGAGAAAGACCTTTAAGCTTACTATGAGCTAAAGCTTCTTCTTTTTTATACATGATCTTAAGATCGTTTTCATCGATACTCTGATCCGAGAAACGACGCTTTTCCATGATGGCGATAACTTCATCATCTACAGCATCATACTTATCCAAAAGTTCGTAAGCATAGAATACCTTATCACGATATTAGCGATCATTACTTTAAATCGTGTGAAAAGATCGATGCCTAATTTTAGAAGAATTATAGTAAAATTATAGTAGTCTTTATTGTTTTGTTGAGATCAAAAATACTTTATCTTGTGTTTACTAATATTTGATGATCTCGATAAGGCAATAAATAGATAGTGTTCGGAGGTAAGAAGCAATGGCGATACCAACAAATATCAAAACTTTACTGTCTGGGAATGTTGTTGAATGGGCTCGTATCGAATTCAAGGAGACATGGGATGCTGAGGCATCTTTGAAGACGATATGTGCTTTTGCTAATGACATCGATAACTGGGGTGGTGGTTATATTGTCATTGGTGTCAATGAAAAGGACGGAAGACCTCAATATCCTTTAAAAGGAGTCGATCCAGAAAAGATCGATGGATACCTAAAGGACATGCTCAACAAGTGCAAGTTGATCCAACCAGAGTATTTACCGATCGTTGAAGTAGCAGATCTTGATGGTAAGAAGTTTATCGTTATTTGGGCGCCAGGTGGAAATTCAAGGCCTTACTCTTCACCTAAGACAATGGTAAAAGAAAACAAGGAAAGGATATATTATATCCGAAAGATGTCTAGCACTATAATGCCATCAGAAGCGGAAAAAAGAGATCTATATAATCTAGCTAATAATATCCCATTTGATGATAGGGTAAATCATGAAGCTGAGTTAAAAGATCTAAATATCACATTGATCCAAAGCTATCTAAAAGAGGTCGGAAGCTCGTTATATGAGATGTCGGGTACTATGGATTTTTTAGAGCTTTGCAAAAGCATGAATATCGTTAGTACATTACCTGAATATGTTAAGCCTAAAAATGTTGGACTAATGTTTTTTAGTCTAGAACCAGAGCGTTTTTTTCCTTATGCACAGATCGATGTAGTCGAATTTCTAGATGAAACTGGAGATAGTTTAAGGGAAAAAACATTTAAAGGACCTTTACACCAACAGCTAAGAGAAGCATTGATCTATATCAAAAATAGTGTCCTTCAAGAAGAGGTCATTAAAGTAGATGGTATTCCTGAAGCTAAACGTTTCTACAACTATCCTTACGCCGCAATAGAAGAAGCTTTATCCAATGCGGTATATCATAAAGGTTATGATGTAAGAGAACCTATAGAAGTTCGGATAGAGGAAGATCGCATCATCATCGTCAGTCATCCGGGTGCAGACCGATCGATCAGTATCGAAGGACTCAAAGAATACCGTGCTTATAGTCGTCGTTACCGCAACAGGCGGATAGGTGAATTCTTAAAAGAAATGCATTTGACAGAAGGTCGTAATACCGGTTTTAGAAAGATCAGAAACGCTCTTAAGAATAACGGATCACCAGAGCCATTATTTGAGACCGATGATGAACGCACCTTTTTCTCAACGACCATATATATACATCCAGGATTTTTAAAAAAGAAAGACGATACGATAATAGATGATGATGTAGATCTAAAACCAAAAGAGAAAGAATTAATAGGCTATATCAACAACAATCACAATATGACCATAGCTGAATTAGCAGAATCGATGAAAGTTGGTACATCGACAATAGATCGCATGATAAGATCCCTAAAAGAAAAAGGTATTTTAGATCGAAAAGGAAGCAACAAGAAAAAAGAATGGATCCTCTTTTTATAGATCGATCGGTACTTATGATCGAAGTAATATAGAAAGTGAATCAAGTGCTGCCTAGATTTATCACACCATTTTTGGTGTGATAAATGGTGTGATAAATCAAACTTTTTTGGGTATTTGGTATTATATGGTATATTGAAGACTTGATATATATTTTGGTGCCTAACATCGTATGTATTCGATATATTTTAGGGTCGATATCGTATGAAAAGGATCTAAAAAGAAGAGCGTGAACTCTTCTTTTTGACTACTTACTTTCAGCTTTTTCCTTAGCTGCCTTGATAAGGCCTCTAAATAATGGATGAGAACGATTAGGTCTTGATTTGAACTCCGGATGAGCTTGAGTTGCGATGAAGTATGGATGTGATGGTATTTCGATCATCTCGACGATATTGCCATCTGGTGATAGACCTGATAATACGACACCATGATCTTCTAATTCTTTGCGATAAGCATTATTCACTTCATAGCGATGACGATGTCTTTCTGATATCTCTTTTTGACCATATAGATCATATGCTAGGGTACCTTCTTTTAGGATACAAGGATAAGCACCTAGTCTTAAAGTACCACCGATATCATCGATATCTTCTTGGCCCTTTAATAGGTGGATGATCGGATCTTTTGTATCAGGATCAAATTCTAAGCTATTAGCTTTTTCATGACCTAATAGATCTCTAGCTACTTCAACAAGCGATAGCTGCATACCTAAGCAGATACCTAAGAAAGGAATATCATTAACTCTAGCGTATTTGATCGCTTTGATCTTACCTTCGATGCCTCTAGAGCCAAAGCCACCAGGGACGATGATACCATCGACATCATCTAATAACATACTAGGATCAGTCTCTTCGAGCTTTTCACTATCGACCCACTTTATTCTTGCGTGGATATCATTAGCGATCGCCGCGTGTTTGATCGATTCAGCTACACTGAGATAAGCATCATGTAAGGCAACATATTTACCGACGATGGCGATCTTGACGACCCCTTTAGCATTCTTCAGTCTATTCAACATCGCTTCCCAATCGCTGTGATCAGGTTCAGTGATATCAAGATGTAACTTCTCTAATACCCTTTGGGCTAACTCTTCCCTCTCTAACATCATCGGTGCTTCATATAAGTATTCCACATCGAGGTTTTCAATGACACAGTTAGTATCGACATTACAGAATAAAGCGATCTTCTCTTTTACTTCATCATCAAGCGGGATATCACTACGGCAGACGATGATATCAGGCCATAAGCCAAGGCTTTGCATCGTCTTGACACTTTGCTGGACCGGCTTGGTCTTGACTTCTAAAGATGCCCTTAAAAACGGTACTAAAGCGACATGTACTAAGCAGGTGTTTTCAAAACCGACTTCTTGTCTGAATTGTCTGATCGCTTCAAAGAAAGGCTGTGATTCGATATCACCGACGGTACCACCGATCTCGATAATGACGATCTCTTCTTCACCATTTGACTTGTGGAAGCGTTTTTTGATCTCGTCGGTGACATGAGGGATGACCTGTACAGTCTTACCATCATAATCGCCTCTTCTTTCCTTCTGTAAGATCGTGTCATATATACGACCACTAGTGACATTTGATTCACTGGTCAAAAACTCATCGACAAACCTTTCATAGTGGCCTAAGTCAAGGTCTGTCTCAAGTCCATCTTCAGTGACAAAGACTTCACCGTGTTGGACAGGATTGAGTGTTCCTGGATCGATATTGAGATATGGATCGAACTTCTGCATAAAGATCTTGTGTTTGCGATCTTTTAGTAATCTTCCTAGTGATGCGGCAGTGATACCTTTACCAAGTCCTGATACTACTCCGCCCGTAACAAATACATATTTAGTGCACATAATTGACCCATCCTCCCCAATATTTAAAAGGGGTCACTAGCTTTTCATCCTTGCGGAATCAGTTAAGCTATAATCCCTTTAACTATCAATTTATATTTCATATTAACTACGCCTTAAATAATACATCATTTTTACCTAAATCGAAAGGGAAACTTATGTATCTAGGGCATTTTTTGGTTTAAAGTCCTTGATCTTTTCGATGAGGAATGATGATATCGTCACGGTGATCAGAGAATAGATGATCCTTAATACCGGGATATAAGATAGTGACAGTAATAATACCGTGAAATCCGTGAACATGTAAGCATGCGATAATTTGATCTTAAAGACCTTTGATATGACTAAAGCCAAGGCATCATCACCACCAACAGCGCCACCTTGTCTTACCGTTAGACCAACACCGATACCAACAAAACAGCCACCTAATATAGCTGCGATAAGGGGCATATCAGAAAAGTCAGGTAGTAATGGTCCGGTATATTCAAAGATCTTATAGAAGATCGAAAAGGAAAAGGTGCTGATCAGGGCATCAAATAAAAACTGCTTACCTAAAAATTTAAGTCCTAATAGATAACAGGATACATCTAAGATGATATTTAAGATACTAGGAGAGATACTAAACCAGTTCTCTAAAAGTAAGATACCACCTAATACCCCACCTTCTGTTATATCGCAACGGCTATGGATATTGAACATGCCAAAAGCCACGATCATGACCCCTAGTAATAAAAAACTGTATTTCTGAAAAATTTTCATGTATCTATTCTAACAGAGCCATTTTTAAAGTCAACTTGTGTAAATATCATGGTAGTCATGATAGAATAGGTATGTTTTAAAAGAGGTATTTATATGGGTGATATTCTATTTATAGTCTTATTAGTAGTATTAGGGATCATGATCTTCCAGAATGTCAAACTATTCAAAAGATCTAAGCATGTCAAAGAGTATGTGGCATGTTCAGATGCGATCTTTGATGACCGTGATGATAAGATCGAAGTGATCAAAGCTTATATCGAAAAAGAGACCGACCAAGAATTCCGCAACAAAGGTCGTGTATTAGAGATCTATGCCGATATGATGTCGGGCAAAGATCCAAGTGAAACTTTAAGCGTCTTAGATCTTAAAGATACGATCTATGGCAATAAGGATAAATTCGATGCGCAGAAGTTTGAGTATAATTCAGACACTTATTTCTGGCTCATCTTAGACCTAATCAAAGCGCATATGATAAATGATAAAAACACTGCTGATGGTCTTGTCAAAGCGGTCGATACATATCGTGATCAGATCGAACAGGACCTTGTCGTAAAGTTATTCTATGCCATCGATGATGTCTTTAATGGTCAAGGTAATATGATGTTTTTTAGGGACCTATGGAATGGTAACTATCCAAATGGTTCAACATATGACAAACGCTTGATCGGCTTCTATAAGTATATCGCTGTAGCGATCTTAGCTTATAAGAGTGAGGAATTATCCGAAGAGATGGTCCAAGATGTTGAAGGGTTCACACATATGAAGGCAGGTAAGCTTGTCATGAATGACCTTGGTATCTATGACAAATATCACAAGATCACTGATGAAGATGCAGATGAAGAGCCTAAAGCTATCGAAGAAGTGACTGAAGAAGCTAGTGAAGAGACAAAAGAAGAAGTAGTTGAAGAGACTAGTGAAGAAGTAAAGGAAGAGCCAAAAGAGTAATGCGATTGATCGTCGGTTTAGGCAATCCAGGCCGCGAATATGAAGGGACAAGACACAACAGTGGCTTTGCGGTCATTGATCTGTTAGCCAAGGAATTAAAAGTCGACATCGATATAAAGAAGTTCAAAGGGCGTTATGGCAAATATAAAGATGCGATCATCTTAAAGCCAGAGACCTATATGAACCTAAGTGGTGAATGTGTATTGAGTATCGTCAATTACTTCAAGATCGATGTCGATGATATCATCGTCGTCTATGATGATATGGACTTACCAGTCGGTAAGATCCGGATCCGCGAAAGTGGGTCATCAGCTGGCCAAAAAGGGATGCAGAATATCATCGACCTTTTACACACCAAAGAGATCAAACGGATCAGGGTCGGTATCGGCAGTCACAAAGAGATCGATACTAAAGACTTTGTCTTAGGTAAGATCGGTAAAGAAGATGCTAAGTTATATGATGACGCCATAAACAAGGCTAAAGATGCCCTTGTGTTTAGTTTAGATCACGACTTTAAGGATGTGATGAATAGATTCAATGGTCAATAGAGGTTTATTTAACTACTTAAAAAATGAACTAGGGGGTGGATCTTATGATCCATCCGTTTTGTCATATAACAGTGAGATCGAAGAAGCGATAAAACTAGCCATCAAAGCCAGTGATATCGATGATACTTTGGTCGTTGTCAAAGAAAATCCCTACACCGCAAGTAGGATGTTTGATATGCTGGCATCATTTTACGATGATAAAGAGATCGTCTTATATACACCAGAAGAATCGATGCGCGCTGAAGCGATCGCTGCTTCTTTTGAAAATAGGGCTTTAAGGACTAATGCCCTATATGAGATCTTAGCGATGCCAAAAAAGATCATCGTGACCACTGTATATGGCCTTATCAGGCATTTACCGGATAAGGAGCTATTAAAAGGCTCTATACAAGACCTTAAAGTTGGGGATATCATCACTAAGGAAGAGCTCATCAAAAAGCTCAAGGAAGGTGGTTATGAGAAGGTCCCGACTTGTGAGAATCCTTTGAGTTATGCCTCGAGAGGTTCGATCGTCGATGTCTTTGCCCCTAACCATAAAAGCCCGATCAGGATCGAATTCTTCGATGATGAGATCGATTCATTGCGCTACTATGATGTCAATACGCAGATGACGATCGAGAAGTTAGATCATTGTACATTGGGGTTTGCTAGCGACATCATATTCAGCGATGAAGATATAAACACCTTACTAGAAAATAAAGAGCTATCCGATAGTGCTAGTATCGATCTTGAATTTATCAAAGAAAGGGTATATCAGGGTAATCTATATTATTACTTTGCCTTTTTAAAGAGCCAAAAACACCTATTAGACTATATCGATAGACCATTGTTATATTTAAGCGATGAAGATCGGATCAAAGATCACTTACATATCCTGCAAGAAGAGACCTTTGCCTATCTAAGGGAGATGAGTGAAGATAGTGGTCTACCTCTTCGCTTTTATGTCTTTGCCGACTACAATCATGAGATCGATAAGAAAGCGCGCTTAAAGTCATCGCCATTTAGCGAGATAAGTCCTGAGATCACGGAAGTCGATACTCTAAATGGTCCTTTGGTGGTGACTTTAAAAGGGATCTTAAAGGATGTCGATAAAGACAAGATCCTCTTAGTCGTAAATGAGAATGAAGTAGAAGAAGTGATCAATACTTTAGTCGAATTAAAGACGCCATATAATATCGCTATCGATGCCTTTGTCGTCGGTATCAATATCACGATCGGTGATATCTATGGTGGTTTTAGATATAAAGACCTTGTCGTATACGGTTCTAGTGAACTGTTCAGTCATAAAAAACACCTCGGTAAATACGCTCGTAAATTTGAAGAGTCAGTTAAATTAAACTCCTATGAAGAGCTAAAAAGAGGTGATTATGTCGTCCATGATCAATATGGGATCGGCCAATATGTCGGCATTGAACAGCGCACTGTCAATAATATCAAACTCGATTATCTCAAGATCCTATATCGTGGCAATGACGAACTACTAGTACCTTTGTCACAATTCTCCTTGGTACGCAAATACGTATCTAAAGATGGTGTCGTCCCTAAACTGCATCGTTTAGGATCTAAGGAATGGGTCCGTACTAAACAAAAGGTCGAAGAAGGTGTTGATGATCTAGCGGAAAAATTGATCATCCTTTATGAGCATCGTGCCCAAAATATCGGTCATGCCTTCTCTAAGGATAACGACATCCAAAAAGCCTTTGAGAAGGAATTCGCTTATGATCTGACACCTGATCAGACAAGATCGGTGATCGAAGTCAAAAAGGACATGGAAGATAAAAAGCCGATGGACCGTCTATTATGCGGTGATGTCGGTTTTGGTAAGACAGAAGTAGCGATAAGGGCTAGTATGAAGGCAGTCTTAGATCATAAACAGGTCGCTTACTTATGTCCAACTACTGTCTTATCCCTACAGCATTTCAATACCTTCAAAGAGCGCTTTAAGAATTATCCGGTCAGAGTGGAGGTGTTGAATCGCTATATCAGCTATAAAGACCAGATGAAGATACTAAATGGTCTAAAGACAGGAGCTGTCGATATCATCATTGGAACACATAGGATCTTATCTAAAGATATCGTCTTTAAAGACCTTGGTCTCCTTATCATCGATGAGGAACAGCGCTTCGGTGTTGAACATAAAGAGAAGATCAAACAACTAAAGGAATCGATCGATGTCCTCTCTTTAAGTGCGACTCCGATCCCAAGGACCTTACAGATGTCATTAGTCGGTCTTAGAGGCTTATCGACTTTAGATACACCACCAAAAGACCGCTATCCGATCCAGACCTATATCGTTGAAAAAAACGATAGTTTGATAAAAGAGGTCATCGAAAGAGAACTGGCTAGAGGTGGTCAGGTATTCTACTTGTACAATGACATCGAAAGGATCTATAGTATCGCCCGTAATTTAGAAAAGAAGATCAAAGGGGCTAAGATCATCGTCGCCCATGGCAAGATGGAAAGAGAAGAACTAGAAGATGCGATGATGGCCTTTTATGAAGACAGGGCTAATATCCTCATCTGCACGACGATCATCGAGACTGGCATCGATATCCCTAATACCAATACCATCATCATCGACAATGCCCAAAACTTCGGCTTAGCCCAACTCTATCAGATCAGAGGTCGTGTCGGAAGAAGCGATAAGATCGCATATGCCTATCTTATGATCCCACCCAAGAAGGAGCTATCAGAAGTCGCCAATAAACGCTTAAAGGCGATCAAGGAATTCACCGCTTTAGGTAGTGGTTATAAGATCGCCATGCGTGATCTAGCTATTAGAGGGGCTGGTGATATGCTTGGGGCAAAACAATCAGGCTTTATCGACAATGTCGGTCTAGATCTCTATTTATCGATGCTAGAAAGGGCGATCAAAAAGAAGAAAGGTGAAGAGGTCAAAGAAGAGGTCAATACACCAAAGCCCAATATCCCAATGGATTCATATATCCCAGATACATTTACTGACAACGACTACGATAAACTTGATATCTATCATCATCTAGATGATATCAAGACCAAAGAAGACCTATATGATTACTATCTAGAGATCAAAGATCGCTATGGTAAATTACCAAAGGAGATCGTAGCGATCTTTGAGAAAAAACAGATCGAATTATTCATTGATGGGATCAAAGTAGAATCATTCAAGATCCAAAATGCTAGGATCTTGATAACACTGACCAAGGAATTCTCCGATATGATCGATGGGATGAAGTTATTTCAGTTCTGTAATGACGTATCCGGTGATATCAAGATCAGGTATATCAAAGAGAAGATCGAATTCAGTTTCCAAAAACGATTAGAAGAGATGGGTGATATCATCAAATTGTTAGGAGGCTTAGAAGGAGTGATGAAAGATGAGGATCGATAAGTATTTAAAAGTAGCAAGGATATTAAAAAGAAGACAAGTGGCTAAGGAATTAGCTGATGCGGATCGACTTATGGTCAATGGCAGAAAAGTAAAAGCCGCTTATGAAGTAAAGGTCGATGATGAGATCACGATCGTCTTTGGTCATCGCGAATTAAAGGTCAAAGTATTAGATATCAAAGAGCATATCAAAAAAGAGGATAGTGCTACTTTATATATGATCATCGATGATAAGAAGGGAGTGGAGTGATCTAAAGGCTATCTGTCATGCTTTATGATCAGTCTAATAATAAATTGAATAACTTGATAGATCTAGGGAACGTAGAAATAATAGGCAGTAAATATAGTGCCCATCATACTTACGCTATCATCTATCATAGATAAAAAGACTTCCTAGGTGTTTCCTAGGTACTTCCTAGGTACTTCCCAGGCAGTTCCTAGGCTATAAGTTATAAATGTGCGTATTAAAAGAGGACTTTGCTCGTCGTATGATATTAGATGTCGAGTAAAAACGAACATTATAAGAACATTATGCAATATTATAAAAACATTATAAAGTGACATAATGTTGGACATAATGTTAAAAAAAGACCTTCAGATGAAGGTCAAATGTAATGATAGCGATGACGGAACTTGAATAGTAAGAAGGCTGTTACACATAGGGCCAGCATTTCCGCTACACTAATCGATAACCAGATACCATTGATCCCTAAGATGATCGGTAGTAGTAATAATACGCCGATCTGGAATACCAAGGTCCTTAAGAAAGATACAAGGGCAGATAATAGACCATTGTTTAAAGCGGTGAAGAAGGCTGAGCCAAAGATATTGAAGCCACAGAACAGGTAGTTGATCGAGAAAATCTGAAGGCCTGTTCTTGTTAGTTCGAATAAAGCTTGATCATAACCAGTAAAGATACTAGCTAGGATATTAGCGCTTAAGATACCGCCTGTTGTCATCACGATACCGACGATAAGGGTGATCTTTAAGGATTTCTTAAAGAGGTTCTTTAATTCGTTTGTATCTTGGGCACCGTATTTGAAGGCGATGATCGGACTTACACCGGTGGCATAACCTAAGAAGATACCAGCGAAAATCATCGAGACATAAGCGATGACACCATATGCAGCGACACCATCTTCTCCTGCTATGTCCATTAGTTGCATATTGTATATGACCGTAACGATACTAGCAGCGACATTGCTCATGAGCTCAGAAGAGCCATTGGTCATCGCTTTGAGTAAGAAGTCACCATAGAATTTGAACTTTACGATATGAAGCTTAGTATCGTTGATCTTACTTAAGAAATAAGTTAATGGCAATAGACCACCGATGAACTGTGACAAGATCGTCGCTAGAGCCGCACCAGCTAAGCCATGTCCTAAGACACCGACAAAGACGTAGTCTAATACGATATTGGTGATACCAGCTAAACTGGTCACAAATAGGGATAACTTAGGTCTTTCTGCTACGACAAAGAATACTTGAAACAGGTATTGGAGCATAAAGGCTGGTAGTCCCACTAACATGATCCTACCATAGGTCACACAATGCGGTAGCATATTAGAATCAGCACCTAATAATATCGCGATATCTTCGATGAATATCTGACCTAAGATGACAAAGAAGATACCCATCGCTAAGGTGATGAAGACAGTGAAGGAGAAGTACTTATTGGCAAGTTCATCATTTCCTTCACCTAAGGTCTTGGATACGATCGCACTGCCACCACTGCCCATCATGAAACCGATCGCACCGATGATCATGAAGACAGGATAGATCAGATTCAAGGCAGCGAATGGTGTCTTACCAGCGAAGTTTGACACAAAAAGACCATCGACGATACTGTAGATACTGCTGAAGATCATGACGATGATCGAAGGTAAGACAAAGCGGATAAGTTTTGAATAACTAAAATGTTCAGATAAAGATATTTTCATATAAAATAAAAGCACGTATTTGTGCAGAGGCATTATATATGATTATCAAATATAAAGCTAGCTCCATTATTAAAAAAAGACCTCTTATATCGATAACGAGGTCTTAAAGATCAGTTGTACGATGGATCTTCTTTAGTTTCTTGTCGTTTGCTTCGATCTTTACATCTAAAGCTTCCTTTTCGCTTTTGCCATCGATCGTATAGCTATATTTTTCTTCAGCTTTGATGATCAAAGCTTTTTTGATGTGATAGACAAAAGGTGGCACTTCATTCCTTTGCGCTAAGATCGGGGTGATGACGATATCATCTAAGCCTAGGTCTAAAATTGGACCACTAGCTGAATAGTTGATGCCTGTTGATCCAAGTGGGGTCGATATGATAAGGCCAGAAGCTTTAACGGTATGGACTAATTTATGATCATCATAGATATAGAAGGTCTCGATATTGCGATGAGCTTTAAAGACGATATCATTGATGATATATTCATCATCGTTTTTTAAGATCAAGCATTCATCATGATCATATTCATCAAGACCATATAGCCACTCATTTAGATCATCGACACTACAATTGGTCAGATAACCATAGTTACCGACATTGATACCACCAAAGGGGATATCATCTTTTAGGGCGAAAGGCGCGTAGCGGATGAAAGTACCATCACCACCTAAAAACAAGATGATATCCGCTTTATCATCGTCTTCTTTTAAAGGCTCATGCCCTAAAGCGATGAGCTTTTTCTCTAACATCGGCATAAGGGCGAGAGCTTCTTTTTTGGTTTGATTGGGTAATAATAGGACTCTCATTTAAGATCCTCGATCATCGCTTTAGCGGCTTTGATACCGGCATCCATCGCTTTGACGACCGTTGATGCGCCTGTTACCGCATCACCACCAGCGTATATATTAGGGATATTGGTCTTACCATTTTCATCCACCTTAAAACAACCCCATTTATCAGCTTCGATCTTATTGATCTCGGCGATAGCCTTATCATTAGAGAAGCCTAGAGCTAAGACAGCGGTGTCAGCTTTGATCGTTATCCTTTGATCAGTCTCGACTGGTCTTCTTCGACCACTGCTATCAGGTTCACCAAGCTCCATGATCGCACATTCGACTTCTTCTAATTTATCATCACCTTTAAAGGCGACTGGATTGCATAGCGTCTTAAAGACGACGCCTTCTTCTTTGGCATGTTCTAATTCTTCACTGCAGGCTGGCATCTCTTTTTCACTACGGCGATAGACGATAGTCACTTCTTTGACCTGTGGTAATCTTATCGCATCACGGGCAGCATCCATCGCGACATTGCCACCACCCACAACGACAACTTTCTCACCACATCCAACAAACTCTCGTTTACCATCCTTTAATGGTGCCATATTGATGGCGGTCAAAAACTTATCCGCATGATAGACACCTTTGATATCTTCGCCTGGTATGCGCATCGCATTGGAATGCGGTGCACCGGTACCGATGAAGATCGCTTGATAGTCCTTTAATACGCTTAGGTCTTCGATCTTGGCATTTAAGATAAAGTTAGCACCTTTTTTCTTTAATTGATCGATGATATGATCGACTGCTTCCCTTTCTAAGCGATATGATGGGATACCCCAAGTGAGGACTCCACCGATAAAGTCATCCTTTTCATATATATCGACTTTATATCCTTCATCAGCTAATACTAAAGCACAAGCTAAAGATGCAGGACCTGAACCGATACAGGCGACCTTTTCTTCTTTTGATGTGATGACTTTATCATCAAGGCCTTTTTCTCTTGCGTATTTAGCGACAAAGCGCTCTAAAGCACCGATATTGACACTTTCAAATCGGATGCCCATGACACAGTGTCCTTCACATTGGTCTTCATGTGGGCATACTGTACCACAGATCTCTGGTAAGACGCTTTTCTTTTTGATGATGGCATAGGCATCATCAAGTCTTTCTTCCTTGATGGCTTGGATAAAAGTGGGAATGTCATTATGGATCGGGCAAGCCTCTTGACACTTAGGGACCTTACAATGAAGACATCTTGATGCCTCTACTTTAGCCTCTTCTAAGGTATAACCCTTTAAAAAAGGCAAAAAGTTCTCTTTCCTTATATCAGGGCTTACTGTTTCCATCATTACTCTTTTTTCATTCATGATCTCACCTTCTTATGTCTATTATAAGGCTAAAAAGGGGTAAATGTACCCCTTTAGTAGCCTCTTTGGCCATGATCTAATAATAAGGATGCACCACTTGTATAAGAAGCCTCATCACTTAATAAATATAAAGCGGCATATGCACACTCTAAAGCCGTCCCTGCTCTTTTGCATGGCACTAGTGATTTGATATAGTCAAAGCCATCAGCACCAGGACCAGTCAATACCATCTCGGTCTCGATAAGGCCTGGATTGAGGTTGTTGACACGGATATGTTTATCAGCGTATTCAGCCGCGATACAATGGGTCATATGGTTGACACCAGCTTTGACAAAGCAATATAGGGCACCACCTGGTATCGCATTATCAAAAGCGGCTAGTGATGAGCAGTTGACGATCGAGCCACCGCCTTGTTTTTCCATGATCGGTAGTACTAACTGCATCATCCTTAGGTAAGAATAAGCATCAAGGTTGGTGAATTTATCCCAATCTTCTCTAGTTAGTTCTACTGTTGGCTTAGTGATAAGACAGCCAGCATTGTTGAAAAGACAATCAACTCTGCCCCAAGTATCCATCGTCGTCTTGACGACATTTTGGACATCTTCTTCAACGGTCATATCCGCTCTGACAAAGATAGCTTCACCACCATTATCTTTTATCGTCTTGACCACTGCTTCACCTTTTTCGACGCGTCTTCCAACGACGACCACCTTTGCCCCTTCATGGGCAAATAGGATAGCACTGGCTTTACCGATGCCACTAGTCGAGCCGGTGACGATCGTCACCTTGTCTTTTAATCTATTTGCACTAGGTCTTAGACCTGTGACTTCTGGTTCTCTTCTATCAGTCATTTTCTATTTCTCCTTTGATCTATTAAGTAGGGCTTTTGTGCCAAGCTCTGGTAATATCAAAGCCAAGATACCAAAGAGTGCAGCACATATAGCACCATATAAGAATAAACGGTCATAATCCATCATCCCATTAGCGGTCGCAAGTGGTGCAAGTATACTTGAAGGCAAGAAGTAAGCACCGACCATTTGAAGGGTCGTTACAAGTCCTCCAGCCGATCCTGCATACTCAGGACCGATCTCATCTAATAGCGGTGGATAGCCGATAAGTGGTGGCATGATACCAAAGACTAGTAAGCCACCGATAGCTAATACGATCGCCATCGCAGAGCCATCAAGATATGCCCAAGCAATGTAAGATAGTACAGCACCGACTAAGCCGAAGATCAAGATCGTCGGTCGATTGACACCGATCTTTTTAAGGATCATCGGGACGATGATATTGCCAAGGAAACCACCAGCAGTAAAGATCGTACCGTATAGACCAGCGATCGTGGCATCGATCATCTTGGTAGTTTGCATCCCGGCGATATAGTTGGAATTGAAGATCATCTGATAGCCCATCGATACCGCTGCACATAGACCGATGATCCATATATTGCGGCTCTTTACAGCTTTCTTTAAGCCGGTGAATAAGGATGTATCACTAGTTATCATTTGATCCTTGTTTTCTTTTACGATGATGATCCATAGTATCAGCATCACTAATATCCAAGCTGAGCCAAAGATATAAGCACCATGTAGGTTGCCACTGAACAGAGTAGCGGTCGTTGATTGTGCGATCGCTGTGCCTAAAGCACCAGATGATAATACGACACCCATCGGGATACCCATCTCATGAGGCAAGAACCATTGGGCAAATAGCTTAGCAGCGCACATGCTCAAGAATGTTCCGGCAAATCCTAGCATCACCATACAGATGAAGTAGAAGATGTAGTTACTAGCGACAAGACGACCAAGGCTACCGACAAGGCTTATCACTAAAGCGATCGTACAAGTCGTCTTTGGACCGATCTTATCAGCTAGGATGCCACCGATGATCGCAAAGATGACACCTGGAAGCATGGAAGCGGTCAAGATCGAAGTGAACTGGACACTATCGATGCCAAGCTCTTGCATGAACTCGATCGGTAGGGCTGATACTTGGAATGAGTTATAGGAGATCGGCACGGTACTAAGTGTGACCATTGCCATGATCACCCACTTGAAGTTAGATGACTTTTTCATGTCTGATCTCCTTTATATATCACTCTTCTTTAGGAGCGATCGGATGGACTTTAGAGTTCATCATGAAGGTCCCTTCAGGACAGTTGATATAGCCCATACCACCACCGACAAAGGTCCTTTGACCAGTCACATAGCCTGATAGGTCACTAGCGTAATACAAAGCTACATTAGCGATATCTTCAGGTTTACCAAGCCTTCCCATCGGAACTTCGGTATTAGCGAGGTCATTTAAGAACTTCTCTCTTTCCACCATTGGCATTTCAGGTGGGAATACTTCATTCCAGAATGGGGTCATGATCGGACCTGGGATGATGCAGTTGACTCTGATACCATAGCGACATAATTCGAATGCCGCATTGACCGTCATCGACTCCATACCAGCTTTAGCTGCGTGATATGCATAGGTGACAAGCGGTGGATTCATTGCGCCATTAGATGAACAGAAGATGATCGATCCACTGTGTCTTTTCTTCATATAAGGGACGATCGCAAAGTAGCACATGACATTGCCCTTTAAGTTCCTATCCATCGTCGCATCCCATACTTCCATATGGATATTGTCCGTATTGAAGTTAGAACCGATCTCACCACCAGCATATTGGCAGAAGATATCGATATGACCGAATTCTTCGATCATCTTTTGGACATTGAAGTCGATATCTTCTTGTTTAGTGATATCCATCTTGCCATAAAAGCGCACGGTATATCCTTCATCAGTCAACTCTTTAGCTAAAGCTTCACCTTTTTTGGTGTTGATATCACCGATGATGACTTTAGCGCCTTCTTTAGCGAATAATCTGACTGTCGCTTCACCCATGCCTGAGGCACCGCCGGTGACCATCGCGACTCTATCCTTTAACATTTGTTCCATAAAACTCCTATATCAGTCTTCTTCCACCGTCGACAAATAACGATGTGCCATTACAGAAATCAGCTTCATCGCTTAATAGATATAAAGCAGCATGAGCGATCTCTTCTACTGTACCAAGCCTACCGACTGGGGTCATCTTCTCAATGGCGTCCTTTGCCCATTCTCTTACTTCTGGCTTTTCAAATTCACCAGCTAAGATAAGACCAGGATTTATCTCATTACAACGGATACCATCTTTCGCATTCTCTAAAGCGATGACTTTAGTCAGGTTGGTTATCGCTGCTTTAGCTAGCGAATACATACCAACACCTGGTACTTGTTGGACAGCAGTCACCGAATTGATATTCAATATCTTGCCATGACCCTGTGCTTTCATGTGTCTCAGGGCATAGATACTAGCCATGACATATGAGCCTAAGTTTGTATCGATGACCTTACGATAGTCTTCATAGGTATTGTCGATAAAGAGCTTATTTGGCTCATAAGCGGCATTATTGACGAGGATATCGATATGACCATAGGTCTTGACAGCTGTCTCGATGAGGTTTTCGATCTGTGAGGGATCTGTGACATCTGTCTTTACAAAGATCGCCTCACCACCACTGTATTTGATATCTCTGACGACCTCCTGGCCTAGTTCTTCTCTTCGGCCACTTCCGACGACTTTTGCGCCTTGGGACGCAAAAAGTTTGGCCATCTCTTTACCGATACCGCTGGTGGTGCCGGTGATGACGACGACCTTGTCCTTTAGAATGTCTTTATACGTGCCCATATAAACCTCCCTTTTAAAGACCACATCAAAGGTTTAACGAGTGTCATTAGATTGTTTTATGGATTTCCTTGCCTTTATTATCGGTGATATAAAACAGCATGTCAATAAGAAATGTAAGCGATTACTTATTAAATAATTAACTTGGTTTTTATGATCTTTAGTGATAGATATGTGTTATCATTAGTAAGTGCTTACAGGTGGGATAAGGGGATACAAAAGAGCATTACTCTTAAACATGATCATCAGTGTGATCACGGTCTTTTTTTATCCTAATATATCTTGTGGTATCTTGCTTAGTACAGGGTCATATATCCTCTACTTGTGGGCTTTAGATCATGGTATCACCAAAGCCTTAGATGATAGGGATAAACATCAGGTCTATATGGTCTTAGTGATGGATATCATCCTGATCACGGTGCTTATCGCCTTAGGGGTATTATTAGGTCATATTTTTTCTTTGATCGGTATACTATTTGGTCTTATATCGTGTAAAATACTATATATGTTAGGAGTAACAAGATGACGATCCACATAACGATCCAAAAAGAAGTCATATCATTACTAGTCGTAGCCATCTTTATCATTGCGATGTGCTTTGTGATCAATCATAAATTAAAGAAATTCGATCCTTTAAGTAGACCTAAAGGTTTAGTCTTGGCGGCTTTGTGGTTAGTAGAGATGATCGATGACCAAGTCAGGACGATCGTACAAGAGCGTTTCGTCAAGAATCTAGCCCCTTATATCGGTACACTGTGTATCTTCCTATTCTTAAGCAATATCTTAGGTCTATTTGGCTTTAATCCACCGACGATGAATTACAGTGTCACCCTTACATTAGCGGCGATCACTTGGGTCATGATCCAATTCAATGCGATCAGAGACAATGGTATCGGTAGTTATATCCATGGTTTCTTTGAACCGATCTTCCCATTTGTCATCCCGAATATCTTCGGTAAGATCGCGCCACTCATCTCGATGTCGATCCGTCTATTTGGTAATATCCTTTCCGGTTCGATCATCATGTCGGTCATCTACAGTGGTTGTAGCTTCTTGTCAGATCTCGTATTAGGTCTATTTGGGGCTGGTGGCTTTAACTTTGTCGGTGTCTTTGTGGCACCATTCTTCCATGCTTATTTTGATATATTCGCTGGATTTATCCAGATGTTCATATTTATATCACTAACGATGGTATTTATATCCAATGAATTAAAAGAAGATGAATAGGAGGTTTTAATTATGGATGTAGGAACAGGACTTATCGCGATCGGTGCTGGTTTATCAGTATTTACCGGTTTCTCAACGGGTATCGGTCAGGGTTATGCAGCAGCTAAAGCTGTTGAAGCTGTCGGTAAGAATCCAGAGGCAGCAAGCCAGATCAGAACGATGTTGATCGTCGGTTGTGCGATAGCTGAGACTTGTGCTATCTACGGTATGCTCATTGCCTTCATCATCGTATTCGTGCTTGGAGCTTGATAGATGAATATTGAAGTTGATGTAGCCGGTCAACTTTTTCCCAATCCCTTTACGATGGCCTTTACGCTTTTGGTCACCGGGGTCTTATTCTTCTTTATCTATAAATTAGTATGGGATCCAGCTAGGGCGATCATCAAAAAGCGTGAAGACTACTATGATGACAAGATCAAGTCAGCCGATAGCTTGAACGGCGAGGCACAAGAGAACCTCAAAAAGAGCAAGCAAGCTATCATCGATGCGGATAAGCTCGCTGATGAGATCAGGACAAATGCCAAGGCTGAAGGTAATGAGATCAAAGCGGATATCGTAAGTAAAGCGCATAAAGAAGCTGATGATCTTATCGTCAAGGCTAAAGAGCGGATGGAAAAAGAACGGAAAGAACTCGAAGCTGATATCAATGAACAGATCGTCGATGTCGCTTTAGCGGCCAGTGAAAAACTCATCGGTACGAAAGATGTGAAAGGAAAAGACCGCGAAGCGATCGAACGCTTGATCGAGGAATTTGATCATGGATCAGATAAGTGAGATGTGGGCTAAAGTCCTTTTAGATGTAGCGATCGAAGAAGGAGAAGTGGAAAAGATCAAAGATGAGGTCGATAGGATAACCCCACTTTTTGATGATGACTTCTTGCGCTTTTTAAAAGCGCCAAAGATCACTAAGGAAGATAAGAAAGCGATGATCGATATGATCAGCGATGATCATATCATCAAAAACTTCTTAAAGTTGATCATCGATAAAGGACGGACCAGTAGTATAAACAGTATATTAAGGTGTTTTAGACATCTATATTTAGATCATAAGCATATCAAAGAAGTAAGGGTCATCACAGCACGATCGATCGATGATGACCTAAAATCAAAGCTCATCACTTCCCTAAAGCGGAAGCTAGATAGTGAAGTCATCTTAAGTGAAGAGATCGATGAGCGTTTATTATCAGGTATCAAAGTGATCATCGATGATAAGGTCATCGATGTCAGTATGCAAAAGAAGATAAAGGATCTTAGACGGACCCTTTTAGAAAGTTGGTGAGGATATGACACTTAGAAAAGATGAGATCAGTACATTACTAAAGGAAAAGATCCGACACTATGAAGATAAGATCGTCACTGACGATGTCGGGACAGTCATGACCGTCGGTGATGGGATCGCCCTTGTATCCGGTCTTGATAATGCGATGGCTAGTGAAGTCGTCGTCTTTGAAGATGAGACCAGAGGGATGATCTTAAACTTAGAGGAAGAATTAGTCGGTGTCGTCATCTTAGGTGATGATGAAGGGATCAAGGAAGGTCAAACGGTAAGAAGGACCAAGGAGATCGTTGAAGTATCAGTCGGTGATGGCATGATGGGTCGTGTCATCGACGCTTTAGGTAGACCGATCGATGATCTAGGTGCGATCATGTCCGAAAAGAAAAGACCGATCGAAAGAGTAGCCCCAGGGGTCATGGCTAGACGCAGTGTCCATGAACCACTGATGACCGGTATCAAGACCATCGATTCGATGTTTCCGATCGGTAGAGGTCAAAGGGAACTCATCATCGGTGATAGACAGACCGGTAAGACCGCTTTAGCGATCGATACGATCATCAATCAAAAGGACACCGATGTCAGATGTATCTATGTCGCCATCGGACAAAAAGCCTCAACAGTAGCCACGATCGTTGAAAAATTAAAGACCAGTGGCGCTATGGCTTATACGACTGTCGTCATGGCTAGTGCCAGTGAATCAGCACCGATGCAATATATCGCACCATATAGCGCTTGTGCCATCGCTGAAGAGTGGATGGAAAGTGGCAAACACGTGCTTATCATCTACGATGATCTTTCCAAGCATGCGGTAGCTTATCGTACGATGTCACTACTTTTAAGAAGGCCTCCAGGGCGTGAAGCATATCCTGGTGATGTCTTCTACTTACATTCAAGATTATTAGAGAGAGCTTGTAAGCTCAATGATGAATTAGGTGGTGGATCGATCACGGCTTTACCGATCATCGAGACCCAAGCTGGTGATATCTCAGCTTATATCCCAACTAACGTCATCTCGATCACTGATGGTCAGATCTTCTTACAGACCGAGCTATTCAACAGTGGCTTTAGACCAGCGGTCGATGTCGGGTTGTCGGTATCGCGTGTTGGTAGTAATGCCCAATTCAAAGCGATGAAGCAGGTATCAAAGAGCCTCAAATTAGAACTAGCTCAATATGATGAACTATTAGCCTTCACCCAATTCGGCAGTGACTTAGATCCTGTCACTAAAAGGACCATCGATCGCGGTAGTAGGATCAGAGAGATCCTAAAACAAGCTCAATATGATCCACTTTCAATGGGCCTTGAAGTCATCAGTATCTGGGCTGTCGAACATGACTATTTTAAAGATATCGCTTTAGAAAAGGTTAAAGAGGTCGAGGAAGCGATGCATCGCTACTTCAAAAATAAGGAAGTCCTCAAAAAGCTTGAAGAGGCTAAAGAGCTCAATGAAGATATCGAAAATGAACTCAAAGAAGCATTAGATGCCTTCTTTAAAGAGCGCAATATATTAGGAGCAGATAATGCCGAGTAATAAAAAAGCCATCAAAGAGCGCATCAGATCGATCAGATCGACCAAGAAGATCACTTCCGCAATGGAAGTCATCGCCAATGCGAAGTTGGCTAAACTGCGCAATTTGATGGAGAAAAATCGCACTTATACCAATATCTTACAAGACATGATCGCTAGTATCATGGCCACCAATAAGGATATCGAAAGTCCTTTCTTGAAAGAGAAGGAAAGTCAGAGTACTTATTGGCTTGTGATCGGGTCTGATCTTGGTCTTTGTGGTGCCTATAATATCAATGTCCATAAGCTATTAAAGGATAATTATATAGATGGCGATAAGGTCATCATCATCGGTAGTAAACTATTACCACTTATCAAAGATGAGATCAGTTACACGGACTTTAAACCGGTCGACCAAACAAGCTATGAAGATATCAAGCGCTTCATGCACAAGATGATCGAAAGCTTCCTAAATGATGAAGTCGGTAAGATCAAGATCATCTACACGAAGTTTAACAGTGCGGTCAATTTTGAAGCGGTAGTGCATCAGGTACTACCATATGAAAGAAAAGAAGGGGAAGAGATGGAACTCATCTATGACCCTGATAGAGACACGGTCTTAAATGAACTGATCCGCATGAGCACTGAAAGCATCACCTACAGCCTACTTGAAGAGACCAAGATCTCTGAGCAGGCATCGAGAAGGTTAGCGATGCAGAATGCCAATGACAATGCGGATGAATTAGAGGAAGAATTGACCCTTGCGTATAACCAAGCAAGGCAAGCGGCGATCACCCAAGAGATCACAGAGATCATCGGCGGTGCTGACGCGCTATAGGAGGAACAATGGAAGGATATGTAGTACAAGTTATCGGACCGGTCGTCGATGTCCGCTTCGATAAAGATGAATTACCAAACATCAAAAACGCCCTGATCGTCAAACGTGAAGGGCAAAAAGATCTGACCTTAGAGGTCGCTCAACATATCGGTGATGATGTCGTGCGTTGTATCGCTATGGCATCAACAGATGGCTTAGTCAGAAAAGACAAGGTCATCGATACGAAAAAGCCGATCGAAGTGCCAGTTGGTGAGAAGATCTTAGGTAGGATGTTCAATGTCTTAGGTGAGCCGATCGACGGTCTTGGTGATATCCCAAGCGATGTCAAGAAAGACCCGATCCACCGTGATGCCCCTAAATTCTCTGAGCAGAAGACGACCAATGAGATCTTAGAGACTGGTATCAAAGTCATCGACCTTTTATGCCCATATGCCAAGGGTGGTAAGATCGGGTTGTTCGGTGGCGCCGGTGTCGGTAAGACAGTCCTCATGCAAGAGCTCATCCACAATATCGCCATGGAGCATGGTGGTAGATCTGTCGTCACCGGTGTTGGTGAAAGGACCCGTGAAGGTAATGATATGTACTACGAGATGAAGGAATCCGGTGTCCTAGATAAGACAGTTTTAGTATATGGTCAGATGAATGAGTCACCAGGTGCAAGGATGCGTGTCGGACTTACCGGTCTTACGATGGCTGAGTATTTTAGAGATCATGACCATCAAGATGTCCTTCTATTCATCGACAATATCTTCCGTTTCACGCAAGCTGGCTCAGAGGTATCAGCGCTATTAGGTCGTATGCCAAGTGCCGTTGGGTATCAGCCGACCTTAGCGACCGAGATGGGTCAACTCCAAGAGCGTATCACATCGACGGAAAACGGCTCGATCACTTCTGTCCAAGCGATCTATGTCCCAGCTGATGACCTAACAGACCCAGCTCCGGCGACTGCCTTCAGTCACCTTGACGCTAAGACGGTCTTAGACCGTAGTATCGCGGCTTTAGGTATTTACCCAGCAGTTGATCCACTAGAGTCAAACTCAAGAGTACTTGATCCACTTATCGTCGGTGAGGAGCACTATGAGGTCGCGCAAAGGGTCGTTGCCTTATTACAGAGATATAAAGAATTACAGGATATCATCGCTATCTTAGGTATGGATGAACTATCCGAAGAAGATAAAAAGACGGTCAATAGGGCAAGACGTGCTCGTAACTTCTTATCACAACCATTCAGTGTAGCAGAACAATTCTCTGGTACAGCTGGTAAATATGTGCCATTACATGAAACGATCAGATCATTCAAGGAGTTACTAGATGGCAAATACGATGACCTACCAGAGCAGGCTTTCATGTTCTGTGGGACGATCGAAGATGTCGTTGCCAAAGCTAAGGAATTAGCTCATGAGTAAGATCAAAGTCAAGATCTTGACGCCCCTTGGTCTATACAAAGAGACCGAAGCTAGTATCATCAATGTCGTATCGGAAGATGGTCAAAGAGGTATCTTACCTAACCATATGCCGATCGTCGTCATTTTGACGATATCAAAGATGGAACTAGAAGAAGAGAAACGTGAGATCTATGCGGTAGCAGGTGGCATGTTGTATTTCAAGGATAACGAATGCACGATCTTGTGCAATGCCATTGAAAATAAGTCCGATATCGATCTTGATCGCGCTTATAAAGCTAAAGAGCGGGCTGAAGGTCATTTAAAGGATCCTAATAGTGACTTAAAGCGTGCTGAACTCGCTTTAAAAAGAGCGATGAATAGGATATCAACATATCAAGCATAAACACAAAAGCACCTCTTTCAAATTTAGGTGCTTTTTATTAGTGATTTGATCATACGATCAATGATCGCTTTTCACAAATATTTAGCTGACTAAAAACTTAAGTCACCTATGTGCAAAGTAAAAATATTAAAAATTGCCAATAATACGCAAAGTATTTTGCCCCAAAAAATAGCGATAAATGATCTTGGATAGTGATATCATTTAGTCAATGATAAAGAGGTGGTATTATGGAGACATTAAAGAGTATTGCACAGAGGATCGACCATACATATTTAAAGGCTTATGCATCTAAAAGTGACATGGATAAGCTTTGCGAAGAAGCTAAAATATATGGTACAAAGATGGTTGCGATCAATCCGGTATGGGTCAGATACTGTAAAGAATTATTAAAAGACGCCGATATCCACGTTGGGGCGGCGATCGGTTTTCCATTAGGTCAAATGACGATCGAAGCCAAAGCTTTTGAAACTGAAGATGCGATCAAAAATGGGGCTGATGAGATCGACTATGTGATAAATATCAGCGCCCTTAAAGATAAAAACTATGCCTATTTAGAAAAAGAGATGCAGACGATCGTCGATATATGTAAGCAAAACAATGTCACATCAAAGGTCATCTTTGAGAATTGTTATTTAGAGAAGGATGAGATAAGAGTGATGTGTGATATCGCTTTGAAGTGTATGCCTGACTATATCAAGACAAGTACTGGTTTTGGTACTGGTGGTGCCACTTTAGAAGATGTCAAATTCATGAAGGGATGTGTTGGTGATAAGATCAAGGTCAAGGCAGCTGGTGGGATCAGGACTTTTGAAGACTACATGGCTTATGTAAAGGCAGGTGCAGAGCGTATCGGTACTAGTAATACATTGAATATCATCAAAGAGGCTAAGGATGAAGGTATTAGATAACGCCAAGATCGTCGATATCGTAAAAGGCATATATCCTGGTCATGTGATCATCGATGAAGATAAGATAATTGAAGTAAATGAAGGCCTATATAAAGGTCATATCGATAAGATCGATCTTAAGGGCTTATATCTAATGAGTGGGATGATCGATATCCATATCCACGGGGCTTATGGACATGACTTTATCAAAGATCCAGAAATAAGCGTCAAAGAAGTGGCGAAAGGCTTGATAAAAGAAGGGACGACATCTTTTCTCAGCAGCCTTACCGTTATAAGTCACGATTCATTGTTGGAACTTTTGGATGAGTATACAAAGGTCAAGGATATCGATGGAGCGCGGTTTTTAGGCATCCATTCAGAAGGACCATATCTTTCAAAAGAATACAAGGCTTTGATGGATGAGAGATATCTCAGGAATTTTGATAAGGATGAGTTTAAAGCGATGATCGATCACAGTTATGGTCTATTAAAGGTCATGACCATTGCACCGGAAAGGGAAGGCTTTGATGACATCTTGGCTTTAGCTAAAGAAAATGATATCAAGCTCATGATCGGTCATTCTAAGGCAACATGTAAAGTTGCGAAAGAAGCCATAAATAAAGGTGTTAAAGGTTATACCCATCTTTATAATGCCATGAGTCAACATACTCACCGTGATCCTGGTATCGTCACCTGTGCCTTATTAGGCCTTGGTGAATTTGCCGAGCTTATCGTTGATGGCTTTCATATCGATCCTGATGTGATCAAAGTGACCTATGATGTATTAGGTGATGATAAGATCATCTTGATCACTGATTCGATGCTGGGGAGAGGGATGGATGATGGTGAATATATCTTTTCTAATTTAAGATGTCAGAAAAAGGGCAATACCGTAAGGGTCATCGATACCGGTAGGATCGCTGGCAGTGCGATATCACAACTCGATGCGATTAGGAATATGCACAAATATACTGGGGCAGATCTAATATCCTTAAGCAAGATGGCATCATTTAACCCAGCTCGTTTACTTGGTCTTGATCGTGAGTTAGGTTCGATCGCTAAAAATAAAAAAGCTGACCTTATCACCACTGATGACAAGTTCAACTTATATCATACCTTTGTGGATGGTAAGCTAGTCTACCTACGATCCTAGCTCTTCTTTATATCTTGCATATATCGCTTTTAAATCATTGCGATCTTTGATCTTATCATAGCTCGCTTCATATTCTTTGACCCATAATTCCTTGAGGCCTAAGGTGCGTATGATATCTTCTAATAGGACGAATTCTGTAGAGTCTGGTCGATCATAATATGCCTTATGGAAATAAGATATGGCTTTATCGTATCTTTCATCTAGCATATACAAGAAAGTATTGACCACTACACAGCGATTATAGCGTTCGATCCTTTCATAAGACGTGTGGTCATAGCCTCTTTTGAGCGGCTTTTTATCTTTGATCATCTCATCTATGAGCTTGATCACGATATCATCATCGTTATATGGTCTTATCATATGGACAAAAGAAAGGGCATGATCAAGATCATATTCATTGGGATCTGTCTCGACATATAATAGACTGACACACTTCTTGAGCTCTTCTTCATCATGACCACTGCTCAAGATACGCTCGATGATCATCCGCAGCATCTCGGTCTGTGTCTTGCCGATCGATCTAAAGGGAGCTTCTGTCGGTAGGATGTAATAGTTGGCGGCATAACTCAAGACCTTATAAAGGGCGATCAATAGATCGTTAGCGATAAGGCCATCAGGGCTTTTGGGATCAAATGCCATTAATTCCTTGATATGACCTTTTACTAAAAACCGCCATTTCTTACGCTCGCTTTTTGGATGATGCGATTAGGGGCGACATATAGGTCTTGTCTAGTGGCGAAGATAAAACCATCAACGCTGTCTTTAAGGGCGTAGATATCTCTTGGCACAAAGGTCTTTTACTTTGGCTCATTAGGATCACGGATAAGATCTTCAACTTCGAGCTTTTTCTCTTTTGGTAATTTCTTGTATAGTTGGATCAAGATCTTATCCTTGGTCTTCTCATCATATTGGCTAATGATCGCTTTTAATTCGTCTATTTTCATAATATTATGGTCACTTTTTTCTAATTCATAATTATACACTATTTTTTATGTCAATATAAGACTATATTTTTAGGTTGATTTGCGTTATTGTATAACATGTTTTTTAAGGGAGGATAGATTGTGAACAAAAAAAGCTTTTTCGGTGAATTCAACGTTAGAATGATCGTTGCTACAGCTTTAGGTGCAGCATTATTCTTAGTTTTATTCTATTTCGTGAAGATCCCTTCACCAGCACCAAATACGAACATCCAGATCGCATATGGTATCGCGACATTCTTCGGTGCCCTATTTGGTCCTGTATCAGCATTCTTAGTTGCCTTTGTCGGTCATGCGATCAATGACTTCATCGGTGGCGGTCTTGGTGGTATCTGGTGGAGCTGGGTCATCGCTTCTGGTATCGCTGGTCTTATCTCAGGTTTCGCATACAAGAACCTAGATCTTGAACATGGCAAAAAGCCAGGTGTCATGTTCTTTGCGTGGAACATCGTCGCACATGCGATCGCTTGGTTATTAGTTGCACCAGTACTCGATATCGTCATGTTTGCTGAACCAGTTGAGACGGTCTTTGTCCAAGGTATTTGGTCATTCATCGTCGATGCTGCATCAGCTGTTGTCGTTGGCTATATCTTATGTGTAGCTTATGCAGCGACAAGATCAGGCTCAAAGAGCTTAGATAAAGAGTAGTTATTATTAACTAGTACAATGGATAGCGCTCCTTTAAGGGGCGCTATTTCCCTTTTGAAAGGAGACAAATGAGAGAACCGATAATCGAATTCAAAGATCTGACATTTAGATACGATGCCCAAAAGAATCCGACATTAAAACATATCGATCTTACGATCAATAGAGGTGAAAAGGTATTGATCGTGGGATTGAGCGGTAGTGGCAAATCAACACTAGGGAATTGCCTTAATGGCCTGATCCCTTTTACATACCACGGTGAAATGAGCGGCTCGATCAAGATCAAAGGCAAAGAGACAAGAGAGTCATCGATCGCTGAGCTGTCAAAGATGATCGGGACGGTCTTGCAGGATGCGGATGGTCAATTTGTCGGCCTCAATGTGGGTGAAGATATCGCCTTTGCCCTAGAGAATGACAATGTTGAATTAGACAAGATGCATAAAGCTGTCGATGAAGTGGCTAAGCTTGTCGATATGCAAGACTATATCGAACACTCACCGATGGAACTTTCTGGTGGCCAGAAACAAAGGGTCGCTTTAGCAGGGGTCTTAGTTGATGATGTCGATATATTGCTATTTGATGAACCACTCGCTAACCTTGATCCAGCTACTGGTAAGACCGCTATCGAACTTATCGATGATTTACAGAAAAAGACCGATAAGACAGTCATCATCATCGAACACCGCTTAGAGGATGTCTTATGGCGTCATGTCGATCGGATCGTCCTTATAAGAGATGGTGAGATCATCTTAGATGATGATCCGGATAAGGTCTTAGCTAGTGATATCTTACTTGAAAGTGGGATCAGAGAACCGTTATATGTCAGTGCAGCGAAGTTCGCTGGGGTCAAGATAACACCGGACATGCATCCAAGTGATATCAAACGCTTTACTCTGAGCGAAGATGATAAAAAGAAGATCTTCGATTGGGCTAAGACGCATATCGAGACGCCAGTTGATGATCGTGAAATATTACTAAAAGGTGAAGACCTACGCTTTTCATATGATGGTAAAAAGACCATCATCGATGGGGTCTCCTTTGAAGTCAAAAAGGGTGAGATGTTTGCGATCATCGGTAAAAATGGCGCTGGTAAATCAACTCTATCTAAATTATTAGTCGGTTTTGAAAAAGAGGAAAGTGGAAAGATCTACCTTGAAGGTAGAGATATCAAAGACGATACGATCTATGAAAGAGGTAAAGAGATCGGTCTTGTATTACAAAATCCAAACCAGATGATCTGTAATACGATGATCTTTGATGAAGTAGCATATGGCTTAAGGAATGCCCATATAGATGAAGATGAGATCAAGGAGCGTGTTGAAGAAACGCTTAAGATCTGTGGCTTATATGAGATGCGTAATTGGCCGATCAGCGCACTTAGCTATGGCCAAAAGAAAAGGGTCACGATCGCTAGTATCTTAGTCATGCGACCTAAGATCATCGTCTTAGATGAGCCAACGGCTGGTCAAGACTATCGTCACTATACGGAGATCATGGAATTCTTAGAGAAGCTCAATAACGATGGTCAGACCATCATCATGATCACTCACGACATGCATTTGATGCTTGAGTACTGTGATCGTTGCTTTACATTGGTCGATGGTAAGATCTACTTTGAAGGAAGACCTTCAAAAGCTCTAGTCGATAAAGAGGTCACCGAAAAGGCTAACCTCAAGATGACGTCGTTATATGATCTAGCTAATATAGTAAAGATGGATCCTGATGACTTTACTCAAAGCTATATCAATGCGGAAAGGAGCATGCGTCATGCGGGAAACTAAACTATTTGCCTATGTCGATAAAGGGACTTTTGTCCACCGCCTTTCTGGTCTTACCAAACTCGTCTGCTTCTTACTTTTGACCTTAGCGACGATGTTTACCTTTGATATCAGGGTCTTAGGGGCAATGGTCGTCTTATCGATCGCGATCGCTATCATATCTAAATTGCCATTTAAAAGATATCGGGCTTTTATCGCTTATATCTTGGTCTTTCTGTTGTTTAACTTCTGCCTTAACTTCTTACTCGCACCGGATTATGGTGAGAATCTATTTGGCACAAGACATGAACTTATCGTCTTTACCGAGTTCTATACACTGACCTTAGAAGAGATCTTCTATCAATTATGCAAAGGCGTTAAATTCTTAGTCATCTTGCCTTTAGGATTATTATTCTTTTATACGATCCATCCAAGTGAGCTGGCATCAAGTTTAAATGGGGTCAAAGTACCATATAAAGTATGCACAGTCTTCTCTTTGGCTTTAAGGTATTTCCCCGATATCCAAAGGGACTATACCAATATCAACCTCGCCCAACAGGCTAGAGGTATCGATACATCAAAGAAGGCACCACTTAAAAACAGGATCCTCAGCTTTACTAAAGTCCTTATCCCATTAGTCTTTTCAACACTAGATCGTGTTGATCTGATATCCAATGCGATGGAACTCAGAGGTTATGGTAAAGATAAGACCAGGACTTGGTACTCATTCAGGAAACTAGAAAGAAATGACTATATCGCCATCGGCGTATGTATCTTAGTCTTTATCTTTGTCTTAGTGATGCGCTTTGTCGTCGTCAAAGATCTATTCTGGAACCCATTTATTTAAGGAGGAAAATATGCGTCCATTATTAGTATTTCAAACTGATTTCACCTATATGGAAGGAGCGGTAGCAGCCATGTACGGTGTCGTTAAGAGCGTTGATCCAACTATCGAGCTTATCGATGCCACTCATGAGATACCTCAATATGACACTTGGTCAGCTTCTTTCAGACTAAACCAATATATGCGCTTTTGGCCAAAAGGCACGATCTTTGTCTCGGTCGTTGACCCAGGTGTAGGCACTAAGAGAAGGGCTTGTGTCGCTAAGACCAAGGATGGCTATTATATCGTCACTCCTGACAATGGCACTTTGACCCATATCAAAGCGACATCAGGGATCGCGGAGGTAAGAGAGATCGATGAATCGATCAACCGTTTGAAAAGGGATGACAATAAAGCAGTCAGTATCTTCCACGGTCGTGACTTGTTTGGCTATTGTGCAGCAAGGCTTGCTAGTGGGATCATCAGCTATGAAGAAGTTGGCGAAGCATATCCAGTTGATGAGATAGTGATCCATGAGATCACTAAAGGTGAAGTATTTGATACCTACGCTAAGGGTATCTTTGAGATCAACGATCCTAACTTCGGTAACCTTTGGACTAATATCACCCTAGATGACTTTAATAAGGTCTTCAAACACGGTGATAAGATCCATACTATTATTGAACATGAAGGCAAGGTCGTCTTTGATGAAGTGATCCCTTACTATCCATCATTTGGGATGGCTAAAGATAAAAGCGTCATGATCTACAACAATGAATTAAACAACATCGCTTTAGCAGAAGTTGTCGGCAATTTGTGCAAGAACTATAACTTAGGCTATGGCAGTGATTATATCGTTACATTTAGGAAGGTCGAAAGTGAATAGGTTCTTAGTATTTCAAAGTGATTTTGGTTTAGTAGATGGCGCTGTAAGCGCCATGGAAGGGGTCGCATATGAAGTTGATCCAGAATTAAAGATCAGCCATGTCACCCATGACATCACCCCTTATAATATCTTTGAGGGCTCATATAGGTTATTCCAAACAGTTTACTATTGGCCCGAAGGAACAGTCTTTGTCTCAGTAGTTGACCCAGGTGTTGGCTCAAGCCGTAAGTCAGTGGTTGCCAAGACCAAGAATGGTCATTATATCGTGACACCAAATAACGGCACTCTTACCCATATCCACAAATTCTTCGGCATTGAAGCGATAAGAGAGATATCAGAGGTCACCAATAGGCGTAAGAATACCGAGCTTTCTTATACATTCCATGGTCGTGATGTCTATGCCTATACAGGCGCAAGACTAGCTAGTGGGACGATCACATTCGAGGAGGTCGGCCCTGAATTAAGTCTTGATGAGATCGTCGATCTTGATATCTATGAGACGACCTTCACCGAGGATAGTGTCACTGGTCAAGTCGATATCCTCGATGTCCGTTTTGGTTCCTTATGGACATCGATCACCTTTGAAGAGTTTGAAAAGCTTGGCTTTAAGCACGATGATATGGTCGAAGTCCACATCTACAACAATAAGACTGAAGTATACAAAAACAAGGTCTTATATGGTGCTACCTTCAGTGCCGTCAATGTCGGTATGCCGATCATCTATATGAACTCTGTATATCGGATGGCTTTAGCTATAAACCAAGGTTCATTTGCCAAGGCATATTCGATCGGTGTCGGTAATAATTGGCTCATCACCTTTAAAAAGATTGGTTAAGATGAAAAAAAGAAAAAGTATCCTGAAGATTTCGATATTATGGAACAGGATGAAAACTTTTACTATATCGCCGGTTATACTAGTGGTGGTTTCCCATATGGTGTCACTTGGCAAGAAATGGGCTTAGAACCATTTCAAAAAGAAGATGAAATAAAGCGCAAGACTAAATGACAAGCGCTTTTTATTTGGCTAAAAGGAGATATTTTCTCAAGTTTTAGCTAATTTGATCAGTATTTCATGTTGTTTAGTGATACTGATATAGGCCTAATAAAAAGCTCAGAGATTTTCTCTGAGCTGCCTTATTGATGATCAAAGACATAGCCTTTATTTGAATAGTCGATATGTAAATTGCCTAGGTAATAGGAATGATGAGACATAAAAGAGATGACATCGATATAGACATCGTATTCTTTGCGAATGGCTCCATCATAGATATCTTCAAAAGTGACTTCACATAAAGCACTATCACAAGTGAGCTTGCCTTTGTATACTTTATCTTCAACATTCGCATCCACCAACATGATATCGATATTATCATCCTTAAGTCCATCGAAGGTGATCTCAAGATCAAGATATTTTTCGGTAAAGTCGGCTTTTACTTTTGTGGCTGTCATTGGTAGATCGATGGTATCAGGTTTTAATAATAAGACTAAAAGTAGGATCGTCTCGATGATCACAAAGACGATGAGGACGTTGATCTTCACGTTTAGGTTTTTATTGTCAGACATAGGTATTCTCCTTTTGTCTATTTTACCATAACTTACCTATTCATAAGATAAAAAAAGACCGCCTAAGCGGTCAGGTGTTTGATAGGATCACCGATATCAGTTATGTAGAAGTGGCGATATATGTTTGTATATGATAAAGGTTATAACGGAATTCAAGATCGCTTTGATCATATTGAAGAGGATGATAAAAGGCATAAGACCGATCACCGCATCGACTGTGACGCCCATGAAATATGGTGTCACTATGAGGTTGGCGATGATCATCACGATGACCATGGCGACACATCCTAAGCCCATACTGATCAGAGCACCTTGCTTGGTCTTGTGTTTCTTGTAATATATACTACTGATACCAACTAAGGCACTTGTGGCTAAGACATGCATGATGATGCCGTAGATGCCACTTTGAGCACTGACAGTAAGGCCTTGGATCACACTGGCGATGATGGTGACTAAGATACCAGATAGTGGTCCATAGGCAAAGCCGGCCATTAAGATCGACACATCAGCTGGGTCATACTCTAAAAAGGCGACTTGGGGGAAGATCGGAAAGTGGATCAGATACACCAACACGATCGAGACAGCGATCAAGATCGCCATCCTAGTTAATTTTTTGATCTTTTGATTTTGCATAAATACCTCTTTTCTAGAAGGTCTGCAACATAAAAAGCTTGCATCTATCCAGGTGCAAGCTCATAAAAGACGAAATATATCGTTTCTTTCATCCAGACTATAACTGTTGGTATAGGAGTTTCACCTATTCGGCCTTTCGGTTCGCGGACTTTACCGCCAGTGAGGGATCACACCTCGCCCTGAAACAGATCTTCTAAGGGAATATTAGCACAGTGTTTATGATAAGGCAATGATCATTATCACCAAGATTCGTCCATAACATTGACTTAATGTGTCATTTGATAGTATTATATACAAGCATATTTAGGAGGTGAAAGAGAAGTGATTAATATATTACTACTTATCGTATCAGCACTTTTGATCTTATTATCTCTATTACAAAGTGGTAAATCCGATGGTCTTGGAGCTTTCACCGGTTCAAATGATCTAGGTCTATTCGCTAATGTAAAGGAAAGAGGTCCAGAGAAGGTATTATCGCATGCGACTTTGATCCTAGGGATCATCTTCTTTATCTTAGTGATCGTAGCGAGAGTGATCTAAAAGTAGGGCCATGCCCTTTTTTATTTTATGCAAGAAAAGATATTAGAATACTTAAGTCATAAACAAGGTGGTGATGATGTCCATGGGATCATGGACCATTTTGGTGTTAGTGATCTAAAGGAAGTCATCATCGCTTTGAACGATCTAGAAGATCGCGATATGATCTACCGTGATGAAGATGATGTATATCACGATCTTATAGAATATGGCATCAAAGAAGGAACTGTGATCATCAGGTTCAATGGCACATCCTTCATCGAAAAAGAAGAAGGTAAGATCAAAGATCTCAATAGTGCTTTACCCCTTGATACCGTTTGGTATAAAAGGGAAAAAGGCGGTATCAGGATCATCAAGGTCTTAAAGCGCTATACCAAATATATCACCGGTAATATCTACTACTATCGTCATAGCTTTCATTTCAAGGTCGATGATGAAAGATACAAGGGCTTTAAGATAACCAACTTCAAAGAGTTTAAACTAAAAGATCACAGTGCTGTGCGCTGTGTCATCACCGATTTCATCAATAAAGAGATGAAGATCGATATGATGATCGGTATGATCGATGATCCAAGGATCAACGAAAAGATGATCGTCGCAAGATCGGGAGCACCAGTAGCTTTTAGTGAAGCGGTCTTAAAAGAAGCCAAGCGATTAAAGCTTGATATCGATGATCGTAAAGACCTAAGCGATCTTTTAACGATCACGATCGATGGTGATACCGCCAAGGACTTTGATGATGCGATCAGTATCGTAAGGAATGATAAAGGATATGTATTATATGTCCATATCGCTGATGTATCCTATTATGTCAAAGAAGGATCGGTCATCGATAAAAGCGCTAGGGAAAGAGGGACATCGATATACTATACCGATCAAGTGATACCGATGCTTCCAGAAGAGTTATCTAATGACCTATGTTCCTTAAGACCAAATGAGCCAAGGCTCACTTTGACCACTGAGATCCACTATGATGATAAAGGTGAAGTATTAGATACATCCTTTTATCCATCGCTTATAAGATCAGACTTTAGGATGACCTATAGTGATGTGAATAAGATCTTAGAAAAAGACCAAGAGCTTTGTGATAAGTATCAGGTATTAGTATCGATGATAGCTGATGCCCTAGCTTTATCAGATAAACTAAGAGCTAAGCGCGATCAAAATGGTGCCATCAGTTTTGATGATGATGAGACGGAATTTGTCTTAAGCGATGGTAAAGTCATCGACATCAAAAAAAGGCAAAGAGGAAGGGCGGAGCTTATCATCGAGGATTTTATGATCGCGGCTAATGTCGAAGTGGCTAGGTATATGCATTATCTAGATCTACCGATGATCTATCGTGATCACGATAAGCCCAAAGAGGATAAGATGATGGTCTTATTTGATATGTTGTATGCGCTCGGGTATAAGATCAAAGGTGATCACTATACAGTCTACCCTAAACAATTACAGGATTGTCTAAGGTATTTTAAAGATACGGAATTAGAGAGCGTCATCAGTAAACTGATGCTTAGAGCGATGGCTAAAGCTATATATGATGATACCTGTACTGGTCACTTTGGTTTGGCTTTAAGTGATTATTGTCACTTTACATCGCCGATCAGAAGATATCCTGATTTGATGGTCCATCGGATGCTTAGAAAGTATGTCTTTAAAGGCAACTACGATGAATATGACAAGGATAAAAGGCGCATGCATGATATCGCTGTCAAGTGTTCAGACACCGAAAAAAGAGCGGTCCAGATCGAAAGGGATATCAGAGACGCTAGATGTGCAGAGTATATGTTAGAGCACATTGGCGAAGTATATGATGGGATCATCAGTGGTGTCACAGGTCATGGGCTTTATGTCAAGTTAGCTAATACCGTTGAAGGTCTAGTCAGTATCGGTGATCTTGATGGTTATTGGGTCTATGATGAAAAGACGATGACTTTAGTATCAAATGACAAGATCTATCGATTAGGTGATAAGGTTAGAGTAGAAGTCGTCGAGAACTTCTATGATCACCAAGGAGTTTATTTTAGGATATATGGAAAAGGTAAAAGAGATAGCGAATAATCGCAAAGCATATCACGATTATATCGTCATCGACAAATACGAAGCTGGTCTTGTCTTGACGGGGACAGAGATCAAATCGATCCGCAAAGGCAAAGTCCAATTCAAGGACGCCTATGTGTCCTTTAGTAATGGGGAAGCTTATATCAAAGGCATGCATATAGCGGAATACAAAGAAGGCAATCGCTTCAACCACGATGAGACTAGAGATCGTAAGTTATTACTACACAAAAGCGAGATCACAAAGCTATACAGTAAATGCAAGATGCAAGGATATACGGTCATCCCTTTGCGGCTTTATCTAAAGACTGGCTTAGCTAAGATGGAGATCGGTTTGTGTCAGGGTAAAAACCTTCACGACAAGCGTGAGTCCGATAAGATCAGATCGATGGAAAGAGAGATCGCGAAAGCGATGAAGTATTGACAACCCTTACATTTTTAATTATCATCAAGACATAAAACAGAGAAAAGAAGAGTACTGAACGTATAACTTCAAAGAGAGTCTCCGTTTGGTGAAAGGAGATAAGGGCGCGTTTAGGAAGATGGTCTTGGAGTTGTGATGTCGATATTAGGCATCAACAGGGGCGCCTGTTATAGCGCTAGAGTATGATGGTACTCGATGAGGTGTCTTTAGACATAAATTAAGGTGGTAACACGGTGCAAGTCGTCCTTATAGGACGGCTTTTATTTTTATAAGGGGGTATTTATGATCAAGATCGAACATGTATCTAAAAGCTATGGTGATATCAAAGCGGTCGATGATGTATCGCTTAAGATCGATGATGGCGAGATATTTGGCATCGTCGGTTATAGTGGTGCTGGTAAGTCAACGCTTCTAAGGACGATCAACCAGTTAGAAAAGGTCGATGAAGGAGTCATCGATATCGATGGTGTCGATATCACTAAGCTTGATATCAAAGCATTAAGAGAAAAAAGAAGGAAGATCGGGATGATCTTTCAACACTTTGATCTCTTGTGGTCAAAGACCGTCTTAGATAATATCGCCTTCCCTTTAGAGCTAATCAAAGTGGATAAAGAGACAAGAAGAGAAAAAGCTAAGGAAGTAGCGAAAAGGGTCGGTCTTGAAGATAAACTTGATGTCTATCCTAGCACTCTATCCGGTGGCCAGAAACAAAGAGTAGCGATCGCTAGAGCCCTTATATCGGAGCCTAATATCCTATTAAGTGATGAAGCTACTAGTGCTCTAGATCCTAAGACCACCGATGATATCTTGGAGCTATTAAAAAAGATCAATAAGGAATACCAGATAACGATAGTTTTGATTACTCACCAAATGGAAGTGGTGCAAAAGATCTGCCACCGTTTAGCGGTGATGGCTGATGGCAAGGTGATCGAAGATGGACGAGTCGATGATATCTTCAAAGATCCTAAACAAGATCTCACCAAGAAGCTGATCCAAACAGTCGATACAGGTTTAGATGTCGAAAAGATGGCCATCGATCTTAAAGCCAAGTATCCTGAAGGTCATCTCTTGCGTTTGACCTTTGATCAAAAGAGCAGTGGTGAACCGATATTGTATGAAGTCGGTAATAAGCTGCACATCCCCTTCAATATCGTCAGTGCTAATATCAAAAATACCCAAGTTGGACCATTAGGTGTCATGTATATCCATATCGAAAAAAGACATGACATCGCTAAGATCATCGAAGAGTTACAAAAAGATGAAGTGAAAGTAGAGGTGATATAAGATGTTTTTTGAGCCATTTATCGAAACGATCTATCTGACGATCGTACCATTACTATTCAGTTGTGTCTTTGGCTTTATCATCGGCACCTTGATCTTCATCGGCACAAGCTCGATCTTAGAGCGCAAGTCAAAGCCGATCACCATCATCAGTAAGATATGCGATGGTCTAGTCAATATCCTAAGGTCGATCCCTTATTTGATCTTGATCGTATGGATGCTACCGATAACCAATTTCTTGACTGGTAGTGTCATTGGGACTAAAGCTGCTGTACCCGCTTTAGTTGTAAGTGCGACACCATTCTTTGCCAGGATGGTGACCATTGCCTTTAGTGAAGTGGATCATGGGGTGATCGAAGCTAGTAAAGCGATGGGAGCTAGTACCTTTGACATCATCACAAAGGTCCTTATCCCTGAAAGTAAGCCAGCCCTAGTATCTAGTATCACCGTGACCGCCATCAACCTTGTCTCATACAGCGCGATGGCCGGGGCGATCGGTGCTGGTGGCTTAGGCTTTGAAGCTTATCAATATGGACTAGCAAGACGTGATGAAAGTCTCATGTTTATTGCGACGATCTTGATCGTCATCATCGTCTTTGCGATCCAGATCATAGGTGATAAAACAGTCAAAAAACTTGATAAACGAGGAGGATAGAAAAGTGAAAAAGTTATTTGTCTTATTATTAGGTCTATTATTACTAGTTGGTTGTAGTCAAGAAGATACGGGTGAAGATAATGTGATCCGTGTATCAGCTACTGCTGAACCCCATGCGACGATCTTGGAGTATGCTAAACCGCTATTAGAGGAAAAGGGCTATACACTAGAGATCGAAGTATTAGATAACTACTTTATCTTCAATCGCGCTTTGGATAATGGCGATGTCGATGCCAACTACTTCCAACATCGTCCATTCTTTGAAAATGAGGTCAATGAATATGGCTATGATATCGTGGATGCCGGTGGCATCCATATCGAACCATTTGGCATCTATTCTAAGAAGTACCAAAGCGTTGATGAAATAGAAGATGGAGCACGTGTCATCATCTCTAACTCTGTAGCAGATCATGGGCGTATACTTGCGATCTTAGAAGGTGCTGGTCTTATCACATTGAGTGATGATGTTGATATCGTCAACGCTACAGTAAATGACATCGTTGATAATCCAAAGAACTTAGTATTTGAAGAAGTCAATCCAGAGCTTGTCACAACGGCTTATGATGCGGATGATGGTGACCTATTTGCGATCAATGGTAACTATGCGATCGGGGCAGGTCTAGATCCGATCAATGATTCTTTGATCTTAGAAGAAGGTGATGATACTAACCCTTATGTGAATATCATCGCATGTCAAAACGGTCAAGAAGATAGCGATAAGATCAAGGCTTTAGTCGAAGTATTAAAAAGCCAAGAAGTAAAAGACTACATCATTGAGCACTTTGGTGGATCAGTAATCCCAGTAGAGTAAATAATAAAGGGTCATCTTAGACATCGATCTTCTTCGATGGTAGTAAGATGACCTTTTTAGCTACATCACCAAAGATACAAAAACGTACTATCCTATCGTTTTGATGTGATTTAATCAGTATTTATCATACATGGGCAGTATTCTATGATAAAATCGACAGGACTAGAGGAGGGGTATATGTTATTTGTTTGTGATCTAGATGGAACGTTACTTGATCATACCCATGATATCGATGATATCGTCTTAAATGGGATCAAGGAAGTATTAGCTAAGGGTCATTATTTTGCCATCTGTACTGGTCGTTCGATGCATGATCCTAAACAGATCAACTTTGGCATCAGGCATGATCATATGTTTACGATCGCGATGAATGGGGCCATGATCTATAAAAGTGAAGATGATATCTTACTAAGAAGACCGATCGATAAGGATATCGTCAAAGCTTCATTTGTCGATCTCAAGGATATCTTTGTCAGATATGAGACCGATACGATGTGTTATTATCCCTTTTCATATCTCAGGGCTGATCGCTATCTTTATGATGAAGAGATCTATAAATCCAATCACGAACAACGTATGGCCTTCTATAAGGTCAGAAGTGAATTTGATGCTAAGGAGGAAGATATCTTAAGTCATGATATCTATAAGATAAACTTTAGCCTTGGAAAAGAAAGCACCAAGATGATCGCTGATAGGTTTGTAAAGCGTTTTGATGATCGTGTCACTAATGCCCCTTGGGGTGATGGCTTTTATGATATCACCGATAAAAAGGCCAACAAGGGCGATATGACCAAGTGGCTAGCCGATAGGTTAGGTATCGACTATGATGATGTCCATACCTATGGTGATAGTCATAATGATAAGGAACTTATGGACATGTTTAAAAATTCATCCTGTCCAAGCAATGCGATCGATGACATCAAGAAAAGAGCTAAGCGCATCATCGGTGATTATGATGATCACAGTGTCATCAAGGATATCTTAGCTAAGATCTAAAGTCTCATACATCTTATAAGCTAGTAATTTATAAAGGAGTCTGTGTTCAAAGACTTCTTTTTGATAGATGACTACTTGTTTGTTGTAGGTATCGATCTTAGATAAGGCTTCATTAAGATAGTCATCAAAAGTATCATCGATCGATCTTAAAGTTAGTTCTTCTTTTAACCTGTCCTTTAGATCTAAGCTTTGGATATCCTCGTAGAAGGTCAAAAGGTCAAGATCATTAGGATAGTTTTCGTATAGGTATTCTTTGCGTTTTCTTAGTATCACAAAGATATCGGTATAGGCTTTCTCGGTATCTTCATAGACCTTTATAAAAGGCATGATCTTATTTAGGGCTATATAGATCATGATACAGATGATAAGTAGTATCACATATAATATATAGATCATTTTTTAACTAACCTCAAATTGATATCCGTTTGAACATCGACGCCATCAAATAAGGCGCTATTTGTATATTGCCATAAGGTGAAATAGTAAGGGAAGTCTGGCGTATCACTATATTGGGCAAACCAGATCGGGTAGTTCATGACCTTTTCTAGATCATAGTGGACCTCAGTCCAATAGAGGTTGGTATAGATCATCGGATCATAGCCTAACTCTTGGATCTTACTGGAAAAAGCCATGGCACAATCGGTCCTGGTATCACTGGATACACCTTCTAGTCGGCTTTCATCATAGTCGATATCTTCAAGGTCATAGACGACTTCAAGGTCGATATCGAGGTCTTTGATGAGCTCATATGTATAGTAAGCCTCTTCGATGGCTTCATCGATATTGATCGCATGGGAAAAGAAATAGACACCGACTTTAAGCCCAGCTTCCTTAGCCCCGTTATAATGGTCATAAAACATCTCATCGGTATTCAATAGCCCTGTTTGATACCCACGATATCCACATCGGATATAGACAAATTCAATCCCTGCTTCTTTGACTTTATCCCAATCGATATCCTTTTGATGACTTGATACATCGATACCAAGCTCGGATGTATAGGTATCATCTTCATAGGTCTTAAACATATCACCACTTATCGAACTCGGATCGATGGCGCTTAATGGCAGATCTAATAGGTCATCTTTTAATTCATATCGGTAGTCGATGATCAGTTTTTCATCTTCTTCTTTATTTAGGATATTAGTAAGTAAGACATTCAATACTAGTAGGATACTTATCGTAAAGACCAAGGTCATGATAGCGATGACCAAGATGTATTTCTTTTTAACTCTTCTTGCCATGACCTTATTATAAAGGCTTACAGGCATAAATGTAAGATGGGAGGTAAAAGTGAAAGAGATAAAGGTTTACGGTTATGCAAGGGTATCGACAAAAGATCAGTGCTTAGATCGTCAGATCATCGCTTTAAAAGGCTTTGGTATCAAAGATAAGGACATCTATTTAGATAAGATCAGTGGCAAGGATTTTAAAAGGCCTAAGTATCAGATGATGGTCAAACGCTTAAAGGAAGATGATATCTTGGTCATCCATTCGATCGATCGTCTAGGTCGAAATTATGAGGAGATATTAGAAGAGTGGCGTATATTGACCAAGAAGATCAAAGCCCAGATCGTGGTCTTAGATATGCCCTTATTAGATACAAGGAAGAAGGATAAGGACCTCACTGGTGTCTTTTTAGCGGATATGGTCTTACAGATCTTGTCATATGTCGCGGAAACAGAAAGGTCAAATATCAAGAAAAGACAAAGGGAAGGCATCATCGCCGCTAAACAAAGAGGTGTGATCTTTGGCAGACCCAAAAAAGAAAAGCCAGCCAACTATGATGATATATATGATGCCTATATACATCATGGATTATCATCGCGTAAGGCGGCTTCTTTACTAGGTGTATCACAGGATACTTTCTTAAGGTGGATAAGATCATGAAAATATGAAAGAAGAATGAAAATTAACAATAATTACCTTAATAAATGTAAATTTTTACATTTAATGTAATTAAAATGTAACATTTAATGAAATTTAACTTGCAAATTTCAATGTAAGCACTATAATTAAGACATTATTTTTGGGGAGGATAGATATATGTTCAATAAAGAGAAGGTCAAGATCGCGATCGATGTTTTGAAAGAAAAAGACATCGACATGTGGATAATAGCGGGACAGGAATCAGCCACTAACAGTGAACCGATCCTGAGCATTATGTCAGATGCCGAGTTTATCGGCTTAACAGCTTGCATATTTAACAAAGACGGGACGACAGCAGCGATATGCACACCGATCGATAAAAATGGTTATATCCATCATGGGGTCTTTGATGAAGTTATTGAATTTCCACTATCATTTACAGATACTTTAGCGAGCTATATCCTAAAGAAAGGACCAAACAAGATCGCCTTAGATTATTCATTAGAAAATCCTAGTGCCGATGGGTTGACACTAGGTATGTATATGACATTGAAAGAAGCCTTTACAAAAGCAGGTTTTGATGGAGAGGTGATCTCTAGTGAAGATATCATCGTAGATGTCAGAGGGATCAAGACGGAAGACGAGCTTGCCAAGATCAAAAAAGCATGTGAGGAAGCAGAAAAGATATTTATCGATGCCAAAACGGTGATCAAAGTTGGTGCAAATTGTAAAGATGTCTATGCTTTCTTCCAAAGAGAGGTAGAAAGAAAAGGATATGATTATTCATGGCCAAAGTCATGTGACCCTGGTGTTTTTTCAGGCGCTGATTGTCCAGGTGGACATATGGGTGCACCAGATCATCTTATAAGTTATGGTGATGTCGTCAATATCGATTTTGGGATCAGGATCGATGGTTATAGTTGTGATCTTCAAAGGATGTACTACGTTTTAAGGCCTGATGAAGATAAGGCGCCAGATGATATCATCGAAGACTTTAATGTTGTAAGAGATGCGATAAAATTAGCTGCCAAGGCTTTAAAACCAGGTGTTACAGGCATTGAAGTTGATACGGTAGCTAGAGAATATATCGTAAATAAAGGATATCCATCGTGGAATGCTGCTTTAGGTCATCAATTAGGTCAAGTAGCTCATGATGGTGGGCCACTTCTTGGACCAGCAAAGCCACGTTACGATCGTGATGAATTGATCAGGACGCCGCTCAAAAAGAATATGGTATTTACCTTAGAGCCAGGGATACCAACGCGTGCTGGACGGATCGGCTTAGAGGAAGATGTCGTTGTGAAAGATGAAGGTGCAGAATTCATCGTACCACCACAAGAAGAACTGTACCTGATAAGGTGATATTATGATCAAATATATAGCAAAAAGATTGTTGATAGGGGTCTTGACCCTATTCATCCTCATGACCTTGACTTTCTTTGCAGTCAGGGCAATACCAGGTAATCCTTTTAGTCAAGACGCGAAGAACCTAAGCCCTGAGGCTTATGCAGCTTTGGAACACAAGTATGGGCTAGATAAGCCAGTCACTGAACAATATGTCATCTATTTAGGTAATGCGTTGAAGCTTGATTTTGGTGAATCGATCGCTAAGAAAGGACAACAAGTATTAGATATCATCATCGAAAGAGCACCGGTCACCTTTGGTCTAGGGCTTGTGGCATTCGTTATAGCAGTCGTATTAGGATTGACGCTAGGCATCATATCGGCTTTGACTAAAAAACGATGGGTCAATAGTCTGATCACTACTTTATCGACTTTAGGAGTATCGATACCAGGCTTTTTATTCGCCATCATCATGATGTATCTCTTTGGTGTCAGATGGCGTATATTACCAGTCATGGGCCTAAGTAGCCCATTACACTATGTCCTACCAGCTTTTGCGCTCGCTTTAAGTCCTATCTCAATGATCACAAGATTGACTCGTAGCTCTTTAAAAGATGTTATGAATAAGGATTATATAACTTTAGCCAGAAGCAAAGGGACGAGTGAGTTGATGGTCATCATCAAACATGGTCTAAAAAATGCGATGTTACCGATCGTTACCTATTGCGGACCGATGTTTGCTGGACTCGTGACAGGTTCACTTGTTATCGAAAGATTATTTACGATACCAGGTATCGGCGCGGAATTTACCGATAGTATCTCTAATCGAGATTATACGCTCGTAATGGGTCTGACTATTTTTCTGGGATTGATCGTTATCATCATGACGATCGTCTCTGATATCGTTGCAGCTATGATCGATCCACGGATCAAGCTTGGAAAGTAGGTGAAGGATATGACAAATAAAGAACTCGTATTAACTGAAGACATGTTTGAATTATTAGACGAAAGTGAGAAGAATTCTGAATTTATCGCAATCCAAAGCAAAACTTTCTCAAAAGATACTTGGGATCGGTTCAAGAAAAATAGGTTAGCATTGATCGGGCTTATCTTTCTTGTGATCATGATCTTAGCAGCTATATTTATCCCGATGTTTTCGCCATATGGTTATGAAGAACAAGATATGGCTCTAAGGAACGCCTTGCCTTCTTTAGCTCATCCATTTGGGACGGATAAGTTAGGTCGCGATATATTAGTGAGAGTCATGTATGGTGCTAGGATATCCTTGGCGATCGGGTTTGCTTCTGCTGGTATCAACCTTGTAGTCGGCATTATCTATGGTGGTGTATCAGGATATTTAGGTGGTAAAGTTGATATGATCATGATGCGGATCATCGATATCATCTATTCGGTGCCGAGCATCCTTTATACGCTTTTGATCTTAATGGTCTTTGGCAATAATATCATCAGCATGGTCATTGCCATCAGTATCACATCTTGGATCCAGATGGCTAGACAAGTAAGGACACAAGTCATGTCTTTAAAGGAGATGGAATTTGCGATGGCGGCTAAAGTGCTTGGGGCAGATCATATGCGGATCTTGATGAAACACCTAGTCGTCAATGCGTTGGGGCCGATCATCGTATGTCTTACGATGATGGTACCAAATGCGATATTTACTGAAGCTTTCTTATCGATGGTCGGTATCGGTCTAGATCCACTTATCCCAAGTTGGGGTCGATTAGCAGATGAATGTCGGCAGTTATTATTCACTTATCCGATCCATATCATTTGGCCGATCGCAGCGATCTGTCTTACGATCTTGTCACTCAATTTTATTGGTGATGGATTAGGTGAAGCTTTAGAAGTGAAGAGGTGATGATATGGCATTACTTGAAATAAAGGATCTAACAACAACATTCAAAACAGATCAAGGGAATGTAAAAGCCGTTCGCGATGTATCTTTTACGTTGAATGATAGAGAAGTATTAGGACTCGTCGGTGAATCGGGCTCCGGTAAAAGCCAGACCATGTATTCGATCATCGGCCTCCTTGCTGAGAATGGGAGGATAGAAGATGGTGAGATAATCTTTGATGGTCAAGATATATCTAGGCCCCATTTCAAAGACAAGAGACAATATGAAGATATTATGCGTAAGATCCGTGGTAATACGATGACTATGATCTTCCAAGATCCGATGACCTTTTTAAATCCGGTCTTAAGGATCGAGACACAACTGATCGAGCCTTTGTTGAACCACACCAAGATGACTAAAAAAGAAGCTAAAGAAAGGGCTTTAGAACTGATGCGTCAAGTCGGCATCCCATCACCAGAAAAGCGTATCAAACAATATCCATTTGAATTTTCTGGTGGTATGCGTCAAAGGATCGTTATCGCGATGGCTTTAGCGATGAGACCTAAACTGATCATCGCAGATGAGCCGACCACCGCTTTAGATGTTACGATCCAAGCACAGGTATTAGAGCTGATCGAAAGTTTGAAAGAGAATGGTGAATCATCGATCATCATGATTACCCATGACCTAGGTGTAGTTGCTAAACTGTGTGATCGTATCGCTATCATGTACGGTGGCAAGATCGTAGAGATCGGTACAGATCGTGAGATCTTCTATGATCCAAAGCATCCATACACCAAGGGGCTACTAAATTGTATCGCTAATCCCGAAAATGATGACGAAGAGGAATTGCGACCGATCCCTGGTTCACCACCCGATCTATTAGATCCGCCAATAGGGTGTCCATTCGTTGATCGCTGCGCTAGTGCGATGAAGATCTGCAAATTAAGACAACCAGACGAGATGAGTTTCAGCGATACTCATAAGTGCGCTTGCTGGTTAGAAGTAAAGAAGGTGATGAAAAAATGACAGGACCGATCTTAAAAGTGCAAGGATTGAAAACTTATTTTGATGTCACAAAAGGATTATTTGCTCCTAAACAGATCGTTAAAGCTGTCGATGATGTAAGCTTTGAAGTAGATCATAATGAGACCTTTGGTCTTGTTGGTGAATCAGGATGTGGCAAATCGACCTTGGGAAGGACGATCGTCAAATTATATGAACCACATGATGGCAAGATCGAATTCGAAGGTAAGGATATCGCTGATATAAAAGGGAAAGACCTAAAAGACTATCACAAAGATGTCCAAATGATCTTTCAAGATCCATATGCATCATTAGATCCTCGGATGACAGTTGGCGAGATCATCAAAGAACCGATGGTCATCCACCGCATCTTTCAAAGCGATAAGGAAAGAGAAGACCGCGTCGTTGAATTATTAAAGATCGTCGGTCTAAAGCCTGATCATATCAGGCGTTATCCGGCAGAATTCTCTGGTGGACAAAGACAAAGGATAGGCATCGCAAGAGCTCTTGCGGTCGATCCTAAGTTCATCGTTTGTGATGAACCGATATCCGCTCTTGATGTCTCGATCCAAGCTCAGGTCATCAATTTATTAAAAAGCATCCAAAAGGAACTAGGTCTATCCTATCTCTTTATTGCTCATGATCTCAGTATGGTTAAACATATCTCAGATAAGATCGGTGTTATGTATTTGGGGTCGATCATGGAAGTTGGTCCTAGTAATGATGTCTATCATCGGCCGCTGCATCCATATACAACAGCTCTTTTATCAGCTATCCCGATCCCTGATCCTGATATAGCAAAAAAGAAGAGTCGGATCGTCCTTGAAGGAGAGATACCTTCACCGATCGATTCGCCGATCGGATGTCCTTTCTGCACTCGTTGTCAGAAAGCGACAGAACGCTGCAAACAAGAAAAACCAAAGCCGATCAAAGTAGGAGAACGCATAGTATCTTGTTTCTTATATGAAAAATGATCTTTCATAACATATAGAAGAGGAGGTAAAAGTTATGAAAAAAATAATGAAAAAAGTCATGATCATCATCGTTACCATGATGATGTTCTCAATGACAGCTTGTTCAAGTGGTGATCCTGAAGGGTCATCACAGGGGGGTGAAGTTGCCTATAAGGATACCTTCACATATGCTATCGGTGGTGAACCGGATTATTTAGATCCGACAGTTGCTACTGATTCAGTCGCTTCATATATCTTGAACCAGACTTATTATCCATTATTCAGTTTTGGGGAAGATGGTAGTCTTGTAAATGAGGCTTGTACAGAAATGACAGTTAGTGATGATGGCCTAGTCTATACGCTTACATTAGATGAGAACAACTATTGGTCAGATGGTGAACCTACTACGGCGCATCATTATGTATATGGGGCTTTAAGGGCTTTAGGTATGGGTTCAGCTGATTCATATTATTCCTATTTCATCAGAAATTATGTTAAGGGTGCTTCGTCATATGGTGATGAAGGAGAAAAGACCGCGATCGCTGATATGGAAGATGTCGGCATCGTTGCTTTAGATGATCATACGATCGAGATCACTCTTGAACAACCTTGCGATTATTTCGGTAGTCTATTAACATCTAGTGTATTTTATCCAATGCGCGAAGATGTTGCTCCGGAGATGGATTATACTTGGGCAGCTGATCTACATCCGACTAATGGTGCATATACTTATTCATCGATCGATAATGCTAGTGAGATCGTCATGGTCAAAAATGAACATTATGCACATGCTGATGAAGTTACGACTCAGACTTTAAGAGCTGTTGTGATGGAAGATCCAGAAGCGCAACTAATGGCTTTCCAAACGGGCGAGATCGATTTTGCAACCAATGTTGAGCCTTCAACAGCTACTCAACTTTATGAAGGCCAACCAGAATTATTATTATCGCCATCGGTCATCAATTATTACATGATGATGAACGCTTATACTGCTAGCGAAGCTTTACAAGATGTCAATGTCAGAAGAGCTATCCAACTCGGTATCGATAGAGATAATATCGTAACCGCATTAGATGCAGGTGAAATGTACTATCCATTATATGGTTATGTACCATCAGGTATCGAAGGCATCGATGGTGATTTCCGTGAAGAACAGGATGCTGAACATCGACTAGTATATACCGATAAAGATGAAGCGCGAGCTCTAATGGAAGCAGCTGGTTATAATGAAAATAACCTTTTGACATTAAGATATAGCACAAACTCAGCGGCAATGCATAATACAGTCGCTGCGGTATTAGCAGAGGAATTATCTGATATTTATATCGATCTTGAGATCGATGTCAAAGAACTTCGTGTCTTCTTTGATGAACGTGATACACAAGGATCGACTGAGCTAGCTCGTGGTTCGATGTCGGCTGACTATATGGATCCAACTACTTTCTTAGAGATGGCTAATTCAGCAAACCAGTATGGTAATCTCACATGGGGTGATGAGACTTATGATGATTTGTTAGCTGAATCAGATCTTCTAGTAGGAGATGAACGGATGGAAAAGCTACATGAAGCAGAGACTTATCTAGTAGAGACGATGTCATATACAGTACCATTATTCGGTTATCGAACACTTTGTCTTGGCGTAGCTGGGATCGAAGGTATCGAATCTAACCCACAGGGTAACTACATATTCAATTTCGTCAAAGTACCAGCATAAATTGACTAGAAGCGAGAGTTTCCTTCGGGAGGCTCTCACATCAAAAAGGGGGTAACATGTATATAGATAAAGAAAAATTACCGATCATATATGAGGCGATGGTCAAAAACGATCTTGATGCATGGCTGATCATAGGACGTGAAAGCATCATGAAAAGCGAACCGATACTTCCCGTCTTAGGTGATATGAGTTTCATCATTGCGACGACGATCATCTTTCTCAAAACACAAAAATGTATCGCGATCGTATCACCACTTGATATCGAGGCTTTTAGATCGATCGAGGGGATCGATGATGTATATGAATATACAGGAACAATGGAAGAAACGATCTTAGCTGTCTTGGCTAAATTAGATATCAAGACTCTTGGACTTGATTTTAGTCAAGATGACGCAGCTAGCGATGGTTTGACTTTAGGTATGTATTTGAAGCTTAAAAATGAAGTCCTAGATAAATTAGAATCTAAACCGTTGATCAAAAGCGCAAGTAGGGTAATCAGTGAAGTTAGAGGCCGCAAGACGCCATCGCAGATCGAAAAGATCCGTCGATGTGTGAAAAAGGCTGATGAGTATTTACGAATGGTACCAAGCATCTGTAAAGAAGGAACAACATCGCTTGATATATTTAATTTTTTACATGATGTTGCATATAAAGATGGTTATGGTATGTCGTGGGCGGATGCTCAATGCCCTGGCGTAAATGTCGATCCTAATGTTCCGTCTGGCCATATGGGCATCATCGAGACACCGATCGTCAAAGGCAATCTCATCAATATCGACTACGGAGTAAGTAAAGATGGCTATTGTAGCGATATCCAAAGGATGTACTATGTTTTAAAAGATGATGAAGATGATGCACCCGAACATGTTAAGAAAGCATTTGAAGTGATACGCGATGCAACAAGGATGGCAAAAGAATTCATGCGACCAGGGGTAACTGGATTTGAAGTCGATCAGATCGCAAGACATTATGTGGTCGATTGGGGCTACGACTCATGGAATGCTGCTTTAGGACATCAAGTTGGTCATGTCACGCATGATGGTGGCACGATCTTAGCTAATCGTCGTCCACGTTACAATAAGCCTGAACTTATCGATACCCCACTTCAAGAAGGTAACGTCTTCACGATCGAACCTGGTATTGAGATCAAAGAAGGCCGTGTTGGTCTTGAGGAAGATGTCGTAATCACAAAAGATGGTGCTGAATGGTTAGATGAGCCACAGGATGAACTTATACTGATAAGGATCTGATATGAAAAAGATAAGCCTTGACCTTTTTATCGATTATAAGTTTATAGCTGATCTAACGGCGTATAAAGGTGGCCTATTGTTTAACGAGTATAACCAAGACCTCGATACTAATAGTTATAAGGTAAAGGGACACTATTTTGACTTAGATACTAACGAAGATAAGGTCTTGACTGACCTTAAAGGTAGTAATGATTTTTGCATCATCGATGACGAGATATATACGATGACATATGAAGATCATCGGACTAAATTTCAAAGTGATAAAAATTCATTTAGTTTACCTTTGAATGTCTTAAAGATCGATGCATATCAAGATCATTATATCGTATTAGCTAAAACTAATAAGGAAAGTTATGATCTATATAAGTGGTCGGATGAAGAGATAGCCGCTTACGATCTAAAAGTAAAAGAAAATAAGGATAATATCGTCTTTGATGAGTATCCTTTCTTATTTAATGGCGAAGGGATCGTAAATGGTGATCGAAAGAGCTTGTTTTTGATCGACAGAGGAGACTTGTCGATCAGACCCCTCACCGATAGAATGATGGATGTAGAAAGTTATGATATTGGCTGTGATGAGATCGTTTATAGCGGTGTTGACTTTGATGCCTTTAAAGGTAAATGGTCTAAAATATATAGGATCGACCTATCATCTTTTGAAACATCGATCTTATATACAGATAGGATGCAGATCCAAAGGGTGTTTTATGATGTAGATGTGATCGTGGTGGTCGGCACTTTCGCTAAAGACTATGGCGCGATCGAATCTAGCAAGTTCTATATCTTAAAAGACGGTATGATGGAGTTAGCTGTTGATAGTGAATATTCCCTATATAATTCGATCACGACAGATTGTCGATATGGCAAATTAAAGAACTTTTTAAAAGATGGTCAAAAAGCATATTTTGTAACGACTGATGGTACTGATAGTATCTTGATAAGTTATCACGATAGGACCATTGAAAAAGAACTGGTCTTTAACGGTAGTATCGATGATCTGGCCTTCTTAGATGGTAAATTATATGTTGTCGCAATGAAAGATCAGGCCCTGCAAGAAGTATATGATGGCAAGATGGATAAACTTACGGATCTAAATGGCGACGTATTGAAAGATCGTTATGTAGCTAAACCACAGAAGATAATCGTTGAAAAACCGATGCCAGTTGATGGATTTGCCTTATTGCCTGCTGATTTTTCAACCGATAGATCTTATCCTGCGATATTGGATATCCATGGTGGTCCAAGATGTGCTTATGGTAGCGTCTTTGTTCATGAGATGCAATACTGGGTAAACGAAGGTTATGTCGTAATGTTTTGCAATCCACGTGGATCAGATGGCAAAGGCAATGCCTTTGGTGATCTAAGGCATAACTACGGTAAGATCGATTATGAGGATATCATGGATTTTGTCGATACGGTATTAGCTAAATATCCTAATATCGATAGAGATAATATGGCTGTCACAGGCGGCAGTTACGGTGGCTATATGACCAATTGGATCATAGGTCATAATGACCGTTTCAAGTGTGCAGTATCACAAAGATCAATCACTAACTGGATATCGATGGTCTGTGCTAGTGATTATGGTATCGATTTTCCGATCGAACAGGAATTTGCTGATCTATATAACTGTCAAGCGGAACTCTGGGACATGTCACCATTAAAATATGCCAATAATGTCAAAACGCCGACGTTATTCATCCATTCAAGCGAGGACTATCGCTGTCCGATAGTCGAAGGGATCCAAATGTATATGGCCCTTAAATGTCGAGGCGTTGACAGTAAACTAGTTGGTTTTATCGGTGAAAACCATGAATTATCACGTAGCGGTAAACCTCGACAACGAATAAAGCGTCTAAAGGAGATCAGTGAGTGGATCTTTAAATATACAAAGGAGGAACAAAATGGAATTTGACCTCAATAAAAGACATTGTTTTTGGTTTAATGAGCTAGCTAAGATACCACATGGCTCAACAAATGAAAAAAGATCATCCGACTTTATCGCTAAGATTGCTAGAGATAAAGGCTTGAACTATGTTCAGGATGAACTACACAACATCATCGTCTATATGCCCGGATCTAAAGGATATGAAGCTAGTGCCCCTTTGATGATCCAAGCGCATATAGACATGGTATGTGAGAAGAATAAAGATGTTGATCATGATTTTTTAAAAGATCCTTTGGATCTTTATGTGGAAGATGGTTATCTTAAAGCAAAAGGAACGACTTTAGGAGCGGATGATGGGATGGGTGTTGCCTATATGCTTGCGATCATGGAAGATGCATCACTCATCCATCCGCCACTAGAGCTTGTCTTCACCACACAAGAAGAGGTTGGTCTTATAGGTTCATTGGCTTTAAAAAAGGAATATTTCAAATCTAAAAGGGTCATTTCGTTAGATGGTGGTGGTGAAGTTGTCACATCAGTATCTAGTGCTGGTGGTTGTGTCTTTATAGCCACAAAAAAGTTTCAAAAGAAAAGAAGTGATGACCAGATCTATATATTATCTATCAGAGGCTTGAGTGGTGGTCATTCAGGAGGGGAGATCGATAAGGAAAAAGGCAATGCCAATGTCATTGCGGCAAGGATGTTAGAAGAGTTAGATCAAGATGTCTGTTTGGCTAAGATAAGTGGTGGCTTAAAGGATAATGCTATACCAAGGGAATGTGATATCAGTTTCTCTTGTTCGTTGGCATATGATGCTTTAAAGGTGAAACTAGATAAAAGCGCTAGAGCGATCGCAGAAGAATTAGCCGATAGTGATAGTGGTTATTATTATGAATTGAGTAAAGATGAAGATCGAGAAGTAATGTCATCAGACGATAGTAAAGATATCTTAGATTTTATCTATTTGATGCCTAATGGTTTCATGCATCGCTCGATGAGCATCGAAGGACTTACGATCACTTCATTAAATCTTGGTGTTATAACTACTACAGATGATAAAGTCATCCTCGATATATCGATCAGAAGCGCGATCGATAGTGCGATCGATGATCTGATATCCCGTCTTGCAAAGCTAGCCTATAGGTTATCTTTTACCTATTCGACATCAGCTCGTTACCCTGGTTGGAATTACAAAAAAGATTCTAAGATGCGTTTGTTATTTGAAGAAGCTCTTAGATATACTACTGGTCAGGATCTAAAAGAAGTCGCAAGTCATGGCGGATGTGAGTGTGGTGTTTTTAATAGCTTATTAGACGGCGCGGATATCATCACATTAGGAGCTAAGACATATGATATCCACACACCAGACGAAAGGTTGGATATAGCTTCTTTTGATCGAAGCTATATGGTCTTAAAAAATATTATCGAAAGGAGCGTACATGATGAATAGAGGGATCGTGGTCATCCTAAGCGGAGCCAGTTCTGTTGGCAAAGGAGCGATCAGAAAGGCTTTGCTTGAAGATAAAGAGTTGAATTTGTTTTATTCGATCTCAATGACGACTAGACCAAAACGCGATGATGAGGTCGATGGAGAAGATTACTATTTTGTCGATCATAGTGAATTTGCCCAAGCGGTCAAAGATAAAGCATTGCTCGAATATACAGAATTTAATGGATATTATTATGGTACGCCGAAAGAACAAGTCAGTTTTCTACAAAGTGTTGGAAAAAATGTTTTGATCGAAGTCGAGGCCCAAGGGGTAGGACCGATCAAACTTAATATCCCTGATTCGATCGCTTTCTTTGTGATGCCAACTTCACTTGAAGAATTGGAAAAACAGATCAATACTCTTTACAATGATGATCAAGCTTCTGCACAAAGGAGATTGAATAAGGCTAAGATGGATATGGAGATCGCCCCTTTATTCAATAATATCATTTACAATAATGACCCAGAAAAAGCTCACCAAACGATCAAAAAGATCATCTTAGATGAAATGGCAAAAAGAAAAGAGGGATAATATGAACACAAATGATCTAAGATCAAAGATATTATCATATCGTGATCAAGAAAAAGTATTAGATAAATGGCTAGTCAAACGTTTAGATGAGGTCTTACCAAAGATCATGAAGCGAGCAGACATCGATACCTGGATCGTTGCTTGTAATGAATATAATGAAGATCCTATCTTAAGTTCTCTAGTTCCATGCGCTATGATGACAGCTAGAAGATTGACGATCTTGGTATTTCATTTAGAAGGCGACAAGGTCAAAAGAATGGCTCTAACAAGGCCAGGTGTTGGTCTTGATGGCTATTATGAAGCTGTGTGGACTAATCCAAAAGGTTCGGATTGGAAGGATAAGGATAAGTTGATGCCTTTTGACCAAAGTGAATATCAAGATAAAAAGCCAGAGACACAGTTTGAATGTTTGACACGAGTTTTAAAGGAATGTGACCCAGAGAAGATCGGATTAGATATATCGGATACATTTGCCTTTGCGGATGGTCTAAGTCATAGTCTTTATACTAAGATCATGGAGGCATTAGATGATGAACTCAAGGCGAAGGTCGTTTCTGCTGAGAAAATCTGTGTTGGCTATTTAGAAACAAGAATAAAAGAGGAAATGGAAGCATACGATGGTATCATGCAGATCGCACATGCGATGATCGAAGAAGCTTTTTCATCAAAGGTCATAATACCTGGTGTCACTACCAATGATGATGTTAAATATTGGATGTTACAAAAGGTGATCGATCTTGGTTTAAAGCCGTGGTTTGATTTCGAAGTATCAGTAAGAAGGAGCGGTATTGGTGAAGTGAGTGGTGAAGTAATCATCGAACCTGGCGATATCTTGCATTGTGATGTCGGACTAAAGTATTTGAATTTATGTACCGATACACAAGAAAACGCCTATGTGCTCAAATATGGCGAAGAGGATGTCCCAGAAGAATTAAAAGCTGTCATGCGATCGGCCAATCGTTTACAAGATATCACGATATCCTTTTTCAAAGAAGGTAGGACAGGTAATGAGATTTTGAAGATGGCACGAGAAAAGGCGATCGCTGAAGGGATCAAACCTTGTATTTACACACATCCGATCGGCTATCACGGTCATGGTGCAGGGCCGACGATCGGTCTTTGGGATAAACAAGATGGCGTTTTCGGCAATGGTGATTATCCGATGTATAATGATACAGCATATTCTCTAGAATTAAGTTGTAAATGTGATGTACCGTCATGGGGGCTCGAGTTGACCTTTGGTGCAGAAACGGATGTTTTATTTACTGACGATAAAGTTTTTTATCTCGCCAAACGGCAAGATAGCTTCCATTTGATCAAATGATCGCCAAACGATCGGTAACTAGGCTCTTCATCTCTTGTGCTATGTATTCCCTAGCGGCGAATTTCGCTCATCCAGTAACACCGACATTTATCCAAGAACTCGGTTTAAATGACTATATGTTCGGCGTAGCATTTGCGGCGATGTCATTGACTAATTTCCTCTTTTCTCCATTTTGGGGTAAGATCGCTCATTATCTAGGACCAACCAAGATCATGGGCGTATGTTATATGGGGTATGGGCTAGCGCAATTGATGTTTGGTTTCGCAAAGACAGAGATCATGATCGTTATCGCTAGGCTTATCGGTGGTTTATTTATCGGTGGGATCGCGGTCGAACAGATCGTTTATATTATGGATAATTCTGATGATCTGCATCTTTCGCAAAATCTCGCTATCAATGTGACGATCACAGCAGTAGTTTCAGCTTTTGGCTATATGATAGGTGGCTTCTTAGGAGATAGATCTATCCTTATGACTTTTATCATCCAAGCGATAGGTCTATCACTAGTGGGTGTCTATTGTCTTATCTTTATCGCCGATAATGATCAAAAAGAAGCTAAGGCAGATATCGTGGACATCATTAAGAATTCAAACCCATTTAAAGCTTTTATCGATCTTAGAAAGGTCGTCACAATAACGGTCGCCCTTTACTTAGCTATTTCGATCTTTACGGCTTTCGCCTCTACGGCATATGAACAATGTTTCAATTACTTCATCAAAGATCAATACGGATTTGCACCATCGTACAACGGTCTTATCAAGGCTTTAGTCGGTGTTATCAGTTTGATCGCCAATATGACTATCTGTAATTATCTGCTTAAGAAAACAGATATCAAAAAAACGATCATACCTGTATTGATGATCTGTTTTGCTTTGATGGATATGATCGTTTTATTAGAAGATGTAGTATCATTTATGATCGTCAATATCATCTTCTTTGCATTTAATGCTGTATATCAACCACTTTTGCAAGCGGAGATCACTTATGTAAAAGGTGATGATGGTGCTGTCGTTGGAGCATATAATTCAATGCGTTCCTTAGGGAATGTTGGTGGTTCTTTGATCGCTGGTCTTATCTACGGATATGGAGCTAAGTTGTCCTTTGTATTAAGTGCGATCAGCTTCCTTATCGCTATTGCTATTTCCTTCTTGTTTTATAGACGTTTGAAAGATCATCCATCAAAGTATAAAGGCGCCGAGATAAATTAGGCGCCTTTAATCTTTTAGTGTCTGATTTATCGATATCTTTTTATCAGTGGCTTTTTTGATCGTATATAGAGATATGATCAAAGTAGCGATGATAAGACATACGATCAATAGCACCTCCACAAGATCTACTAGTGATAATAGATAGGCACCGATAAGGGAGAATATAAGTAATAAGGTAAAGGTCACGATGATCTTAGATCTAATACCGATATAGATACTATTTAATGTCTTACCTTTGGCATCAAATGATCTGATCAAAGCGGCTGTCCGTTTAAATCGTTTAGCTTCACGGTCATTAAAGATGATGTCGTAGATGAAGATAGCTAAAGCGATGATCAAGATCGCGATCGTGAATAGCAAGCTGTAGATACGGCTCTCTCTTCGGATGGCTTCTCTTTCATCGTATAGAGGATGGATGACATCAGCTTCTTCATCGTAGCGTTTGACCATTTGGACGATGCGGTCATGGTCATTATAATCATCGTCATATTGGTATAGGGCTTCTTCATTTTGCAGATAATTGAGTACAGGTTGCCCTGATGGTAGTTTCTTTTCTTCTAATATCTTTTCAACATCACCTTTAGGATAGTAGATATTTAAAAGGCTCGTATCCTTTTCTTCATATACCTCATCGATCAAAAGATCGATCCTTTCTTCAAGCCCTAAGATCGAATAGATGATGGTGATATGGTCACCGCTTGTAAGGCCATAACGGTCAGCTAGGTTGGTGTTGACGATCAGCTTGTCATTATCGCTTGGATAGATCGTGGCGCGCAATTTATCGCCATCGATCTCAGCTGTTTCAAAGGATATGACACTTGTAAGTCCTAATTCTTCGATCATCTCTTCGTTTTGGGTCTTGATATAGTAACTATCCGCATTTAGTGTCATCGGCTCATTGCTTACATAAAACAAGCGGTCTTTGATAAATAGTAAGTTCATTAATAAGATAAAAGCAATGAAGATCGAAAGGGCAAAGATGACATTGCGCTTTAGGGTGACTTTACTTATGAGCTTTTTTAAAGCTGGCTTAGTTAGTGGATGATCATGATGATCGATATTAATGTATACCCTGTCAAGTAGACAGTAGAAATAATTAAATGAATATTAGATAGGGATATATGAATAATTGGGCTTAATCAATATTGATTAAGCCCAATTTCAACGTTATAAAAATGATCTTAGTGT
>CALVBC010000003.1 GCA_944325685.1 uncultured Erysipelotrichaceae bacterium | reverse complement strand
TTAGGGCTTAACTTTGAAATTATGGCTTCAAAGCTTTAAATTATGGATCATCGTTATTTTTATAAATAATGATGATATGATCGCATGTAATAAGTACTTATCTACGATTTGATTATAACAGATGTATTAAAAATTGTGTGTGAAAGATTTTATTTCTTATCGTTGATTTTATTTCACATGCGAATGATCAGGTCAAAATTAGTAATATTTAAGGGTCATTACTAAAAACATCCTTTTATATATATGAAAGGAGTGGTAGCAGCCACTCCTTTCTTCTAAGTCTTTAGCGAGATTTCGCACTCCTATTATAGCATATATCCGTACTTGGTGGTCGATCCTTGTCAGTAAATATCTGAGGTAATATGTGATCTTGATAAAAGTATTTTCATTAGAGCTAGTATAATGATCGCTTTAATATACGAAAAAGTGAACGACACCAGTAAGGACTCCTACATCGCATACACTAGTGCCATCCACCAAAATAGTTTAGTGATATTTCGATCATCTATATTGTCTGATCAAACAATACATTAGTCAATACAGAAAAGTTAAGTCGTGAGTTAGTCGTGAGTAATAGCTAGTGATATCGATGTTAAATAAAGAAGCAATAATAAATACACCAAAGAAAACATCAATTCACCAGATAATCTATTGACCAAGCTTTGATAGCCTACACTAGCACAGTTGATAGACTTAAGCTATAATTAAGGGGTGGAAATTATAAACGATACCAAGGTATCTAATGGACGTTTAGTATACGCTGATATATTGAGGGTGATCGCAACATTTGCGGTCATCTTTATCCATGTATCAGCGATATCGATGACAAGCGATATCATCGGAACAGGTGAGTGGATGGTGATGTCAGTATACAATATGCTATGTCGATGGGCGGTACCGATGTTTGTGATGCTTTCAGGGATGTTTTTATTAGACCCTTTAAAGAAGGTCACATATAAAGATATCTTCTTTAAGTATATATTAAGAGTACTTGTCGCCCTTATCGTATGGGGCACCTTCTATAATGTCATCGATCTATATGGGATCACTAATATCAGTGTCCCAGTCTTATTTGATGCCTTATATCATACGCTATGCGCTAATACCCATTATCACTTGTGGTTCTTATATCTGATCATCGGCCTATATATCATGACTCCGATCTTAAGGGGCTTTATAAAAGGGGCTAGTAAAAAAGATATCGAATACTATCTTATCTTAGCCATCATCTTGACCTGTATCTTAAGGCTTATAAGTAAAGATACAGCTATCGGGCTATGGATCAATAAATTAGAGGTCAAGATGTTAGTGGGATATAGTATGTACTATGTATTAGGATATTATCTAAAGACCTATGACTTAAATAAGAAACTTAAGTTATCGATATATATACTAGCGATATTAGGTCTTATTATATCGATCATCTTAAATATCCATATAGCTATAGAAAGAGATATGATCAATATCCCGATGTTTAATGACAATCTAGGTTTTATTACTCTACTTGTGGCTATAACTATCTTTACCTTCTTCAAAGGTAAAGATATCAAGACCAATAGGTTTATCGATATCACATCGAAGATATCCTTTGGGATATACCTAACGCATGACTACTGTATCAGTGTCCTATATACCTTAGGCTTTGATACATTACTGTTTAGTCCACTATTATCGATACCGGTATTAGTACTAGTGGTCTTTATCTTAGCCTTTATCGTGGCTTATATATTGAGAAAGATCCCCTATATCGGGAAAATGATCGCTTAGTCATCTAAGTTATGATAAACTTTATGGGAATTATATGAGGTAGATATGAACGAGATCGAAACAAGTTTGAAAGAGGCGATCAGAGAAGTCGTCAAAGAAGGTCTAGGGATCGATGTAGAAGATAGTGTCTTGATGATCGAGATCCCTAAGGATAGTACAAATGGAGATTACGCCACTAATGTGGCGATGCGCTTAGCGAAAGTAGCTAAAAGAAAGCCGAGTGATATCGCTGATATCATCACTAAAGGCTTAAAGGAAAGATTAGCTGATGTCGATAGGATCGAGATCGCTGGTCCGGGTTTTATCAACTTCTTCATGAAGAAAGAGGCACTAGCGAATGTTATCGATGCGGTCATCGATGAAGGTGATGACTATGGTAAGAATACAAGTGGTGATAACTTAGCGATCTTACTAGAATATGTCTCAGCTAACCCTACAGGTATCTTGCATTTAGGACATGCAAGGGGTGCAGCATGGGGCGATAGTGTTGCCAGGTTATTAAAGGCCAGTGGCTATAATGTACTAAGAGAGTACTATATCAACGATGCTGGTAATCAGATGGAGATGTTAGGACTATCAGTTGAAGCTAGATACAGAGAAGCATTAGGGCTTGATTTTACTTTGCCTGAAGATGGCTATCATGGTCAAGATGTCAAGAATATCGGTATCGCTATCGCAAATGAATATGGTGATAAATGGTTAAATGTCTCTAAAGAAGAAGCTCATGACTTTTTCAAAAATGAAGGTTATCGCTTAGAGATGAAGAGGATCCGTGATGATCTAGCATATTACCGTTGTGAATTTGACTCATGGATCTCGGAAAAGAAATTAGTTGAAGAAGGGCGTATCGATAAGGTCATGGATAAGATGATCGCTATGGGCCTTACATATGAGGCTGATGGGGCGATCTGGTTTAAGTCAAGTGTCTATGGTGATGATAAAGACCGGGTATTAAAGAAATCAGATGGTTACTATACATATCTAACACCGGATATCGCCAATCACCTGTACAAGTTTGAACGTGGTTATCAAAAGCTCGTCAACATCTGGGGCGCTGATCACCATGGCTATATCCCAAGGATGAAGGCAGCGATCGAAGCGATGGGCTATCCTAAAGACTCTTTAGAGGTCGATATCGTTCAGATGGTCAGATTAGTCGAGGATGGTAAGGAAGTCAAGATGTCAAAGCGTACTGGTAATGCCGTTACGATCAGAGAGCTATGCGAAGATATCGGAGTCGATGCGGCTAGATATTTCTTCTTATCAAAGGCTTTAGATACTCATATGGATTTTGATCTTGGCTTAGCGAGAAAAAAGACCAATGAGAATCCGGTATTCTATGCCCAATATGCTCATGCGCGTATCGCATCGATCTTAAGACAAGCAGATACAAAAGTCGAAAAATGTCCAAAGTATGATCTGCTTGTAAGTGACAAGGAAACAGAACTGCTCAAGTATATCAATGAGTTTCCAAGTGTCGTAGCTGATGCAGCTAGAGACAGGGCACCAAATAAGATCTGCAACTACATCCAAAAGCTAGCCCAGTATTTCCATAGCTTCTACAGCGTATGTCGTGTCAATGACCCGGATAATATGGAACTTACTAAGCAAAGACTAGCTTTGGTCTTAGCTACTAAGATCACTTTAAAAAACGCCTTATATTACTTAGGCGTTGAAGCACCAGAAGAAATGAAGAGGGAAGACTGATCAGTCTTCCCTTTGCCTTTATTGGGCTTTTTCTATATGATCGATCCCAAACCAGATCCCTTGACCATGGTTTCTTAACTTATCTAGAGTATATCCGGTATTAACGATGACATCACCATCATCGCTACTAAAGGCGATCTCAACTAGCTGGTCATTTTCATCATAGCCTTCATATGAGATAGAAGCATTTTCGAATCTAGTCACATTGAACTCTTGATCGACGATATATAAGTTACCATCACTCACAAGGATATAGGCGTTATTATTAGAATCGGAATAGATACTCAATTTATCGACGGAGATATCCTTTCCTTCATAGGATAGTTTTTCATCATATGTTTCGATACTGGCAAACTCGACAAGTTCACCATATTGGGCTTTGCCTTTATAGATCGAACCATCTTCAAAGATGTATAGGCAATCAGTAGTATCGATCCCTGCATCTATATCAAGATCACCTGATATAAATTCAATAAAACCGGTATAAGGATGGACATCTTCACGTTTTCGACCAGCACCGTTTACTTCACTACCATCTTCTAAAACATAATAGAAGGTAGCACCACCACAGGTGGTCAAAGGATTAGTATCATCATAACCTTTGATATCGGTCACAAAACCATCGATCAGTTCAAGCTTGATGATGTCAGATACGATAAAGGATGTCGGATCTTTAAAGTCTTCAAGATAAACAGAAAAGTCACTAACTGTACCATCGTTATGTAAAGCACTGAAGTTATCATTACCACCACAATCAGTATGCCAAGCGATACCTTTGACATCATTTAATCCTTCTATTTTGACTTCATGGCTTCCATCTGATGTTTGAAGATATACATTACCATCTCTTACAATAGCGATACCACTTTGGTTGTTTTCGGTCATCACCACTTTATCTTTAAGGATCGAGCCAACGCCATCATCGATAAGACCATCAAAGACGATATCCGCTTTTTCGATCTTATGGTCGACGATAGCTTTTTCGACCTCGGTCGTAGTAGATGGGGTAGGGATGATAGTTGGAGTAGGTGTAGCGACAGGTGTCGTATCAGTACAACCTACTAGCCCTAGGGCTAACAGTACGATAATTATGAGTTTCATAGGCCATCTCTCCTTTTTCCCATTATAACATTCCCCCACTTATCTATAGGTTAGTTCTAAGTAAATAAGCACTTTAAAAAAGTTGATTTGTGATTGTTCTATAATTCACATTAGTGGTAAAATACACGTGGAGGGTAATATTATGGCAAACAGATTCGTACTCAATGAAACAAGTTATCATGGCCAAGGAGCGATCAAAGAAGTCGTCACCGAGGCTAAAGCGAGAGGCTTTAAGAAGGCTCTTGTATGTTCAGACCCAGATCTTTTAAAATTCGGCGTCACTAAGAAAGTCACTGATCTATTAGATGAAGCAGGTCTAGCTTATACTGTTTATTCTAATATCAAACCAAATCCAACGATCGAGAATGTCCAAGAAGGTGTCAAGGCATTACATGATGCCGAGGCTGACTACATCATCGCGATCGGTGGTGGTTCCAGTATGGATACAGCTAAGGCAGTTGGCATCATCGACCGTAACCCAGAATTCGCTGATGTCAGAAGCTTAGAGGGTGTTGCCCCAACTAAGAATCCATGTACACCGATCTTTGCGATCCCAACGACAGCTGGTACAGCTGCGGAAGTAACGATCAACTATGTCATCACCGATGCGGAAAAGAACCGCAAGATGGTCTGTGTCGATGTCCATGACATCCCAGTCGTTGCCTTTGTCGATCCAGATATGATGGCTACGATGCCAAAGGGCTTAACAGCCGCTACCGGCATGGATGCTTTAACACATGCGATCGAAGGTTATATCACTAAAGGTGCATGGGCAATGAGCGATATGTTCCACATCGAAGCGATCAGGATCATCGCAAGAAGTTTAAGAGGCGCTGTCAATAATGAAGCTGAAGGCAGAGAAGGCATGGCTTTAGGCCAATATATCGCTGGTATGGGCTTCTCTAATGTTGGGCTTGGTCTAGTCCACTCGATGGCTCACCCATTAGGTGCACTATATGACACACCACACGGTGTCGCCAATGCGATCATCTTACCAACGGTCATGGAATACAATGCACCATATACAGGTACCAAATACAAAGATATCGCGGAAGCGATGGGTGTTGATACAACTGGTATGGATCAAGAGACATACCGCAAGGCAGCTTGTGATGCGGTCAAGAAACTCGCCAGTGATGTCGGTATCCCTAAAGATCTAAAAGAGATCGTCAGAGAAGAAGACCTTGACTTCTTAAGTGAATCAGCATTAGCTGATGCATGTTGCCCAGGCAATCCACGCGAGACAAGCGTTGAAGAGATCAAGGCATTATATAAGTCACTATTATAGTTAGCTTAAAAAAGAGGCTACAAAACCAGGCCAATGACCAAGGCTTTATAGCCTCTTTTTATGTACCTAAATAAAACAAATGGATCTTTTAGCACTTCTCTTTTAAGATCGATCTTACTTCACGGATGATAAGAACTAAGTTATATATACCGATCACATTGATGATGATGAAGATGATATCGATCATGCCAAAAGTTTCATCTGGATCATAAAAACTCAGACTATAAAAGACATTTGGCATAATGATGATCACAAGATAACACAATCTAAATATAACTCGATATCCTATATTCATACTGATCCTCAACTTTTACAAACAACAACGTTATATCATCTATGGATAGATAAAGGAATACGTGCCGTTATGAAAAACTTGATCTTGGTATATGATAGTCACAGTGGTCATGATGGCCTACGTAGTGACTTTATCAAACTGGGCTTTATCGATACGTCAAATAATAACTGAACATGCATAGGCTAATGCCTATGCTTTTAGAAGACTCGAATATTTTAAGGTACTAGCACTAATAAAGTGTATAATTAATTAGCTATGGATAAGAAGCTATTTGTCAATTACTTCTACAACATCCTCTATCAAGTGGTCAAGATCGCTACGCCGGTGATCATCGTTCCTTATACGATGTCCCATTTAGGAGCGACGACTTTAGGTTTAAGTGACTTCGCTGGTAATATCGCGACTTGGTTCATCCTCTTTGGTACTTTAGGATGTAATCTATATGGCAATCGTGAGATCGCAAGAGTAAGGGATGATCGTAAGAGACTATCTAAGACCTTCTTTGAAGTATGGATCGTCCTTATGATCAATATGACGATCGCCTGTCTTTTGTATTTCTTATATATCTATTTGACGGTCAAAGAAAACCAATTTGTCTATTATTTGTATTTCTTTACGATCTTGGCCAGTGCTTTTAATATCACTTGGTTCTTCTATGGTGTTGAAGATTTTAAGGCCACCTCTTTAAGGAATATCACAGTCAAATTACTAGGTGTCATCCTTATCATCCTTATCGTCAAGACACCTGATGACCTTTGGAAGTTTGTCCTTATCAATTCTTTGAGTGAAGTATTTGGTCAATTGATCATGTTTATAAGGTTGCCAAGGTATATCGATAGGGTCAAAGTATCAGTCATTGATGCATATCGTCATCATCTAAGAGGGACCTTTGCCCTATTTATCCCGACGATCGCAAGTAGTGTCTATACGATCTTAGATCAGACGATGTTAGGGTATCTTACAAGTGACACCGCTTATGTCTCAACATATAAGGCTGCCCAAGGCTTTATCAATATGTTTCTATACTTTATCACCGCGATCGGCAATGTCATGATGCCAAGGATCGCTAATGTATATTACCGCAGTGGTGACAATGAAGAGGTATCAAGATATATCAACAGCACCATCAAGATCGCCACGATGTTGGCATTCCCGATGATGTTTGGGATGATCGCGGTAGCCCCAAGCTTTATCCCTTGGTATTTACCAGATCAGCCATCGATCACCTTCTTGATCCAGGTCAGTACACCGATCATCTTACTGACCTCACTGTCCAATGTCTTTGGGACTCAGTTTTTAGTAGGCACCGGAAGAAATGGTGAATATACTAAAGCCGTCATCATCGGGGCGATAACTAATCTCTGTGCTAACTTCATCTTGATCCCACGCTTTCAAGCGGTTGGTGCGGCTTTAGGTAGTGTCATCGCCGAGATCGCAGTAGCTTTAGTTGAGATCTACTACGCCAAAGGTCAGATCAGTATCAAGATCGACCGTTCATATATCATCTACTTCTTAGCTAGTATCGTCATGATCATCCCAGTCATCTATATCGGCTTTAATATGCAAGCTAGTTTTATGACCAATGTCATCCAGGTATTAGTTGGGATCGTCGTTTATGGTATGATATTAGTTATCAGTAAAGAAGAGATGATCCAAAAACTGATCACGAAATTATTGAGAAGGTATGCCAATGAGTAAAGTAAGTGTTATTATCGCGATATATAACGTCAGTAAATATCTAGACAAGTGTCTTAAGTCACTGCATGAACAGACATATCAAGATGTCGAGTTTTTATGTATCAATGATGGTTCAACTGATGATAGTCAGATCATCATCGACAAGTATTGTAAATTAGACAAGCGCTTTAAAAGCTATATCAAGGAAAACGGTGGAGCGGCTGATGCCAGAAATTTCGGCATTGAAAAAGCCACTGGTGAATATATCATGCATATGGATGGTGATGATAGAGCTGAGCCAAAGTTTGTGGAAGCAGCTGTTTTCTATATGGAACGCTTTAAGCTTGATATGTTTATCTTTGGTTATAAACAGTTCACCATGGATGGTGATGAAGAGGTCATCCACTTAAAGGTCCCAAATGGTATCTACAATATAAGCGAACATCCAGAGATACTAGTAAATACACCTAATGCCTCTTGGAATAAGATCTACCGAAAAGAATTATATGATAAATATGACATCAAATATCCAAAGGGCTTACACCATGAAGATCTAGCTACGACATTTAGACTGATGTATCATGCCAAAAAGATCGGCTATAATGATCGACCATTATATGATTACCTTGTCGATCGTAAAGGCAACGTCACATCTAGTGTCAATGAATCGATATATGACATCATCAAAGTATGTGACATCTTAGTCAACTACTATAAGGACCATGAAGCTTTTGATAAGTACTATGATGAACTTGAATGCATCGTACAGAGGAATTACACCTTTGCCCTAAAGAAGCTCATGCGCTATCCAGACAAAGAATTTGGTGATAAGTTCATCGATGCGATCTTTAGATCTAAAGGGCAGAACTTCAAACGCAAGAATAAGAAATACAGGGTCAATGAACAGACCACTGATGAGATATATCGTCATAAAGCGATCTTGAAGATGTATTTCCATCACAAGGTAAAAAAACATGGCTAAGGTATTCAATAAGGAAAACCTCTTAGTATTGATCATATCTTTGATCACTTTACATCCTTTTTTAGAGCTTGATTATCTTTTGATCGATACTTTAGATCAGATCGGGATCCCAAGGCTTACGATGATCATCGACTATATCATCTTGCCGCTTTTAGTCATCGCTGTTTTCTTCTTATATGAGAAAAGAAAGAAGAAGGTCTTGATATTTGGCGTGATATATGGGGGCATATTATTAGGATATATGATCCTTCATATGCAAAGTGCCGCTAATTTAGCTGATACTTTATACCTTCCGGATAATTTTAGCTTCAGTATCTTTCAAGAGTTCACCTATATGGTGCTACTAGGGATACCTTTAGTATATATTTGGGTCATCTATTTACTAGATATCAAAGAGGAGATATTCAAAAAGGTATCGATCACGATCGCCTCTTTGATGGGCTTTAGTATCTTTATCGCTAATATCTTTGAGTTTGGTCTAACGACCTATAACTATGAGAATATCATCTTAGGCAATATCTTGTCTTGGTTTAATGTCGACATGATGGGTGATGGTAAGTGGTATGCCACTAAGTTCTTCTTTGAAGAGGGTAATACCACCAGTATCCTGATGTTTCTGAATGATTGTTTTATCTTGTATTTCTTATTAAAAGAGAAAAATCTCGGTAAGAAGATCTATCTTGGTATCTTGTGTTTTGTCCACTCTTTAGCCATGATGATGGTCGGAACTAAGGTCGCCACATATGGAGCGATACTAATACCACTGATGGTCCTTGTGGTATATCTTGTGATGATCTTTTTAAGATATGAGACCTTACAAAAAAGCTTTATCTTTATGACGGTCATCCTTATCGCTTTAGGTACATATATCATCCCTTATTCACCATCTTATAATATGTATGAAACAGTTGAGACAGTGTATGAAGAAGAAGAGGGCAGTAATACTAAAGATGTGATCAAAGCCCAGATCGATGAAGGGGCAAAAGGATTAGAACCATACAGTGAAAAGTGGCATGAATACTATCTAAGCTACGCCAATGAATACAAGGATTGGATCGAAAGGGTACCAGGACCATACTACGCAGAGTATTTCCCTGAAGACTTTGATCCTTATTTCTGGGTCGAACTCATCTTTGAACACAGCGCTAGTGATTATACCAATGGTCGTAAATTCCAATATTACTTTGATGAGTATCAATTTGATAAATTGACCACCTATGAAAAGAGCTTAGGTCTTGGTTATAGTACACTGATGAATGGCTCGATCATCATTGAAAGGGACTTCTTTAGACAGTACTTCAGTCTAGGTTATATCGGTTTTGGCTTATTGTCTTTGCCATGGCTAATAGTATGGGGCTATCTAGCGATCAGATTATTGGTTGGCTATAAAGACCGCAAGTGGACGATGTTCAATGTGTTATTAATGGCGGTACTCACGATGGGGATCATCGTATCTTTAGTCAGCGGTCATACCTTTGATGAATTATCGACATCACTATATATCGCTTTATGCACAGGCATATTATGGAGAAACCTACATGGACAAAAAGCTTAGTATCATCGTCTGTGCCTACAACAGTGAAAAGACGATCAAAAAGACGATCGATTCTCTTTTAGATCAAACAGAGCCCATCAAGATCATCATCATCGATGATGGTTCTAAGGATAATACCGCTAAGATCGCTAAAGAGTATAGTGACATGTATCCTGATATCAGCTATTACTATAAGGAAAACGGTGGTATCGCTGATGCGAGGAATTTCGGTATGGATAAAGTCGATACTGAGTACTTTGGCTTTTTAGATAGTGATGATACATGCAAAAAGGATATGGCGATGAAGATGCTAGAGGCTATCGAAAAAGATGAGGCCGATGTCGCTATTTGTGACTTTTCTAAGATCTTTAAAGACAAGACCATCTATCAAAAGGATACTGGCTTTAAAGATAAGAAAGACATGATCGCAAGAGCTTTTGCGATCGTTTGGAATAAGATCTATAAGACATCATTTATTAGGGATATCGGTATCCGTTTCAATAAAGGCTTACGCTATGAGGACATCTGTTTTAGTTATGAACTATTTCCTTATTTAAATAAGGTGGCTTATGTAGAAGAAAGTCTTATCGATTACTATCAAAATGAGGGTTCACAATCAAGGGAATACTCTTTAGAAGTATTAGATCTATTAGAAGACCTTAAATTATTAAAGACATATTATAAGGATAATGGTCTATTGGCTAAATACAGTGATGAACTAGAATATATCAATATCCGGCTCATCTTAGGCAGTGGCTATCTAAGGGCGATCAGGATAGGGGATAAAGAAGCGAGAAAAGGGGTCTTAGATAAAGGATGGGAATACTTAAATAGAGAGTATCCTAACTTTAAAGATAATCCGTATTTAAAAGAAGGGCTTAAGAATAAATACTATGGTCATATCAATAGGTTTATCTATGACCACAGTGGATGGTTATTTCGTATAGCATATAAATTAGGTTTGATGCGTTAGGAGGCAAGGATGAAGATAACAGTTGCAGGAACGGGCTATGTGGGCTTATCACTAGCGGTATTATTAGCGAAAAGACATGAGGTCATCGCTTTAGACATCATCAAAGAAAAGGTCGAGATGTTAAATAAGGGGATATCACCGATCAAAGATGCGATGATATCCAAATATTTAAAAGAGGAAAAACTAAATATCAAAGCTACCTTAGATAAAAAAGAGGCCTATACAGGACGTGATCTTATCATCATCGCGACACCGACCAATTATGACCCAGAACAGAATTACTTTGATACATCATCAGTTGAAGAGGCGATCGAAAGGGTCTTGGAATATGGTAAAGATATACCGATCATCATCAAATCGACGATCCCAGTCGGCTATACTGAAAAGGTCAGAAATAAATATCACAAGCCTGATATCATCTTTTCCCCGGAGTTTTTAAGAGAAGGCAAGGCTTTAGAGGATAATTTATACCCGTCACGGATCGTGGTCGGTGATACCAGTGATATCGCAAAGGTATTCGCCAATATCTTAAAGGAGGCAGCTTTAAAGGAAGATGTGCCAGTCTTATATTGTGGCTCTAGTGAAGCAGAGGCGATCAAGCTATTCGCTAATACCTATCTCGCTTTAAGGATCGCTTATTTCAATGAGCTTGATACATATGCTGAAACTAAAGGCCTTGATACCAAGGCCATCATCGAAGGGGTAGGTTTAGATGATCGTATCGGTTCCCATTACAATAACCCGTCCTTTGGTTATGGTGGTTATTGTCTTCCAAAAGACACTAAACAATTACTTGCCAACTTCGATAATGTCCCTAGTAACCTCATCGAAGCCGTCGTTAAATCAAATACGACCCGTAAAGACCATATCGCTGATACGGTGATAAATAAAAAGCCCAAGACCGTCGGTGTCTATCGCTTGGTCATGAAAGCCGATAGTGACAACTTTAGATCCAGTGCTGTCTTTGATGTGATGAATAAGATCAAGGATGCTGGTATCGATATCATCGTCTATGAACCGACTTTAAAGGATGATATATATCTTGGCTATAAGATCGAAAATGATCTAGAAGCCTTTAAAAAGGATAGTGATGTCATCATCGCCAATCGCTATAGTGATCTATTAGATGATGTCTTAGATAAGGTCTATACAAGAGACTTATATAGGAGAGATTAATGAAAGACGTCTTAGCCTTTGGTGAAGCTCTGATCGACTTTTTAACGATCGATGATGATGGCTACCCATTACTTAAAGCCAATCCTGGTGGTGCACCTTGTAACTTCTTAACTACTTTGGCTCATTTTAATAAGGATGTCAGCTTTTGTGGGAAGGTTGGCGATGATGGGTTTGGTCATCTATTATATAAGACCTTAAAAGATCAGGGTATCGATGTCAGTCATATGCTTATCGATGACAGGTATTTTACAACTTTAGCTTTCGTCTTACTCGATCAAAATGGTGATCGCTCATTTAGCTTTGCGCGAAAGCCAGGGGCGGATATGATGTATGAAAAAGGTGATATCGACTATCGCTTTATCGATGATCATAAGATCATCTACTTTGGTGGTGTTTCCTTAACCAAAAGTCCGATACGCGACACGCTCTTTGATGTGCTAGAGTATGCGAAAGAAAAGCTCATCGCTTTTGACTTTAACCTTCGTTTAAATCTATGGGATGATGAAGATGATATCAAGAAGTTATCAAGGCGCAGTATCGAATATGCCGATATCGTAAAGTTAAGTGATGAAGAAGTCACGTTTATGTATGGTGATCTTGATAAAGCTAAAAAAGCTTTAAAAGACAAGAAGATCGTCTTTATAACCTTAGGTGATAAAGGGGCGATGACTCTATATAAAGGTGAATTATATCGATATGAAGGGCAAAAAGTTGATGTGGTCGATACGACAGGAGCTGGTGATATCTTCTTTGGTACAGCGATATCAAAACTGCTCGATAAAGATATCGATAACCTGACAAAAGCTGATATCGATGATATCGCGATTACGGCGATCAAAGCTTCAGCTATATCGTGTAAATATGAAGGTGGTATCAGCAGTATCAGTAAGATACCTAATGATCTTCTTTTTGACCTTTAAATCGCTCAACCACATAAAACAAAGCCCAATTGACAAATAGAGCTACCACGATCCCGAACGATGTATCGATAAAACGATCAACGGCGAAAGATAGTGGTGTTTCATCAGCGTGATTGATCGTAACAGATAAGAATACAACACAAGATAGATAAGTGCTGTTTGGTTGTTTGATCATGACAGAGAAATAGATCACCGGTATCAATAGTAAAGATAAGATCAAATAACGCACTAGATCATTATTGAAAGGGATGAGTTCTTGTTCGATAAAGAGGAATAAAGCGCCAGCGATACAGCCGATGATCGTGGCGATCAGGCGGTTTTTGCCCGTCTTTAAAGAATCATCCATATCCTTTTTGATGCACAAGATCGCTGCTATCGCACCATAAAAAGGGACACCATCACCTCTGATCATGTCGATCACAAAACAGATAAAGACCGCTATACAGGTCTTGATCGTGCGCATCCCGATCTTCATATCCCTATAATAACATCTATACATCCAACATCAAAGTGATTAAAATATCCCTCGTTAGAGGAAAGATATGAAATTGTGTTTAGCAGAAAAAGATAAGAGCTATATCGTTGAAGATATGGTATTGCCATTTAGCCTAGAGCGAAGGCTTGAAGCATTAGGGATGACAAGCGATACTAAGATCGATGTCATCGATAAAAAGGGCAAGGGTATCATGATCATCAAACTCAGGGGTACACGCTTTGCCTTAGGTGTCAATATAACGACTAATATCGAAGTCAAGGAGGTATTATGAGTGACCTAACGATCGGTTTTATCGGTAATCCGAATTGTGGTAAGACCACGCTTTTTAATGCCTATACTGGAGCCAATCTCAAGGTGGCCAATTGGCCTGGGGTCACGGTGGAAAAGGTCGAAGGATCGATCAAACGTCACGGCTTAGATATCCACCTTGTCGATCTGCCGGGTACCTATAGCCTTACATCATATACGATGGAAGAGACGGTATCGCGAAATTTCATCCTTTCAGATGATGTCGATGTGATCATCAATGTCGTCGATGCCGGAGCATTAGAAAGAAGCCTATATCTGACTTTACAACTATTAGAGCTAGGTAAACCTGTTGTCATGGCCCTTAATATGATGGACATCGTTGAAAAAAGAGGCATGGAGATAGATATGCACCGTTTACCAGAGATGTTAGGGATACCTGTTATCCCTGTATCAGCCCGTAAACGAAAAGGCCTTGATACTTTGATCCATGCGGCTATCCACCACAAGGATGCGCCGATCGATCCTTTGATCCACGAACACAAAGAGGTCTCTAAACACCGACATGATCACCATGAGGAATATACGATGGTCTATTCTGATGACATCGAAGATAAGATCGATGAGATCATCGATGAACTGGATAAGAAGTATTCCGATACTACAAACAAGCGTTGGATCGCCATCAAGGAACTAGAAGATGACCAAGAGATCGTCAAGAAATATCCATTAGATCTTCCTTTCTTAAAGGAAAGTCATGAATCGGTGATCATCAATCAGAAATACGACTTTATCGAAGAGGTCATCGATGAAGTGCTATTGCATAAAGAAAAGACCGATGAGTTTACTGAGAAGCTCGATAAAGTCTTGACTAATAAATGGTCAAGTATACCAGTCTTCCTTCTCATCATGGCCCTTGTCTTCTTTTTGACCTTTACCGTCGGCGACTTTTTAAAGGGGTATCTTGAGATCTTGATCGATCAGATATCAAATATCGTCGATAGTGGTCTAGTACTTATTAACGCCGGTGATACTTTAAGATCACTGGTTATCGATGGGATCGTCGCCGGTGTTGGTACTATCATCACTTTCTTGCCGAATATCCTGATCTTGTTTTTGTGTTTAGCTTTACTTGAAGATAGTGGCTATATGGCAAGAGTTGCCTACATCATGGAAGGCATCATGTCAAAATTGGGCTTAAGTGGTAAGGCTTTTATCCCGATGCTATTAGGGTTTGGGTGTACTGTACCAGCCATCATGGCATCAAGGTCTTTAGAAGATCGTCATGATCGCTTGAAGGTGATGTTAGTGACACCATTTATGTCATGTAACGCAAGGCTTACGATCTATATCCTATTTGCCGAGATGTTCTTTAAAGATAAAGCGATGATCGTCGCTTATTCGATGTATCTGATCGGTATCTTAGTAGCGATCATCACATCCTTTATCATCCACCTCTTTGATAAAGGGAAATCAGTTAATTACCTACTTATCGAATTACCTGAATATAAATTACCTGATGCCCATACAGTAGCTATCTATGTCTTTGAGAAGGTAAAGGACTATCTAGAAAAAGCTGGTACCACGATCTTCCTTGCGACCATCATAATCTGGCTTGTCTTGAACTTTGGTCCAAGTGGCTTAGTAAGCGATATGGGTGATAGTTTTGGGGCTTATATCGGTAAGATATTAGTACCGGTCTTCATGCCGATCGGCCTTGGCTTTTGGCAAGTTGTCGTGGCCCTTATCGCCGGGATATCAGCAAAAGAGGTCGTCGTCAGCAGTATGGCGGTCCTATTCGGTATCGTCAATGCATCATCGGCTAGTGGCATGATGGAATTCACCAGTGCCTTAAGCGGTATCGGCTTTACAAGTTTGAATGCTTTATGTCTTATGATCTTTTGCCTACTATATATCCCATGTGCAGCGACGATCGCCACGATCAAAAAGGAATCAGGCTCATGGCGCTTTACCATCGCTTGTACATTATTCCAACTGCTTACGGCTTGGTTTGTCACTCTTATAGTCTATCAGATAGGACTATTTATCATTTAAGATGTATATCGTTATCATCATATTAGCTATTTGGATCATCTATGCATTATATAGGATCAAAAAACGCAAGAAATGTCAGAATTGTCCTTTAAATAAGGAATGTCATCATTGATCGTATTTACATTAGAGCTCGCATAAAAACGAGCTCTTTAACTTTATAAAGGCATGTAATATCATCAAGGATGGTGATAGAGATGGCTAAAAGCGTAAATATCAACTTTAAATTGGACAAAGATACAAAAGCAGGGATGGAAGAAGTCTGTGATAAATTAGGCCTAACGATACAAGTGGCTTTTACGATGTTCGCAAAACAGATATGCCGTGAGAAAAGGATACCACTCGATATGTCTCTAGATCCGTTTTATTCGGCGTCAAATGTTGAACATGTTTTAAAAGGGATAAGACAACTTGAGAATGGTCGTGGTAAAAAATACGATCTTATCGATGAAAGATGTGATCAAATAGATCGATCATCAAAGCGAAAGTGCCATAAATGGATCTAGTATAGGTAAAATTTAGGTAAAATCATCTATATTCTTGTATAATAAAAGTATGGCAGAAATAAAGAAGAAGAGAAAAGTCAAAAAAAGTCTAGTCAAGATCGTTTCGATCGTCGTCATAGGTGTTTCGATATATCTGCTTTATGGGGTCGGTGCTGAGGTAATCGGTATGATCGATCTCAAGAATCAGGCTGATGCAGCGCAGACTGAGCTACAAAAGCTGCAAGATGAGAATGCTTCACTTATCTCTAAACGCGATAAGCTTGAAGACCCAAATTATGTCTCGACATATGCTAGAGGCAACTACATGTTTTCTAAAGATGGGGAGCAGATCTTTTATCTGCCAGGTTCTAGTGAGACAACCACCACTGAACCAGAGCCAAGCGAAACACCGACACCATCTGCGACAACGACTACAGATACAGAATAGCCCACAGATGCGGGCTATTTTTATTAGGGGGAAATTATGCGAAGAAGTGGGATCTTATTACATATATCATCACTACCATCACCTTATGGTATCGGGACCTTTGGCAAAGAAGCTTACAAGTTTGTCGACTTTTTAAAAGAAGCTAGACAACACTATTGGCAGATACTGCCTTTAGGACCGACAAGTTATGGTGATTCGCCATATCAGTCATATAGTAGCTATGCAGGTAATCCATACTTTATCGATCTAGATCTATTAAAAGAAGATGGCTTATTAAAAAGAAGTGAATATAAGGATATCAAATGGTCATATACTGATGAAGAAGTTGATTATGGTGTCATCTATAATGAAAGAGCTAAGGTATTAAGGAAGGCTTATAGTCGTTTTGATATAAATGATGAAGATTATCAAGCCTTTATCGATAATAACGCTTATTGGTTGAATGACTATAGCTTATATATGGCGATCAAAGAGACCTATGATATGCGCTCTTGGCTAGATTGGCCTAAGGTATTAAGAGATCATGATGATAAAGCATTGATCAGGTTTTATTTAGATCATAAGGATATCGTCGATTATCATAGGGTCATCCAATATCTCTTCTTTAAACAGTGGAATGATCTAAAGGCTTATGCCAATGAAAGAGATGTGGAGATCATCGGCGATCTTCCGATCTATTGTGCTTTAGATAGCGCTGATGTATGGGCTAGTAGTGACTTATTTTTATTAGATGATGATAAAAAGCCTGAGTATATCGCAGGTGTTCCTGGTGATGCCTTTGATCCTGATGGTCAATTATGGGGTAATCCCTTATATGACTGGGATAAGATGCAAAGGGATGGTTATAGTTGGTGGTGTGATCGTATCGTCTATCAAAATCACCTCTATGATGTCGTACGCTTAGATCACTTTCGCGGTTTTGTCCAATATTTCAAGATCAAAGCCACCGAAAAGACCGCTCGTGATGGCGTATGGGTCGATGGTCCAGGATATGCATTATTTGAAAGTTTAAAAGAGCGCTATGGTGATCTTGATATCATCGCTGAAGATCTTGGTGTCATCACTGATGATGTTAGGGAATTGCTTGAGCGTTGTGGCTTTATGGGGATGCGAGTATTAGAGTTTGCCTTTGAGCATGATAGTCGTGATTCTAGTTACTTACCGCATAATCTCATAAGGGATTGTGTCACCTATATCGGTACGCATGATAATGAGACGATCAAAGGTTGGCTTAAAAAAATGGATAAAGAAGATAAGAGATATCTATTTGATTATTTAAATATAGATAAAAAGAACTACCGTATCGGTCTATTAAAGACCCTATGGGCTAGTGTCAGTGATATCGTCATCACCCAAGCCCAAGACCTATTAGATATCGATAAACGGATGAATACACCAGCTACTTCTAGTGGCAATTGGAAGTGGCGGGCTAAAAGAGGATCATTTACTAAGCCTTTAGCGAAAAGACTCGCTTATATGATGGATATCTATGCCAGATATTAGGAGGAAGTATGCGTAATCCAGTATTTACTTATGTCGAAGATCTAAACAAAGAGATCGAAGAAAGCCAAAAGGAAGCGATCGAAGAGGTCGCCAAAGCCATCGTTGAATGTATCGATGATGGTGGTATCTTACAAGCCTGGGGCAGTGGCCATAGCTTAGCTGGAGCGATGGAGATATGTCATCGAGCTGGAGGCTTTATCCCAACTAAAAGATTGAATGAGCCAAGCATGGGTCAATATGAGACTGTTGAAGGTGTTGGTACGACCTATATGAAAAAGGTCGATATTAGAAAAGGTGATATCGTCTTTGTCATCTCTAATAGTGGAAGGAATCCACTGTGTGTTGAGATCGCTTTAGCCGCTAAAGAAAAGGGCGCTAAGGTCGTAGCGATCACCGCCTTAGAAGCTTCTAAGACCTTAACGGCTAAACACTCAAGTGGTAAGAAATTATATGAAGTAGCTGACTATATCCTAGATAACTGTACACCACTTGGGGATTGTTGTATCGATCTTGAGGGCTTTGATTCTAAGGTCATCGGTCTTAGTATGATCACCACTAGTATCGTCATCCAAGCCACGATGTATCGAGCGATGCAGATGATGATCGAAAAAGGGGAAGAACCTAAGGTATACCAATCACAGAATATCGATGGTATGCGTGAGAAAAACGAAGCCTTAGAAAAGCTATATGCTGATCGTTTAAATAGGATCTAAAGCTCAGTATACGATCTTATAAAGGATGCCCCTTATAGGGCATTTTTTAGCGGTCGATATTTAAAGATGTATTTACATACTTGCTTCAAAATATCAAAGTTGAGGCAAGGATGTAAATAGCGCATGTTATGATCAGATCTTATAGGAGAAAGATATGTCATCCAAAAAGAAACTCATCATCGTGATAGCTATTATCGTGATATGTATCACCCTGTTTTTCTTGCCGAAGAAAGTCCATATTGATAGCCAAAATATAGATAGGGTGGTAATAGATGTAAGTGTATTTGATCTTGATGGTAGTGAAGATACTGAACATATCGCTAAGATCATCGACAAAGATGTGATGGATAAAGAGAAAGACACCATCAACATGATAAATGATATTACCTATCATAACGATATTAGGTATATTTATGAGAATATCTTTGGCTATGATAATACTTATCCTTATTCTAGTGGTATCATGAATATCTCGATATTCCATATCGATGACAAAATAGATAATATCACCTTATTCAGTGATCATCAGATCATGAGCTATAATGATAAGCTCTATACTTGTGATAGTGACTACTATCAGGAGATATATACCGAGATCGCTGGTGAATGATAGACCATTATAAAAGGCACGTCATCTAGATAAACGTGCTTTTTTAAGATAATAAGCGATCAACAGATCTTTGATACCTTTGATAGTCTTTATCCTTCTTTATGGCTTCCTTGATCTTTTCGCGCTTGTTTTTATTGAGCTTGTATTGGATGACCTTGATAAGGGCCATTGCTTTGAGGATGTTGTAGAAGGTGTCTTTTAGTTTGTTTATGATCGCATGATACTTGATATCGATGATCACCACTTTGTCTTTGATATCGATGATCCTTTTTTCTAGTTCATCGTATTTTGTATAAGCCGCTTTTAAAGACAGGGATAATTTGATCAAATAGATGATCAAGATGATCCCGATGATGATATATACATAGGGTATATATCGATTGATAAGCCTTAAAAATGATAATATCGCTTCCATGTCTTAATTATACATCAATATCGACTTCGATATACTGTTCTTTGACAAATATCGGTAAGATACCTTTAGTATACTCAGCTATCTTATCATCGATACTGTCATTTACTAAGAATGTATAGGTGACATCAATGCCGTATTCGATATCTAGGATGATGGTATTAGACCTCAAAAAGTGATCGATCTTACTAGCGATATCATATGGGATGATGAGCTTATATTCTGACATCTTTTTGATATCAGTAAAGGTAGCTATCTTTAGTGTCTCTGATACAGCTTTACCATAAGCACGGATAAGACCACCCATGCCGAGTTTGATACCCCCAAAATACCTGACGACGATAGCCCCGATATTGGTGAGGTCATTTTTCTCTAATGTGGTAAGGATCGGTAATCCTGCACTACCACTAGGTTCACCATCATCATTGGACCTTTTGGTGTCTTTATTTATATAGGCACTACAATGATGGGTGGCATCATAGTGTTTCTTTCTTATCATATTCAGATATTCATTGAATTCATCGATATCATCAAGCCTTTTGATATAACAGATGAATTCACTTTTATCGATCACGATCGTATTTGTATATTCGCCTTTGATGTACATAGCTTTATTATAGATGATAAAATACAAAAAAATAAGGAGATGTATATGATCGATCTACATACGCATAGCTTATACAGTGATGATGGTGAATTTACACCAAAGGAATTATTAGTGAAAGCTAAAGATAAAGATATCAAGATCTTAGCGATAGCTGATCACAACTCTATAAGAGCTAATAAAGAGGCCAGTATATTAGCTAAGGAATATGGTATCACCTATATCAAAGCCATCGAGATCGATTGTATCTTTGAAGGTGTATCGCTGCATGTCTTAGGATATGGCATCGATGATGAAGATAAGCGTTATATTATATTAGAAGAAAAGATCAAAGACCAAGAAAGGGCCAATGGGCTTAAAAAGATCGAGCTTACCGAAAGTCTAGGTTTTAAAGTAGATAGAGAAAGATTAGATGCGATCAGTAGAGATGGCGTATATGCAGGCGAGCACTTTGCAGAGGTATTACTAAATGATGAGCGATATATCGATAGTGATATATTAAGACCATATCGCAAAGGCAACAAAAGAGGCGATAATCCTTATGTCAATTTCTATTGGGATTATTATGCACAAGGTAAGCCACTATATACTGAAGTAGAGTATATGAGCTTAAAGGAATGCATCGATCTGATCCATGATACACATGGGAAAGCTATATTAGCTCATCCTGGCAACAACCTAAAAGGCAACTATGGCTTATTTGATGAGATGATACCTTTAGGGATCGATGGTGTTGAGGCTTATAGTAGTTACCATGGTCTTGATACCTGTCTTTACTTTAAAGATAAAGCACTAAGCTATGACCTTATTTATACAACTGGCAGTGACTATCATGGTAAGACCAAGCCGAGTATAACCTTAGGCCAAACACTATGCGATGATCTCGATAAGATCAAAGAAGGGCTTAAAAGAGTGGGATTAATATAGGATCATTTGCCTTTTAGTGTATAATATCATTGAAAAAGCGGTGTACCCTACCTTATCTCAAGTGGGAGCTAAAAAAGTTGTCAGTCATTATCAGGCTAACTTTTTTGACGGAGAAAAGTTAAATATATAACTTATGGGAAAAGATGTTTTTTGTGTTATACTACACCAGTTATGTCAGTAAGAAGTTCAGATAAGATGGCCACATGGCCAATAGGTAAATTACTATATTCGATGGCTTTACCAGCTGTCATCTCTTTATTTATCCAGTCGATGTATAACATCGTCGATACGATGTATATATCGCAATATAGCCAAGATGCGATGTTTGCGATCGGGCTTGTCTTCCCCTTACAACAAGCAGCCCTCAGCTTAGCTTTGGGTACTGGTGTTGGTATCGGGACCTTGGTATCAAGAAGGTTAGGGGAGAAAAGACACGAGGATGCAAGTAAAGTAGCGACAACAGGTCTATTCATATCGCTATTCCACATCGCCATCGTGTTTGTCGTCGGTTTATTTTTAAGTGGACCATTCTTAGGTCTATTCACCGATCGCCCGGAGATCATCGCGCTAGGTGAAGAGTATCTATATATCGTCATGCTACTAAACTTTGGGCAATTCTTATCCGTGGTCTTTGAAAGGATATTACAAGCCCAAGGCAATATGATCGTTCCGATGATATCTTTGATCGCTGGTGCTGTCACCAATATCGTCTTAGACCCGATCTTCATCTTTGGCCAATTCGGGATGCCAGAGATGGGAATGGCTGGTGCCGCTATCGCGACTGTCGCTGGTCAGATGGTATCGATGGTCATCGACCTTGTGGTCTTGCTGGTAGGAAAACACGATGTTGAATTCAAATTTAAAGGTTTTAAATTAGATATGGTCAATGTCAAGAATATCTACACTGTCGCTTTACCAACAGCGGTCATGAATATGATCTCAAGTGTCACCACGACTTTGATGAACGGCGTCCTTATCAAGTTCAGTGAGAATGCTGTTACGGCTTTAAGCTTGTACTTTAAGTTACAGTCCTTCATCTTTATGCCATGCTTTGGCTTTAGCCAAGGATCATTACCGATCTTATCCTATAACTTTGGGGCTAAGAATAAAGATCGCTACTTTAAGACGGCTAAGCTATATATGATCAGCGCTTTAGTGGTCATGGGTATCGGTACAGGATTATTCGTCTTTGTGCCTGAGACCATGTTGAGCTTCTTTGCGATGGATGATGCATTAAAGGAAGTAGCTGTCGTTACTTTAAGGATCGTATCCTTATCCTTCTTACCGGCGGCATGCTCGATCGTCTTCAATACCTGCTTCCAATCCTTTGGTCAAGGCACGACATCGATGATCCAATCGATCTTAAGACAGATCGGTTTCCTCATCCCATTTGCTTACCTTTTAAGCAATATCTCCCTAGAGGCTGTTTGGTATTCATATCCGATCGCTGAGGTGCTTGTGGTCATCATCTTTATCCCACTAGTCATAAAGGCATATAGAAAGGCATTTGGTGTTAGTCATGCGCACGCTTGATGAAGTATTGGCTGATCTAAAGAAAGCCGAAAAGGAATACGAAGAGAAGCTGAAGAAGTATTCAGAAGAATCAAAAGAAGAGAAAAAAGAGGTCCATGAGTGACCTCTTTCATTGATTTTGGTAATAGATATATATAGTTAATAAGTATCGAATTAATAGGTCAAGTTTATTGAATCCAAGGGGTAACTTGATTATCATTTTAATGTATTTTAAGGAGTGATGATATGGGTTTTGATACAGTAGTCGATCGCCATGGTACATGGTCATCAAAATGGGATGTCAAAGAGGGTGAATTACCACTTTCAACAGCGGATATGGATTTCCGTTGTGCTGAAGAGATCATCGATGCACTAAGGGAAAGGGTAGATCATGGTATCTTTGGCTACACTGATGTCGCTGATAAGTGGAAGGAAAGTATCATCGCTTTCTTCTCTAGAAGACATCATTTTATATTTGATAAGGATGAAGTATTATTCTCAACTGGTGTCATCCCTACCATCTCAAGTACGGTCCGTAAATTGACGACACCAGCAGAGAAGATCGTCGTCTTAACGCCTGTTTATAATATCTTCTTCAATTCGATCGTCAATAATGGTCGTGTACCATTAGAGTCACCACTTATCGAGACAGAGGATGGCTATGATATCGACTTTAAAGATCTAGAAGCTAAATTAGCTGATCCCCAGACGACGATGATGATCATGTGCAATCCCCATAATCCTGTCGGACGCATATGGACCAAAGATGAATTAGCTAAGGTCGCAGAACTTGCCTATAAGCACCATGTGATCGTCTTATCCGATGAGATCCATTGTGATCTAGTCGATCCTGGTAAAGGATATATGCCTTTTTCGATGGTATCGGATATCGCTAGAAAGATAAGTGTCACCTGTATCGCCGCAAGTAAGGCCTTCAATCTAGCTGGCCTTCAGGGGTCAGCGATCGTCATCTATGACGAAGCCCTCAGAAATAAGGTCAATAGAGCGATCAATACCGATGAAGTAGCAGAGCCAAATGCCTTTGTGATGAGTGCTAATATCGCTGCTTTTGATAAGGGAGAGAGGTGGTTAGATGATCTTAGGTCATATGTCTACGACAATAAGATCCATGTCGAAAACTACATCAGGGAACATATCCCTGATATCAATGTCAAGCATCCTGATGCCACTTATCTATTGTGGCTTGATATCAGCGCTTTAGGTGTTGATAGTACAGTATTAGCTAAATATATAAGAGAAAAGACCGGTCTTATCCTATCGGATGGATCGATATATCATGGTCAAGATCACCTCAGGATGAATCTTGCCTATCCTAGGGTCATCATCGATGATGCCCTATCACGCTTAGAAAAAGCGATCAGAAGTTTCAAGGAGGAAAGATGAAGAAGATCATAAGCATATTACTAGTCTTAAGTATCATATTAGTTGGATGTGGAAGTAATGAAGAAGGCACCGATCAACTAGAAGCCATCAGAGAAGCTGGGGTCATGGTCGTCGGTACTGAAGGCACTTATTCACCAAATAGCTACCACGACGATAATGGTGACCTAGTCGGCTTTGATGTCGAAGTGGCAAAAGCTATCGGTGAATACTTAGGCGTTGAAGTCGAATTTTTTGAAGCGGAATGGGATTCACTATTTGCCGCTATGGATTCAGGTAGGGTCGATACCGTCATCAATGAAGTCGAGTATAGTGAAGATAGAGCTCTGAAGTATGACTTCTCAGATCCTTATACCTATGTAAGAGGTGCTTTACTTGTAAGAAGTGACAATAGTGATATCAGTGGTTTTGATGATCTTGATGGTAAAAGATGTGCCCAAAACCTCACTTCATCATGGGGCACTTTAGCCCAAAGTGAAGGATGTGAACTAGTCAGTGTTGACTCGGTCTATCAGACGATGGAATTATTAGCTAGTGGTAGAGCTGATGCGACATTAAATGCCGAGACAGCTTTTGGTGACTATCTAAAGAATCACCCAGAAGAGGAAGTCAAGATCGTCGCTTATACTGATGACTTTGCCTCATCTTTAGTGCCAGTCAGAAAAGGTGAAGAGAACTTCTTAAATGCCATCAATGAGGCTTTAAATAGTCTTAAAGAAAGTGGCAGATTAGCGGAGATATCGAATAAGTACTTTGGTATCGATGTCACAGAAAGCGAGCGTTAATGTCAAGTAGGATCATTGAATTACTAGTATCATCCTTTGGTGAGATCTTGATCCAAGGCCTTAAGGTCACGATACCTTTGACGGTCATCTCCTTTGTGATCGCGATGTTGATCGCCTTAATAGTCGCGATCGTGCAAGTTGCCAATATCAAGATCTTAAAACAGATCGCCCGGTTTTATGTCTGGATCATCAGAGGGACACCGCTTTTAGTCCAACTATTCATCGTCTTTTTTGGTTTACCAAGCCTTGGCATCGTCATCGATGCCTTCCCTAGTGCCATCATCGTCTTTTCGATCAACACCGGTGCTTATGCCTCAGAGACGATCAGGGCGGCGATCGAAGCAGTGCCTAAAGGGCAATTTGAAGCTGGCTATTGTGTTGGGATGAACTACTTTCAGATCATGTATCGGATCATCTTACCGCAAGCCATGCGCACAGCTTTCCCGCCTTTAAGTAACAGTTTGATCGGGCTTGTGAAGGATACATCTTTGGCTGCCAGTATCACGGTCGTGGATATGTTTTTAGTGGCCCAGAGGATCGCTGCACAGACCTATGAGACCTTTGTCTTATATATGGAAGTAGCAGTCATCTATTTATTATTCTGTACGGTTTTGACTAAGATCCAAAGCATCTTAGAGAAGAAGATGAGGTTAGTATGAGCATGTTAGAAGTGAAGGGGGTCAAAAAGCGTTTTGATGACCTTGAAGTATTAAAAGGTATCGATCTAAGTGTCGATAAAGGAGATGTCATATCGATCTTAGGCAATAGTGGAAGTGGCAAGACAACGCTACTTCGCTGCATGAACTTTTTAGAGCGAGCTGATAGTGGTGAGATGATCTTCGATGGTCAAAGCTATGATATGCACGATATAAGCAAAAAAGATATCGCTGATATCCGCAAAAAGACGGCTTTTGTCTTTCAAAACTACAATCTCTTTATCAATAAGACCGCCTTACAAAACGTCAGCGAAGGTTTGATCATCGCGCGTAAGATGGATAAAGATAAAGCGATCGAGCTTTCTAAAAAAGCCCTTGATCAAGTCGGACTATCTGATCGCTATGATTATTATCCTCACCAACTTTCCGGTGGCCAACAACAGCGTGTCGCGATCGCTAGGGCCATCGTATATAAACCTGAGGTCATCTATTTTGATGAACCGACTTCATCCTTAGATCCAGAATTGATCGGTGAAGTACTTGGCGTCATGCGTGACCTTGCCAAAAGTGGGATGACGATGTGTATCGTCACTCATGAACTCAATTTCGCTAAAAGCGTATCGAATAAGGTCATCTTCATGGCCGATGGCAAGATCATCGAAGAAGGGACACCGAAAGATATCTTTGAAAATGCCAAAGAAGAAAGGACCAAACGCTTCTTAGCTTCTTATTATGAAAGATCTTAAAGCGCTAACGCTTTAAGATCGACATCACTTTCAAAGACGGCATTATCGTTATTGACATAACATTCGATGATCGTCTTGCCATCGTAGTCAAAAATAATGAAAGTGATACTATCTTCTAAACTGACAGCGACTTCATACCTTCTGATGACAGTCGCTTTTTTGATGTCGTAAGGTGTATCTTGGATATCATGATAGAGCTCTTTAAGCTCACCTTCCATGACCTTTTTAAGATAGGAATCTTCATAGCGGACAGCTATTGTCGTCATACCACTATAGCCATATACATCTGATGTGTATGGTGTTTCCTTGATGATCTTATCATCATCGACCTTATCATAGACGTAAACTTGACTGGTGAACAAGATCGTATCATCCTTAAAGTTATTGACGATATAATGAAGATCATCGCTACTGCGCCACAAGCGATCATAGTCTAAGACATACATATTACTGGCTAAATATTTATTATGCGTATTATAGCCAAAGTACTTTAAGCCGGGACCAAATATCTTTTCTTCTAACATAAAGACCTCATCTTCGAAGTAACTAACTGGCATATCGACTTCATCATGGACAAAAGATCCTTCATATAATTCCTTAAATAAGACATCTTCATGGACATAGGTCTTAGGATCTTTTAAGTAACTTTCTTCGATCGTGGTGGCATTACGCAAAGGGGAATCATCAGCAAGCCTTGGTTCAAAATTGAAGCTATAGTCTTCGTATTGATCACTAAAACCTGTGATATCTTTGATATCGACATCACTTAACATCTCGATCCTTTTGGTATCTTGACCATCATAGATATCAAAGGTGACAAGCGTCCCATCAAGATAGGAATCAAGCTTGATGCTTAATCTAGCGCCATCTTCATTTAAAAAGACCTCATACCAGCGACCAAAGTTAAATTCAGGTCCTACTATCCCATCCTTTAATACCGGTCCATACATCACTAAGTTGCCATTTAATACTTCATCGATATATGAATCCTTATATCTTATACCAAGGGCATATCCTGCATTTTCATCAGTTATATAGACCTTTTCTAAGATCTCTTCATCGACTATCTCATCATTTTGGAATTTATCGATCACTACTTCGCTGAATAAGACCGTATCATCTTTGAGGCCATTTAAAATCAAAAATGGATCGATAAGTGAGCCATCGGTATTCACTAGCTTATCATAGCTATATGTATCATCTAGCCAACTATCATCATATTCATCGATGATCATACTAGATGGGATATCATTATGTCCATCCTTCATCAAAGAAAGATAAAAGGCATCGATCATAAAGGTCTCATCTTCATAAGCCTCGATTGGTATATAGCCTACAGAATAGCCTGTATAGCTTTCAGAGTTGATCCTTATACGATGATCATCACTAAACTCATCCTTTAGTGGGATGTCTTCATATATGCCATATTCATCTTTTTCGATCGGTGTCGATACAGTTGGTGTATCAGTCTTACATCCACTGATAAACAGTAAGATAACTAAAGATATGATAGCTTTTTTCATGGTGTTCTCCTATGGCTATATATTAGCGTACTATGGATAGATAAGCTAGCAAAAGGATGATCGATGATCACTGAGATAAGCTGATTTCCCTTTTTAGTACGTTAAAGATGTGTAAATTTAATTAAATCTTTAACAATCATTCGTCTTAGGTGCTATAATATATGTGCTATTTAGGAGGAAAGATTTATGGCTAAAAGAATCGTAACTGATTTAAATGTCGAAGGAAAAAAAGTCATCGTTAGAGTCGACTTCAATGTCCCTCATAAAGGTGATGTCATCACGGATGATAACCGTATCCAAGCGGCCTTACCAACGATCAAATATCTAGCTGATCATAAGGCAAGAGTCATCCTATTATCACACTTAGGAAAGGTCGATCATAAAGATCCTGAAAAGTGTGAAGCAGATAAGAAGAAGAATGATATGGCGCCAGTTGCTAAGAGATTAGCTGAACTAGTTCCTGACCATAAAGTCGTTTTCGTCAATGCTACACGTGGCGAAGAACTAGAGAATGCAGTCAAGGCTCTTGAAGATGGCGACATTTTATTGATGCAAAACACACGTTATGAAAAAGGTGAATCAAAGAATGATCCTGAATTAGGTGCTTATTGGGCATCACTTGGTGATCTATATGTATCAGATGCATTTGGTTCAGTGCATAGAGCTCATGCTTCAACAGTTGGTATCCCATCACATTTACCAAGCGCTGTTGGTTTCTTGATCGAAAAAGAACTCAAGTACTTAGGTCAAGCATTAGATGATCCAAAACGCCCATTCGTCGCTGTATTAGGTGGTGCTAAAGTATCAGATAAGATCGCCGTTATTGAAAACCTATTAAAGATCGCTGATAAAGTCATCGTCGGTGGTGGTATGGCATATACATTCTTCAAAGCTAAGGGCTATGAAGTAGGTTCATCACTACTTGAAGAAGACAAGATCGATATCGCTAAGGACTTCATCGCTAAAGGTGGCGATAAGTTAGTATTACCTGTTGATACAGTCATCGCTAATAGCTTTGATGAACCAACAGATATCAAGACTGTTGATGTCGACAAGATGCCAGAAGGTTACATGGGCTTAGATATCGGTCCAAAGACGGTTGAACTCTTCAGCAAGGAATTAGCTGGTGCTAAGACTGTCTTCTGGAATGGTCCAATGGGTGTCTTCGAGAAAGAACAATTCGCTGCTGGTACGATCGGTGTATGTAAAGCTATCGCTTCACTTGATGACTGCATGAGCGTCATCGGTGGTGGCGACAGCGCTAGTGCTGCTAAGAACTTAGGCTACGCTGATAAGTTCACTCACATCTCAACTGGTGGTGGTGCTTCTCTTGAATACATGGAAGGTAAAGAACTACCAGGTATCGCGATCATCGAGGAAAAGTAATGAGAAAACCGATCATCGTTGGTAACTGGAAGATGAATAAGACCTGTAAAGAAACGGTCGAATTCATAAATGCAGTAGATGGCAAATTAAATGATTCTTGCACATATGGTGTAGCTACACCTTTCACCGCTTTAAAAGATGCGACAGCTAATGCGCATAACCTCATCATCGCAGCCGAAAACTGCCACTATGAGGAAAGCGGTGCATATACCGGTGAAGTCAGCATCCCAATGTTGAAGGAATTAGGTGTCACTCACTGTATCGTCGGTCACTCAGAGAGAAGACAATACTTCGCTGAGACTGATGAAACAGTCAATAAAAAAGTCAAAAAACTCATCGAAGCGGATATCACACCGATCATGTGCATCGGTGAGACGGAAGCGCAATTTGATGCAAAGGAAACAGAAACAGTCATCAGGACACAATTAGACAATGGTCTCAAAGACCTATGTCCAAAATGTGTCAGCAAGATGGTCATCGCATATGAACCGATCTGGGCGATCGGTACTGGTAAATCAGCGACTAAAGAGATCGCTGAAGAATGCTGCCACATCGTTAGAGATGAAGTCAGAAAACTATATGGCGATGAAGCTGCTGATGCCGTTCGTATCCAATATGGTGGTTCTGTAAAACCAGAAAACATCAAAGAATATATGGCTATGGAAGATATCGATGGTGCTCTTATCGGTGGTGCATCACTTAAAGTCGATTCATTCTTAGCTATCGTTGAAGCTACTAAATAATTTTGGTAAAGGAGGAAATATTTTAATGCCAGCAATTATTGATGTATATGCTCGTGAAGTACTAGATTCACGTGGCAACCCAACTGTTGAAGTCGAAGTTACGACTGAATCAGGTGCTTTCGGTAGAGCAATGGTACCATCAGGTGCTTCTACAGGTGAAAGAGAAGCTCTTGAATTAAGAGATGGTGATAAGAGCCGTTACTTAGGTAAAGGTACTACAAAGGCTGTTGAAAATGTCAACACGATCATTGCACCAGCTGTATTAGGCATGGACTGCACAGATCAACCACTTATCGATAAGACGATGATCGAATTAGATGGTACACCTACAAAATCAAAATTAGGTGCTAATGCGATCTTAGGTGTTTCAATGGCTTGTGCTAGAGCAGCTGCTGATTACTATGGTATGCCATTATACAAGTACTTCGGTGGTATGAATGGTAAGATATTACCTGTACCAATGATGAACGTCTTAAACGGTGGTTCACATGCTGACTCAACTGTTGACTTCCAAGAATACATGATCTTCCCTGTTGGTGCTAAGAGTATCAAAGAAGCATTACGTATGGGTGCTGAAACATTCCACAACTTACGTAAGGTCTTAAAGGCTAGAGGCTACAACACTAACGTCGGTGACGAAGGTGGTTTCGCTCCATCATGCCGTGAAGGTAATGAAGAACCATTAGAGCTCATCGTTGAAGCTATCAAGGCTGCTGGTTACAAACCAGGTGAAGATATCTGCATCGCTATGGACGTCGCAGCTAGTGAATTCCATAACCATGAAACAGGCATGTACGAACTCACAAAATCAGGTCAAGGCAACAAGACAACCGATGAAATGATCGACATGTATGCTGAATGGGTCGAAAAATATCCTATCATCTCGATCGAAGATGGTCTTGGTGAAAGAGACTGGGATGGTTGGAAGAAGTTAACAGATCGTTTAGGTGATCATATCCAATTAGTCGGTGATGACCTATTCGTCACTAACCCAGCTATCTTAAAAGAAGGTATCGAAAAGGGTATCGCTAACTCGATCCTGATCAAAGTTAACCAGATCGGTACATTAACAGAAACTTTCGATGCGATGGAAATGGCTAAGAAAGCTGGTTATACATGTGTCGTATCACACAGATCAGGTGAAACAGAAGATACAACGATCGCTGATATCGTCGTCGGTGTCAACGCTGGTCAGATCAAGACAGGTTCAATGTCAAGAACAGACCGTATCGCTAAGTATAACCAATTAATGAGGATCGAAGATGAATTAGGTCCTGTAGCTCAATACTTAGGTAAAGACGCTTTCTACAACGTCAACTTAAAGAAATAGACTAACACACTAAAAAAGCACAAGTATTACAAGTTAGATACTTGTGCTTTTTATGTGGGCAAATATTTGATCGATCTGGCTGGTTTTGATCTATACATCAGATAGTATATCTTCCATCATTTCATCCACATTTTCATAGGTCTTACCAGTACTTTGTCCCGACTTCATCTTTTGTGTTTCTTCGATCGCTTGGGTCGTTTCGATATTGGGACGATTAGCACTTACCTCAAAGGGGATGCGATTTTCATATACGGCCTTTTTAGCGAATATCGTAAAAGCAGTGTTCATCGACATACCAACACTGTTACAAAATGCTTCGAATTCTCGTTTTAGATCAGCATCCATTCGGATATTGATATTGATATTAGCCATAAGATCACCTCCATATATCTACATTGTATATAAAATATATTATGATGTGAATAATAATGAAATTACCTACTGCTATATTATTTATGAAGGAATTTGTATATTTTCCAAACTATAAATAAACATAGACCATCTCTAACCAAATGTAAACCACATGTAAACTCATATAGCTTGGATATTTAGATGACTATGATATAGTTTAAATGAAGGGAGTTTACTATGAATATTGCCGATCGTATCCGAGAAGAAAGAAAAGCTAAAGGAATGACTCAAGAAGAATTAGCTGATCGTTTAGGTGTTTCAAGGCAGACGATATATAAATGGGAAAATGAGATGAGTTATCCTGACATCACCAACATCAACAACCTTTGCGATATCTTTGATGTCACCTCTGATTACCTGATACGGGGGATCGAAGATAAAAAGCAGGCAAGGCAAATCGACGCGATGATCTTTGCGATCATTGCCTTAGGCATCGATATCTTGGCTTTGATCATCATGACGATAAAGGCATCGATGTATCCTATAGGTGTGTCTGTACTTATCCGCCTTCCATATATCGTCCCGTTTGTCATAAGCCATATCATCTATCTGGTCGGGACGCGGATCGCAGATAAGAAGACAGTAATAAATGCTAAGAAGATCTACTATACGATCTCAGTTTGGATCTATTTCTATTGGCTTTATATCATCATATACGGTTTTCTATGTTCAGATGTAGTCTATAGTATGACTACAGGTATCGATGTGAATAACATCATACCAGTATTTCCAGATATACCAGATCAACATAATGCAAGGTGGCTTGCATTTCGCGATATGATCGTTACTTATACTAATGGCTTCTATATCGCTTACTTCGGCTCATGTATCATCAGTATGATAGTTGTTTATCGTGATAAGATAAGATCATTATTTAAAAGATAGTTCAAAAATTCAACTAATTTCACCATTTAACATGGATTTCACCTTTTAGGGGAGAAAAAAATGTTATCATAGGTTAGATATAGAAGTTAGGAGATTTTTTACATGCCGGCATGTTACGCACATTATCGTTTTGGGGATAGGATGATCGAAAGACTCAAACCAAGTGTTCAAAAGATCATTTTGGAAGATCGCGAGTTATTTGATTATGGTGTACAAGGTCCGGATATCTTTTTTTACAACAATCCCCTAAGCAAGAATAAAGTCACGCAATTCGGCTCAAAGATGCACGATACTAAAGCCAGTGTCTTCTTTAAAAGCGCCAGGGCTAATTACGCTAAGTATCCTGATCTCAACGAACCGATGATGGCCTATCTTTTAGGCTTTGCATGTCACTATGCATTAGATACGATATGTCATCCTTATATCGCTAAAAAGATGGTGGTTTCTAATGTATCACACTACGCTGTCGAATCAGAATATGATCGTCACTTGATGGCAGAAGATGATCATTTTGAAGGAAGTTGTGATAAATTTAAGCCATCAAACTACAATGCGATGATCATCGGTCGTTTTTTCCCAGAATTTGATCAAAAGACGATCTTAAATTCACTTAAGGGGATCAAGGTCTTTAATGAGATCTTGCTTGTGACTAATAGTAAAGCCAAACACAAGATCTTAAAAGGTCTCATGGATAAGATACCGGTCGATAGTCTTAGTGATCATCTGATCACAAAAGAAAAAAGACCAAAGTGCTTTGATAGTGACTTGCGTCTCGATAAGCTTAGCAAGCTAGCTGGTGATCTATATGTCGATCTTGCCTATAACTTAGTAGCGTATATGAATGGTCAAGAAGACCTTGATAAACGCTTTGAACATACATTTGATGAAAGGGATGAAGAAACGATCAAGGATATACCGGTCTTTGATCTCAAGGGGGAAAAGGAATATGAAATTTAAGATGACATCTTTAGAGAAGAAGTGGGTCTTATATGATGTCGGTAACTCTGCTTTCACACTTTTAGTTACGACGATCATGCCGATCTACTTCAATGCGCTAGCTGGTGCTGGTGGTATCGATGAAGTCGATTATCTAGCATATTGGGGATATGCGACATCAGCAGCGACACTATTCACGGCGATCTTAGGACCAACACTTGGCACCTTAAGTGACAATAAGGGTCGTAAGAAGTATTACTTCATGATCTCGATGCTAATTGGGGCTGTGGGTTGTGTCTTCTTGGGCTTTATGCAGAGTTGGTTATGGTTCATCGTCTTATTCGTACTAGCTAAGACAGCTTATTCGGTGAGCCTTGTCTTCTATGATTCGATGCTAGTGGATGTTACGACCGAAGACAGGATGGATGAAGTATCATCACAGGGTTATGCCTGGGGTTATATCGGTAGCTGTATACCATTTATCTTAGCTTTAGTGCTTGTCTTAATGTATGAAAGCATCGGTCTTACACTAAATGTCGCGATGATCTTAGCCTTTGCGCTTGTCGCTATATGGTGGATCGGGATGACTTTACCACTACTAAAGTCCTATAAACAAACACACTTCGCTGAACATTCAGAACACGATGGTATCAAAGGTCTTAAGCGTTTAGGTGACACTTTTAAAGATCTAAGGTCACATAAGAAGGCTTTGATGTTCCTTGTTGCCTTCTTCTTCTTTATCGATGGTGTCTATACGATCATCGATATGGCTACCGCATATGGTACATCCTTAGGTTTTGATTCAACTAGCTTACTACTCGCTTTACTATTAACGCAGATCGTAGCCTTCCCAGCGGCGATCCTATTCGGTAAGTTATCTAATAAATATCCGACCGAAAGGCTCATGTACATCTGTATCTTTGCCTATCTATGTATCGCTGTCTATGCGATGTTCATGGTCGAACAATACCAATTCTGGATCTTAGCGGTCTGTGTTGGTCTTTTCCAAGGAGCGATCCAATCGCTATCGAGGTCATACTTCGCTAAGATCATTCCAGCCGAGAAGAGCGGTCAGTTCTTTGGTATCTATGATATCTGTGGTAAGGGTGCATCATTATTGGGTACGACTTTAGTATCAGTAGTAGCCCAGATCACCAATAATCAAAGCTTAGGTGTTGGCTCACTAGTGATCATGTTTGCGCTTGGCTTATTCTTCTTCTATAAGACAAGTAAAGTCACCCAATAAATCATTTAGATATTAAGAAAGCTATCTTGTATATCGTCCATACAAGATGGCTTTTTTTGTCGCAATAAAAAAAGCCCAAACTGGACTTAGTTTACAGATGGTGCCGACGATAGGACTTGAACCTACAACCTACGCGTTACGAGTGCGTTGCACTGCCGATTGTGCTACGTCGGCATTAAAGAAAAGTCATCTTCTGACTTTCTTCACGGCATTATAACATTTAATACCTATCTCATACAAGGATTTCATCGGCTTTGAGATGACATATTCAAACTCACCGACCAATTCTACCACATGGCCACCAAAGCTCTTTTTAAAGGTATATAGGCCAACTAGCGGATTGTCTTTAGAGAAATCACCGGTGATACCATAGAAGTTATAGTAGTCATAACCTTCTTTCTTGATCATCTTGATCAGTTCAGTGATCAAGATCGTCGAAGAATAAAGAGCTTCAAATTCTTGATAATTACCAGCTAATAATTGCACTGCTTCATTGCCATATGTTAGTAAGGTGATACCACTGATGACCTGTTTGCCACTATTTTCATCGGCATAGTGCTTGATGATGTCATAGTCCTTTTGATAGGACTTTAGTCTTATCTCTTCTTCTTTGATCTCATTTTTGGTCTTGGTGAATTGAGTCTCTTTAGCCTTTAAAGCTTCAAGTTTTGCCTTAGAGGCATCAACAGTCGCCTTGACATTCAAAAGGGCTTCATCAAAGTCGATCTCCGCCACAAAGTAGCGCAAGATACCATCATCGTGCATCGTCTCATACATGTGTTCATAATATAGTTCACTGCGATCTAAAAAGCCTCTTCGATCAGCGGTGTGTTTCATGACTTCTTTATATAAGTGGATCTCATCCTTTTTGAGTTCACGGCAGGTGATCTTAAAGAGGTCCTTTTTCTTCGCTCTTCTTTTGACCTCGTTCTTGAAATCTTTGACGATCGCTTTTTCGTCCTTGTCTTTAAGCTCTAATACATAGATCCAGCGTGGTTGTAAGTTCTCGTTGTAGAGGTTAAAGCCATTGTGATGGGTAAAACCAAGCTCTTTAAGTTCATCGATGACACTTTGATTATCAAAGCCATCATCGATGGTATTACCTTCGATATCGTGATGTTTATATTCAAGATATGGATCGATCATAAGCTCAAAACCGTGATGAGCCTTGATATAAGTGATCACCTCTTTAGTGAAGGTCTTTAATAGTTCTTTATCATTGAAGTCGATCAAGAATCCTCTTGGCGCATAGAAAAGATAGCTATTGAATAGCGGTGTCTTCTTAGCTAAAAGTAGTGATGCCGCAACGATCTTGCCATCATCTTCTAAGGCGACATGATGGGCGATCCAGCCGGTGTAAGATTTAAGTTTCCCCCAGTTAGCAGTTTGATGGAAATTGATGCATGGCAGATGTTTAGTCTTTTCATTGAACTCCCTCGCATCAATGGTGATTAATTTCATGATCCTATCCTTTCTTGATCGCGCGTTTAAGTTTGATCTTTCTTCTGATGTATAAAGCCTTATTGATAAGGCTAGCGGTGATCGGTCTTACATCCATATCGAATTCACCGATGAATTCATCAAGATCACCACCAAAGCGGCTCTTGAATAGATATAAGCCATATAGTTCACTATCTTTATCGACTTTGCCTTCCGTCCCATAAAGGTCGACTTCTTTAAAGCCTTGATCATGGCTATCCTTTAAGACATAGTCATAAAGATAGTAGTTAGCACTTAAAAACTTAAGGATGTCACGGTTACCACCATGGACGATCCAGACCTTATCAGCGTATTTAGCCGTCATGATGGCTGATAGGACCACTTCTTTCTCTTTGATCATATCAACTTGGGCTTTTTCTTTTAAGATCTTATTGAGATGATCTTTTAGATCATTTAAACGTCCTTTATTCTTTTTGGTGAGATTGGCTTCTAGTTCTAAGATCTTATCATTGGTATCTTTGATATCTGCATCAAAGATGGCCCTTACTTCATCGGTATCGATATAAGCAGCGATAAGATCACTCATGTCGTTTTTATATAGGTTATCATAGAAGGTCTCATAGAATCTCAGTGGCTCTAGTAAGATCGCTTTACGATGAGCGGTATCCGCCATCGTCTTATAGAAAGCTTTGAAATCATCGAAGTTGTTTTTGCGGATCTTGACCTTATATGGGTTATCACGATTTAGGATATTCCTGGTCGTTTGATGCATATTTTCATGGATCTTATCGATATCTTCATCGACTTTGACCCTAAAGGTGAAACGCGGCGCACTTGATTCATTGAACTTGATCGTAAAGCCACGGTGTTTATAGCCAAGGCTTTTAAAGATATCGATCAGATGCATATGATCTTCATTTGTCTCTAATACAGAAGCATCATTAGGATCTAATTTATGGATGATGAGATCTGGGTCGATCTTAAAGGATAGGCCATGGTGTTTTTTGACATAGTCCTTTAATAATATCGTCATCGCTTTGATGAGATCTTCATCATAGTGGTCTAAGATAAAACCTCTTGGACAATAAAAGGTCGAATAGTATAAGATCTTTCTTTCTAGTAATAATGCTGATCCGACCATCTTATCATCATCATATAGACCTAACATATGCGGTATAAGTCCACGGCTCTTAGCGACATCAGCCCATCCTGGGCTTTGTAAAAAATGAGGCTTTGGACTATCTTTAAGATACGCATCAAGGGTGATGCGATCGATGTTTATAAGTTTCATAGCCCAATCATTATAGCACTTCTTTGAGGTAAGTCATGATACTAAGATGATCATTTTTAAGCTTCTTTTGTAAGATCATAGCGATAAGCTCCTTTTTGATGTTTCCTAAGGCTTTGCCTTTATAGCCTAAAGCCATGAGTTCTAAGGAGCTTATAGCCAAGGTATCCGTTGTGACGATATAGTCTTTTATATCTTGATACTTATCACTAAGATCGATATCCTTTAAGATCTTGATATAGCTTATATAGCGATCATTATCGACTTTAGTGAAGATATAACTAAGATCATCATCTTTAAAGTTTTGGTATTGGATAAGTGGCATTATGGTCTTATAGTCTTTCTTACTTAAAAAGAGCTTATTTAAGTCACTGGGGTCATCTTTGAATAATAGGGCCAGTTTGATCATGTTGTCATTGGTCTCTTTGAGCTTATCCGTATAGTGATACTTGATAAGACCAGCATATACATCATGATATTCTTCTAATACTTCAGGATAAGAAGCTTTTAGTGTCTTGATGAATTCCGTGGCGACCCGCTCTTTAGAGATCTTATGTAAGCCATCCTTTAGCTTATGGATCATATATGCTGTAGCTTCTTCGATCTTAAAGCCTAGTTCTGCTTTAAATCTGATCGCCCTTAAGATCCTTAAGGCATCTTCTTCAAAGCGCTTTTTAGGCTCACCAACGGTCCTTATCAGCTTTTTATCTAGATCTTCTTTGGCCTTTAATAGGTCATATATCTTTTCATCTTTATCCATCAAAAAGGTGTTGATCGTAAAGTCACGGCGCTTTAGATCTAAGGTGACATCTTTGGTGAAGTAGACTTCATCAGGATGTCTACTATCACGATAGTGACCATCTTTTCTAAAAGTCGTGATCTCAATTACTTTCTTATCATAGATGACACTGACTGTACCGTGTTTTAGACCAGTAAGATACATACCATGATCACTAAAGATAGCGATCACTTCATCAGGAGTAGCACTGGTGGTTATATCAAAGTCATAGGGTATCTTACCTAATAAGATATCCCTTACTGCCCCACCGACGATATATGCTTCATGACCTTTTTCATTTAACCTGTATAAGACTTCATTTATATTTGTGTCCATATCTAAATTATAGTCAAATCAGATGTATCTTTTTATTTAAAATGTTAAAATCATCTTGGAGGTATTTAAAAATGGAAATCAAAGGCACACAAACAGAAAAGAACCTACAAGAAGCATTTGCAGGTGAATCACAAGCACGTAATAAGTACACATTCTTCGCTGAAGTAGCTGAAGCTAATGGTCATCATCAAATGGCTGAGATCTTCTTAGAGACAGCACGCAATGAGATGGAACACGCTAAGCTTTGGTTCAAGGCATTAAATGGTGATAAATTACCAGAGCTTGATGAATGCTTAAAGATGGCAGCAGAAGGTGAAAACTACGAGTGGACAACGATGTACAAAGACTTTGCTGCTAAGGCTCGTGAAGAAGGCTTCACTAGGGTCGCTGCACAGATGGACATGGTCGCTAAGATCGAAAAAGACCATGAAGATCGCTACAACGCTTTATTGAACAACCTAAAAGCTAATTCAGTCTTCGAAAAGGAAGAGGAAGAGGTTTGGATCTGCCATAAGTGTGGTTATAGACATACAGGTAAGAAAGCACCGATGGTATGTCCATTATGTGGCGCTCAAAGATCATTCTTTAAGCTGCACAGACAAGATTATTGATATAGTAGTCTAGTTATCAAAGGGGCATGTATATGCCTCTTTTTTATGTCGTGATGAAACTTCTTTCGCTTTGTCTTGACAGGTATACATATATTGGTAAAATATCACTCGGAATATGAGAAAGGCCATCGTAACCGTTATCAGTGAAGGCGATATCGTCTATCACAGAGAATGCATCGTACTAGCTAATACGATCTATCTAGATGATAATAGAAGGGATAAGCTCGTATTCTATGGTGATCAACTATTTATCGAAAAGGATACTGATGAAACACATATCAGTATCGCCTTAGGTAAAGAAATGAGAATGACCTTGACTATCGATACTAAAGAGGTGATATTACCTATCACTTTGCATGAGTTATCGATCCAAGGTGATCATATCAAAGCTATCTATGACACAGGTGAAAAGATCGAGATCAATATCGATCTTATAGGGAGTTATTTATGACAAAAAGAAAAGCATTAGTCGATATCGCATATGATATCTTATCCAAGAAAAGAAAACCGGTACCATTTAAGAACTTGTTTACGGAAGTCAGCGAAGTAGCTGGCTTGACCGAAGCTGAGATCACATCTAAGATCGGGGCTTTCTATGGTGACATGTCTTTAGATCCGCGTTTCATCCAACAGGCTGATAATAAGTGGGACCTCAAAAAGCGCTACAAATTCGAAGACACCTACAGGGAACTGCAGGACAGCGACGATGAAGGTGATGATGAAGAAGAGAAGGAATTCTTAGGCGAAGAAGAGGAAGAAGAGATCGATCGTGAAAGTGAAGAAGAGGATTATTAGCCTCTTTTTTTGTATAATTGACCCATGAAGACAGTTATATATGATTTTAATGGTACGATATTAGATGATGTCGATACTGGTATCATCGCCATCAATGCGATGATCGACAAGTATTTAGACCGTGACCATCTGACAAAAGAGGAATACAGAAAGGTCTTTGGTTTTCCAGTGATCGACTATTATAAGAGAGTCGGCTTTGATTTTGACAAGCTCGATTTTAAAGTGGTCGGTAATGAATGGATGGATGTATATGAAGCTAATAAAGGCAGTTATCATCTATATCCAGGTATCAAAGAACAGTTATCGGATAATAAAAGACAAGGTATCCGTAATATCTTATTAAGCGCATCAAGGCTTGATAAACTGAAGATACAATGTGATGATTTAGGTATTACCGATCTATTTGATGAGATCTTAGGGATCGATGATATCTATGCTTCAAGTAAGGTTTATATCGCTAAAGAGTGGATGCAAAGACAAGAAAAGGGTGAATATGTCTTTGTGGGTGATACCTTACATGATCTTGAGGTAGCTGATGCGCTAAATATCAAATGCATATTAGTTTCTAATGGTCATCAAGCTAAGGATATATTATTGCGTAAGACAAGTCATGTCTATGATGATATAAGGGAGGTAGTAAATGATCCGTATTGGCCAATCTGAAGATATCCATCGTCTAGTAGAAGGAAGAGATCTCATATTAGGTGGGGTCAAGATAGAGAGTGACCTAGGACTATTGGGGCATTCTGATGCGGATGTATTATTACATGCGATCATTGAAGCCCTGATCGGAGCGATGGGACTATATGATATCGGTAAGCACTTTAGTGATAAAGATGATAAGTATAAAGGGATATCATCACTGATCTTATTAGATGAGACCTATATGTTATTAAAGGATAATGGTTATCATGTCGTTAATATCGACAGTTTAGTCATGATCGAAAAGCCCAAATTAGCCCCATATATCGATAAGATGCGTGAGAATATATCTGATCATCTAAAGATCGATGTCGATCAGGTCAATGTCAAAGCGACCTGTGCTGAAGGCTTAGGTTTTATCGGGGAAAGAAAAGGGGCGAAAGCACAAGCTGTGGTATTGATCGAAAGATAGTTATTGCGGTTTATAGGAAACGATCTATGAAGGGTTGTTTCTTTTTTTGCGTGGTAAAATGAGTATATAGAAATCGATCTACGATATTGATCATAAACATAGGAGAAGCATATGAAATATCTTAGAATCATGATAGTCATTTTATTGACTATATCTGTCTTTAGTGGTTGTAGTAAAGAAGAAAAGAACAGCCCCAGTGATACATCATCACCGACAGATGTCGTCGAAGTTACACCTACCCTATCTTTAGATCCAAATGATCCCTTTGCTTTTTTAGATGCTTTAGAGTCATTAGATGAGATAAGGGTCGAATATGTCGATGGGTCAGAAGTTACTATTTCTGATAAGGAACTTCTATCGCGCTTTACAGAAGCATTACGCTCTGCTGATCTGATCGAAAGTTTTGATGATGCGCCTGTAATAGAGAAATACTATACCATCTATTTCGGTGATCATACGCTCGAAAGAGGATTTGACTATGAGAAGATCGATGATCATTTGATAGAGCGATCTGATCCTAATGATCCACAAGGATATGGTCATGAAGAACTGAGACCTCTGTTAGAGGTTTTAGAAGAAATAGGCTATGTTAGCGAAGAGAGCATCAATAGATTTGATCCCGATAAGATCACAAAGGTAGATGGATTAGATGATCTTTTTAGCGAAGAAACATTTACAAATTTCGATCGCGAAACGATCGATGTGTCGTTTGTATATGGTGCACCAGGTTTTGATGATTCTATAGTACCTATCTATGATTTTAACGAAGGATCATTCCTATACAATTTCTATAATACGAAAACGATGGAAAAAGGATGTTGTTGAATACGATTGGACTAATAGGATCGCCACATTAGGATCATGCACATATGATGAAAATAACGATTCCTTCTCTAATTGTAGCGTTAAACAAAAACAAGCCATCGTAAAAGCGCGTGATGCCTTTTTAGTCAATTACAAAGGTGACTACATCACCTACGATGAATTCATGGCCCAAAAAGATGCCTTCTATGAAAAGCTTCTTAGTATCCAAGGCCAATAGCGCTATATCTAATTGAAGACACTATCGAAAGGGTGTAAAATATAGTCACTAAAGGGAGGAATTGTTAGTCATGTTAGTAAATGCTACAGAGATGTTGAAGAAAGCACATGAAGGTCACTATGCTGTTGCTCAATTCAATATCAATAACTTAGAGTGGACTAAAGCAGTCTTAAAAGCTTGTGAAGAGATGAAGTCACCAGTCATCTTAGGTGTATCAGAAGGTGCAGCTAAGTATATGTGTGGTTTCAAGACTGTTGCGGATATGGTCAAGAATATCCATGATCAAATGGGTATCACTGTACCAGTAGCTCTACACTTAGACCATGGTACATATGAAGGTGCTAAAGCTTGTATCGAAGCAGGTTTCACATCAGTCATGTTTGATGGATCACACTATGACATCGATGAAAATATCGCTAAATCAAAAGAGATCATCGAATATGCTCATTCAAAGGGCATCAGCGTTGAATGTGAAGTCGGTGGTATCGGTGGTACCGAAGATGGTGTCACATCTAATGGTGAAGTCGCAGATCCTGCAGAATGCAAACGCATCAACGACTTAGGTTGTGATTTCTTAGCTGCTGGTATCGGTAATATCCATGGTAAATATCCAGCTGATTGGAAAGGCCTAAACTTTGAAGTATTAAGTGAAGTCCAAAAAGCATGTGAAGGAACACCACTTGTCTTACACGGTGGTAGTGGTATCCCTAAAGATCAGATCTTAAAGGCTATCTCACTAGGTGTATCAAAGATCAATGTCAACACTGAACTTCAACTTGAATTTGCGGCAGCTACGCGTAAATACATCGAAGCTGGTAAGGATGTCGAGGGCAAAGGTTATGACCCACGTAAATTACTAGCACCAGGTGCTGATGCGATCGTTGCTAAATGTAAATCAATGGTCGAAGAATTCGGCTCAGCTAATAAGGCTTAATAAGGATCAAGGCTCTTCGGAGCCTTTTTTAGTGGCTTTATTTGTGTTATCATCATGTCATGTCCGACATGAAAAAGACGATCGCTGAAGCTTGTCTAAAGCTACTTGCTGATTCTAAGAAGTTAACGGTCACCGATATCGTGGAGTCATGTAATATCACAAGACAGACCTTTTACTACCACTTTGAAGATATCCCCGATCTTTTTAGATGGATATTAGAAAGAGGCAAGGATGAACTAAAGAAACGCATCGATCTAAGTGACAAAGAGACAGCGATCAAGTATCTACTGCTCATGGGCTATCAGGTAAGGCCTTATATCGAAGGTGGTCTTAAGACCAATTACCGTGACGAGATCGCCAATATCTTTGATGAACATGTCTATTCACTATTTCAAGAAGCGATCAAAAATCGTAAGCTCTATATCGATAAGAGCGTCTTTGAGATCGATGTGATCGTCAGATATCACGCTAGTGCCCTGATCGGGCTTATCAAGTCACTGGATGAAGATGATATCAAGTATATCGATAAGATCGCTAATATCATCTATAAGGAATTGACTTGATCATTACAAATCGGTCAAAGTGTAAAGACAGATACCAGATATTGATAATGGTATCTTTTTTTATTTATGAGTATGATCATAGCGAGGTAAAAAGATGGATACGCTTAAGATCAAATACGACGAGATGCACGATGATATCAAAAAGCTAGAAGATCAAGATCTAGATGAAGCTAAAGAGCTTTATCAAAAGGAATGTGACCTATTCTATGATCGTCTTAGTCACAATAAGAATCAAGATATCATCGAATATGTGATCGTCTATAGGGAGTGTATGAAGGCTTTTAATGCTTTAAAGAAGCCTCAGGATAAAGAAGCTTTAGCGCTACTAGCTGAATATGCTGTCGATTTGGCTTTTATCGCTAGTGCTTATGCCCATCTTTTACACCTTGAATTAAAGGAGCAAGCAGATGAATGAGATAAAAGAACCGGATAAAAAGCCACTGATATACTATTTTGTGATCGTCATCCTCATCATCTCCACTTTCAATCTTTTGATCACGCCATCATTGTCTTCAGCAGCGATCACCAGGGTCGACTATGGGACATTTATGGACAAGATCGATGAAGATGCGATCGATGAAGTCAGTATCGGTGATTATGAGATCCTGTATACCCTCAAAGATGAAGAGAAGATCTATCGGACGACACCGATGGAAGACCCGACCTTAAGTGAAAGGCTCCATGAAAGCTCAGCTAAGTTCACCAGGGATATCGAAGAGCCAGCTTCACCTTTCATCACGATCTTACTTTCCTATATCCTACCGATCGTCATCTTCATGATCATCGGCTACTTCATCAACAAGCGCATGATGAAACAGTTAGGTGGTAAAAACTCGATGAACTTTAACCTTGGCAAGTCTAATGCCAAGGTCTATGTCAAAGGTGTCAAGGGCATCATGTTTAAGGATGTGGCTGGTGAAGATGAAGCTAAGGAATCCCTATCTGAGATCGTCGACTATATGCATGACCCGGATAAATATCGCAAGATCGGGGCTAGGATGCCTAAGGGCATCTTACTAGTTGGCCCACCAGGAACAGGTAAGACCATGTTGGCGAAGGCGGTAGCTGGTGAAGCTAATGTGCCATTCTTTTCGATCTCAGGCTCAGAATTCGTTGAGATGTTTGTCGGTATGGGCGCTTCTAAGGTCCGTGACCTCTTCAAACAAGCCAAAGAGAAAGCCCCTTGTATCGTCTTTATCGATGAGATCGATGCGATCGGTCAAAAGCGCAATGCCTCTAATTTAGGTGGCAATGATGAAAGGGAACAGACCCTCAATCAGCTATTAACGGAGATGGATGGATTTGAAGATAATACCGGTGTCATCATCTTAGCGGCGACCAATAGGCCCGAAGCTTTAGATGCCGCCTTAACGCGTCCTGGTCGATTTGATAGAAGGGTACCGGTCGAATTACCTGACCTTAAAGGAAGGGAAGCGATCTTAAAAGTCCATGCCCAAAATATCAAGGTCGAAGACGGTGTCGACTATGGTATCATCGCTAGGATGGCTGCTGGCGCCAGTGGTGCCGAACTGGCCAATATCATCAATGAAGCGGCTTTAAGAGCGGTCAGAGATAAGCGTGACAAAGTCAGCCAATCAGACCTTGAAGAATCGATCGAAGTCGTCATCGCTGGTTATCAAAAGAAAAATGCGATCTTATCAGACCATGAAAAACTGATCGTCTCATATCATGAGATCGGTCATGCCTTAGTGGCAGCCTTACAGACTAATAGTGCCCCTGTTCAAAAGATCACGATCATCCCCCGTACCAGTGGGGCCCTTGGTTATACGATGCAGGTCGATGAGGGGCAAAAGAACCTCTTGAATAAAGAAGAGCTCATGAATAAGATATGTACCTTAACTGGTGGTAGAGCAGCCGAAGAAGTAGCCTTTAATAGTATCACTACCGGTGCTTCTAACGATATTGAACAGGCTACTAAGCTTGCCCGGACAATGATATCACGGTATGGTATGTCTGATGACTTCGATATGGTGGCCTTAGAGACAGTGAATGATAGGTATCTTGGTGGTGATACATCCTTGGCTTGTAGTAATGAGACAGCTACTAAGATCGATGATCTAGTGATCAAGATCGTAAAGGAAGCCCATGAAAAGGCGATCAAGATCTTAAGCGACAATAAAGCTAAACTCGATGAATTAGCTAAGTTCTTGTACGATAAAGAGACGATCACCGGTAAAGAATTCATGGATATATTAAATAAGGATGGCTATGAAAAAGTCTGATATCTTAAGGTCTATCTTTGCGCTTGTATCCATCATCTTAGGGATCATGATCATCATATATCCTAATATGCTTGATGGCTATATGCGCTTTGTAGCACTTGTGGCTTTAGTATCTGGCATCTTTGATATCATGATCTATTGTCAAAATGAGCGCTATACCGATATCAGGTCGATGATCATCTTGGTATGTTCTATCGTCATCATCATGTGTGCGATCAGCTTATTTGTCTATCCAGGAAGTAATATAACTGTATTAGCTTTGGTCATCCCACTATGGCTATTAGCTCATCATATCGCTAAAGTAGCTGATCTTAGTATTAGACACAAAGATATAAAAGAGCGCATAGCGATCATCGTCGATGTCATTTCTATCATCTTATGCATCTTCATGTTTATCATGCCATATATATCATTTGGCTTTAGTGAGCTTGTCATCAGTATCGATATCATCTTGATGGGGATCGAGATGATCTTGACTTTGGATATTTAGGGTCTATTTGGACCCTTTTATCTTGGCTTTATAATTTGTATAATATTAGCGATGGAAAAACTTTATGAAGCCTTGGCCCTGATCGATACGATCGATATCAGGATGAGCCAAGAAGAGATAAAAGCTATCTTGAAGAAAGCCTATGAGCTAAGTGATGATTGCTTAGACGCTTTGACATTACTATCGAGATTTTATGATGATGGCTATCAAAAAGAGATGATATTAGCTAAAGGTCTATCAAAAGAAGTTGATCTAACTAAAGATGATATCATGGTAAGACAATATATCAGACTATTATATGAGGCCTGTATGAACTATATCGATATCGGTCATCTACCGATGGCTTTAGGCTTAGCTAATAAGATCTATGCAGCTAAAGGTGATATCTTTAACATCAAAGATGTCCTATATGCTCTAAATGCTTATTTTGATAAGGATAAAGATGATGAAGGGGTGACTTTAGAGGTCAAAGCTCTAGTGGATCTATTATATGCTTATGAAAGATCAAACTATGAAAAGGCTGATGTATCAAGATCTTTACTACAGAAGCTTGTCCCTGGTGTCATTGAGATAGCTAGAGGCAGCGAAGAGAAAAATGAAGAAAACGATAAGGCAGCTTCTTTATTTATGGTCCATGCCTACTATATAAACCGCATCGAAGGGGTCATCTATTATATTGGAGAGAAGATATGATCAAGGGGATCTTATTTGATATGGATGGTACATTAGTCGATAGTGAGCGTTACTATTGTGATGGTACTTATAAATGGCTCAAAAGAGCAGGATATAAAGGTGATAAGGATGAGGTATATGCGATCATCGGCTTGTCGATGCCTGATACATATGCCTACCTACAAAAGCTATTAGATGATAAGTATGATCTTGATACTATCAAAAGGATGAATGATGAATACTTCGGCATAGAAGATGTGATCGATTATCAAGAGTATATCTATCCTGATGTCAAAGAGATCATATATGATCTAAAAGACAAGGGCTATAAGTTAGCACTGTGCAGTGCTAGTAGTTATGATCTTATCGATCGCTTTATAGCTGATTGTCATTTTGGGGATGTGTTTGATCATATATCAAGCACAGAAGATACTAAAGAAAAACCTGATCCGACGATCTATCTAATGGCGATGGATAAATTAGGTCTAAAAAAGGAAGAGTGTTTGATCATAGAGGATTCACCAAACGGTATAAGGGCCGCTAAAAGTAGTGGCGTCTATACCTTAGCGCGGATCAATGAGCATATCAAAGAAAGACAAAAAGAGGCAGATCATCTATTTACCGATCTGCATGATATATATCGATATTTGGGGGAATGAAGATGGCAGATGATACGATAGTTATTAATGGCGGGAAAAAACTTGAAGGTACCGTTAAGATCAGCGGGGCAAAGAATGCGACTGTCGCCCTGATCCCAGCAGCGGTCTTAGCTAGTGATGTCGTGACGATCTTCGATGTCCCGAATATCGCTGATGTCAAGGCTTTGGCAACTTTGCTCAATACACTAAATGTAAAGGTCACCAAGAAAAATGACCACATCATCATCGATCCGACCGAGATCCAAAATGTCACCTTAGATGATGAAGCGGTCGGTAAATTGAGGGCTTCATATTACTTTATGGGGGCACTACTCGGTCGCTATAAGAAGGTCAAGATCAAGATGAGTGGCGGTTGCTATTTAGGGCCAAGACCGATCGATCTTCACTTAAAGGGCTTTGAAGCACTTGGTGCTCATATCGATTACGATGATGGTTATTATATGTTAGAAGCTGAGGAATTAAAGGGTGCTAATATCTATCTTGATATCGCCTCTGTTGGGGCGACCATCAATATCATGATGGCTGCAGTTTTCGCTAAAGGCAGGACGACGATCGAAAACGCGGCTAAAGAGCCAGAGATCATCGATGTCTCATCGATGCTCAATAAGATGGGGGCTAAGATCCGTGGTGCTGGTACCAGTGAGATCACGATCGATGGCGTCGAAAAGTTAGGTGGCTGTTATCATGAGATCATCCCCGATCGCATCGAAGCAGGTACTTATATCATCTTAGCCGCTGCTTGTGCTAAGTATTGTAAGATCGAAAATGTCATCCCACAACATATCGAAAGCTTACTCATGAAGCTTGAAGAGATGGGGGTCAAGATGAATATCGGGGTCGATTTTGTCGAGGTCTTTGAAAGTCATGACTTAAAGCCGATCGAAGTCAAGACCTTACCATATCCAGGCCTTGCGACCGACCTCCAACAACCCCTCACCGCTTTGATGACGCAAGCTGTTGGCATCTCTAAGGTCCATGAGACGATCTACCCAGAGCGCTTTAAGCACTGTCATGAATTAAACCTCATGGGGGCCGAGATCGAAGTCGGTGAAGCTTCAAGTACGATCAGTGGTCCTACACCATTATTCGGCAGTGTTGTCACGGCTACAGATCTCAGGTGTGGGGCATCTTTAGTCATCGCTGCCCTTATTGCGGAAGGTCAGACGACGATCAAAGGAGCATACCATATCTATCGTGGTTATGATCATATCAAGGAGAAATTAAAGGCACTAGGTGCAGATGTGCACTAATCTTATTGCGCCTTTAAGAATGTTGTGTTATTATCTATAAGCACTTACTTTAGGTTGACTAAGATACTTAAGGCAGAAGGGAGAATTAGATTATGAAAAAAGGTATTCATCCAGAGTATAAGAGAGTAACTGTAACTTGTGCAAGCTGCGGTGCTACATTTGAAACAGGTTCAACAAAAGGTGATATCAAAGTTGATACTTGCTCAAATTGCCATCCATTCTACACAGGTAGACAGAGATTTGCGGCAGCAGCTGGACGAATTGAAAAATTCAATAAGAAATATGGTCTAAAAGATAAGAGCGCGCAATAAGCTCTTATTTTTTTGAAGTTAGGAGGGTCACATGTATCAGAGATATCGCAATGGTTGGATCGAAGTAATCACCGGTTGTATGTTTGCCGGTAAGACAGAAGAGCTCATCAGAAGGATCAAAGTATTAGAGTTTGGTAAACAGGAGATCATGGTCTTTAAGCCACGGATCGATGACCGTTACAGCGAGACCAAAGTCGTCTCTCATGCCGGTAGTTCTGTTGAATCATATCCGATCGCTACCCCTAGTGAGATCTTAGATCACGTTAGAGACACGACACAGGTCGTGGCGATCGATGAGGTCCAATTCTTTGATGATTCGATCTGTCAGGTATGTGATATCTTGGCTAACGAAGGTAAAAGGGTCATGTGTTCTGGTCTTGATATGGACTTTAGAGGTGAACCTTTTGGCCCGATGCCTAAACTGATGACCCAAGCGGAGTTTGTCACTAAGCTCACAGCGGTATGCAATAAGTGTGGTTCACCAGCTACCCGCACCCAAAGGATCATTGATGGTAAACCAGCTTCCTACAATGACCCGGTCGTATTAGTCGGAGCTAGTGAGAGCTATGAAGCTAGGTGCCGTCATTGTCATGAAGTATTAGATCATCCAAGACTTAAGGAGAAACATGGACGCTAGGATCGTAAAATTAGAGAATATCGAAAAACGCTATGATGAGATAACCGACCTGCTTTCAAGTGAGGATATCGTCAAAGATATGAAACAGGTCACTAAATTATCCAAAGAACAGGCATCTTTAAGAGAGGCCTATTTAGCATACCAAGAATTAAAAGCTATCGATAGTGATATCGAAGGTAGTAATGAACTACTACATGGCGATGATCATGAACTAAGGGCGATGGCTAAAGAAGAGATCGAAATCAAAGAAGCGGAAAGAGAAAAGCTCTTAGAGAAGATCGATGAATTACTATTACCGAAAGATCCTGAAGATGACTACGATTGTATCGTTGAGATCAGAGGGGCTGCAGGTGGTGATGAAGGTAATATCTTTGCGGGTGACCTATATCGGATGTATAACTACTATGCGGAAAGCTTAGGTTATAAGACCCAGGTCATGGAAGCTAGTGAGTCAGAAGCCGGTGGTTATGCCCTGATCAGCTTTTTAGTCAAAGGGCAAGGTGCTTATCGTCACTTCAAATTTGAAAGTGGTGCTCATCGTGTCCAAAGGGTCCCAAAGACCGAGACCCAAGGGCGTATCCACACATCGACGGCGACAGTATTAGTCTTGCCGGATGTTGAAGAGGCGGATATCGAGATCCCAGATAGCGATCTTGAGATCGAGACTCATCGTGCAAGTGGTGCTGGTGGCCAACATATCAATAAGACCGATAGTGCGGTCCGTATCATCCATAAACCAACCGGTATCACCGTCAATTGCCAAGATGGCCGATCACAGATGGCTAATAGGGAAACAGCCCTAAAGATCATCAGAGCTAGGGTCTATGAAGAATATGAAAGACAAAGGCGTGAAAAAGAAGGTCAGATCCGTAAGTCAAAGATCGGTACTGGTGATAGGTCAGAGAAGATCAGGACCTATAACTACCCACAAAACAGGGTCTCAGATCACAGGATCGGTCTTACGATCAACCAGCTTGATCGGATCATGGATGGTAAACTCGACGATATCGTCAATGCCCTACTAGCAAATGAAGAGAAAGAGAAGTTATTAGATGGTAACGTATCATAAACTGATGTATTTATACAAAGATGCATTCAACAAGAAAGGTATCGACTTACAGGTCGCTAAAGCCTTTCTTTTTGAACTGTGTAATGAAAAGGGGATCGATCTATATCTTGAACTTGATAATGATGCCGATATCGAGATCGTCGGTCGCTTTGAAAATGGCATCAAGAGGATCTTGAATGATGAGCCGATGTATTATGTCTTGGGGTATTGCTACTTCTTTGGATATAAGTTATCAGTCAACAAAGATGTCTTGATCCCGCGTTTTGAAACGGAAGAGTTAGTCGGTCATATCCTAGCGGATGTCGATACCTATTTTAAAGACAAAGAAGTCAAGGTCGTCGATATCGGGACAGGAAGTGGGGCGATCGCCATCGCTTTAAAAAAGGAAGAGCCACGACTTGATATCCTGGCGACAGATATCTCTAAGGAAGCTTTAGCAGTAGCTAAAGAGAACGCCAAGGATAATGATGCCGAGATATCCTTTATGGATGGGGATATGTTAAAGCCACTTTACGATCGTGATATCAAGGTCGATATCCTGATCTCTAATCCACCATATATCCCAAATGAAGAAGAGATGGAGACATCAGTCATCGACTATGAACCGCATGTTGCCTTATTCGGTGGTCAAGATGGTCTAGACTACTATCGGTCGATCTTTAAAGATGCCCATAAGGTCTTAAATGACAAGCATATCTTGGCTTTTGAGATCGGTTATGATCAAAAGGAAGCTTTAACGAAAGAAGCACAAAAATACTTCCCAGATCACAATATCGAGGTCAAAAAGGACATCAATGGCAAAGATCGCATGATGTTTATCCGTAATTTTTGACCATTTTCACCATTTCAACATAAACTTTTAGTTTAATATAGGTGGGCAGAAGTAATTTTTTCATTGACCTCCTCTGTATATTTAGTAAAGAATACCTCCTTAGTGGAGGTTTTTCTATGCTTGTTTTTAGGGACATATATCATTAAAATAAAGGTGTTAAGGAGATAGATAGATGCAGAATTACGTTATCACATGTTGTTCAACGGTCGATATGGACCTTGATTTCTTTGAAAATAATGATATTCAATTTATACCATTTACTTTCAACCTCGATGGTAAGTCATATGATGATGACTATGGTAAGTCATATCCACTACATGACTTCTATACAGCGATGGTAAATGGAGCTATACCGACGACATCGCAGATCAATGTCGCACGCTACATGGAATTTTGGCGCCAAATATTAGAAAAGGGCATCAATATCATCCACCTCACCTTATCCAGCGGCATCTCAGGCAGTCATAACAGTGCTGTCATCGCCGCTAATACGATCAATGAAGAGATGGAAGCTAAAGTCACCGTCATCGATAGCCTAGCGGCTAGCTCTGGTTATGGGATGTTAGTGAAACTGGCAAAGGACAACCTAGATCGTGGTATGAGTTATGAAGACAATATCGACTGGATCGAGAATCATAAGCTAAATGTTCACCACTGGTTCTTTACTACCGATCTCACCTATCTTGTAAGAGGCGGTCGTGTATCCAAGGTATCAGGCTTTTTAGGTAGTGCTTTAAAGATCTGTCCATTATTAAATGTCGACTTTGAAGGACATCTGATCCCAAGATATAAATTACGTGGTAAGAAAAAGGTCATCCAAGCTTGCGTCGATAAGATGATCGAGAATGCGGATAATGGCACCGACTATGATGGCTATGTCTATATATCGCATTCGGAAGTTGAAGATGATGCTAGGGAAGTGGCAGATCTAGTAAGAGCTAATTTCCCAAAGGTCAAAGAAGTAAAGATCTATAATATCGGAACGGTCATCGGTGCGCATACCGGTCCTGGTACAGTAGCTTTATTCTTCACCGGTAAAAAGAGGATCGATTAAGTCGCTTAAGGCGACTTTTCTTTATGTCTATCATCATGTATCATTGCTTTATGATCAAAAAGATGCAAAGAGAAGATATCGATGAAGTGATGAAGATATGGCTAGATACTAATATCTCAGCTCATACTTTTATCAGTGACCAGTATTGGAAAGATCACTATAGAGAAGTAAAACAAGCGATATCAGAGGCTCTAGTATATGTCTATAAGATCGATGATAAGATCGTTGGCTTTATCGGGATGATCGAAGATCATATCGCTGGGATCTTTATTAGAAGTGACTATCAAAGTCAAGGTATCGGTAAAAGTTTACTAGCTCATGTCAAAAAGATACATGATCATCTTACTTTAGAAGTATATGCCCAAAATGAAAAAGCCATCGCTTTTTATATGCGCGAGGGCTTTAAGATTACGGATGAGATAGATGATCCTGATACAGGTGAAGTAGCTATCTTGATGACCTTAGTATAGATCATCGATCTTACCGGATAGCTTATCGGCTAGATGCCATTTATCAAGGGCCCTTAAAGCTAAGATACCAAGGAAGATCAAGACCAATACGATGATCGCATTTAAAACGTCAAGATCGACAAAGTAGAAAAGATCTGGGATGAAGAAGTAAGCTAAGGTGATACCACCGATCGCGATGATCACTAGACTTAGGGTGATGATATTAAGAGGTCTAGAGATATCGATGAGATCATAGATGACGATGGCGGCCATGATCAGGGTATACATCGTATTTAGGATGTCCCTATCGACTAAACCGAATGACATCATGACTTCTAAGATCATCCCGACAAGGACGATCGCGATCGCTGAAGGGATGGCTTTAGCGAGGACATTGGCTAAGAAGTCACCAGTGACCCTTCGATAGTTAGGGATAAAGGTCAAGATGAAAGATGGGAAACCGATACAGAGTGATGACACTAAGGTCAACTGGATCGGGGCAAAAGGATATTCCTTTAAGAAGAAGATCGATAAGATCGCTAGTAATATCGACATCACGGTCTTGATCAAAAAGAGACTAGCTGTCCTTTGGATATTATTGATGACCCTTCTTCCTTCTAAGACGATATCAGGCATATGGGCAAAGTCATTGTCCATCAAGATGATATTAGCGATATTCTTGGCACTATCAGCGCCATTGTACATGGCGATACTGCAATCAGCTTCCTTTAAAGCCATGACATCATTGACACCATCACCGACCATCGCCACAGTCTTTTTATCTGCCTTTAATGCTTCGACCATGATCAGTTTCTGATCTGGTGATACCCGACCGAAGATCGTATGGTCTAATACTTTCTTCTTTAATTCTTCATCGCTTAATTCATGACAATCGACATACTTATCCGCATCTTTTAGTCCGATGCGCATGGCGATCGCTGATACAGTAGCTGGATCATCACCAGAGATGACCTTTAGGTCAGTATCCTGCTCATAGAAATATTCGATGGTCTTTTCAGCACTTTGTCTTATCTCATCTTGCATCAGGATAAGACCGATCAATTCATTATCCCTGCTTATGGCTAAAATGCGATAGCCCTCTTTTGTATAGCGATCGATATCGCTTTTAGCTTTAGCTTGTATATCTTTTAGACCTAAGAAGGAATAAGCACCGATGAGATAGGTACTACCATCATATACACCACCGCTGTACTTGTGTTTTGATGAGAAAGGATAGGTAGTGCTTATAGGTAATTCCCTTTCTACTTGGAAGTAGTCATTCATCGCTAAAGCGGTAGGATTTTGATCATTTATCGCCACGATGATATTGGCGATGATATTCTCATCGAAGTCTTCGTATTTGATGAGGTCATTCACGATGATATCACCGGTCGTTATCGTACCGGTCTTATCAAAGCAGATGACATCAGTACGAGCTAAAGTCTCTAGGGAATATAAGCTTTGCGTCAGGGTATTATTCATCGACAATTTGACGGCTCCAACACTTAAGGCAACGGAAGTCAAAAGGATCAGACCTTCAGGGATCATGCCGATCATACTGGCTGCTGTTTGGATGATCGCATCATTTAAGCTAAGTCCAGATAGTAAAAACTGCTTTAAGAATAAGGTGATGCCTAAAGGTGCGATGATGATGGTCGTCGTCTTGATGATGAAGTTAAGGGCATCCCTTAAGCGTGATGGTTGCCTCTTTTCCTTTTTGGCCCTTCTTAAGATATGATTGACATATGTCGATTCACCAACAGCACTGATCTCCGCTTTGGCATTACCCGATACGACAAAGCTACCAGCATATAACATATCACCAGGCTTTTTGATGATCTCATTGGCTTCACCAGTTAATAGTGACTCATTGACGGCGACTTCACCATCTAAGACCGTCGCATCAGCCAAGATCTGATTGCCTAAGGTCAGTAGTATGAGATCACCTAATACTAGGTCATCACTATCGATGGTCATCTCTTTACCATCTCTTAGTACCTTAGCATGTGGTTCATTTAATAACTTTAGTTTATCGAGTTTGCGTTTAGCTCTGACTTCTTGGAAGATACCGATGACCGTATTGAATATCACCACCAGCATGAAAGTCAGATTTTGGTATTCACCGGTGAAGATGATCAGGATCGCGATGATGACATTGATCGCATTGAAAAGGGTGATGGTATTAGCTAAGATGATCTCTTTGACACTTTTTGATGTATGATCTTTGACTCTATTTACTTGGCCATTTTGGATCTTTTCATTTACTTCTTTACTAGATAAGCCTTTTTCGATATATTCATTTTCCATATGTTGATTATATCATTTATATGCTGATATAAAGTTTATTTCTAGTAAGAATCAAAGATCCATGGCATAATAAGCACGGAGGATATACATATGTTACAGATCAATACTATCGCGCCTGATTTTGAACTATATGATCAAAATGGCCAACTACACAAACTCAGTGACTATCGCGGACATAAAGTCGTCATCTTCTTTTATCCTAAAGATAGTACGCCAGGATGTACCCGACAAGCTTGTGCCTATACGGCTAATATCGATCGTTTTAAAGCGATAGATGTGATCGTATTAGGTATCAGTCGGGATACAGTCAAGACCCATCTCAACTTTGCCACCAAGAATGACCTTAAATATCCGATCTTAGCCGATACGGAGATCAAGGTCATCAATAATTATGAAGCATGGCAAAAAAAGACGATGTATGGCAAGACGGCTTATGGCACGACAAGGACGACCTATATCATCGATGAAGAGGGTAAGATCATCTATGCCAAGGAAAAGGTATCACCAGATAATGATGTCTTAGAGGTCTTGGAGTTTTTAAATGGCTAGTTATAAGAAAGCCATAACCGGTGATCTTGATCATTTTCTAGCTTACTTAGATCAAGAACTACATGAAAGCAGCATGTCGCTAACTAAAGAAGAGGAATTAGCGACGACCATCGACGATATAAAAGTCATCGTCTTGGTCTATGAGCGTTATAGTTATAGCGGTGGTAATAGACTTAGCTTAAATATCACCTTGGTTAATAAGGGCAATGATATCGATGTCTTAGCGGCGACATCCGGTGGTTCAAATGCGGTCTTGTTTAAATTCAATACTTGGGGTGAAGAGAACTTCTTGGGTATCTTGGCTGATGTCGTAGAGAGATACAAAGGATAGAGCGATATAAACGATGATGTCTATTTAGGGTCATCGTTTTATTATAAAAGAGACATTAACACTTAAAATTATCAATGTATATATTGGCGCTATAAATAATATAAATACGAGGAGAAGAAAAAATGAAAAGGATATTATTTGTATGTCACGGCAATATCTGTCGATCACCGATGGCAGAATATATCATGAAGAAGATCATCAAAGATCATGATGACGATCATATATATGTCGAAAGCAAAGCGACAAGTCGTGAAGAGATCGGTAATGATATCTATCCATATGCTAAGACAAAGCTAAGAGAAAAGGGTATCCCTTTTGATAGACATCACGCAAGGCAAGTCGAGGCAAGTGATTATGATCACTTTGATCTTATCATCGGGATGGATAGCTATAACATTAGAAACCTAGAAAGATCCTTTGATGATAAATATCATAAGATAAGGAAATTGAATACTAAAGATGTATCTGATCCTTGGTACAGCGGTGACTTTGAGACCGCATATCAAGAGATATACGATGGCTGTGTAAGGCTATATGATGAATTATCATCAATGTAAGTGTTTACAAAGAAAAAAATGTAAAAAATGCTTGCATCGGTATTTGAAATCCTTATAATTGTCAAAGGCGCCGCAAGGAGCCAGTAAAAATGTCAAAAACGGATTTCAAAAAAATGAAAAAAGTTGTTGACAAGATATAGCGAAAGCTGATATTATTTAACGGCACGCTTGAGGAACTTGAGTGTGCGTATCGATCTTTGAAAACTGAATAAGAATCAATTAAACCAAACGTCAATTCATTAATTTTGGATAATAGATATCATAGATATCTAAGATATATTCCATAAT
>CALVBC010000002.1 GCA_944325685.1 uncultured Erysipelotrichaceae bacterium | reverse complement strand
ACATACAACACATACAACATAAATTTACACCCCTTGACATGACCAATAATAAAAGTTCCCCTGAAATATCAGGGGAACTCTAAGCAGTATGATCAATTATAAGTTAGAGGAAGTGTTGAAGAGCCGGGCTTTAGCTCATCATTTTTACTTAAAGCATAGCTCATAAGACTAAAGTAGAGTATAATATCTCCGTTATGGATTATGTTATTTTAGGCATCGGTTTTTTAATATCTTTAGTTATCGTCTTATTGGTGATGCCCCAATATATCAAATTACTAAAGTCCCTCAACTACAATCAGACGGTATCGGAATACGCTTTAAAGGAGTACAAGGAAAAAGGCAAGATCCCGATCATGGGTGGCTTACTATTTGTCTTAGTCCCGATCATCGTGACCTTTATCATCGATCCTAAGGTCTTCTCAGATCAAAAGACGATCATGGTCATCGTATCATATGTCTTATTCTGTCTGATCGGCTTTTTAGATGATATATTGATCATCAGACGTCACAATAACGAAGGATTATCACCAAAGCTCAAGATGGTCATGCAGATCGTCTTTGCGATCATCATCTACTTCATATTTAGGGATATGTTTGATCATGATCTCGATATCCACGTCTTTGATATCGCGATACCTTTAGGTGTTATATATGGCTTATTTGTGGTCTTTATGTATACAGCTGAAGCTAATGCGGTCAATTTTACCGATGGTATGGATGGCTTGTCTAGTGGTGTTAGTATCATTGCCCTTATCCCATATCTCATCTTCAGTATCATCCAAAATGAATTCCATGTGGCCATCTTTATCGCCTGTGTCATCGGCTCATTATTAGGCTATCTCAACTACAATTTCTTCCCTGCTAAGGTCTTTATGGGGGATAGCGGTTCTTTAGCGCTAGGAGCGCTATTTACCGCCATTGCGATCGTTTTAGACAGAGAACTATCACTTCTTTTGATCGGTGGTATCTTCTTAATTGAAATGATCTGTGTATGTCTTCAACAGTTTTGGGTCAGGGTCTTCCATAAGCGGATCTTACCTTATACACCGATCCATTATGCTTTCTCTATCACATTAGGGATGAAGGAAAAGAAGGTCGTCATCATGTTTTATCTTGTGGCGATCGTCTTTAGTATCATCGGTCTTATCATAGGAGTCATCTGATGAAGGCATTAGTTATCGGCGCTGCCTTAAGTGGTATCGCCATCAGTAAATTACTTATAAATAAAGGCTATGATGTCTATCTTACCGATATGAAGGAAGTAAAAGACAAAGAAGATCTCAAAAGCCTTGGCATCAAAGTCTACGATAATGGTCATCCAGATAGTTTAAAGGATATCGATTATGATCTCATCATCAAAAATCCAGGGATCAAATACGATGCGCCTTTTGTCAAATACTTTTGCGATAAAGGCTATTTCATGCACAATGAAGTTGATATCGCCTTAAGATATGCGCCAAATTATAAATATGCCGCGATAACCGGCACCAATGGCAAGACCACAACGACCACCTTATTAGGGGAATTATTAAAATACAAAGACAATAAGAGCTTTGCCTGTGGCAATATCGGTCTTCCAGTAAGTCAGATCGTCTTAGAAAATGGGGATGATGATATCGATCTTGCGATCGAGATCGCAGCTTTTCAATTAGTAGCGATGGAAGATTTCCATCCTATAGTCAGTGTCTGCATGAACCTGACGCCAGATCATATCGACTACTTCAAAGAGCTCGATAGGTATTATAAGGCAAAGATGTTAGTGTATAAGGGACAAAGCGCGGATGGTTGGTTTTTAGAGAATATCGATGATGAAAAGATCGTCGAATATGCAAAGGATATCAAATGTAAGGTCATCACTTTCTCCATCGATAAAAAAGCTGATCTTATGGTCAAAAATGATAAGGTCACCTTATTTGATGAGACCTTATTTGAACTTAAAGATCTTAGATTGCCTGGTAAACATAATCTCTATAATGCGATGGTCGCATCGGCGATGGCTTATAAGATGGGTGTAAAGACATGTGATATCCAAGATGGGATAAGGAAATTTAAAGGCGTCAAACACCGTCTAGAATATGTCGATACGATCGATGGTATCACTTACTACAACGACTCTAAGGGTACTAATCCTGATGCGACTAAAGTCGCTTTAGAGTCCTTTGATAAGGTCATCTTATTAGCTGGTGGCTATGATAAAAAGACCGGTTTTAAAGAGATCGTGCCTTATTTAGATCGTGTCAAGAAGATGTATGTCTATGGTGATACCAAGTATGAGATACAAAAGATCTATCCTGAAGCTATCGTCTGTGATGATCTAAAGGAAGCTACTATAAAAGCGAAAGAAGAAGCTAGAAGTGGTGATATCATCCTATTATCACCGATGTGTGCATCTTGGGATCAATTCAACAATTTTGAAGAAAGAGGAGACTATTTTGTCGAACTTGTTAAGTCGTTTAGAATTTGATGATCAATATGAAGTCATAAGTGAAGGGACTTTAAAAGAGCGCTTTGTGCGCTATTTTAAAGATGTCAAAGCGGAAGATCTTAAGATCGATCAAAAGATCGATATCGAAACAGAAGCTAGTTTTCACTTTAAAGAAGAGCTTTTAAAGATCAAAAGAGAAGATAAGCGGATCCTTATCATCAGTGACTATGATGCCGATGGGATCATGGCTTTAAGCATCATGATGCGCCTATTAGATCATCTTAAGATCAAAGCTAATTACTATATCCCATCAAGGTCTAATGAAGGCTATGGGATATCACTAGCCAACATCAAGATGGCTAAGGAATATGGTTTTGACTATATCATGACCTTAGATAATGGGATCATCGCACACGAGGCGATAGGTCTTGCTAGAAGTAGTGGTATCAAGACGATCGTCATCGACCACCATGAATTTGTAACACCAGTCAACGCGGATATCATCATCCATCCAGCCTTTTTAGATGACTATCATAAAGGCATGTGTACTGGGGGCTTAGCTTATGGTTTAAGTAAATTATTCTATGATGATCCATATAGTTTAGTCTTAGCGATGATCGCTTCGATCGGTGATGTCGTCGAAGTTTTTAGAGCTAACCGTAAGATCATCATCGATGGCTTAAATTACTATAACAGTGATGAGCTTGTCGCCAGCAATATCAAGGTCTTAGCTAATCTCAATAAAGAAGCGACCGCCGAAGATATCGCCTTTAAAGCTGTGCCTAAGATCAACGCCTTATCGCGTATGGATCCTTTATGCAATGTCAATCACTATATAAGCTATTTCAAAGAAGGGAAGCTTGATATCGCGATGACGGAAAAGATCATCCAGATCAATGATCTAAGAAGGTCTAAGACTAATACGATGGTCAAAAAAGCGCAAAAGGCCTTAAATGATGATGACTTTATCATCCTTGAAAGTGAAGATTATCTATTAGGCTTATGTGGTATCGTCGCTGGTAAGCTTGCGGAAGAATACAAAAGGCCAGCGATCATCCTAAGTAAGGATGGTCAATATTATAAGGGCTCAGGTAGATCATATGGCGATTTTGATCTCTATGGCTATCTAAGTAAATATAAAGACAGTTTCATCGAATTTGGTGGCCATCAAAAGGCGATCGGGATCACCTTAGATGATAATGGCCTTGGTCTATTAAAAGATGTCACCAAAGACTTTAAATATGAAGGTACAAGACAAAAGATAAAGATCATAAGGATAAATGAAGATGAATTGACCTTAGACAATATGGCTTATATAAGAAGCTTTGAACCCTATGGTGAAGGGATGAAAAAGCCACTATTCTATATCGATAGCCCTAATATCAAAGGGACCTATCTTATAAAGGGTCAATATCCGAAGTTCTCTTTAGCTTCTGGGCATGAACTTTTCAGCTTTGACAAGGACATGTATGGTGAGATCATCAACGGTGCGATCGGTACTTTAGATGTCAGTGATCGTTACCGATCTAAAATTACCATGTCTTTGAAACAAATCGTGCTATAATTAGAGTGTTTTTTTAAGTGAGGTTTATGTTATGGATCTAAAAGATTATATCGCTAGTATCAAGGATTACCCACAAGAGGGGGTCATCTTTCGTGATATCACGCCACTAATGCAAGATGGTGAGGCTTTCCACTATGCGACAAGCCAGATCGTCGAATTCGCTAAAAAGATCAATGCGGATATCATCGCCGGACCTGAATCAAGGGGTTTTATCTTCGGTTGCCCAGTTGCGTATGAGTTAAACATCGGTTTTGTCCCAGTTAGAAAACCAGGTAAACTACCAAGGAAGACCGTATCATATCAATATGACTTAGAATATGGTCATAATGAATTACATATGCACGCTGATTCGATCAAACCAGGGCAAAGGGTCCTCATCATCGATGACCTACTTGCGACTGGTGGTACTGTCGATGCGACGATCCATCTTGTTGAGGAGATGGGAGGTATCGTCGTCGGTTGTGCTTTCCTTATCGAACTTGTCGACCTAAAAGGTCGCGAGAAATTAAAGGACCACGAAGTATTTTCGATCATGCGGTATTAAGGTGAAGCTTGCTTCACTTTTACTATAAGAGGGGGTGAGATCATGAGCAGTATCGATAACAGTATCGATCAGATCAACAATGGCCATAAACAACTGACCAAAGAGGTCTTTTTCGCTGAGGTCAGATCTTATATCCGCAATGAAGATTCACTGAAGCTGATCGAGAAGGCTTATGACTTTGCCCAAGAGAAACACAAGGATCAATATCGCAAAAGCGGTGAACCTTATTTTAATCATCTACTAGCGGTCGCTTATGAATTAGCCAAATATCGGGTCGGACCAAAGACGATCTGTGCTGGTCTTTTACATGACTGCATGGAAGATCAAGGGGTGACTAAAGAAGAACTCACTAGTGAATTTGATGAAGAGATCACCTTTTTAGTCGACTCGGTCACTAAGATCGGTGGGATCAAATTCAAGGATGAAGCTGAATATCAAGCGGCTAATCACAGGAAGATCCTATTTGCGATGGCCAAGGATATCAGGGTCATCCTCATCAAGCTTGCTGACCGTTTGCACAATATGCGCACACTCAACTTCCAACCACCGGCTAAACAAAAAAAGATCGCCCAAGAGACCCTCGACGTCTATGCACCGATGGCCCATCGTTTAGGTATCGCCGAGATCGAACACGAATTAGAGAATCTATCTTTCTATTACTTAGACAGAGAGCACTATGAAGAGGTCATCCGCCTTTTGAACAATAAGAAATCCGAGCGCGATGAACAGATCCAAAAGATGATCAATGAGATCTCTAAGATCCTCTCCAACAACAAGATCCCCTTTAGGATCTTCGGTCGCTCGAAAGAGATCTACAGCATCTACAAGAAGATGATCGACAAAAACAAGCGTTTCGATGAGATCTTAGACCTCTTAGCGATCAGGATCATCACTAAGACCGAGCTCAACTGCTATGAGATCTTAGGTTTTATCCATGCCGCTTTCCATCCGATCCCTGGCCGTTTCAAAGACTATATCGCGATGCCTAAGGTCAATATGTATCAATCCTTGCATACGACGATCGTCGGTATCGATGGTGGCATCTATGAGGTCCAGATCAGGACCGAAGCGATGAATGAGATCGCGGAAAGAGGTATCGCTGCCCATTGGTCATATAAAGAGGGCAAAGGCAATGCCAAAGGGCAAGAATTGAGGTCGACGCAAAAAGAGCTCGACTGGCTCAAGAACTTCGATGAGGACTTCTCTGATAGTGATGACCCCCAAGAGTTCATGTCGACAGTCACTCATGATGTCTTCAATGCCAATATCTATGTCATGACACCAAAGGGCAGGGTCGTCGATCTTGTTGCTGGTGCGACACCGATCGACTTTGCTTATCGGATCCATACTGAAGTCGGCCATCAAACGGTCGGGGCTATCGTCAATGGCGTCTTAGTACCATTAAATACGCCACTTAAGACCGGTGATGTCGTTGAGGTCAAGACCAATAAAAACTCCGAGCCATCAAGTGACTGGCTCAATATCGTCAAGACGACCACCGCGAAAAACAAGATCAAAGCCTATCTGACTAAAAAAGAGAACGAAGAGCGTGAAGATCTCATCAAACAAGGTGAAGAGACACTGCGTAGTGACATGAAGAAAAGGGGTATCGATGAAGAGGAATACACCGATCACAAGAAACTTGAGACCTTATCTTCATCGATGGGCTTTTCCAGTGTCAATGACTTCCTATATGCGATCGCATGTAAGTCTTTAAGCACGCAATCGATCGCCGAAAAACTCGTCAAGCAGAAAAAGAGTGAATACTCTGATGAAGTCATCAAGCAGATCACCTCAAAAGCGCAAGCCCGTCGTAAGTCATCATCTTCGTCTAAAACAGGTATCTTAGTCGCCGGTGATGCTGATATGAAGACCGAGCTTGGTACTTGTTGTACACCGGTATTTGGTGATGATGTCGTCGGCTTTGTCTCAAGAGGCAAGGGTATCAAGGTCCATCGTCGTGAATGCCCTAATGCCCTAAAGGATGAAAAGCGTCTGATAAATGTCAGTTGGGATGAAGAATATAAGGGTAAGATCAAATATGAAGCTAATATCCGGATCTATTCTAGTGACCGTAACTTCTTACTTACTGATCTTGTTACCTGTGTATCCCAATATAAGGCTAATTTATTAGCGGTCAATTCAAAGGTCAACACCGATCATTTGACCGTCACCACTTCGATGACGATCATCGTCGATGACAATGAGCACTTAGATACGATCATGACCAATCTTCGTAAAGTGAACAGTGTCACAGGTGTTGAAAGAGTCTTTAAATAATGCTAAAATGCCCATAGACCTTAGGGTCGAGGGCATTTTTTAAAGGGAAAGTAGAGAAAAGACGGTTGGTGCAAGTCTTTCTGACTTTAAAAGATCGGACACGACTTTAGGCTCTATCTTAAAAGGATAGACGTCAACTAGCGTTAATAGTATAAAGGGCATATCTTTTTGATATGAACTAAGGTGGTACCGCGCTATGACGTCCTTAGATGGACGTTTTTTATTTTTTAGGAGGTTTAAGGATGCTACAGAACGTCAGAGGAACATATGATATCTTAGATGATGAATATGCTAAATTCACCTATGTGAATGACCTATTCAGTCATTTCATGAAGCTATATGGCTATAAGATGATCAAGACACCGGTGATCGAAGATACGGCGGTCTTTAAAAAGGACAATGATACAAGTGATATGGTCACTAAGGAGATGTTTACCTTTAGTATCAATGGCAAGGATTCTCTGACGCTAAGACCTGAGGGTACAGCTGGGGTGATCCGCTCCTATATCCAACACAAGATGTATGCGCAAGAAGCGCCAGTCAAGCTCGCTTATATCGAAGAGATGTTCCGCTATGAAAGACCACAAAAGGGTCGTCAAAGGCAATTCAACCAACTCGGTATCGAAGTATTAGGGGAAAAGTCAGCGATGATCGATGCGGAAGTCATCGCTTTAGGCTATACCTTTTTAAGGACATTAGGGATAAATGATATCGAAGTCCATATCAATACCTTAGGCAATAACGTTTCAAGAGCGCGTTATATCGAAGCTCTAAAAGACTACTTTAGACCACACAGTGATGAGCTATGCGCTGATTGTAAGATGCGCTTAGAGAAAAATCCTTTAAGGATCTTAGATTGTAAGGTCGATCATGAATTAGAAGTGATCCAAAAAGCACCGACGATCAAAGAGTACCTCGATGAAGAAGCTAGTGCATACTTTAATGATGTCTTAAAGTATCTCGATGCCTTAGAGATCCCATATACGATCGATGAGCATATGGTAAGAGGTCTAGATTACTATACCGATACCGTCTTTGAAGTCATCAGCACCAATAAAGAAGCAGGGTCACAGAGCACCATCTTCGGTGGTGGCCGATATGATAACCTCGTAAAGGAAATGGGTGGACCTGAGATGTCAGGGATCGGCTTTGCGATCGGAGAAGAACGTCTGATCATGGCGATCGAGCAAGCCCAAGCTTTCCCAGATCTTGCGATCGTGCCTGATGTCTATATCATCGATCTGAGCGATAGTGATCCATATACGCTTAAGGTAGCAGAGATGTTAAGGCGCAATGGCTTTAGTGTCATGGTCAATTATTACAAGCGCTCATTAAAGTCACAATTTAAGTCAGTCGACCGTTATAAAGCTAAATATACGATCATCATCGGTGAAGATGAGATCAAAGAAGATAAAGTCAATATCAAAGATAACATGACCAAGGTCCAAGAGGTCGTCAAGTCAGAAGATCTTGTCAGTTATCTTGATCAAAAACTAGGAGGGAATGAAGATGAATAGGACACATACTAATGGGGAATTAAGGAAAGAGGATGCTGGTAAAAGAGTGACGCTTTGTGGTTGGGTCGCTAAAAGGCGTAACCTCGGCGCGATCTGCTTTATCGATCTTAGAGATCGCTATGGTATTACCCAAGTTACTTTCAACGAGAGCTTTCAAGAAGCGATCAAGGATATCCGCAATGAATATGTCTTAGAGGTCACAGGTACTGTAGCGGTCAAAGAGGTCCCAAACAAAAACCTCGAAACAGGTGAGATCGAAGTCCAAGTTGAAAGCTTCAAGATCTTGAATACGGCTAAGACGACACCGATGATCATCGCTGATAAGACTGATGCGCTTGAAGATGTAAGATTAAAATACCGCTATCTTGACTTACGTCGTAAGCCTTTATATACCAATTTACTAATCAGAGATAAGGTCACGATGATCACTCGTAATTACTTACACAGTTTGAATTTCGTTGAAGTTGAGACACCGATCTTATCAAAATCGACACCAGAAGGGGCACGTGACTACCTTGTCCCATCACGTCTATACAAGGGCAAATTCTATGCCTTACCACAATCACCACAGATCTATAAGCAACTGCTTATGATCGCAGGTATGGACCGATATTTCCAGATCGCGCGTTGTTTCCGCGATGAAGATTTAAGGGCTGATCGTCAACCAGAGTTCGATCAGATCGATATCGAGATGAGCTTTGCGGATGAAGAGGATATCTTCAAAGTCGTTGAAGGACTGATGCAAAGGATCTTTAAAGAGATCAAAGATGTTGATCTAGAAGAGCACTTTGAAAGGATCAAGTACGATGATGCGATGCGCTACTATGGCAGTGATAAACCAGACCTACGCTTCGATATGCGCTTGCATGATCTAAATGAGGTCTTTAAAGCTACTTCATTCAGCGTCTTTAGCTCGGTCATTGAAAATGGTGGTCTTATCAAAGCTATCAATGCCAAAGGGGCAGCTAGTAAGTATTCGCGTAAAGACCTTGATCACTTAACGGAATTTGTCAAGATCTATAAGGCTAAGGCTTTAGCTTATGTCAAATACAGTGAAGGTGAATTCACTGGCTCGATCGCTAAATTCTTAAGTGATGAAGAAAAAGAAGCGCTTAAAAAGGAGATGGATATCGAAAATGGTGACCTCATCCTTATCGTCGCTGATGAAAAGAGTATCGCAAATGTCGCTATGGGTGCTCTAAGGGTCAAAGTTGCCCATGACTTAGGGATCATCGATGAGAGCAGTTTCAAATTCGCTTGGATCACTGACTTCCCGATGTTTGAATATTCTAAAGAGTCAAATACCTATGTCGCATGTCACCATCCATTTACCGCGCCTCATGATGAAGATGTCGATAAGTTACTAACGGATAAGGGGAATTGCTATTCAAGGGCATATGACTTGGTATTAAATGGCTATGAACTATTATCAGGTTCAGTCAGGATCCATGACCAAGCGATGCAAGAGAAAGTCTTTGAAGCTCTAGGTCTCACCAAAGAGCAAGCTCAAGATAAGTTCGGCTTCTTCCTTGAAGCCTTCGAATATGGTGCACCACCACACTTAGGTGTCGGTATCGGTGTTGAAAGACTGATCATGATCCTATGTGGTACCGATAATATCAAAGATGTCGTCGCTTTCCCAAAAACAGCGAGTGCGATGTGTCTGATGTCAGAAGCACCAAATACCGTCGATCCAGCCCAACTCGATGATCTAAAGATCAAGATCGCCGAATAACAGTTATAGCTGATGCTTAGAGATAGGTATCAGCTTTTTTAATCTACGTATTATTCATGTCTTTAGCACAGTGGTAATCAAGGTCCTTGTGTGTTATAATGCCCTCGGTCAAATATCTTAAAACTGTTGAAAAAACGTGAAAAAGATGATATAAGTGACCGATATATTTGTGTAATGGAGGTCCATGTTAGATTTTCTATATAAGAAAAAGATCGATAAGCTCAGTGCTGATGAGATAAATGCGAATATCGATAGCCTAAAGCTTGAGATAGCCAAGTTAGAAAACGACTTGGCATCTTTTGATATGAAAAAAGAGGCTTATGAGAAAAAGCGCAAGACCAGTATTGATGAAGCCAGAGTATATCTTGAAGATGACAAGGTCATAATCAAAGATGAAGTAAGTGCCTTGCATAAAGAAAGCGATGAGCTCAAAAAAGCGATCGAAGTGATCAATAAAGAGCTTGACGAGGAGAAAAAGCGTATCGCTTCTATCAAAGCGGATATTGAAAGAAAAGCCGACCAAGAGCTAGCTAAGATCAAAGGAAGCAATGACAAAGAGATCGTCGCCTTAAAGAAGGACTTTGATGAAAAGACCACCGCTTTAAAGGAAAGCTACGATGAAGAGGAAGCCAAGATCTTAGCCGAGGCTAAAAAGACCCTCGATATGATCGAAGGCAATCTCAAACGGCTGAATGGTGAATATAAGAAGATCGAAGAAGAAGTCAAAAGCGAAGAAGCACAGATGATCGATAACTACAACAAGCTCATCGATGAAGAAAGCGTGCGCAAGGATGCTTTGACAAGTAAGAGCACGACGATCAGAGAAAGTCACCGCACGAAAGAAGAAGCGATAACTTCTAAGCTCGATGAGCAGATGAGCGATCAAGATCAAGCGATCGAAAAGCTTAAAAATGACCTGGATGAGGAATACGAAAAGATGAAGAGAGAATTTGATAACGAATTAGAAAGACAAAAGAGCGAATTACTAGAACTCACTAAGCGCAAGACGGAGCTTACTAACTCCTACAATAATGCCCTTAGTGATTTTGAAAAAGCCAAAGATTCTCTCAATAAGAAATACGACCAGGAAAATGAAGTCATCGAACTTGAAAATAAACAACTACAGGAAATGGAAAAAAAGGCCAATGATGAATTGACCACTTTAAAAGACATCTTGGCGAAAAAAGAAAATGAACTAGCATCCTATAAGATCAATGCCCAAAAAGAGCTCGATGATCTAGCTAGTGCATTAGCCAACAAGAAACAAGATGTCATCGCTAAACATGAAGCGGGCAAAGCTAGTGAAGAATCGACCCTAAGGCAAGCTTTAGAAGAGATGCGTGAAAGATATACAGAGATGAAGGATTCCTTAGTTGTCGACAAGGAAAAAGAGATCTCAAGGTTAAATGCTGACTACCGGATGAACCAAAGACGCTACCTCACTAAGACCAAGGAGATCAGATCACACTATGATGCCTTAAAGGGTGAATACCAAGACAAGTTATCGAGCCTTCGTAAAGCCAATATGATCTTACAAGATGAGATCGATTCAGATATGCAAAAGCATGAGATCAAGATGATGTCACTGAACCAACGTCTGACTGATGAAGATTTCAACTACAAGCGCACGATCCAAAAGCTCAAGGAAGAATATGACGCGAAGATCGAAGCGATCAAAAAGGCGACGATCGAACATCGTGACGCCTTTGAAAAAGACCGGGAAGCTTTAAATGGTGAAAATATCGCTTTAGCTAAGGAAGTCGAGATGAAAGATCTCTACTATACTAGGGAACTTGCGACTTTTGAAGCACAACTTGCCGCTTTAAAAGAAGCTAAGGATACAAGAGCGAAAAACCACGAAGAGGTATTAGCTAATATCCAAGCGGAGATCGAAGCGACCAAAGGCAAGATCGAACAAGCAGAAAGCGAAGCCCAAGAAGCGGAAAATGAGCTAGCTAATAAAAAGGATGCAGCTAAAACAGCTCATGATAAGGATTTAGCAGAGCTAGAAGCTGATCATCAAAAAGCCATTGATGAATTAAACGCAAGCTATGAAAAAGAGCGTCTAGCGATCGAAAAAGACTTAAGTGAAAAGATCAGTGCCCGTGATGAAGTCTTTGCGAGTGTCATCAAAGAACACGAAGATCGTCTAGTCTTAAAGGATGAAGAGTTCGCTAAGGACGAAGAGCGCTTAAAAGAGGAGCGCGAAGCGATCGATCGAGAGCACCAAAAGGAATACGCTGAGCTTTTAAAGATCAATGAAGATAAAAAGACGGAATTAGCTAAGCTCAAGGAAGAAAGCGAAGCTAAGATCAAAGATGTCGATGATAAACTGCAAGCGATGATAAGTGACTACGACGCTAAGATCAAAGCTCTCAAAGATGACTTCATCAAAGATACTGAAGACCTAAAAGCTAAGGAAGCTAAAGACAAGGAAGATGAAGATAATACCCTCAAAGAATTATCCAAGGCCATTGAAGATAAGCGATTAGCTTATACAAGGCTTATCTCCGACTTTGATGCCAAGATCAGGGCTAAAAAAGAGGACATCGCTAAAGCTGATCACGAAAAAGAGCTCTTAGATAAGGAATACGATCAAAAGATCGCTTCTAAGCTAAGTGAAAAAGAGATGGTCGCTAAAGAGCTAGAAGAAGCTTATAAGAAGATCGAAGAAAAAGCCGATGAACAAAATCAAGAATATCAGGCTTATATCGCTAAGCTCAATGAAGAGCTGAAGGCACAAAAGGTCTTATATACGAAAGATCTTCAAGAAGTCATCGCTACGAATAACGATGCCCGTTTCATCTTATTACAGGATATCGAAAAGAAGAAAAATGACCATGAAGCAAGCCTTAGCCAAAAAGAAGAGGACCTCTTTATCGAATACAAGGCTAAAGAGGCAAAGGTCAATGCTGATATAAGTAAGCTCAATGACGCTAATGAGCGCTTGCGCAAGGACCTTGAAGAGCGCTTATTCGACCTCAAACGTTTAAATAGCGACCTTGATCATCAATATCGTGACCTTGATGAAAAGATGACCAAGGAATTAAATGAACTAAAAGACCGTTATGATCAAAAGCACAGGGAACTCGATGCGGACTTCTTAGATACTAGACGTCGCTACCAAAACGAGCTCGCTGAATTAAGGAAGTCAACAGCTGATCGGATCAAAGCCTTAAGTGATCACAATGCGATGCTTCGCGATGATATCACTAAGCTTGAAGAGGACCATGACCTAGCTGATGCAAGTTATAAGAAAGACCTTGAAGATCTCGCTAATGATCTAGAAGTCGTCAAACGCCAGATCGAAAAAAGTAAGACCGCTTATCAAAGCGAGCTTGATGATTGTGAGCGTTTGATCAGCGCTTTAAAAGCTGACCATAGCGCTAAGATCGACAGTGTCTATAAAGCGATCGAAGAGCTCGACCATCAAAAGGAAAGCTTTACTAGTGAACACAAAAAAGCCCTTAAAAAGGCCAAGGTCGATCATGATGAAGATATCGCCAAAAAGCGCAAAGAACATGAAGACAAGGTCAAGGAATACACCGATAGCCTTGATCAGATGGTCTTAAAGATCTTAGACCAAGAAAATGTCATCAAGGATGCTTATAAGAACAAGGTCGAAGAGCTCATGACTTACTTCAATGATCAAAAGGTCATGATCGAAAATAGGCGCACTAGCTTACAAAACGACTATGATGCCTTAGTCAAGATCGAAGAAGATAAGAATAGTGACCGTCAGATCGATATCGCTAAGCTCAATGATGACCTCAATAAAGAGTTAGCTTCTAAGCGTGATGATCTCAAAGCCCTTGAAGATGATCATAAGCGAAAGGTCGCTGATCTGATCAAAAATGAAGAAGCTAAGATCGAGCGCTACAAGAAGGAAAGTGAAGAGAAGATATCTAAGCTCACTAAAGAGCGTGAAGAGCTCACAGAGCGCGCTAGAAAGATCAATGAGGATATCTTAAAGGCTAAGGAAGCCTACAATAGCGCTAAGGATGGCTATATCAAAAGCGCAGCCAAATTCAAAGCAGAGTATCGTAAGATCCTCGATGACTATAAGTTAGCCGTCGACAAAGTCAATACAAAACACGGTTTCTTTAAACATTAGTTAAAGATAAGCGAAAAGTTTGTTATAATGAGTTAGCCTAAGGGGCCATGATAAAATTCCTACATGTAAAATTAGGGAGTCCGGCGTTATAGTTCGGTGTAGAATGCCACATTGTGGAATCCTAAAGACCTATACAGGACACCCACCTGGTCGTCCGGGAAATTTTACTACCCCCTTAGGCTATAAATATGGAGGAGAATTATGGGATTCGGTCTAACGACATTTATTTATCTTCTTGTCGGTATCGTCATCGGCGGTGTAGCAGGTTTCTTTATCGCAAGGCATTACTTCCAAAAGCAATTAGAGAAAAATCCACCGATCAATGAGAAGATGATCAGAGCGATGTTCATGCAGATGGGTAGAAAACCAAGTGAAGCACAGATCCGTGCGGTCATGAAATCGATGAATCAGAAATAGTGAACACGAATGATTCGTGTTTTTCTTTATGAAGATCTTTAGAAAACTATTACTGATGGTCCTTTTGATCATCATGATCTTAGCTACCAGTGTCTTTGGCATCGCCTATTATATCTATGTGGATGCTAAAGAGAAGTTGCCTGTTGAAGAAGTGTATAGTGAAGTGATAAATGGGATCGAAGACTATACCTACTTTGATGATATCGATGAAGATCTAAGGGATGCCTTTGTCGCTGTTGAAGATCGCCGTTTCTATGAAAGGGAAGGCATCGATTTCATCGCGCTATTTCGAGCGATCTTTACTAATATCGTCAGTGGTTCGATGCAAGAAGGTGGCTCAACGATCACCCAACAATTAGTCAAAAACGTCTACTTTGGTTATGACCGAGGCTTTTTTGCCAAGCTATCAGAGTATTTCTTTATCTATGACTTTGAAGATGTCTATACTAAGGATGAGATATTAGAGATGTATATCAATGATATCAACTACGGTGATGGCTATTTCAATGTCTATGATGCTTCGATGGGCTATTTTGAAAAGACACCAGATGATCTGACGGTCTATGAAGCCTCACTATTAGCTGGTATCCCTAATAGCCCGGCTAATTATCAATTATCCAATGAGAATCCCAATACCTATAAACGTCAAAGACATGTCTTAGAGTGCATGTTATTAGAAGGATATATAAGCGAAACAGAATATCAAGAAGCTTTATCCTTACAACCGGAGTACTGATATGAAGAAAGTTATATCTCTTATCCTTAGTCTATTATTGAGCCTTAGTTTAGTCGCTTGTCAAAGCGTTGATGAAAATGAGGCTTTTAGGACATGGATGGATGAAAGTGTCTTTAAGATCTTAGAGCCTAGTGATACCGGTTTTAATCAACTATATCTAGATCCTAGTGCTAAAGGTATCGATAAGGTCAGGGTCACTTGGCCAGAGTATTCTTTAGAAGCTAACGCCAAGGCTAATGAAGTAACTTTAGAGCTATATGCAGAGCTCAGTGAGTTTGGCCGTGAAAAACTCGATGATGACTTAAAGGCATCATATGATGTCTTAAATTGGGCACTAACACCGATAAATGAAGAGTATCAAGAAGCTTTCTATCTCATCAGCAATAATGTCTTAGGTTCATATACCGGCATCTTATCAAGTGTCTTTATCACCTTTTACTATTTCAATATAAACGATCGACAAGATGTCGATAACTACATATATCTATTAGATACCTTGGATGACTTCGCTTATGATCTCATCGCTTTTGAAGAGCTAAGACAAGAAAAAGGCTATGGGATGCCACCGGAAGAAGTAGCGATGACCCTAAACAATGTGAACAGCGTCTTAAGAAGTGGCGACTATGATTTTTTAGTCGATAGCTTTAAAGAGAAGATCGAAGATACGGACCTTGAAAGATCGACTAAAGATGCCTATATCACGCAAGTTGAAGGTGATACAAAAGAGAATATCGATGGTTTTTATACGATCATCCGCGATGGTCTAAATGAGCTTGAGATAAGACAAAGTGAAGGGGCGACGCTTTTTGATGTGCCATACGGTAGAGAATATTATGAGCAGATGGTCTTTGAATACACAGGCTATGAAGATATGGATGCTTATGTGGCTTATGTTGAATCACTGATAGATGAATATGCCCAAAAGATAGCTTCCTATACAGATATCCCCACAGGTCCGATCTATGATAGCGATGATCCAAATGCCGTTATCGACCATATCAAAACGGCGATGACAAACGATTTTCCTCAGATCGAAGATGTTGACTATAAGATGATCATCGCCCCTGAGCCATTAGCTGATCTATTAGGGGCGACATCAGCCTTCTATGTCTTAGCGGCTTTAGATGATCCATTAGGCGATCAGAAATTGACCTTGGTCGGTGATTATAGTGATAGCGACTTCTTAACGATCGCCCATGAAGGCTATCCTGGCCATATGTATCAGAATATCTATGATGCCACGATCAATAAGACACCTGATATCGTAAGGATCTTGAATATCGCTGGCTACACTGAAGGTTATGCCAATTATGTCGAAGAGTATAGTGCTAAGTATGCTGATGAGCCGATACTAGCTTCATACAATAAAGACCTAGAGACATATCTCACCCTTAATTGCGTCTTAAGTGACTACAAGATGCACTATCTTGGGGAAGATGGTAAAGAAGACCTTGTCGATATGATCGGCGTTGGTGATGACAGTGAACTCATATCACCACTACTTCGTCAACTACAATTATCACCAGGTATCTTTATCAAGTATTACATCTGTGGTGCGCAAATAAAAGACCTTCATGATGAAGTGGATGAAGTGGCTGGTAAGACCATTTCAGATATGGAATTCCACACCGCGATCTTGTCCCATGGTCCGATGCCGATCGATTTATTATATGAATATGTCTTAGCTGATTTCAGCTATTAGCTTTAGATCAAAAAGATCATGATTCAAATGATCTATCTTCGCTTTTGACTTTTACCTTAGCCTTTATCAAGCTGCCGTAGATCTCTTTTAGGGTCTTGCCAGTCTGATAAAGGCTATATCTTTCGGCTAAAGTTCGCTCGGCTTTTTTCATCTCGCTGTGATCATTAGTGAAGATAAAGCCAAGCTTTTCTTTAAAACCTTCATTATCGCTTGCTTTATGGACATCGATGCCATCTTTGAGCCAATCGGCATAAACCGGGATATCTCTTAAAACGACTGGTATCTCACAAGCCAGTGCTTCAAGAACGACGATACCTTCGGTCTCTTCATAGCTAAAAAACGTGAAAGCATCAGCACCACAATAGGCATCTCTTAGTTCTGACTGATCGACATAGCCAGCGTAGATGATATTTTTAGGGCTATTCTTTATTGCTTCTTTGATATCTTCGGGTAAGATCTTCATATCATTATCACCAAACCATACAAAGCATACATCAGGCATCGTTTTTGCGACTTCGATAAAATCTAAGATCCCTTTTCTTTTGATCAATAGGCCAACGGATATAACGACTTTCTGATCATCAGAAAGGTGATATTTTTGTCTAAATCTTCTCCCAGCTTCATGATCCTTATAAAAATAATCGGTATCGACACCGTTTGTTAAGGCATAGATAGGTCTTTTGATCTTATAACCTTCAAGAAGTTTTTTTGAATAAGGCGTAGGTGTGATGATGATATCACCAATCCCATAACATATGCATATCCATTTTTTGAATAAGCCAGCCACTATATTAGAACCGATAAAGGAATTTTTAAAATCTTCCTTTGTCGAATGACCAAAATAGATCACATATTTTCCTTTAAGCTTCGCTAATACCGCCATTAAAAATGAATCAGGCAAGACGGTATTGAAATGGATGATATCTGCATCCTTCCAATCTAAACTCTGCACGATGTCGTTTTTTTCTAGCATCGAACCCTGATGGTTGATCGCCATACCGATACCACTTTTCTTAACGACAGAGGAACCGCCTTTATATATAAACACTTTTATTTCATTACTAGTCGTTTTCTTGACCATACCCTAATCCTTCGCCATATCTAGCACCTAATTATAATCATTATTTCTTTATTTAGCTATGGTCATATCGATATAAAATAGCTCAGTTCTTATCTATTAGTTAAGTAAAAATACTTGACATCATATCTTTATTTGCGTATGATACTAACGTTTGAAAAAGGAGGTTTTTATTTATGGCAGTTAAATTAAGATGTTTACGTATGGGTGCAAAGAAAGCGCCATTCTACCGTATTGTTGCTGCTGATTCACGTGCTCGTCGTGATGGTCGCAATATCGAAGTCGTCGGTACATATAACCCAACTAAAGATCCAGCTATCATCGAGATCGATGAAGAAAAGGCTCTTAAATGGTTGAACCAAGGTGCTATCCCATCAGATACAGTCAAGAGTATCTTCAAAAAAGAAGGTATCATGGCTAAATATCTCGAAGGTAAAAAGTAATGGCCAACATCGAAGAAGTCCTCTTAGGACTTGTTAGACCACTATGTACAGATCCAGATAGTGTCGTCGTTAAAGAGATGCCTAGCTTAGATGAAAGAGAGATCGTCATCTATGTCTACGCTCCTGAGAATGACTTATCGCGTTTGATCGGTCGCAAAGGGGTCATGGCCCAAAGCTTAAGGACGATGATGCAAGCTTTACCACATGGTAAAAAGCACATCAATATCAAATTTGAAGCTCTTTAAGGTGTGATAAGCACCTTTTTTAGTATATAATGCTAGCCATGGAATACGTATATATCGGAAGATTTTTTAATACTTATGCCCTAAAAGGGGAGATCAAAGTCAGCATCGATACCGACTTCATCAAAGAGCGTTATAAAAAAGGCTCTAAGGTCTATATCTTAAAGGATGATATCTATCATCCATTTATAGTTGAAAGATATCGCGAATATAAGGGTGATCTCATCGTAAAGTTTTTAGATATCGATGATATCAATGATATCGAGATGTATAAAGGTCATGATATCTATAAAGCCAAAGAGGATATCAAGCCTTTAAAGAAGGGAGAATACTACTTTAGTGACCTTGTAGGACTTGATGTATATGATAAAGATCTTAAGATCGGCAAGGTGATCGAAGTGATCGAAGGACCAGCTTATAACTTCATCAAGATCAAAAGGGAAGATGGTAAGACAAATCTTGTGCCTTTTATCGATAACTTCATCGAAGATGTCGATTTAAAAAAAGGTTGTATCAAGATCAAAGTGATCGAGGGTCTACTATGAAGATATCGATCTTGACCTTATTCCCGAAGATGTTTGAAGGGTTTTTAGATACATCGATCATCAAAAGAGCACTCGCTTTAGACCTCATCGAGATCGAAGTCATCGATATCCGCGATTTTTCTGACAACAAATTCCGCCATGTCGATGATACGCCATATGGCGGTGGCGCAGGGATGCTGATGCAGATCGGACCGATCGATAGGGCTCTTAAAAGTATCGCTGGTGATCCTTATGTTTTACTGACTTCACCCAAAGCCAAGCCATATACGCAAGCTAAAGCTAGGGAGCTAGCTAAAAAGGACCACATCGCCATCATCTGTGGTCACTATGAAGGCGTTGATGAAAGGGTCGCGACTTTAGTCGATGAGAATATCTCGCTCGGTGATTTTATCTTGACCGGTGGTGAACTAGCCAGTATGGTCGTCGCTGATTCGATCATCCGCTTAAAAAAAGAAGTCATCAATCCTGACTCTTTAGATGAAGAATCGTATGATGATGGTCTATTGGAATATCCCCAATACACCAAGCCCTATGACTATAACGGCTTAAAGGTGCCGGATATCTTACTCAGTGGTGATCATCAAAAGATCGCTCGCTACCGTAAAAAGATGGCCTTATATGAGACCATCAAATATCGTCGTGACTTACTAAAAGGAAGAAAGTTCACCGATGAAGAAAAGGGATTATTAAAGGAATTAGTTCAAGAACTCAAAGGATAAAGCTTGCCCATTTATCATCGATCACTAAGGTATCAAATATCTGAAAGTAATGAGCCATCCTTTGATCTAAGATCGGCTTAATATCATCACCGTCATTTTTAAGGACTTGATAAGTGAGATCATAGATGGGATAACCTAAGGCATGACCTCTAGTATGCGTGATCGATAAAGCCTGTCCTATCGCATGGACCAAAGCGATATCGGCTTGATCATCTATCGTTTTAGCTATAGCGTGACAATCTAAGATCGCCCTTTTAGCTTCCTTCATCTTGATATCGCCCTTAGCCCATTTATAGACAAGATCATAGGCGATACGCGGTGTATCATCGTGATATTTGTCTTCGTAGATGATGATACTTTCACTAGCTAGTTTTAAGCCCCAAGTGATGAGGGTCTTGTGGTCTTTGGTATCAAGATACATACGAAGATCATCGAGATATGGTGAATCCTTATCGATCAAGATCTTACGATGGCGTTTCTTATTTCTTTTGATCTCTTCATTAATATCCATGAAGTTATTATAGACGAAATCTTTAAAAACCTTGCACATAAAGTGGTGGTTATTGTATAATTTCAAAGCTTAGGCGATCAATGTTCCGCTTTGAGGTCTTCATATGAGCATTGATATATTGATAAAGGAGTATGTATGAATTTAAGATTAGTTGAAGAAGTTACAAAGGGTCAACTAAAGGCAGATCGTCCGGAAGTTCGTCCTGGCTACTTGGTAAGAGTAGATGTAAGGATCCAAGAAGGTAACAAGTCACGTGTCCAAGCATTCGAAGGCACTGTCATCAGGGTCCAAGGTAGTGGTATTGGTGAGACATTCACTGTCCGTAAGGTATCAAGTGGTGTCGGTGTTGAAAGAACATTCCCAATGCATTCACCGATCGTTGAAAACGTAACAGTTATCCGTAAGGGTAAAGTAAGAAGAGCACGTCTATATTACTTAAGAGGACGCACAGGAAAAGCTGCGAGACTCAAAGAAGTTCGCTAAAATGCCAAGGTCGCCTAAGCGCGACCTTATTTTATTAGAGGTGATCCATGGAAGAAAACAATCTAGAAAAAACAAAAGAATACAAGGCCCCAGAGATCACACCCCTGATCCCTGATGATCCTAAAAAGGAACCAAAAAAAGACAACGGTGATTTTCTATTTGATCTGCTCAAGGATATCCTTGTGAGTTTGATCATCATCGTCATCTTGATCAACTTTGTCGCCATTCCAGTCAGGGTCAGTGGCTCAAGTATGTATCCTAACCTACATGACGGTGATTTTGGTTTCAGTGGTATCTTTACTAAGTGGTTTGGTATCGACCGTTTTGAAGTCGTCGTCATCGATAGTCCAAAGACCGATGATCGCATCGTCAAAAGGGTCATCGGCTTACCATGTGAGACTGTGGAATATCGTGATAATAAGCTCTATATAAACGGTGAATACGTTGAAGAACCTTTCTTGAGTGATGAGGTCTATACCGAGGATTTCACCATCACCTTAGAGGATGATGAGTACTTCATGTTGGGGGACAACCGTAATGTCTCTAGGGATTCCCGTTATTATGGTCCTTTTACCGCTGATGATGTCATGGCTTTAGGGGTCCTGACCTTGTGGCCATTATCCGATATCGGTTTTGATTAGTCATGTACTGTAAGTGGCTAGATATAAATGATCCCATTTACGTCAAATATCATGAAGAAGAGTGGGGAAGGCTAAATACCGATGACCACTATCTCTTCATGATGCTCATACTAGAGTCTTTTCAAGCGGGCTTATCTTGGAAGTGTATCCTTGATAAACGCGCTTTCTTTTTTGAAGCCTATGATGGTTTTGCTATCGAAAAGGTCATAAGATATGACCAAAGGGATGTCAAGCGTCTACTTGAGACACCTAATATCATCCACAATGAGGCTAAGATAAAAGCCAGCATCCAAAATGCCAAGGTCTTTAAAAAGATCATAGAGGAATATGGTAGTTTTTATGATTATCTAAAGATCTTCACTAAGGGTCGTAAGTACTTCTATGAAGGCCTTACATATGACGATATATCGATAGATATCAGTAAAGATCTCAAGAAGAAAGGCATGAGCTTTATCGGTCCCAAGATCATCTTTGCCTATCTTGAGGCCATCGGTGTCTTTTGCGATCATGATAAGGATTGCCATCTGTATAAGGCATTAAGTTTATATGAGCCAAAGATCGATGATGACTTTGAGATAGAGCTTTATAGTGATGAAAAGACGATGGCCTACAATAAAGGCTATGATATCGATAAAGCGAATTATGATCGAGATACAGGGCAGATCTTTCTTAGTAAAGATGATCTATATGCTCGCTATCATAAAAGGCAAATAAATGATGATAAACTGTACTATATCAAAGAAGATCGCTTAGAGACTTATATCGGGATCGTCGCTTATTATAAGGATGATGATCACTATGCCCTTGATATCATCATCAAGGATGCATATCGTCATCAAGGTTACTTTGATAAGGCGTTGTATCTTCTATTAGAAAAAGCCAAAGAAGCAGGTATCAAGGAGCTATATGATAGCTTTGAATGTGATCGTGGTCATGTGTTAGAAGCTTTTATGGATAATGGCTTTATCATCGATCATTACTTTGATATATCAAAAGATGGTCAAAAGAAAAAAGCTGTGTTAGTAAAGATATCTTTGTAAGAGTATTGATGATCATTTATAAAAGTGGAAGTGATATGGATCAAATAAAAGTTACAGATCTAAATGAAAAAGACTATATTTACATTTTTGATATCGTAAAGGTCAAAAGCGATGATCCACAGCGACTGATGTTATAAGAAGGTGGTCGTGCAATAGAAATACATTATAATTTTAAAGTGTTTAGATCTGTACACTTTAAAAAACAACTTGAAAAAGATAAAGTTATCAATAAGTATTAAAAAGGTGATGGGAATGGAAAATAGAGAGAATATTCAACACAAAAGTGTGATCAACTGGTATCCAGGGCATATGGAAAAGGCCCGTCGCCAGATGCAAGAGAATCTTAAGCTCGTAGATCTTGTGATCGAACTCAGGGATGCTAGGGCGCCTTTAGCGAGCGCCAATCCACTGATCGAGCGTTTGATCGGTGAAAAAAAGCGTCTTTTAGTCTTGACTAAAAAGGATATGGCTGATCCTATCGTATTAGATAAATGGCTAGCATATTTCAAAACACAGGGCATCTATGTCTTAGCGGTCAATGCAGGTCATGATGACCTTAAAAGACTGATCCCGAAAGTAGCTAAAGAGATCTGTAAGGATAAGCTAGAAAGGGCTAAAGCCCGTGGTATCCGTAAGAAGGTCTTAAGGGCGATGGTCTGTGGGATCCCTAATGTCGGTAAATCCACCTTCATCAATGCCATCGTCAAAAAAAGAGTGGCCAAGGTGGAAAATAGACCTGGTGTCACCCGCTCTTTGACTTGGATCAAGCTTGATGAAGACCTGGAACTATTAGATACACCAGGTGTCTTGTGGCCTAAATTTGAAGATCAAGATGCTGCTAAGAAACTCGTCCTGATCGGTTCGATCAAGGATGAAGTCGTCAATAAAGACAGTGTCGTCGATCATGCGCTCGATATCTTGAGGGTCTATTATCCTGATACCTTAAAGGAGCGCTATCATATAAGTGTCATCGATGAAGATGATCGTATCTTATTAAAGGATATCGCTAAAGCGATGAATTTCTATAAAAGTGGTGATGAAGTCGATATCTTGCGGACCCAGGATTTTATCTTGAGTGATATCCGCAATGACAATCTAAAAGCGATCAGCTTAGAAAGACCTGATGAATAGGACAGAAGACATTTACGAGAAGATCTATTGGCCCAAGGGCGAATATATCATGGGCATCGATGAAGCAGGCCGTGGACCGATCTGTGGTCCTTTAGTCGTGGCCTGCTGTATTATGCCTATAAACTATCAAAATGATACGATCTACGACTCGAAAAAAGTGACACCTAAAAAACGCGAAGAGCTATATACGACGATCATCAATGATGCCACCTACTATCAGATCGAAGTAGTCTCAAATAAGAAGATCGATGCAGATAATATCTATATGGCGACTAAAAAAGCGATGGAAAAACTGGCTTTAAGCTATGATTGTGATGTCATCCTAACTGATGCCATGGCTTTAGATATCGATAAAGAAGTGATACCACTGATCAAAGGTGATACCAAAAGCATCAATATCGCTGCTGCTAGTATCTTAGCTAAGGTCACAAGAGATCATATCATGAAGGGCTATGATCTCATGTATCCTGAATATGGTTATAAAAAACATCAAGGTTACTATACAAAAGCCCACAAAGAGGCTCTGATCAAGTATGGCAGCAAGGATTTTTACCGTTTTTCCTTCGCTCCTAGTAATCTTTATAAAAAAGATCAAGGAAAATAGGAAAAACTGTCCTTATATATAAGTGTATGGACAGATATAAGCTCATCGCTTTAGCGATCAAATACCAAGGTGACTACAAAAAGGTCTATCAAGCGATCAAAAACGACGAAGATATCCAAGGTGTCTATGATATCAAGGCTTTGACGATCTTAGATGATGACTATCCTAAGGCTTTTTGGGATCTGAAATTACCACCATTAGTCCTTTTTTATCATGGCGATATCGATCTTTTAAAGCGTGATATCGTCGGTATCATCGGATCACGAAGCCCTTGTGATTATGCCTTAAGAGCGACAAAAGATCTATGTAATAAGCTTAAAGAGAAGTATGTCATCATATCAGGCTTAGCTAAAGGTCTAGATGCGATGGCACATTTAGAGGCTTTATCGCATCAGACGATCGGTGTTTTAGGTTGTGGGATCGATAGAGTATATCCTGCATGTAATAAAGAGTTATATGCTAAGATGAAAAAAGATCATCTGATCATCTCAGAATATCCCTTTGATGTCACCCCTTTAGCCCATCACTTCCCATTCCGCAATCGCCTCATAGCCGCCTTAAGCAAAAAGCTCTTTGTGATGCAGGCGAATAAGAAAAGCGGGACATTGATAACCGTTGATCAAGCCTTAGAGCTCAATAGAGATATCTATGCCTTGCCTTTTGATATCTATGATATGAAAGGTGAAGGGACTAATCACTTGATCAGGGAAGGGGCTAATATGATCATCAAAGAAGATATCGAAATGTATTGACTTATTTGCATTTTACCTACCAGATGATTATCATTATAAAAGTTTAAGGAGAGACCATGAAAAATTTAGTGATAGTAGAGTCACCATCTAAATCCAAGACGATCGAAAAATACCTCGGTAAAGACTATAAGGTCCTTTCATCAAAAGGTCATATCAGAGACCTAGCGATCAAGGGCAAGGATGGTCTTGGTGTTGATGTCGAGAATAACTTTGAACCAAATTATGTCATTTCTAAAGATAAAGCAGATGTTGTCAAAGAATTAAAGGCGGCAGCTAAAAAAGCTGACCATGTCTATCTTGCGACCGACCCGGACCGTGAAGGAGAGGCGATCTCTTGGCATTTAGCTCAAGTGTTAGACCTTGACCTTGAGGCCAAGGATCGGATCGTCTTCAATGAGATCACCAAAAATGCGATCTTGAATGCTTTGAATGAGCCGCGACAGATCGATATGGACCTTGTCCACTCACAAGAGACAAGGCGGATCTTAGATCGGATCATCGGCTTTAAATTATCCAAGTTATTACAATCCAAGATCAAATCAAAGAGCGCTGGTCGTGTCCAATCGATCGCTTTGAGGATGATCTGTGACCGGGAAAAGGAGATCCGTGACTTTAAGCCAGAAGAGTACTGGACAGCTAAAGTCGACTTTAAAGAAGATGGTAAGGAATTCAGCGCCGAACTTGTAAAGATCGCTAGTAAAAAAGCCAAGATCAAAAATAAAGAAGAAGCTGACAAGATCGATCAAAAGCTCACTGATCCTTATACTTTAAAAGAGGTCACTAAACAGATCAAAAAAAGGCAACCACGCCTACCTTTTATAACTTCCACCCTCCAACAAGAAGCATCCACCAAGCTCGGTTTCGGTGCCAAGAAGACGATGATGTTGGCGCAGATGCTATACGAGGGTATCGATATCGGTAATGGCCCACAAGGTCTTATCACCTATATGCGTACTGACTCGACAAGGCTTTCCAAGGAATTCATCGGGACGGCTTTAGGTCATATCAAGGACGCTTATGGTAAGAAGTATGTCGGTCACTACCGAGTCAAAAACGATGAAGGAGCACAAGATGCTCACGAAGCGATCAGACCGACTGATCTCAAAAATGAACCGGAAAAGATCAAAGAGTATCTGACTAATGATCAATATAAGCTATATCGTTTCATCTACTATCGTGCCTTAGCTTCACTTATGGCTGATGCGCAAAATGAAGCGACGACCTATACCTTTATCAAGGATGACCTGACCCTTCAAAGCAATGGTTCGGTCCTTGTCTTTGATGGCTTTTTAAAGGTCTATGGTGATTATGATAGTTCTAAGGATACGCTTTTACCAAGCCTAGAAGAAGGCATGTCTTTAAATAGTATCGCCAAACATATCGAACAGCACTTCACCGAACCACCACTTCGCTATACAGAAGCTAGGCTCATCAAAGCCCTTGAAGAAGAAGGTGTTGGTCGTCCATCTACCTATGCGACGATCATCGATACGATCATCGCTAGAGGCTACGTCGAGCTTAAGAAAAACGGTGATAATGGTAAGACCAAATACTTTTATCCAACAGAACAAGGTGAACTCACCGATCAGAAATTAAGAGAGTATTTTTTATCCATCATCAATGTCAAATATACCGCCGAGATGGAAAAGGAACTCGATGAGATCGCTTCGGGTAAAGAAAAGGGCGATGAAGCTTTAAAACGCTTCTATGATGAATTTGCCCCACTTGTCGATAATGCCTATCAGAATATGGATAAAAAAGCACCGGAATATGTCGGTAGGACCTGTCCTGAATGCGGTGGTGAGTTAGTCTATCGGACATCACGCTATGGTAAATTCATCAGTTGCAGCAATTATCCTAAGTGCAAGTACCATGAAAATATCGAGACCAAGGAAAAGGAAGAACCAGAACATACTGGTCTTATCTGTCCGGATTGTGGTGGGGAATTATTAAAGCGCAAATCACGTTATGGGACTTACTTTTTAGGTTGCAGTAACTTCCCTAAGTGTAAGCATATCGAAAATATCGATGGTGAAAAGCCGAAGTTCTATCGAAGGAAGAAGGTAAAATGAAAGAAGTGATCGTCATCGGGGCTGGCTTAGCTGGCTCAGAAGCGGCTTATCAGCTCGCTAAAAGAGGCATCAAAGTCAAATTATATGAAAAAAAGAAGATCGAAAGACATCCGGCTTTTAAGACTGATCTCTTTGCTGAGCTCATCTGTTCTAATTCTTTAAGATCAAATGATATCTATAATGCCGTCGGCTTACTGAAGGAAGAGATGCGCCATCTTGACTCCTTGATCTTAGAGGCAGCCGATAAGACTCGTGTTGAAGCTGGTTCATCTTTGGCATGTGATAGGATCGGCTTTAGTGAATATATCACCAAAAAGATCTTAGAGCATCCTAATATCGAAGTGATCGATGAGATCGTTGAAGATATCGACCTTGATACACCGACGATCATCGCCAGTGGCCCACTATGTGAAGGGGCCTTGTCAAAGGCGATCGCTAAACTTTGCGATAAAGATTATCTTTACTTCTATGATGCGATATCACCGATCATCGAAAAGGATTCGATCGACTTTAGTAGTGCCTACTATAAGTCGCGCTATGATAAAGGGGAGGCTGATTATATCAATTGTCCTTTGACAAAAGAGGAATTTGATGACTTCTATATGACACTGATCAAAGCGCCTTGTATCGATGTCAAAGAGATGGATAAGGAGATCTACTTTGAAGGATGCATGCCTTTTGAGGTGATGGCGAAAAGAGGTCGTGACACCTTATTATTCGGACCGATGAAACCAGTCGGTCTAGAACATGATGGCAAAAGACCATATGCCGTCGTTCAATTACGCCAAGATAATGCGATCAAGTCGCTTTACAATATCGTCGGCTTCCAAACGCATTTAACTTATGGAGCCCAAAAGGAGGTCTTAAGTAAGATCCCGGCTTTAAAAAATGCTAAGATCGTTCGCTATGGGGTCATGCATCGTAATACCTATATCAATGCACCAAGGACCATCAATAAACACTATCAATTCATCAAATATCCTAACACCTTCATCGTCGGCCAGATCGCTGGTGTTGAGGGCTATGTCGAAAGTGCTGCCAGTGGCCTTTATGGGGCTTTAGCGATGTATCAGTATCTAAACGACAAAGATATCACTGACCTCAAGGCTGATACGATGATCGGTGCGATGGCTAATTACATCTCTGATCCAGCTATCGATAAACTAGTCCCGATGAATGCTAATTTCGGGATCTTTAAAACAGATGCCCCTTATACTAAAAAAGACAAACGCGAGGTCTTTGTAAGGGTAGCTTTAGAAAATATCGAAAGGTATAAAGATGTTATCGATGGATGAGATCTTAGATAGCTATATCAGCTATTTAAAACAGACCAAAAGTGGAAGCGTCCATACAAGTAGTGCCTATAGGCGCGATATCGGACGCTTTTTGGCTTTTTTAAAGGATAGAGAATTAGATCTTGACAAGGTCGATAAAGCGGTGGTCTTTGATTATATCGAGGTCTTAAGGAGTGGCAAGCTCACAAAAGGTATCATCTCTGATCGTAGTTTTCAAAGGGCGATATCAGCTTTGCGCTCCTTTTATCGCTATTTGAATATGATGGGGATAAGTGAGGATGATCCATTTAAAAGCTATAAAGGGACCAAGATCAAAAAGAGCTTACCGGATGTCTTGAGCTTCGATGAGATCGAAAGGTTACTTGCCGTCTTTGATCTCGATGATCCGATCGACCTCAGGGATCGGACGATCTTAGAGATGATCTACGCTTGTGGCCTACGGGTATCGGAATGCGCTAATATCGATATCGATGATATCGATCTTGATAGTATGATCTTAAGGGTCACCGGTAAAGGGGATAAAGAGCGGATCGTACCGTTTTACTCTCGTTTAAAGGAATTATTGATCGATTATATATATGGATATCGTGATCTTTTCAAAAAAGATGAGGTCGCTTTATTCATCAATAAAAGAGGGGGTAGGATATCGACAAGGTCGATCGAAGATATCCTAGCTAAAAGAAGTAAACAAGCAGGTCTAAAAGGCAATGTCCATCCCCATAGTTTAAGGCATTCTTTTGCCACTCATCTTTTAGATAATGGAGCTGATCTTAGGGTCGTCCAAGAGCTATTAGGGCATGAGAACCTATCGACCACTCAGATCTACACCCATCTCACCACTGAACGCTTAAAGGAAACGATCAAAAAAGCCCATCCGCATCGCTAGTTCGTGTATAATTGATACATGGAAGAGAGATTATATGTCATAGGGCATAAGAATCCGGATACGGATTCGATCGCCAGCAGCTACGCTTATGCTGAACTCAAAAAGCGTCTAGGATATGACGCGATCGCTTGTCGTCTTGGAACATTGAATGAAGAGACGAAATTTGCGACGCGTTTTTTTGATGTCGAAGCACCACTTATCTTAAATGATGCAAGGACCACTTTAAAAGACATCAAACTCGATGTACCGGTCTTTATAAAGGAAGATGCGACCTGTAATGAGGCTTATCAAAAAGTCCTCAACACCAACACCAAGACCCTTTTTGTCGTCGATGATAAGGGCATCTTTAAAGGCATCGTATCGATGGGCGATCTTGCGAGCTTACGATTAGCTGATCACAGTAAGCGGCAAGAATATATGCGCTATACAACGACGAAAAACCTCGCCAGTGACTTAAAGGGCACGATCTTAAATGACACCAAGCGTCTATCGAATGGTCTTATCAATATGGTCACTAAGACCTCGATCGAAGAGCAGATGGAAAAGATCAAGGATACGATCGCGATCGTCACTGATAATATCGAAGTCCAAAGAAAGACGATCGAAGCTAAAGCGATGGTCATCATCATCGGCTTTGGTAAGTTGCCAAGTGAAGAGATCATTGAATTAGCTAAAAAAGAAGATGTTGCCATCATCTCATCGAGTTTGTCACCACTTGAGATGATCCGTATCATCTATGAGACGATCCCGTTAAGCCTTATCATGACTACTGACCCGATCACCTACAGTATCGATGAATACGCTGATGATGTCGCCACTAAGGTCGCCAATACGCGCTTTCGTGCCTATCCGATCATCGATGATAAGGGCATGGTCGTCGCTTCTTTATCGCGCTTCCACTTATTTAGATATCCAAAGAAGAAATTCATCTTGGTCGATCACAGCTCCAAGGTGCAAACGATCGACAATATCGATAAAGCGGAGATCAAGGAGATCATCGATCATCACCACATCGGCAATATCGAGACTGATCGACCGATCTACTATCGTAATGAGTGTTGTGGTTGTACATCGACGATCATCTATAGCTTGTATTTAGAGAATGGTCTTGTGCCAGATAGAAAAGTCGCTGGGATGATGTTAAGTGCGATCATATCAGATACCTTATACTTCCACTCTGAGACCACGACGCCAAAAGACATCAGTGCCGCTAAAGCCTTAAGTGCGATCGCTCGTGTCGATCTTGATGAGTATGCCAAGGAATTTTTAGCTTCATCGGTCAATCTCAAAGATGGTGATGTCAAAGAACTTTTGACCAGTGACCTAAAACAATATCACTTCAAAGATAACCATATCGCTGTTGGCCAGACCAACTATCAAGACTATGAAGATATCCAACTTCGCCTTAAGGAATTCACCAAGGCATTAGAAGATACAGCTAAAGACCGTGATCTAGATCTTATCGTCATGATGTTCACCCACGTCTTAGCGGAAGGGACGATGTTTTTGTATTATGGCAAATTAGCTAATATCATGCCTGATATCATCGAGACCACCTTTGATGAGCACTCTGGCTATGATCACCATATCATGTCCCGCAAACAACAGCTCATCCCAGCGATCGCTGAAAGATTAGGGAATTAACTTTGCTTATTGACACCTGATATTAAAATGATATCATATAGATATCAAATGGAGGTGTTTATGCAAGAGAAAGTACTAGAAGGTAGAAAATATGGGATGGTAATGCTTTTGGGATTGATCATCTTGACGCTATTATCGATCGCGGCTTTTGTTTATGCGATAGTTAGTGATAGCATCTTTTTATCGATCTTATCGATGATCGTCTTTGTGGTCACGATCATTATGTATGCCGGACTTAAGGTCTTGAGACCACAAGAGGCTTTAGTGCTTACCTTATTCGGTGATTATGTCGGGACATTAAAAGGTCCAGGCTTCTTTTATGTCAATCCATTTTGTACAGCTTTAAATCCAGCTAAGAATACATCTTTGTCGCAAAGTGGTGATGTCAAAAATGGCAAATCACTATCACAGGTCTTAGGCAATCAAAGTATCGATATCGAAACGACAGGAAATCGGATCTCACTTAAGGTCATGACTTTAAACAACGCCCGCCAAAAGATCAATGATGTCTTAGGCAATCCAGTCGAGATCGGGATCGCGGTCACTTGGCGTGTCGTCGATACCGCTAAAGCGGTCTTCAATGTCGATAACTACAAGGAATTCTTGTCCTTGATGTGTGATACCGCTTTAAGGGATATCGTCAGGATCTATCCATATGATGTCGCGGAGAATATCGATACCACTGGTGATGGTAAGGCTGATGATGGCAGTTTACGGGGCTCAAGTACCGTTGTCGCCCAAAGGATCAAAGAGAAGATCCAAGATAGCGTCAATGATGCCGGGATCGAAGTCATCGATGCTAGGATCACCTATCTAGCTTATGCGCCAGAGATCGCGGCAGCGATGTTACAAAGACAACAGGCATCAGCGATCATCGATGCTCGTAAGATGATCGTCGATGGTGCAGTCGGTATGGTCCAGATGGCCTTAGAGAAGTTGAGTGAAGAGAAGATCGTCGATCTTGATGATGAACGCAAGGCAGCGATGGTATCAAACTTACTTGTCGTCTTATGTGGCAATAAAGATGCTCAACCGATCGTCAATTCAGGATCACTGTATTGATGGCCGAAAAAAAACAAGTGCCACTTCGTCTATCAGCTAAGCTGTATGATCAGATCGCTGCTTGGGCTGAAGATGATTTTCGCTCGATCAACGGGCAGATCGAATATCTCCTTTCGGAGTGTGTAAGACAAAGAAAGAAGGATGGCAAATACGTCGGTGAGGACATCGACAAGCCATTTGATATCGATATCAGATAAAATATGCGACCATCGCCACTAAAATAGGCATTTCCTATTTGAAACAGGCGATGGTTTTGCTATAATACATAAGCGCTTTAGCGCGAATACACACACTATGGATGCACCGATTCCGTGCCTATGTGGTCATCGGTGTTCGAAATAGTGGCGGAGTAACGGAAAGAGAGGAATATTAAATTGACACAATTAGTAACGATGCGCAAGCTTCTAGAAAACGGTGTCCACTTCGGTCATCAAACTAGAAGATGGGACCCAAAATGTAAACCATTCATCTACACAGCGAAGAATGGTATCTACATCATCAATTTGGAAAAGACACTAGACAAAGTCCAAGTTGCTTATGACAAGATGAAAGAGATCGCTGAAAAGGGCGGTAAAGTACTCTTTGTCGGTACAAAGAAACAAGCTCAACAGATCATCTTAGATGAAGCACTAAGAAGTGGTAGCTTCTATGTCAACCAAAGATGGTTAGGTGGTACATTAACTAACTTCCGCACGATCCAAAAACGTATCAAACGTCTACTTGAGATCGAAGAATTAGAGAATTCAGGTACGATCAACGTCTATCCTAAAAAAGAGATCGCGCAGATCCGTAAGGAAGCAGCTAGACTTGAAAACTTCTTAGGTGGTATCAAAGAGATGAAGAAACTTCCTGATGCCCTAGTCGTAGTTGACCCAACGGAAGAATACAATGCGGTATTAGAAGCTCGTAAGTTAGGTATCCCTGTATTTGGCCTATGTGATACCAATTGCGATCCTAATAAACTAGACTATGCGATCCCAGCTAATGACGATGCGATCAAATCGATCAAGCTCATGATGTCATTATTAGCTGATGCGATCATCGAAACAAAGGGTGGTATCTTACAAGATGCTTACCAAGAAGGTGACGATGTCCAAGACATCACGATGGAAGATGTCATCATCAATGTTGAAAAACACGCTGAAGAACAAGAAAAACGCCGTCGCCAAAGAAACGAAGAAAAACGTCAAAGAAATAACGGTCAACGCCGTTTCAACTCAGAAAAACGCTTCATCGGTAAAAAAGAAGAACCAAAAGAAGAAGTTAAAGAAGAGGTAAAAGCAGAAGCACAACCAGAAGCAGAAGCTACTGCAACAGAAGAAAAAGGAGAAGAATAATGGCGATCACAGCTCAACAAGTAAAAGATCTTAGAGAACGTACCGGCGCTGGTATGATGGATTGCAAGAAAGCCTTGACTGAATGCGATGGCGACATCGAAAAAGCGATCGACTGGTTAAGAGAAAAGGGTATCGCTAAGGCAGCTAAGAAAGAATCACGTATTGCTGCTGAAGGTCTATCTAAAGTCGTCACAAACGGTAATAAGGCATGTGTCGTCGAGATCAATACTGAGACTGACTTCGTATCTAAGAATGATCACTTCTTAAAGTTATTAGATATGACAGCTAATACGATCTTAAATAGCGATGCCAAGACCAATGAAGAAGCTTTAGCTTTAACAGTCGATGGTAAGACATTGAATGATCTATTCATCGAAGCGATCTCAACGATCGGTGAAAAGATCACACTACGTCGCTTCACGATCCTTGAAAAGGGTGACAGTGATACCTTCGGTACATATATGCACAATGGTGGTAGTATCAGTGTTTGCTTAGTACTAAAGGGTTCAAGCGATGAAGAAGTAGCTAAGCATATGGCTATGCAGATCGCATCGATGGCACCGACATATGTTTCACGCAATGATATGCCTGAAGATGTCGTCGCACATGAAAGACAGATCCAAACCGAGATCGTCAAAAACGATCCAGCACTTGCTAGCAAGCCAGAAAAGGTCTTAGCTGGTATCATCGAAGGTAAGGTCTCAAAGAACTTACAAGATATGTGCTTAGTTGATCAAGTATACTTCTTAGAACCAGATAAGAAGTGTGGTCAATATCTCAAAGAACACAACACCGAAGTTACGACATTTGTCAGATACTTAGTCGGTGAAGGTCTTGAGAAAAGAGAAGAGAACTTTGCCGAAGAAGTTGCTAAGCAGATCGGTTAATATAATCGAAAGATCAAGGGGGAAAAGTTCTTTTCCCCTTTATTTTTAGGAGGCAAAAATGTACAAACGAGTCTTACTCAAACTCAGTGGTGAAGCTCTTGGTAATGGCAAGGGCATCTATGATCCAGAATATTTAGAAGGCCTAGCCGAAGAGATCAAGGACATCGTCGCTAGTGGTGTCAGTGTCGCGATCGTCGTCGGTGGTGGTAATCTCATCAGAGGCAGGATCTTTGAAGAATTAGGTTTTGATCGTATCGCAGCCGACAAGATGGGCATGATGTCAACGGTCATGAATGCGATCGCTTTAGAGAACGTTTTATTAGATCATCATGTCAAAGCCAAAGCTTTAAGCGCTTTAGATATCGAAGGATGTAAGAAATACGATCCGATCAAGTCACGGAATTATCTAAGTGAAGGGATCGTCACGATCTTCGGTGGCGGTGTATCACAACCTTATTTCTCCACTGATTCAACAGCCGTCTTAAGGGCGATCGAAAACAAGTGTGATGTCATCTTGATGGCCAAAAACGGCACCGATGGCGTCTATGATAGTGATCCTAGTATCAATAAAGACGCTAAGAAATACCAAGAGATCAGCTATGATGAACTATTAGAGAAGGGCTTGAAGGTCATCGATCTCACAGCTGCAGCGATGGCTAAGGAATATCGAAAAGAATGCCTAGTCTTCAATATGAATCAAAAAGGAAATATCAAAAAAGCTATAAATGATAGCTCGATTGGTACTATAATTAGATAAAAGGAGAACTATCAATATGTTTGAAGATATTATCAACACATGCTCAGACAAGATGAGCAAGGTCATCGACCAATTTGAAAGCCGCTTGACAAGTGTCAGGACTGGTAGGGCTAACCCGATGTTATTAGATCACATCGAGGTAGAATACTATGGGGCTATGACACCGATCAACCAAATGGCTTCGATCTCAGTTGCTGAGGGTAAGACTTTAGTTATCAAGCCTTATGACGCTTCAAGTTTAAAGGACATCGAAAAGGCGATCAATAAATCCGATCTTGGTCTTCCGCCAAGCAATGACGGCACCGTTGTAAGGATCACCGTTCCTCAACTCACAGAAGAGACACGTAAACAATATTGCAAGGAAGTCTCAAAATTCGCCGAAGAAGCTAAGGTCCAGATCCGCAATGTCCGCCGTGAGATGAATGATCAACTCAAAAAGGACAAGACGATCCCTGAGGATACGCAAAAGGATCTATTAGACCAAGTTCAAAAGGATACTGACAAATACATCAAAGACATCGACGCGATCGCTAGTAAAAAAGAAAAAGAGATCATGACGATCTAGTATGACAGATACTACTTTGAAGCATGTAGCGATCATCATGGACGGTAATGGCCGTTGGGCGAAAGCCAAGGGCAAATTGCGCTATGAAGGACACTACATCGGGGTCCAAAGAGTCCGTGATATCGCGATCCATGCCAGTGCCAAAGGCGTCAAATACTTGACGCTTTATGCATTTTCGACCGAAAATTGGAAAAGGCCACAGGATGAGGTCGATTATATCATGTCTTTACCAAAGATCTTCTTTGCCGCTTACTTAAAAGAGCTGATGGAAAATGACATCAAGGTCATGATGTTAGGTGAGATGGATAGGATCCCAGCAGTCGCTAGAGACATCTTTAAAGATGCCATCTTAAAGACCAAAGACAATAAAGGCATGGTCTTAGCTTTTGCGGTCAACTATGGTTCTCGTGATGAGATCATCAGGGCTTGTAAGGAATATGCCAAGGAAGTAAAAGAAGGAAGAGAAGATGATCTTGATGAAGAAAAATTCAGTGATCTTCTTTTCACTAAAGGCATGCCTGATGTCGATCTGATGATCCGTACCAGTGGTGAAAAGCGGATCTCGAATTTCCTTTTGTGGCAGATCGCTTATAGTGAACTTATCTTTACCGATACACTATGGCCAGATTTTACTAGGGAAGAATTCGATAAATGTATCGAGGAATATAAAGGGCGTCATCGCCGTTTTGGAGGCTTAGATGAAAACGCGAGTGATTAGTGCTGTTATCTTAGCAGCGATCTGTATCCCGACTTTACTATTAGGTGGGATCTTTACTGATATCTTAGTAGCAGCGATCGTCTTGATCGCTTGTTATGAGTTTTGTAGTATCCGTGAAAAGCGCTTAAATGTGCTCCTTTATATATCGATGGTCCTATATATCTTGGCCATCAATGTCTTGCCGCACATGCAAGTCGGTCTCACGATCTTCTATATCATCTACCTCTTTTTTATCGCTATCTTATTTGCCGATATCACCTTAGATGATATCGCTGCCGTCTTTATGATGAGTGTGATCTTAGGGATCGCCGCTTACTCGATCTTACGGATGTATGATCGCGATAACGGTAGCCTTATGATGATCTATGTCCTTATCGCGAGCTTTGGTTGTGATATCGCCGCTTTATTTACTGGCATGTTATTTGGAAAACACAAGCTCAATGAAAGGGTATCACCGAAGAAGACCGTAGAAGGAGCGATCGGTGGTTGGTTTTTCGGCGCTTTATTATCAGGGATATTCGCTTTCTTCTTTTTAAAAGAAGCGTTCTTCCCATATTTTTTGATCATGTCATTAGTCTTACCGATCGTATCACAGATCGGTGACCTATCATTTAGTTTGATCAAGCGCAATTATGGCGTTAAGGACTTCGGTTCTTTGATACCAGGACACGGTGGTGTCTTAGACCGTGTCGATTCGCTCTTATTCTGTTTGATCTTCTGTGTCTCGATGGGTGAGATGTTTCTATGAGAAGAGCGATCTTACTTGGCGCTAGTGGCTCGATCGGTAAACAGACGATCGATATCTTAAAAGGTCAGGATGATATCGTCTTAGTCGCTGTATCGGTCTATGAACATAGCGACATATTAGATGAGCTACTAAAAGATCAAAATATCAAAGCCGTCTATATGAAGGATGCTAGTGGTTTTTATGATCGCTATCCTGAGATCAACTTTTTTGATGGTGATGATGGCATCTTAAAGATGATGGAAGCTGTTGAATATGACCTAGTCATCAATGCCTTAGTCGGCTATGTCGGTTTTAAACCGACCTATAAGGCCATATCAGAAGGTAAAGATGTCGCTTTAGCTAATAAGGAGAGCTTGGTCGTCGGTGGTGACATCATCAAAGCGATGATGCAAAAGACTGGCGCTAAGCTATATCCGATCGATTCAGAACACTCAGCTATCTATCAAGCCTTAAAAGGTTCAGATCACGATGAGATCAAAAGGCTCATCATCACAGCAAGCGGTGGCGCTTTTCGCGATAAGAAACGAAATGAACTTATAAATGTCACTAAAGCCGAGGCTTTAGCTCATCCAACATGGTCGATGGGCGCTAAGATCACGATCGATTCAGCGACGATGATGAATAAGGGCTTTGAAGTCATCGAAGCCCATCACTTATTCGATATCGACTTTGACAAGATCGATGTCGTCATCCACAAGGAAAGCATCGTCCATTCATTAGTTGAATTTAGTGATGCCTCGATCTTAGCACAACTAAGTGAGCCAGATATGCGCTTACCGATAAGTTATGCATTATTTGATAAACATCAAGCATTTGATGGTGCTAAGACCTTAGACTTATTAAGATCACCACTGACCTTTTTACCACTTGATGATGATCGTTTCCCACTTGTAAAGATCGCTAAAGCGGTAGGAAAGTTAGGTGGTAATCTAGCAGCCTATTTAAATGGGGCCAATGATACAGCAGTATCCTTATTTTTAAATGATAAGATCAGTTTTTTAAAGATCGAAGAGATGATCTTAAGAGTATTAAAAGATGCTTATTATAAAAAAGAAGTCGATATAAATGACATTGATCAAGCATATCATCATGCGTGTGATTTAGTTTATAGTTATATAAATGAAGATATTAGATAAGATCGATTCACCAGCTGATGTCCGTAAGCTATCGATAGCTGATCAAAAAAAGCTGGCTGATGAATTGAGAGAAGAATTACTACAAGATGTCGCTAAGAAGGGAGGCCACCTTTCTTCTAATTTAGGCGTGGTCGAACTGACGATCGCCATCCACACGGTCTTTAATACGCCGATCGATAAGATCATCTTCGATGTCGGTCATCAGACCTATGTCCATAAGATCTTGACCGGAAGAAAAGATCAGATGGATACCTTAAGAGAGCTCGACGGTCTATCAGGCTTTCCTAAAAGACGGGAATCAGAATACGATGTCTTTGATACTGGCCATAGCTCAACTTCGATCTCAGCGGCTTTAGGTCTAGCCAGAGCGCGTGATCTAAGGCATGAGAAAAACCGGATCGTCGCCGTGATCGGTGATGGCTCGATGACGGCAGGGATGGCTTTTGAAGCCTTAGCTGACGCCGCCAGCAGTAAGACTGATATCATCGTCATCTTGAATGACAACGAGATGAGTATCGAAAAGACCGATGGTGGCTTAGCCCAAGCTTTATCTAAAGCCAGAACTAAACCGCTTTATACCAATTCTAACCGCATCATCAAAAAATTCGTCTTAAAGATTCCTTATATCGGTGAGTGGATCGTCAAAGTAGTAAGACGGATCAAACATACTTTGAAACAACTGTTCATCCCGAATATGTTATTCGAGGATATGGGCTTTACATATTTAGGACCGGTCGATGGTCATGATCTCGATAAACTGGAATCGATGTTATATCGTGCTAGAGATCTCAAAGGGCCAGTCCTCATCCATTGCTTGACAAAAAAAGGCAAAGGCTATAAGCCAGCCGAAGAAAACCCTGATCTTTATCATGGGGTATCACCATTTGATCTTGATAAAGGGGTAGTCAAAAGTAAGAGCGATGATTATTCCAGTATCTTTGGCAAAAAGCTCGCTGAATTAGCTGCTACCAACGACAAGATCGTCGCGATCACGGCAGCGATGACTTCAGGTACAGGTTTGACATATTTTAAAGAGAAATTCCCTGAGCGCTTTTTCGATGTCCAGATCGCTGAACAACACGCCCTCACGATGGCCAGTGGCTTAGCGGTCGGTGGGATGATACCGGTGGTCGCCATCTATTCATCATTCTTACAAAGGGCTTATGATCAACTCATCCACGATATCGCCTTACAAGGCACCCATGTCGTCATCTGTTTAGATCGGGCAGGTCTTGTCGGTAAAGATGGTGAGACCCATAATGGTTTATATGACCTTGGCTTTTTAAAGGTCGTCCCTGATATCACGATCTTAGCCCCTAAGGACTATCAAGAACTCGAGGATATGCTCAAAGTGGCGATCGAAGATCTCGATGGACCGGTGGTGATCAGATATCCAAGAGGTCAAGAAGCTTATCATTTTGATATTAAAGATCAGACCAAACGCTTAAAAGCTAAAAAAGCGGAGATCATAAATAAAGGTTCAGATATCCTTATCATCGCGATCGGTAAGATGGTAGCTAGAGCTAAAGAGGTAGCTGATAAGCTAAAAGTTGATCACAATATCGATCCTAGTATCATCAATGTATCATATCTTAAACCTTTTGATGAAAAGACGATCTTAGCGCTTATCCAAAGTCATGACATGATCGTCACCATCGAAGATGAGACACTGGTCGGTGGCTTAAAGGATACTGTTGATCAATCATTAGTTCAAAATAAGATCACAAAAAAGGTCTTACACTTTGGCTATCCCGATGCCTTTATCGCGCAAGGTGATACTAAAGATGTTGAAAGAAGATATGGTCTAGATACTGAAAGTATTGAAAGCGAGATATTTAAAAGTTTTCAAAGCTAGGGTATACTTATAAAGTTGAAAGGAAGATTATAGATGTCGCTTATTTTAACGATTATTTTATTTGTCATATTACTATCGGTGATCATCATCATCCATGAGTTTGGTCATCTCATCGCTGCGAAGATCTTCGGCGTTTATTGCCAAGAGTTTTCGATCGGGATGGGGCCAAAGATCTGGTCGCATAAAGGTAAAGAGACCGAGGTGTCTTTAAGGGCTTTGCCTTTTGGTGGCTTTGTCGCAATGGCTGGTGATACCGATAATGACCTTGAGACCAAGGTCGATACAACGGATATCCCTTATGAAAGGACTTTACCAGGTATCGCTAAGTGGAAGCGGATCATCATCATGATGGCCGGTATCTTCATGAATTGCATCTTGGCTTTAGTCATCTGTTCAATGATCATCCTCTATAATGGTAGCTATGCGATCGCGCCTGATGCCAGAGTTGGGGAAGTCATGGCGAATAGTCCTGCTGAAAGAGCAGGTCTTCAAGCTGGTGATGAGATATTAGAAGTACGCTATGATGAGCTCAATATCAGCTATAGTCCTGAGACGTTTGAAGACTTCATCACCTTTACCCAAGGTCATGATGAAGATGTCTTAACGGTCGTCTATGAAAGAGATGGGCAAACGTATGAGACCTCGATGAAGAAGGAATATGTCGCTGAAGTCGATGCGGTCCAATTCGGTATCTACGCTGATGAGACACAGGTGGTCGATGTCAACTTCTTCAACTGTTGGATATATGGTTTTGATTATTTGGCCTATGCAACACGGACGATCTTTATGGCTTTAGGGCAGTTATTTGTCGGCCAAGGCTTAGAAAACCTAAGTGGTCCGATCGGTGTCTTCACTGTAACCGAACAAGCGGTATCCCAAGGCTTTGAGTCATATCTTTTACTTGTCGCGCTTATATCGCTAAATGTCGGTATCTTTAATGCCTTGCCTTTACCGATCTTAGATGGAGGTCGAGTACTTATCCTACTGATCGAGGCGATCATCAGACGACCACTAAGTGAAAAAGCGATCAATATCCTCATGTATATCAGCTTATTCATCATATTAGGATTATTCGTCTTTGTGACGTTCCAAGATATCTTAAGATTATTCTAAAAGGGGGAAAATTATGCAGATCTTAGTAACAGGTGGTATGGGCTATATCGGCTCCCATACAGTCGTTGAACTCATCCAAAGCGGTCATGAGGTCATCATCTTAGACAATCTCTATAACGCCAATATCGACGTTTTAGACCGGATCGAAAAGCTGACAGGTGTCAGACCTAAATTCTATGAGGTCGATATCTTAGACCGTGAAGGATTAGAAAGAGCTTTTAAAGAGAATCACTTTGAAGCGATCATCCACTTCGCTGGTTATAAAGCCGTCGGTGAATCAGTTAGGATCCCACTTACCTATTACAAAAACAACATTTCCGGATCGATCAACCTCTATGAGATGATGGATAAATACCATGTCGACAATATCGTCTTCTCAAGTAGTGCCACAGTCTATGGTGATAACTTTGAAGTCCCATTCAAAGAGGAATATGGTCAAGGTGATACCACTAACCCTTATGGCACGACCAAGAAGTTCAATGAGATCATCTTAAGTGACTTCGCCTTGGCGAATAAGGATATCAGCGTTGTCAACTTGCGCTACTTCAATCCGATCGGCGCTCACCCAAGTGGTCTATTAGGGGAAGATCCAAAGGGCATCCCTAATAACCTAGTCCCATATATCGCTAAGGTCGCTACTGGTGAACTTGATCATCTCAACGTCTTTGGTGATGATTATGATACGATCGATGGTACTGGTGTCAGAGATTACATCCATGTCGTTGACTTAGCTAAAGCCCACTTAAAAGCCGTTGAATATGCATGCAAGCACAAAGGGGCAGAAGTGATCAATGTCGGCTCAGGTAAGGGCTATAGTGTCCTTGAAGTACTACACGCTTATGAGAAAGCCTGTGGTAAAACATTAAAATATGAGATCCACGATAGAAGACCTGGTGATATCGCAACAAGCTACGCTGATACTCAAAAGGCGAAAGAACTATTGGGCTTTGAAGTAGAACTAGGGATCGATGAGATGTGCAGAGACTCTTATAACTATATGATCCACAACCTAGAAGATCAAAAAAACCGATAGTAAAATAAAATAATAAATCTTAATTAGAAAAGCACACTTAAATTCACGACAAAAATATCAGTAAATTTATCTATAAATTTATATATAAAAACATTGATAAATTTATCGATAAATTGTATACTAATTATGGAGTTAAATTTGTCATGAAAAAGTGTGCTTTAGAAGTTACATTGGACTCGCTCGTTTCGATATCGAATCTAAACCAAGGCAAAGCGGCCAAGATCATATCGGAACTACATGGCGATGACATCAAGATCGTGATCAAAAACAATGAGCCTATCGCGGCTATTTTGTCCGTTGATCGCTTGAATGATCTGATCATCGCCGAAAATCGCCTAAAAGAATTAGAGAAGGGGGAAGAGTAATGAGAAAAGTTAAGATATCTCGTGTCATCATCTTGATCGCTGGCTTTATCTTGATCGTCGGGATCATCGTCTTATTGACGATGTGGATCTTAAGCATGTTCAATAATGAAGAACCGACCAAGACACCAGATCCGATCATCTCCGAGCCGACAGAGGTCTATGATGAATTCACCATCGAACTTGTCGACTATGAGGTCTTCAAGATCGAAGATGTCGACTTCAATTTTGCCTTAGTCGATATCAAAGTCGGTGACAGTGAAGCGATCAACTATTCCCTTGGCTCACTATATACCGATGAAAAGACGGTCGAAGTCAATGATTATCAAAAGTATATCGATGCCTTAGACAGTGTTGGCTATTATGTCGGGGCAAAAGGTGTCGACTACACATTGACCAGTGACAAGACGACTGATACCTTCACCGTCTTTATCCCGATCGAAGACAAAGAAAAGGAAAGCTTGACGATCTATGATGCGGTCAGCAAAGCGCAATTAAAGATCGACTTAAACAAGAATATCGGTGATCCAAATGAACTCAAGTATTCAACAGGTACCGATAGTCCGATCTCGACTGATGACTATGTGATCAGTGTATCTAATGCCTATATCGAGACTTCCTTAGTCCAAGATGGCAGTACATATACATATCCATCGACAGTCCAGATCTATGCCTTTGTCTTAGATGTCATCGAATTAAATGATGAATCATTGACCTTAGAAGATGCCGTCTTTGTGCCAAGTGGATCAAATGAAGAGATCCACGCTTTAGATGCATCGATCATGTCGATGAAGATAAATAACTTTATGTCACGAACTGTTTCAGAAGGTGATCATGGGGCTCTATTCTTTGAGATGTACAGCCCTCATGATGCAGGGATCAGCTACTCCGGTACGCTCCGTTTGAAGTTCTCAAATAGTGACAACTGGTTATCGATAGAAACGGAGATGAACTGATGAAGAAGATACTGAATTTATTTATGATCCTCTTGATGATGACGACCATCATCTCGATCAATGTGCAAGAAGTAAGTGCTATAGGTAATGATTACTATGACTTCTATTGTGAAATTGGTGAATATGAAGTATCACATATCACTGATGATGGTGACTTTGAGATGGTAAGCTGTCACAGGTCATATAGCGATGCGCTTGAAGAGATGCGTGAAGATGATGACTATGTCGTCAGAGACTACAATGGAAAGTCACCGACGATGATCATAGCGATGAACAGCGGTAATGCCTATAGCTATCCATATCGCGGTGGTAGAGTAACAATGAATATCTACGAGCATCCATCGACTTATGACATCTACTATAAGCAGACCTATATCGCTGCCCACTATGAGATGAAATACGAAGCGACGGAAAGATATCTCGGCAATGGCAATGGGATGATCCAAGTGACCATCAACGGTTTTGAAGGTTATACTGATCTTGAATACACCGACCTTGTGCCAGATAAATTCTTAGATGAAGAACTACCGATCTATCTTGGTGGTAATGCGAGTGGTTATTATAACGAAAATGTCTATCGGATCACCTTAAGACGTAACTACTATACGATCGTCGATGATGAACTGATCTTTAGACATCACTATGCTTATCCTAACAACAATGGTTATGATTCAGAATATACCTTAGTATTAGGACCATCACCAGAGGGCTTTATGGCTAATACCCGTTATTATTCTTCAACTGGCCATATCTTCTATTACGACTCGCAAGAAACAGAATATGCCCTCACTTATTATCCTTACTATCAATATCTGCCTTTAAGGAGTGAGACCAATATCACCGGCGCTGAATTAGATGAAGCATTCTATGCGATCGCTGGTACAGCCCGTACATCCAAGATGGAAGATGAAGGTGATACCTTCATCGAAGCGCAAGAGGAATATGGTATCAATGCCTTATTACTATATGCGATGGCCGCTCATGAAAGTGCCTGGGGTACATCTAGTTTTGCGATCAATCGGAATAACCTCTTTGGTTGGAATGCGATCGACTCTGATCCTAACCAAGCATCGAGTTTCCCATCGATCGCCCAAGCCGTCAATGAACATGCCGGTTATAACTTAAGGAGATATACGGATATCTATAGTTCGATGTTCTTTGGCAGTCACGTCGGTAATAAAGGATCAGGTTTCAATGTCAAGTATGCATCAGATCCTTATTGGGGCATGAGCATCGCGGCGATCGCTTATGAGATCGATAAGGAAAGCGGCTTAAAGGACTACAATAAGTATGACCTAGGTGTCGTCAGTGAATTCAATGCTGAATTCTATGGTGAAGATGGTACCTTCTACTTCTCTTCTGCCTATGGTCCATATTATCAAGAGTGTTTTACCGTCATCGTTTTAGGTCAAAGCGGTGGTCAGACGATCGTTCAAAGTCCAAACCCGATCGAAGATGGTGAAGTCATCATAACCTATAAAGGGCAAGGCGTTGGTGATGGACCAACAAGGCTCGTCAATGATGTCTATCCATATGACTTTGATGAATCGGTCATCTATATCGACAGTGAAGCGATCACGATGGTCAATGATGGTGACTATAACGAAAGACCTGATGATAGACCAGATGAAAGACCTGATGTCACTGGTACCAATAAGAGTATCGTCAATAGGATCACCACTAATGATCAAACGATGCGCATCGATGGTCTGGCCTTCACGATCGGCTATGACTATGAAAGCCCAACGACTCATGAAGTGCTCATCTATGATGCCGATACTAATAAAGAAGTCATGTCGGTTGAAACAGAGACCTATGAAGAGCCACTAAATTATAACGATGGTCATGTCTATGACTATATCGGTTATCGTGCAACGATCGACTTAAGTAAACTCGATGCTGGTAATTACTACCTCATGATCAGCGTTGATGGTCTAGAACCATTTGCGATCACGGATTCATCATTCACACGTACCGGTACCTTCAATACGATCATCTCGTCAAATACTAGCTACAACGGTCGGATCGAGCTTGATATCTTGCCGATGGATTATCGTATCCCAGATTTATGGCTAAGCAAGATCGAAAAGCCAGCCCAAAGAGCTAGTGTCAATGACAGTGTCGTCAGCTTTGATGATCAAGATCTATATGTAAATGGTAATGGTTGGATCTTCTATACTGACTTCCTAAATTCAAGGACCACGAAATATCAGATCTACATGATCTCCGAAGATCACTACTACTTACTAGATATGGGCGATGGTACTTACAACGAAGACCTCGTCGATAGAAACGACAACGTCTATTCTAATACCTATGAAAACATCTTCTATGATGGAAGGATCGATCTCAAGACGATCGAAAAGGGCGAATATGTCCTCTATCTATCGATCGACAATGGTGATTACTTCGATTTCATCCCATTAACGGATTACTCTGAACCATCATATACGATGAGTATCAATAACTATAACTTCGAGATCACGACCAATAGTGATGGTGAAGTTATCCTAATAGTCGACTAAGGAGGGCTATATGAAGAAATTATTCAAGATGATCGTCTCTGATAAGCTACTACTCAGCTTGTCGGTGATCTTACTACTGATCGTTGGTGTCTCAGGATCTTTGATCGCTGTCAAAGCGACTGAATCGATCTTCAGAAGTAGCCCTGAAGTCGAAGTCATCGATCTCAGTGGTCTAAAAGAAGATGAGATAAGAGAATGGTATCAAAATATCTTTGATACCACCAATGGTCTAAGCTTTGTGGAAGTATATGATGAAAAGATCGAAAAAGGTGACTTCATCAAACAAGATCCTAAAGAGGGCACTGTCATCAATCTCGATACAGGCTTAGTCATCACCATCTCCAAAGGCCAAGATCCAGATAAGACCTTTGAATTACCAAACTTCGTTGAAGAAGGTTATAACAAAGAAAAGATCGAAGCCTACTTTGAAGAGAATGGTTTCACCAATGTCACCTATGAATATAAGGTCATCGAAGGTGATGAGAATAAAAAGGATGATGTTTTAGCCGTCAATAAGTCAGGACGGGTAAAGCGAAGTGAAGCGATCTTAGTTACCTTATCAGCTGGTGGCGATGCTGACCTCATCGAAGTCAAAGTTCCAAATATGACGACGATGTCTGTTGATGAGATCCAAAAATGGGCATCAAGCTACAGTATCAACGTCAAATTCGAATATGTCTTCTCTAATAGCCAAGCGCAAGGCAAGGTCATGTCGCAATCGATCAAAGAGGGTGAAGTGATAAAAGGTGGCTCAGAGATCAGTGTCACAGTATCTAAAGGTAAAGGTATCACGATCGCCGATCTAATGAATAAATCAGTTGACCAAGCTAAGACCTACGCTAGTGAGAATGGCTTCAAACTCAATACGCAATACGCTTATTCTGATAGCATTAAAGAAGGGCTTATCATCTCTTCATCACCAAGCAAGGGTGGTATGTTGGCAAAGGGTGATACCCTAACGATCACGGTATCACAAGGTATCGATCCAAATAGTAAGAAAGTAACCGTCAACGACTATACTGGTGAATCGGAAAGCGCATTACTTGCACATCTTGAAGACCTTGGCATCAAAGCTAATAAGGATTCAGCGGTCTATAGTGATGATGCGGATGAGGGAACAGTCGCTTATAATACAAATGGTGAAGTCGTCGTCGCCCAAGGCGTCCACTATGCACTGTCACTTGGACGATATGAGATCGATGAAGATGACTTCAATGATTCAAGCCTAAGTGATGCGCAAGCACTAGTCAAAAAGGTCAACGATATGGGCGCTGATATCAACCTAAAGTTCAATGAGACCCAATCGACCACATATGCTGAAGATGTCTTATTTGGATGCTATGTATCATCAAATGGTAAGACTATCACCTGTAAGCTATCAACTGGTGCAAGTGGTGGCAATACCGAAAGTAGTGGTGATACGGCATGGGTATCTAACGTCAAGAAGCAATATGAAGGCGATCCACTATCGATCGAAAGCACAAGAAGAATCATCGGTTATATGTTAGGCGATTTTGAAAATGTCTATATCACCGAAAAAGCCGATCCATCAAATGCTGGTACGGTCCTATCGATCAAGGTCAACGGTAAGAGCTTCTCATCAGGTAACTTCGATACCGGCTCAACAGTCATTGAGATCGTCATCTCTAAAGGCATGGATTAATGCATTAACAAAAGAGGATATGAATAAGCTGATCACTTATCACATCCTCTTTTTATATTGCTTAATAGCGAATTGATGATCTAGTTTAAGAATTCGACTTCTAGGTCGTTACTAGTAAAGCCAGTATTAGTCGATGGTTCGATCGAAGTGACTTTAAGATCGAAGAACTCTAAATAGATGACAGGATCATCAAACAGTTTGATCTCATCTTCATCAAGTGTCGTCTCGACGCGTACTTTATTGGTCTTAAATAGATAGCGATCACCGATATTGACTTCGCTGAGATCGATACCAGCTAGGTCGACAAAGAACGACGGCGATTGGAATTGACTGACGATCGCTAGCGTCTTTTCGTTGGTGTTTTTATCGACGATGATATCATCGATCGTCGCTTCAAAACTAGCTTTTACTTCGATGATCCTAGTTTCACTAGTTGGGGTCGGTGTTGGTGTTGGCGTCGTGGTCGTGGTAGCTGTATTATTTGAGCAAGCCACTAAGCTTAATGACATCAAGCCGATGATAATGGTCTTTAGTATTTTCACGGTCTTTATCTCCTTTGATCTATATTAACATAGACTTCATCTTTTCGTGTTTAAACATCATCATCTATTTTAGCTATGACCGAGTATACACGATAAGTATTAGACTTCCCTAGACATTATTTATAAGATAAGCATATGGAGGTATCGTATGAAGAAGATATTATTGACGGGTTTATGTATCTTATTAGCTGGTTGTCAAAGTAATGAAGAGACCGTTTTAAAGGTAGATGATCCGATGATCAGGGAAAATAGCGATAGCTTAAAGATCAGGGTCGCTTGGGATGACCATGAAGTCATCTATGAGCTAAATGATAGCCTAGCGGCTAAAGGGTTATATGATGCTTTACCGATCACTGTCATGATCGAAGATTATAGTGATAATGAGAAGATCTTTTATCCGGAAAATACACTTGATACAAGCGATGCGCCTTTGGCGAGCGGTGGTCCAGGCATACTGGCTTATTATGCGCCATGGGGTGATGTCGTCTTCTTCTATGGCGAATATCACGAAAACAGCGCTTTATATGCCTTAGGTGAAGCGATAGATGGGGAAGATCTTATCGGTCTTATGAATGGGGAAGTCTTGATCGAAGTATATAGTTAGTAAGCTAAATTTGGGCTTGTTAAAAAAAGTGATAAATAGGTAAAAAAGCTTGTTTATATAGTGATGACTTGAGTTATAATATTAGGGAATTAGGAGGAAATTATGGCTAAAACATTTATTTCAATGGATGGTAATAATGCCACTGCCCATTGTGCGTATGCCTTTACTGAAGTAGCCGGTATCTATCCTATCACTCCATCATCACCGATGGCCGAAGTGATCGATAGCTGGGCATCGCAGGGAAGAAAGAACATTTTTGACGAGGTCGTAAAAGTCGTTGAAATGCAATCTGAAGGTGGTGCTGCTGGTGCTGTCCACGGTGCTCTACAAGGTGGTACATTAGCTTCGACATTTACCGCTTCACAAGGTCTATTATTAATGATCCCAAACATCTACAAGATGGCTGGTGAATTATTACCAGGTGTCATCCACGTCGCTGCAAGAGCTTTAGCAGGTCGTGCATTATCGATCTTTGGTGATCACCAAGATATCTATGCTTGCCGTCAAACAGGCGCTTGCATGCTTGCATCACACTCAGTCCAAGAATGTATGGACTTAGCTGGTGTTGCTCACTTAGCAGCGATCAAAGGTTCATTACCTTTCATCCACTTCTTCGATGGCTTCAGGACATCACATGAGATCCAAAAGATCGAAGTCATGGATCAAGAGTTCTTAAAGAGCCTTGTCGATATGGATGCGGTCAAACGCTTCAAAGAAAAAGCACTTAACCCACATACAAACCCAGTAACTAGAGGTGGTGCTGAAAACGATGATATCTACTTTGCGGCAAGAGAGGCACAAAACGGATACTATGATGCGATCCCAGATATCGTCAACTACTACATGGAAAAGATCTCTGAACATACAGGTCGTCACTATGCTCCATTCACATACTATGGTGCTGAAGATGCTGAAAATATCATCATCGCGATGGGTTCAGTTACTGAGACGATCAAAGAGACGATCGATACATTAGTCGCTAAGGGTGAAAAAGTCGGTCTTATCAAAGTCCACCTATATCGTCCATTCAGCGCTAAGTATCTCTTAAAAGTATTACCTAAGACGGTTAAGAAGATCGCTGTACTTGACCGTACAAAAGAATCAGGTACAAGAGAACCTCTATACTTAGATGTCCTAAGTGTATTAAAAGATACTGATATCAAGATCATCGGTGGTCGTTATGGTCTAAGTTCACGTGATACAGCTCCTAACCAGATCAAGGCTGTTTATGATGAACTAAAGAAAGATGAACCAAAAGAGGAGTTCACGATCGGTGTTGAAGATGATGTCACACATCTAAGCTTACCACTTGATCCTAACTTCCATAACGATGCTGACTACACGACATGCTTATTCTATGGTCTAGGTTCAGATGGTACTGTCTCCGCTAATAAGTCATCGATCAAGATCATTGGTGATAATACTGATCAATACGCTCAAGCTTATTTCCAATATGACTCGAAAAAAGCTGGTGGTGTCACAAGATCACACTTGCGTTTTGGTCCTTCACCAATCAGATCAACATACTACATCGACAATGCTGATTTCATCTCATGTTCACTTGATGCATACTGCTTCAAATATGACATGATCAGAAATCTAAAAGACGGTGGTACATTCTTATTAAATACGACATTCTCTAAGGATGAGATCGTTGAACACTTACCAAATAGATTACTCGCTAGCTTAGCTAAGAAACATGCGAAGTTCTATATCATCGATGCGACGGAGATCGCTCAACGCATCGGTATGGGTAGAAGGACTAATACGATCTTACAATCAGCTTTCTTCGCTTTAAATGAACAGATCATGCCTTATGATAAAGCATTAGATCTTATGAAATACATGGCTAAGAAGTCATACTCTAAGAAGGGTGATGAGATCGTCCAACTCAACTACAAGGCTATCGACTCAGGTAAAGAAGGTCTTGTTGAGATCACTGTTGATCAAGCATGGGCTGAATTACCATATGACACAGCACGTAAATCAACTGGTGATGATTACTTCGACATCCATGTTGAAGGTATCAACTCACTAGAAGGTTATGACCTACCAGTATCTAACTTCACAAAGTGGGGCTTAGAAGATGGTTCGATCAGAAACAACGTCGCTTATAACGAAAAGAGAACGATCGCTGTCCAAGTTCCTACATGGAATCCAGACAACTGTATCCAATGTAACTTCTGTAGCTTTGTATGTCCACATGCTACGATCAGACCATTCTTATTAACTGATGAAGAAGTTGCTAATGCTCCAATGGAATTCAAGACGATCCCAGCGATGGGCAAAGGCGTCGAGAATATGAAGTTCCGTATCCAAGTATCACCAGCTAACTGTGTTGGTTGTGGTCTATGTGTTACTGAATGTCCAGGTAAGGGCGGTAAGAAAGCTCTTGAAATGGTCGACATCAATGAAAAACTCGATCAAGAGCCACTTGCTGATTACCTATTCAAGGAAGTTGACTACAAGACAGAATACTTCCCAACAGATACTGTCAAGGGTTCACAATTCCTAATGCCTTACTTTGAAGTATCAGGTGCTTGCCCAGGTTGTGGTGAAACACCATACTACAAGTTAGTATCACAATTATTCGGTCGTGATATGTTAGTAGCTAACGCGACTGGCTGTTCAATGATCTACTGTTCAAGTACGCCATCATCACCATTTGTCAATGATAAGAACGGTGAAGGTGTTGCATGGGCTAACTCATTATTTGAAGACAACGCTGAATATGGCTTCGGTATGGCTATCGCTCAAAACTACAAGCAACATCGTATCCTAAAGATCATGGAAGACAATATGGACAGTGATTGCAAGGAAGTATTTGAAAGATACATCGCTTGTGGTGATGATCGTGATGCACAAAGAGCTGTCAAAGACGATGTCATCAAAGCAGTCAAAGCTAGCTCAAATGAAGCTGTCAAAGAATTGCTCGACTATGAAAGAGACTTAGTATCTAAGTCAGTCTGGATCGTCGGTGGTGACGGTTGGGCATATGATATCGGATATGGAGGCTTAGACCATGTCTTAGCTAACGATATGAATGTCAATGTCTTAGTCCTTGATACCGAAGTATATTCAAATACAGGTGGTCAATCATCTAAGTCATCACAAGCATCTTCTATCGCTAAGTTTGCTGCTGGTGGTAAAGCTACATCGAAGAAAGACCTCGGTCAGATCGCTATGGCATATGGTCATGTCTATGTCGCATCGATCTCGATGGGTGCTAATCGCCAACAAACACTCAATGCGATCAAAGAAGCTGAAAGCTACAATGGTCCATCACTCATCATCGCTTACTGCCCATGTGCAGAGCATGGTATCAAGAAGGGCTTAGCTACACATCAAGTAGTTGAGAAAGAAGCTGTCGCATGTGGTTATGTCACACTATACCGCTTCGATCCACGTAAAGAACATCCATTAACGATCGATTCTAAGGAACCTAACTGGGAAGCATTCAAGCCATTCCTATTAGCGGAAAACCGTTATAACCAATTGATCAAGTTAAAGGGTGAAGAAAAAGCTAATGAAATGTTCGACAAGACATTAGCTGATGCGAAGAAACGTTACCATCGTTTAGTAGCTCTTAAAAAAGAGTACGACGCTGACTAATTAACGTCAATTCACTAAATAGAGGGATATCCTAAAGGGTATCCCTTTTATTTTGGGCTAAACGTAAATACACGATCGTGATCTATCGTATGAATACCGATCATCATAGCCTTTTGATCATAGGTTGATTTGAAGAATTTGCCATCGATCTTGATCGTGGAATATCTTACTATTATATGTGCTAATATTATGCAATAGCTGTGCAAATTAATTGATAGAAATGTATAGATACGATCAAAACTTAATAAGTGATCGTAGCTTCCATAAGATCACAGATCTTCGTGGTGCTATCTTTATCGATATAGCGTCTTTGAGCATCGATCATCATAGCGATCGTATCTTTATCCAATGTTTTTAGTTTGTCGATGAGTTCCTCTTTAGGATCCTCCACAAGGATACTCATCTTACGATCTTTAAAGTATTTGGCATTATATGTCTCACAACCCGGTATCGGTGATATATGGATAAGCGGTATATTGACGACAGCGGCTTCTGTAGATGAAAGACCACCAGGTTTACTGATGAAAAGGTCACAAGCTTTCATCAGATCAGCCATCTTATCAGTGCTTTTGATGATCTTGATCATATCATCGGCGTATTCCATCATTAGATCTTCATAAAGCTCATCATTATTGCCACATATGACGATCAGATGATCATTGTTGTCGAATAGATAAGGCACTAAACTCTCGATGGTATCTTCAAGTTTACCAGCGCCGATACTACCACCAGCTAGTAGGATATATTTGTGATCATTAGAAAGACCAAGTGAATCCCTTACTTCTTTTTTATCATAGGGCAAAGTAAAACCTCTTCGCACTGGTATACCAAGGGGTATCAGTTTATCGCTAGGGATACCTCTTTTACTGAACTCTGATATAAGATCTGAGGAAGGGATGATATATTGGTCGCAATCGGTCTCTTCCATAAAAGGGATACAGGTATAGTCAGTCGCGATAAGGATGGTCTTAGGTAGTATGATCTTATTCTTTAGATGGGCTAGGATATGGGCTGGATACATATGCGTCATGACGATATAGTCAAAGTAATGAGATCTTAAATATCCTTCCATCAGATCAGCTATCTTCCCATTGATCCAATATACAGGTGAATGGATCGGTAGTTTTCTGTGCATCTCACCAAGGTCATATAAAAAACCAAAGGCTTTTGGTGATGTTTGGACGATCTTGATATATAGGTCATCAACGTGATCGGTAAGTCGTTTAGACACTAGATCATAAGGATCCATAAATGTCACTTGATGGCCACGGCTTTTAAGCTCATCATAGATCGCTGATGCCGCTGCGTTATGACCGCCACCAGTACCGCATGATAAGATCACCACATAAGGTGAGGATGCCACATACTGGACCATCGTATTTAAAGGCATTAAAAGTACCAGGATTTTTATCATCACTGTCTTTGGTGATATCTTTATGAAAGAGCTTGCCAAATAGTCTTGCAAACATGATACTTCCAGATAAATAGCCAAGTATCGTAAAGGCGATCGTCTTAATCACTTGTATAACACTCCTCTTTATAAGGATATGATACACAAAGAATTCACCATCTGTCATTTGGCAAAAACGATCAAGTGTCAAAAAGTCTGTGATCTTGATCGATGTGATCGAATGATAAGGCTTATTCTTGTTGATAGACCTTCATTTTCTTGTCGATATTTGAATATATGTATGTATAGCACATTAGATCGCACTGTATATTTATCATTGATCAGTTTCTACTTTATTAAATCACTTCAAATATGCTATTATTTGATCATGCAAGAGGTACTTGACAACATTGTTGCGAAAGCGACACACTTAAGCAAGCAAGCAAGCAAGCAAGCAAGCAAGCAAGCAAGCAAGCAAGCAAGCAAGCAAGCAAGCAAGCTAACTATGCATTAGATAACAAATTCCAAAGAGAATACTTTTAAGCGAGCACTTGTGGTGGATCTACTGCCATAGGTGCTTTTTTATAATCTAAAGAGAGGGGAATACTATGTTCAAAAGATTCTTTATTTCAACATTATCATTATTGTTACTTGTTGGATCATTTCCAATATCAACACTAGCTGACGAGGGCGATGAAACGACTGAAGAGATCATTACGACCGAAGAAACTGAAGATGTTACCGAAACTGAAATAACAGAGGACACTTCTGAAGATGAGACTGATAAAGAAATTGTTGATGATACAGAGGGTGAAGAGATAAAGCCGAGCGAAACCACAGATACGATTACTACCGATGAGCCAATACCGGAAGAAGTACAAGAGATTACATCACTAGAAAATGAAGTAGCTCTATTGAGTCAGGATCATAGCGTCGTTTATGTTTCAAGTGAAGGCAACGATGAGAATACAGGAAGTGAAGATCAGCCTTTTCAAACATTAGATAAAGCAATAGGAGAGGTTGAAAATAATGGAATGATATATTTATTGTCTGATATTACTCTCAGCACTAAAATTGGTGTATGGAATAAGCATATAACAGTAAATGGCAATGGACATATAGTCAGTCGTGCTGATAATTTTAATACATCAAGTGATCCAGCTAGAAAAGTCTACAATCCGGCAATGATAGAAGTTGGAGGAACTACAAATCAAGGAATAGTGGCATCTTTGCGTTTAGAAAATATAACTTTAGATGATGGGTTTAAAAAAGTAGGAACACACTTTGTTCAAGCAGATTCTGAAGGTGATGGACAAACAACGATTACATATACTGAAAAAGAGAACGGTAAAGATGTAGAAAAATCATATACAGTGAATAATGCTGACATTGTTCAAGATGCGATGATTGCTACATACAATGGCACTGGTAAGATAACTTTAGGCGACGGAGCTGTACTAAAGGATTATGGTGGTATGTCGGCTATTCGGATATCAGGTGGTGAACTAATCATGGAAAAAGGAAGCCAAATCGTAGATACAAATGAATGGGAACGTATTAAGGGTGAGACTGGTAATTTTGGTCCTGCCGGAGCTATATGGGTGCAAAGTGGAATTGTCACTATGAACGGAGGAATAATTGGCGCTGCTGATGGTGTAACAATGAATGGACGAGCAGTTTATATTGATAATGGGGAAGCTAATCTCGGTGGAACAATTCAAAATATAAAAGGTTCTGATGCAATGTGGCAGGGACAAGACGGCATAGCTATTCATTTACGTGGCGGTGGTGAGGCAACTCTGCTATCAAGTGGGAAAATAACTAGCATCACAAGTAACAATCATGAAAAAAGTGCTATTTGGACCCAATTTTGTAATTTTACTGCGCAAAAAGATTCAGAAATATCAGACGTGAACAGAGTACCCTTATTATATTTTGATGATTTAGGGAATGATTACTCACATGAAGTGTTATTTGATGGGGTGATTCGCGATTGTAAAAGTGATTCCGCATGGTTAATTAGATCGTGGTATGGTCAAGTAACATTTGGGAAAAATAGTATAATTAAAAATTGTTCTTCCAGTAATGCCGGGGGCCTTATTTATTCTAATAACGGTTCTCATTATACATTTGCTGGAACGATATGTAACAACAGCGCGTTTAAAGGTATTGTATATTTAGCTAACCAAGGTGGTGGTCAACCGCAAGCTACTATTGAAGTTACAGCCCACATCGTTGACAATAAAAGTCTAGCGTTTCGAGTTAATAATGGCTCTCTTCTTACTATGAACGGAGGTGAGATATCCAGAAATAAAGGAAGTGGAATTCAAGTAAGCGGTAAAACTAACAGTGTAAATGCAACATTTATTATGAATGGAGGAACAATCGCAGATAATGGTGCTTTTGGTGTTGATTATGCGATAGGGGGAGATTCTAGTGTTCAATTATTAGGTGGATCTATTTATGGAAATGATACAGCTCAGTTACACGTTTATAATGACTTTGGGGATTCCCCGAATGTATATCCGGACAATAAAAATGATTTTTTATTAATTGGTGATGAAGTTAAATTAGGGGAAAATACAATCCTAGTTGAACGTGGATATGACTCTTTATTAGGGGTGATACCTCTAAATCGCACTTTAGGAACAATAACTCTAGATGATAATCATGAGGAAGTAGCTATTGCTTACGCTAAAAATCCAGATGCAGCATATGTTATTCAAGAAAGGATATCAGAGAGACATCCTGATTGGAAAGTAATAGGTGAAGATGCTTATTGGATCAAAACGAATTCGGACGAATATCATTTTCAAGTAACTAGACCAGAGAATGCTAAAAAAACAGGTTTATTTATTGCATATATACCAGTAAATGATGACGGCTCAATCGATCCCGATGCAAAGCTTATCAATCTCGAGGAAGTAAATAATCAAGAGATATTAGATATTACACTTCGTGATTTGGAAGACGGAACAGCGTATGCTTTTATGTTTGTTAATAACAATGAATATACCTTAAATCCAGATGATATAACAATCTACACAGGTGGTGGACAAGGAAGTGAGAATTATGAAAGTGGAGGTTTTCCTAAGGTAACTTTATATAATTGTGTTGATCAAATTACTAGTCTAACTGTCAGAGGGGAAGATAAAAAAGTCACTGAAGATAAAACTCTTCAAGATCAACTATTAGAATTATTAGATGTAACTTATGAATTAAATGGTAACATCGTAGACAATGATGCTTCCCCTGGTGAGTATGTTGCGACATTTTCGTGGATAGATGGAATTAAAAGTAGTGATATACGAATCAATGGGAATGAGGTCATCTTAGGTGATGGCGGAAAACTCATTGTTAGATATATAAAAGACATCGAAGATGCAAAAAACTGTGATATAACACATATTCTAGAAGAACCAACGGAACCAGCAACATACGCAATGGCTAAAAAAGGCGGGTATTCTGGAACAACTGACCCTGAATTCTATATTAATAATGATGAGGATCGTGTTGCCGATCCATCAGGTATCCAGATTTTAGATGATAGCCTTTTAGTTAATGAAGGTGATAACCGTCAAGAGCTACTAGAACAAAAAGCAATCGATATATTGGGTAAAGCAGAAGAATGTAAAGAGTATTCTTTTGATTTCCACTATTTGGACCTAGTAGACGCACATAACGGGAATGCTTGGGTATCCGCCGAATATGGAATGACAGTATATTTACCATATCCTAATGGAATGACAAAAGAAGAAGCTAAAAGTGTAGATATGAAGGTACTTCATTATAAAGGTTTGCATCGTGAATACGGTATTTCAGGTCAAGATAAAGTAGAGGAAGCTATAGCAAAATGTGAAATCGAAGAAATGACAGTTGAATTTACCGATAACTATATCAAATTCGATGTTGATCGCGCTGGATTTAGTCCATTTGCGATCGTATGGGAGTCTAAAGCTTATACAATAACCGCTAAAGCAAGTGAAGGTGGCACGATATCCCCAAGTGGAAGCGTTACAGTGACAGAAGGTGGCGATATAGAATTCACTATGAGTGCAGATTCAGGATATAAGATTTCTGATGTATTGTTGGATGGCAAGTCAGTAGGTGCTGTATCTTCATATAAGATAGAAAACGTCGACAAAGACCATACTATCGAAGTTAGATTTGTTAAAATCTCAAGTCCATCTGATACACCTGATCCATCAAAGCCTAATCCACCTGTAAAGGACGAAGAAGATGAACCATCTAATACCGCTGAGTGTCAAAAGGAATTCAGCAAGGATGTAATATATTCTGAAGAGTTAGGTGCTTGTGTTTATAAATTCATGATCGTTGATACTAAAGCTAAGTAATTCATATATAGGAGACCGTTTGGTCTCCTATATCTTACTCTATCATTACATAAGTGTAATTCTTGTTAAGCGAATATTATGGTATAATCAAGACATGAAAAAACTGATACTCTTAGTGATATTATTATTGATACTAGGTGGTTGTTTTGACGAAACGAGAGTCCATGTAGTAAGTACTGTAAGTACCATCGTTGAAGATAGTGAAAAGGTAAGTGGCTTTAATAATATCGTACAAACGACACCAAGAGAATTCGTATCGGTATATGATCAAGGTGGATCAGGTATCTTTTTATTTGGTGGAGATGATTGTACATATTGTGATATAGCCTTACCCCTTATAAATGAAGCAGCTAGTGAATATGGCTTAACTGTCTACTATATCGATACATCAAGTAATCTTTATCCATTTGTCGAATACGATGATGAGATCATCGAGATATTATATGATGTCCTTGAAAGTGATGAAAAAGGACAGAAGGTATTATATATGCCGATGCTAGTGAGCATTGAAAACGGTCGTATCGGTAATTATCATATTGGTCTATTAGAACACGAATATAACGCCAATGATGATGATCGACTTATCTCGATATATCAAGATGTGATGGAGTCTTTTAGATAATGGCAGAGAAACAGAAAAAGAGCATCTTCAGTAATTACCTCGTCAATGCGATCTTTATCATCTTGATCGGTGTTTTGATGATCGCCTTATCGTTTGGTATAGGAGGCGAAGGGATCGTCGATGTCTTGAAAATGATCGATATAACGGATATCATCTTGGTCATCTTTATCGTCTTATTGTGGCAATTTGTGATCGGTCTGATCTTAGTAGTCTTAACTAGGATCTCTCATCCTAAGTATAAGGTCATCGATGGCTATATCAACGTCTTAGTAGCTGCCTTGTTCCATGGGATCACTCCATCGGCAAGCGGTGGTCAGATCGCGCAATTCTACGTCTTTAAAAAGCAAAAAGTCGATACAGGTGATGCTGGTAGTATCTTATGGATCGAATTCATCATCTATCAGATCACTCTGACCTTTATCAGTGCCTTCTTTATCATCATCAGATTCAATGACTTCTATTCCAACTATTCCAGTTTATTCCTATTTGTCATCTTAGGCTTTATCATCAACGGCTCAGTCATCGCTTTCTTGATCGCTTTAGCGAAATTCAAAAAGCTCCATGATTGGATCAAAAATAAAGGTGTCTATATCGGTGTCAAATTACATGTCGTCAAAGACCCAGAAAAGGCCATCCAGAATATCGAAGTCCAACTAGAGCGTTTTAGAAATGAAGTCGGTAATTTTAAAGATCATAAAGGCAAGATCGTCTTAGCGTTCTTTATGAATATCTTGCGCTTACTCATCTATTATTCGGTGCCTTTCTTTGTCTTTGTGGCGATGGGTCAAGATGTCGATCTTGGCATACTGATCGATTGTATCGCGATGGGCAGTTTTGTCGCGATCACTTCCAGTATGATCCCGATACCAGGGGCCAGTGGTGGGACAGAGATGATCTTTGTCCTTATGTTTGGTAATCTCTTTGGTCAGACAGTTGCCAGTGCTGGTATGTTGCTGTGGCGGTTTGTGACTTATTATCTCGTCATGGCGATCGGTGCTGTACTATTTTTATACATTAAATTAAAGAAGGTGAAAGAATGAGGATCGGTCTATTTTCAGATACATATCTACCAGATATCAACGGAGTTGTGACATCCGTTGAACTATTACGTAAAAAACTAGAGGAAAGAGGGCATGATGTATATGTCATCTGTACATATCCTGGTGTCTTAAAGGTCGTAAAGGAAGGTAATATCATCAGATTACCAGGCCTTGAGATCAAGAAATTATATGGCTATGCTGTAACGACACCATTACATCCTTTACTATATGAAGATATCGAAAAGCTCGGCCTCGATCTTATCCATGTGCATACGGAATTCGGGGTAGGGATCTTTGCCGAGATGTGTGCGGCGAAGTTTGATCTACCAGTCGTCAGGACTTATCATACGACCTATGAAGACTATACGCACTATGTCAATTTCTTAGACCTCGATGTGATCGATAGCTATGCTAAAAAGCTCGTCGCTAGTCTTACCAAGGTCTTTGCTGATCGAGCGACAAAGATGATATCTCCTAGTAAAAAGACCAAGGAGATGTTATTGCGCTATGGGGTAAAGACCGATATTGCCATCATCCCAACCGGGACTGAGCTCTATCGCTTTAAAAAGGAGACTTCAACAGAAGAAGATATCCAAAAGGTCAAAGAGGAAGTCGGCTTAAAGGAAGGCCAAGAGCTCATCCTTTATGTCGGTCGGATCGCCCAAGAGAAGTCTTTAGAGATGCTCATTGAGGCCTTTAAGATCTTAAAAGAGAAGAAGGCACCGATGAAGCTTGTCATCATCGGTGGTGGACCTCAACTTGATGAATTAGTCCAAAGCGTTAAAACACAAGATCTAGAAGACTATATCTACTTTGGTAATAAGAGGCCATTTGATCTCGTTCCTCATTACTATCACAGTGCCGATGCCTTTGTAAGCGCATCGACCAGTGAAACACAGGGCATGACCTATGTTGAAGCCATGGCTTCAGGCCTTGTCGTTTTTGCTAGACATGATGAATCAACGGAAGACCTTATCCAAGAAGGTGAAAATGGTTTTTACTTTGATGGGGCAAGTGAATTAGCTGATAAGCTACTTGCCTTCCATGTGTTAGATAAAGATACCAGAAAAAAGATGGCAGATGTGGGTGAAAAGATCGCCAGTGAATATGATGCCGACGTCTTTTGCGACAAGATCTTAAAGGTATATGATGAAGCGATCGAAGAGTATAGTCACTACTTTACTTTAAAAGAGACTAAGCTCAAAAGCGACTATGTCATCGTAACTTTAGAAAAAGGCAACAAGGAAAGTGAAGAAGTCATCGTTTCCTTAGATAATTTCTATAATATGGGCCTTAGAAAAAACACCAAGATCAAAGAAGAAGTCGTCAAGGAATTAAAGGAAAAAGAAATGGATACGAAGGCCTATCGGGCTTGTTTGGCAAGACTTGCCAGTCGTGATTACAGTATCTATGAGATGCGCGAGTATCTTAAGGATAAATTTATGATCATCGATACTAAACAAGATGAGATCATAAGCAAGCTCATCGAAAAGGGCCTATTAGATGATTATCAATATGCTATCTCCAAGATATCCTTATTCTCTTCGAAATTCTTCTCACGCAATAAGATGATATCTAATCTCAAAAAGGTCCATATCGCTGATGAGATCATCGCTAAGGTCATAAGCGATGATGGCGATGAAGAATATAAGAAGGCTTTAAAAAGGGCTTATTACTATCAAAGCACGATCAAAGGCAAGTCACTAAAAGCCAAAAAAGATGCTATCTATCGTAAACTGTTGACTGATGGCTTTAGTAGCGACATCGTCAAAAGAGCGATCGAAAGCTTGGATATGAGTGAAGATATCTTGCGTGAAGATATCACCTTACGCAAAGAAGCCCTTAAACAAAAGAAACACTATATGCGCAAATACAGTGGCACAGAACTTAGGAACAGGGTCTTCCGTTCATTAGCTGCTAAAGGATTTAATTACGATGATATATATGCTATCATCAATGAAATGGAGTGGAAAGATGAGTAAAAAAGTTATCGATTATAAAGAAGGAGAACATTTAGATCTCCCACTACTTGTTACAAGTATTACAAAAGGAGCGACCAATTCTGGTTCACCATATTTGACCTTGTCTTTACAAGATGATTCCAAGAGTATCGAAGCTAAGGTCTGGGATGTAAAACCTGAGATCGAAAAGGAACTTGAAGTTGGTAAGGTCTATCAATTTGAATTTGATGTGATCAATTATCGCAATAATCTCCAACTCAAGATCGTCAAGGTCTTTCCTTTGATCCAATCGGAGATCAATAAGGAAGACTTCATCTTTAAATCACCGATCGCTAAAGATGAGATGCGCCATGAACTACAGGATGTGATCAATCGCATCCAAAATGAGAATATCGCTAAATTCGTGGTCGCTTTATTAAATCACTACAGTGAATCATTTTATGAATATCCAGCTGCTAGTAAGATCCACCATTCCTTTATGGGTGGTCTGGCTACGCATGTCTTAGGGATGCTAAAAGTGGGCTTAGCTTTAGCGGAGTACTATCCTAGTGTTGATAAGGACTATCTTGTCGCTGGCATAATAATCCACGATCTCGGTAAGATCGAAGAGCTATCATCGCCGATTGTCACTGAATATACTACCGAAGGGAAGCTCTTAGGCCATATCTCGATCTTACAGGGTCGCTTATACGAAGTTGCTAAAGAGCTAAAATTAGAGGATACCGAAGAATTCTTGATCTTAAGGCATATGGTCTTATCACATCATGGTCAACTTGAATATGGCTCACCAGTAAGACCGATGACTCTAGAAGCAGAGCTATTATATCTTGTCGATAATATCGATGCCAGGATCAATACGATCTCTAAGGCATTAGAGAATATCGGACCAGGTGAATTCACACCGAAGCTATTTGCGCTTGACAATCGTCAATTCTACAAGTATAAGAAGTAGGTGATCTATGGAAAAAAGCGCCGAAGAAAAGATCAAAGATTTGATCAAGAAAAAAGAGAGCCATCAAGCTGATAGGATCGCTAATAAACAAGTTGTCAAAGAACACAAAGAAAGCCTATCGACTAAGCCCATCATCAATATGATGTCAAGGGCTGATATGGTCAAAGGACAGGGCGTTTTAGCTGTCTATGAAGAACAGGTGGCTTTAGTCAAGGAATTATTGGCCGATGATTATGATGTACTGATAAACGCCAGTGCGAAAGCGGATATCGTCCATTATCATACCTATAATCCTGAATTCCTTGTTGGATTAGCGAATAAGAAATTAGAGAGCTTTACTCTAGGCTATGTCCATTTTTTACCGGAAACCGTTGATGAATCATTAGATCTTCCCAACTTTATCCGTGATATCTATGATTTCTATACGATCCAGTTTTATAAATTGATGGATTATCTTGTCGTCGTCAATCCGTGTTTTATCGAGCCTTTAGTAAGCTATGGTATTGACCGCGAGAATATCTTCTATATACCGAACTTTGTAAATCACGAGACCTTTAGACCACTAGAAGAAGAAAGAGTCAAAGCGATCAAAGAAAGCTATGGCTTAGATCCTGATCGCTTTACCGTCTTAGGTGTTGGTCAATTACAGACCAGAAAAGGGGTCACTGATTTCTATGAGATCGCTAAAGCGATGCCGGATATCCAGTTTGTCTGGGCCGGTGGCTTCTCATTTGGCCTAATATCCGCAGGTCATGATGAGATCAAAAAGCTAACCGAAGATCCGCCAGCCAATCTCAAATTCATCGGTATCGTCGACCGCGAGAAGATGAACGACATCTACAATATGGGCGATGTGATGTTTTTGCCATCATATGCCGAATTATTCCCGATGTCGATCCTAGAAGCGATGAGTGCGGAAAGACCGATCCTCATAAGAGACTTAGATATCTATCCTGATATCCTCTTTGATTTCTATCTTAAAGCCGATGATAATGAGGGCTTTAAGAGGGAACTACAAAAGCTCAAAGATGATAAAGACTATTATCTAGAAGCTAAAAGGAAGGCGAAAAAGGGTAGTGACTACTACGCTAGAGAGCATATCGCCGCGATGTGGAAGGAAGTCTACAGTAAGATCCTTCGCGAAGGAAGTGCGATGCGGCAAGCTAAAAAAGAGAAGAAAGCATCTAAAAAAAGAAAGGATGATGATGATCCTTTCTTCGAATAAAGAAAAACGAGCGAGCGCTCGTTTTAATTTTACCTATTGATCATATCTAAGATCGCTTGCATATCGAATTTGTTTTCGCTGAATTCGATCTTGATCGTGTCTTCTTCATCATATCTTGGGATGATGTGCACATGTAGATGCATGACGCTTTGGCCAGCTACTTCCTTGGTGTTGACAAGGATATTGAAGCCACTTGCACCAAGATTTACCGTGATCTTTTGTGCTAAGCTTTTTACCACTTTCATGAGATAAGCTAATTCATCATCAGGGATCTCGGTGATATCAGCGTAGTGCTTTTTAGGCATCACTAGCGTATGACCTTTAGTCGTTTGCGCTAGATCTAAGATCGCTAGGACTTGATCATCCTCATAGACGATATTAGAAGGGATCTCTTTATTAATGATCTTACAGAAGATGCACATTAGTAGATACCTTCGTATTCACTGCTCAGTGTTTCATAGACGTCTTGATCAAATACTTCGACGTTGTATTTGTTGAAGAAGTAATTGAAGACATCAGTCGTATCGATCTTTGAACCAACTGTGCTATAGAATTGATCTTTGAATTCTTCGACATCACGAGATACAGTCTCGATCGCATAGTAAGTTTCAGTCGTTGTGACTTCACCATCGTCATCAGTGTTGTCATTTAAGACGACGACTGGATATTCAGAGATACCGACTTCACTAGTGCTTAGATAATCGATCAAAGCACTATCGATATCGCTAGTTGATAGATAAACTGTTTCCGTTGGGATCGTTTCGACACCAGCAGCTTCACAAGCTTCATCAAAAGTCATACCACCATTCACATTGTCGATGAAGGCTTGAGCTTCTTCTTGCGTGCTGAATGATTGCATCCTAGCTAATACCGGTGAGTAATCAGTTAGTAGTTCATCGATATTATAGTCACAATACTTTCTGACTAAAGCATCTAGTGTATAGCTTGATCTGATCGTATCACGGAAGCTCTCTTCGCCACCATAGTAATCCATCATCGTCTCATAGCTATCAGCATATTGGGTCCTTAGCTCTTCAAAGTATGAGCTGACATCGGTCTCGATCTCAGTCATATCGACGCCTTCAAAGCTAGCGATCCTTTCGGTAAGATCAGCTCTTAAGACACCACTGATATCGTTCTTTTTAAGATCATCGAAGAGATCTTGTTTGGTATAGGTGATGCCATCACCACTAATGATGACAGTATCAGGATCAGATACTAGAGTCTTAGCATCTGATGAACATCCAGCTAGTAATACAAGGGCACATAATAGCGCTAATACTTTTTTCATTATTGAGCCTCACTTTCTGTACCAGAAGTCGTTTCTGGATCGGTCGTTGTCTCTGGATCTGTTGTTGATCCAGTTTCAGATTCTTCTTCTGTGCTCATCGCACTTTGGATATCTTCATCGATCGCTGCCTTCAGATCAGCATCACTGATCTCAATGCCTAATTCGCTTGCGGCATCAAGAAGTGGTTGATAGTAAGCACTTGGATATTCAGCGAAGATCGCATTTAAGAAATCAGTGTCATCCATCATCTCTGATGGTTCATCGGTATCACAATAGATGATATGCCAACCATATTGGCTAGTGATGACTTCTGATACTTGACCACCGGTTAATGTCCTTGCCATATCAGCAAACACGGTCACATAGCTTGTGTTATCGTCATCGAAGTAGCCAAGATAGCCACCGCTTGAGGCGCTTGAATCATCACTGTATTCAGTAGCGACATCAGCGAAAGCTTGACCTTCATCTAAAGCAGCTAAGACGGCATCGAGTTTAGCTTGTTCCTCATCGGTTGGGTTTGCGGTATAAGTCGTTACACCATCAGTTGTCTCTGAAGTGATGTCTTCGACGGTGATGAGGATATGTGATATCTGCTTTGGGTGATTAGCCTCAACGAAAGGTGTGAGGATATCATCTTCGTGTTCTAATAGGTAGTCACTTCTTAACTTCATCGACTTTTGTAGGTAGATGTAGTAGTCATAGGCATCATCAGCATCTTCATAACCTAAAGAGCGCATTTGTTCAGCTAATCCTTCTTCGCCATATTGTTCTAAGAGGATAGCGGCATTGTTGGTGGCGATCGTTTCCATATCGCTAGTTGTTTCAATTGCCTCTTCACAGATATAACGTTCATAGCGGTCATATGCTGTTGATACACCATATTGATCATATAGATCACTATAGAATTCATCGGCGGTGTAATCTTCACCATTGATACTGTAGATGACATAATTACCATCTACTTCTTTTGGACTTTTGACCACTGGTTGATTTTGGATCATTTGCACGATATATATGACGATAAACCCAACAAATAAGATCGCAATGAGTCCGACAAACCAGAATTTCTTTAAGATCTCTTTTGTGTCCATAAAACCTCCTTAATTAAAAACGCCAACTTATTATATACTAATCACCTTTCTAATGCCACGTCTCTTCAGAAAATAACCTTAATCATCCCTTAAACGCAGGAGAGATCGTTATTGACAGTACTTTGAGATGATTGTGCTATAATCTTAGCGTTAAGGAGGAAAAGTACGTGGCAAATACTTTAAAGATAAAAGATCTACATGTAAGCGTTGATGATAAAGAGATATTAAAAGGCGTCTCACTTATCGTAAATGAAGGGGAAGTCCATGCTCTGATGGGGCCTAATGGTAATGGTAAAAGCACACTACTGCAGACCATCATGGGCCATCCAAAATACATCGTCACTAAAGGCTCGATCTACTTCAATGATCAGGATGTTTTAGCGATGACCGTCGACCAAAGGGCTAAAGTCGGTCTTTTCTTAGGCATGCAAAACCCACAGGAGATAAGTGGTGTTACTAATAGTGATTTCCTTAAGGCAGCGATCAACGCCAGACGCGAGACACCGATATCACTATTTGCCTTCTATAAGGAGATGGAAGGTAATATCAAGAAGTTAAAGATGAAAGATGATCTAGCACATCGTTTTGTGAATGATGGTTTCTCCGGTGGTGAGAAAAAGCGCAATGAGATCTTACAGATGATGGTCCTAAAGCCAAAGATCGCGATGTTAGATGAGATCGACTCCGGTCTTGATGTCGATGCGATCAAGCTTGTCGCTGATAGTATCTTAGAGGCGAAAGAGAAGGAGAATATGGGTCTTATCATCGTATCACATTACGACCGTTTCTTCTCGATCATCAAACCGACCCACGCCCATGTCATCGTCGATGGCAAGATCGTCGTTGAAGGTGACAACGAGCTCGTTGAAAAGATCGACAGCGATGGTTATGATTGGCTATACCAAGAATTACAGATCCATCCTCGCGTCGAGGAAAAACCACTAGTCTTCTCACTTGGCACTTGTGCCCTTAATCCAAGGAGCTAAAATGGATAGGATCTATCATACAAGCGAAAAAAACGAGTTAAAACTCGATATATATAATAAGGATACCAATCTCATCATCTATCTCGATGATGAAACAGCCGATATCACTTATGATATCAAAGACAGTGAAGTCAAGATCTTCTATATCATCTTAAATGATCAATTCATCGATCTTAAAGAAGAAGGTCATATAAGTGGGGGTCATGTGACATCTTGCCTGTTTGACCTATCAAAAGCTGATGTGCATATCAAAAGTGTCATCAAAGTATTTGATGGGGCCAAACTCGATATGATCAATAAGTATCTGGTCACTAAAGATAAGGATATCACGATCGATTGTATCAATATGACCAAAGATACCGAGGTCAATATCGATAACAGTGCCGTCATCTTAGATGATGGCCATATAGAGCTTACCTGTACCGGTAAGATCATCAAGGATGCGAAAAGATCGATATCCCATCAAAAGAGCAGATCACTAGTCTATGGTGATCCAAAACATGTCGATATAAGACCGATACTACTGATCGAAGAGAGCGATGTTGAGGCAAGCCATGCATTAAGTAGTGGTACCATCGATGATGATGTCCTATACTATCTGAACAGTCGTGGTATCGATAAAGTGGATGCCTTAAGGCTTCTCATCGATTCATATCTCAAATGCGATGAAGAGCTTATCAAGGACCTTGAAGAAAAGGATAATATCTTAAGTATCTTACAAAGGGGGTTAGAAGAGAATGTTGGATAGAAATAAGATCAGAGATGATTTCCCGATGATCAAAAGCGAAGAAGCTAAAGGTAGGATCTACTTAGACAGTGCTGCGACCTCTTTTAAACCACAGTGTGTCATCGACAAGGTCATGGATTATTACACCAAGGAAAATGCCAATATCCACCGTGGTGACTATGATCTATCATATCAAGTATCAAGTGAATACGAAGAAGTCCGTAAACTTTGTGCTAAGTTTTTAAATGCCGATAGTGAAAGAGAGATCATCTTCACCAATGGCGCCTCATCTTCTTTGAACCTTGTCGCCTATGGTTATGGCCAAAAGTTTTTAAAGGAAGGTGATATCATCCTTTCCACGGAAGCCGAACACGCTTCTAATATCTTGCCTTGGTTCAAGGTCCAAGAGGTCACCGGTGCTAAGATCGAATACATCCCCCTTGATAAAGAAGGGATCTTCGATATGGAAGGCTATAAGAGATTACTAAATGAACTCGGTGATAAGGTCAAGGTCATCACCTTAGCCCATGTCGCCAATGTCTTAGGTAATATCGTGCCTTTAAAGGAGATAATTGAAGAAGCACATAAAGTAGGTGCTGTCGTCGTTGTCGATGGGGCTCAATCAGTGCCACATATCAAGACTGATGTAAGAGATCTTGATATCGATTTCTTGTGCTTTAGCTCCCATAAGATGCTAGGACCAAGTGGTGTTGGCGTCCTATATGGTAAATATGAGCTACTTGAAAAGATGGATCCATTTATGTTAGGTGGTGGGTCAAATGCTCGCTTTGATATCTGTGGCAACATCCTATTAAAAGAGCCACCGTTCAAGTTTGAAGCGGGGACACCTTGTGTTGAAGGGGTCTTAGGTTTTGGCGAAGCATTAAAGTACTTGATGGCTATCGGTATGGAAAATGTCGAAGAGGAAGGTAAAGAGCTCCATGACTACTTTATGAAAAGGATGCTAGAGCTTGACAATGTCGAAGTATATAATCCCAAAAGCGAGACTTCGATCGTGACTTTCAATGTCAAGGGCATCTTTGCCCAAGATGCCGCTGGCTATCTCAATAGTCAAGGCATCGCGGTAAGATCAGGTACGCACTGTGCTAAGATCTTACTCAACGTCATCGGCGTATCAGAGACCATCAGAGCTAGTTTATATCTGTATAACACCAAAGAAGAGATCGATAGGGTCATCGAAGTATTAAAAGAGACGACACTAGAAAAGTGTATCGGAGCGATATTATGATGGACAGCAATTTAAAGCGTGACATCATCATGGATCACTATGAGACCCCACGCAATAAAAGGACACCACAAAGCGATGATTATTTAAAGAAACACATGGCAGCTGACTCTTGTATCGATGATATCACCATCTATATCAAATTTGATGGTGATAAGATCGTTGATGTCAGCTTTGATGGTGTCGGTTGTACGATATCAACGGCCTCGACTTCGATCATGACCGAGCTCATCAAAGGCAAGACCGTCAAAGAAGCACTTCATATCATCGATGAATATGAAAAGATGCTAAGTGAAGACAGCTACGAAGAGGATCTGCTTGAAGAAGCCAATGCGTTTGATACCCTCAGCAAGCAAGCTAACCGTATCAGTTGTGGTCTTATCGGTATCAAAGGGATGAAGGAAATATTAGAAAACTATGACAAATAAGAATCAAGATATCATCAATAGTCAAGATGAATACAAATACGACTTCAAAGATGAAGATGTCAGTGTCTATAAGACCAAAAGAGGCCTAAGTGAAGAAGTCGTCAGAGAGATCTCTAAGATCAAAGGGGAACCTGAGTGGATGTTAGAGCTAAGGCTAAAGGCTTATCATAGATTCATGGAGATGCCTATGCCTAACTTTGGTCCTGATCTAAGTGACATCGACTTTCAGGATTTCACCTACTATATCAAGCCATCGGATAAGGTCGGCAGTGATTGGAGTGAAGTCCCGGAGACGATCAAAAACACCTTTGATAAATTAAAGATCCCTGAGGCTGAACAGAAGTTTTTAGCTGGTGTCTCTACACAATACGAGTCAGAGGTCGTCTATCACAATATGCTCAAAGAGGCGACGGATGCCGGTGTCTTATTCTTTGATACTGACACCGCTTTAAAGCTATATCCAGAGATCGTCAAAAAGTACTTTGGGACGATCGTATCCTATGCTGACAATAAGTTTGCCGCGCTAAATACCGCTGTTTGGTCAGGTGGTTCGTTTATCTATGTCCCTAAAGGGGTGCATTTAGATAAGCCACTACAATCATACTTCAGGATCAACTCCGAGCAGATGGGCCAATTTGAAAGGACGCTCATCATCGTCGATGATGACGCGGATGTCCACTATATCGAAGGTTGTACAGCGCCACGTTATTCTAAGGATTCACTTCATGCGGCAATCGTTGAGATATTTGTTGGAAAGAATGCCAAGTGTCGCTATTCAACAGTGCAAAACTGGTCCAATAATATCTTGAACCTCGTCACTAAAAGGGCCTATGTCAAAGAGAATGGCCTTATGGAATGGATCGATGGTAATGTCGGCTCTCATATCAATATGAAGTATCCGGCTTGTGTCTTAGCAGAAGACTACGCTAAGGGCATCTGTATCTCGATCGCTGTTGCCACTAGTGACCAAAAACAAGATGCTGGGGCGAAGATGATCCACTTAGGTAAACACACTTCAAGTAATATCATCTCTAAGTCATTATCCAGAAATGGTGGCTATGTCAATTATAGAGGTCTTGTAAAGATCGGTAAAAATGCCACGGGCTCAAAAGCTAAAGTTGAATGTGATACATTGATCTTAGATGATATATCGACAAGCGATACGATGCCGACCAATATCACCGACAATAACACCTCGACCATTGAACATGAAGCCACGGTATCCAAGATATCTGAGGAACAACTATTCTATCTCATGAGTCGTGGTATCTCCAAAGAGGATGCGACGCAGATGATCATCCTAGGCTTTATCGAACCATTTAC
>CALVBC010000001.1 GCA_944325685.1 uncultured Erysipelotrichaceae bacterium | reverse complement strand
TTCAATAATGAAAGACCTGCCTACGCTTTAGGATATAAGACACCTAAACAAGTAAAGGATGAATACTTTCAAGAGAAGAAAGACTGATATTTATAAGAAAGTGTCTACTTTCTGTTGACTAGTGCAGACTTTCTACATGGGAAGATCATAAGTGCGATCTTTATCTTCTTTCACTTTTCAAAATGAAAGGGGTCTATGGTTATGATTACGGTCGTCGTTATGGTGATCGTCTATCTGATCATCAAATGCTTGATGACTAGATAGTCTAGCGCAGTTCGAAGTCTTCCCATGTGAAAAGCGGTGATCGCAGTCACCGCTTTTCTTTAAGATCGTTCGAAATCTTCCACTCGTATTCTAGCACAATGCCTTAGTGGACACAATATGGCATGCTTAAACGTCTTTTTGTAGTAGACGCTTATAAGTTAGATCGATACCTAAAGCACCTAAAGGAGCAGTGATCAATATACCTAAAACAGCTACCGATAAAACGATCTGACCACAAGCTAAGCCCATTGCTAGCGGTACTGATCCGATCGCCGCTTGGACAGTGGCTTTAGGGAGATAGGCGATCATACAGAATAGACGCTCTTTTTTACACAAAGGGGTAGCGATAAGACATATCGCAACACCGATCGAGCGGAATATCAGGGCAATAAAGATCATCAATACCGCCATGACACCAGCGCTTAGCGTATAACGGATATCAACGGCAGCACCAACTAAGACAAATAATAGTACCTCAGCTGCTAACCACAGTTTACCGAATTTATCAGATAAGCGTTTAGATACAGATGGTACGCATTTGATCTTGATCACACATGCCATACTGACAACAGCTAATAGACCAGATACAGATACGATACATTCTAACCATGTCTCGATCGCCATGAGTAGGAAAGACATGCCTAAGATGATGATGACCTTCATACTGTTTCGAACATAGTGCTTATGAGCGTATTCTGTTTCAAAGAATAAGCTCAATAGATAACCGGTTACAGCCCCTAATATGATGCCAAGGATGATCGATATTGGGATATTGATAAAATCCATTATCTCTGCATGACCACCTTGAGCCATACTGGCAAAAGTGGTGAACAGTACGATAACAAAGATATCATCGCAAGATGCCCCGGCCATGATCAGTTGGGGGATACTCTTTTTGGTACCGTATTTATTTTCCATCAGTTGGACCATGCGTGGGACGACTACAGCTGGTGATACAGCCGCAAGGACAGAACCCATCACTAACGCCTCGATCCTTGTGATATTTAAGATGCTAGGTGCAAAAAGAAAGAAAGCCAAGATCTCAAAGCTGGCCGGGACAAAAGACATCATGATCGCTGGTCTACCGACCTTTTTAAGGTCAGATAGATCAAGTGACAATCCGGCTTTTAGTAAGATGATGATCAAAGCCATCTGCCTTAGATCAGAAGAGATGGACAAGATCGATGGATCAAGTAGATCAAGCACATAAGGTCCTAGGATGATCCCCGTCAGCAGCATACCGACGATCCTTGGTAACTTAAGTCTTTCAATGATACTAGCCATAGCTAAGCCGACAAGAAAGATGAAAGCTAGTGATGTTAACACAAAATATACCTCCTTAAATAAAAAGCTGATGACCGACTGCGAAAAAAGATCGCAGAAGTCATCAGCTGTAAAAGCGGTTTAGGTAATCCAAGGGAGAACTTCATTCCCTGTGCATACTATAGCACCATCGAGGATATTTGTAAATGAGATCAAAAACTATCGGAACTTGATCGAAAAAAATAGGATTTTTTAAAAAACATGCCTTATATGAAGTATGAGGTCTTGAATATGGAAAGACTTTCTACATAGGAGAAAGGTTTATGTGGTTTTTCTCTCCTTTCGCTTTTTAATGTGGAAGGAAATGACAGAGTTAACGACAATAGTCGTTATGGTGATCATTTATTTGATCATCAGACGTTTAACTAGAAGATAGGTTAACACCTAACCAATCCTTCACTAGTATTCTAGCATAATGCCTTAGTGGACAAAATATGATCAGCGTGCTTTGATGGCTGCTAGTTGGCTCAGATTGGCACCGACTTTAGTCGCTGTTTTGAATTCGAATTTGCTTGAAAGCTTGTCGATGAAAAACTGTGTTAAGCTACCAGTAAAGAAGGCCATAAAGATCGTTCCGATCCCCACTCCGACTAGTTCATGTAAGAAGGTCAGTGATAAAAAGACGGAGCTGCCGACAAAGATCAGGTCACTGATCGTCTTGACCAACTTGACCTTGGTCTTAAAGAAGACTGATAAGTCCTTTACAAAGCCATCAAAGGGCATTAGTGGCATCGACGATTTGACAAATAAAGCAGCACCAAAGCTTATTAAGACCCATCCGACAAAGAAGTATATGATCCTTAAGACAAAGATATCAGGAAGATATGATACCAAGATATCAAAGCCATCGACCATAAGGCCAAACACAAAGCCGATGATGAAGCTGAAGATATAGGAGATCTTTGGTTGTCTTGTGATGATGATCAAGATGATAAGTAAGATCGATTGGACCATGAAATTCATCATCCCAAAGGAGATGACTGGGAATATATCACTTAAAACAAGGGGTAAACTACTTAAAGTAGATACCCCGAATACTGATTTCACTAATAGCGATATCGCTAAGCTATTAGTGAACATCGCGATGATAAAAGCCAGTTCTTGATAGAAGTGCTTCATATTAGAAGATCATCGTGGCGATCGGATAACCGACAAATGTCGATAGTAAGATCGCGATGATCATAGCGATAAAGCCATATAACATCATCTGCATCGTATTGGTCCAACCACTACTACCAGCTACCGCAACACATGGCATTGCGGGTGGGGTAGCGAAAGCATATGATGCCAGCATCCCGACGATGATGACGACACCAGGGATACAGATCGTGCTCATACCGGCTGTGATCGAGAGGGCAGCTGTCGTGACAAGAGTAGATGTGACCATATTTGAGGAAAGATTGGTCTGAATAGCTGCCCAGGTCGCAAAGATGAGGACCATGATGATCGGTGACATACCAGAGATGATCGGTGATAATGTACCTGATAACCATGATGTAAAGCCGATATCGGCATTAGTTAGAGCACTACCGATCGCTAAAGTACCAGCACACATGATAAGTGAAGGCCATGATACACCTTTTGACATCGCTTCACCGATCGTGAGAAGTGGCTTATGATCGATCCTGATGATACAGAGTAAGACAACACCGATAAGTGGTGGGAAGGCTGTACCTAGACCATCAAACCAATCAAGGAAGTCAAATATCGGACCACTAGTTATAAATAGCATGATCAAACCTGGGACGACCCATAAGACGATGACCAAGATAAAGACAGCTAAGATGACCTTTTCTGATAATGCCACCTTACCTTCAACACCACCGATCTTATTAAGGTCAAAGTTCTTTAAGGCACTCATATCCGGTCTTAAGAAGAGCTTGAAAGTGACAAGCGTTAAAGCGAAAGTGAGAAGACCGACCGGGAACGCAACGATCATGAACCTAGCATAGTCGATGGCGATACCGTACATGTCAGAATATAAACCCATCGCGATAAGTGGGAAGACATGGGCGATCGGTGTCATACCACTGGAGACACCGCACATGATGACGGTGCTCATCATTAATAAAGCGCCTAATTTATCGCCTTTTTTAAGGCCAAGTAAGCTATTGATCTCTTCTAAGATCGGTAGATAGACGAAGAATAAGACCGTAGGGGAAATGAACATACCGATGAAGATGATCGATGCACTGTACAATGTCACAAACCACCAAGGACCTTTTTTCGCAAAGCTCGAAGTGATAAAGGCTAAAGCGATCCGCTTGATGAAACTGGTCTTACCTAGGGCGTAGGTAACGATGAAGGTATACATCAAGAAGACGAAGGTCGAGTTACCATATGATCCTGATAAGATACTACTGAATTTGAGTTCTGGTACTAAGGCTAAAGCCCCTAGTAAGAAGATCGAAGGCCAATCGATCGAAACGGTCAGCCATAAGATGAGGATGCCGATAAAGATACCGACAACTTGCATCCCAGATGCACTTAGACCTTCTGGTGCTGGGACATATCTCATCCCAAACATGAAGATCAAAGCGATGATGAGTGTGACATAAAACTTGATGTCTTTACTTTTTTCCATATTCTATCCTTTCCATTTTAGATCAATGCTTTTTGATCCTTTAAGATCTTTTGCACTGCCTTTGTATCATAATTACCATCTTTTGCATATACACTGGCGACGATACCAGCGGCATGGCCTGTCGCAAAACCTGTCCCCATGACGCGAAGTGATGCAAGAGCCACGCTTTCTGCACTAATGGATCTGCCAGCTGTGAAGATGTTTTCGATATCCTTTGAGACTAGAGCCCCGATCGGGATATCATACCAATCGTTTTCTTTCATCGCCGTGAATTTAACGCCAGTGCCTTTATGCATCTCACAAGGCCAACCAGCTCTGGCGATCACATCATCGCACTTCTTTCCTTCTAACATCTCTTCCCCTTTGATGATGACCTTACCGATCATGCGCCTTGATTCTCTGATCCCGATATAAGGGGCGGTAGCTAATAGATGCATCTTTTCAAAGCCTTCACCATAAGTGCTGATGGCTTTAGTATAGGCTAGGGCTTGTTTTCTTAGCGCGATGTGATCTTTAGTCAGCTCTTCACCACTTAAGTCTTTAGGGGTGACACTTGGGATCGTGAGATAACCATAGTCTTCATTTCTGACCTTGATGATCATCCCTCTTTCCTTGTGAAGGTCCTTGATCCCTTCTTCCTTGCCTTTTTTGATGGCAGCTTCTAAAGTGTCGATCTTGATCTCTTCTTTTGGTACACCAGTCACAAGACAAGATAGCGATGATTGTTGGATGGAGCCATCTTCATCGCCCCACATCGTCTTTAGACCGCACATGTGGATCATATTGGCATCACCAGTACAGTCCACAAAGGCATCAGCGTATACTTCGTATTTGTCTTCATCGTCCATGATGATGATCGATACTAGCTTATTATCTTCTACCTTGGTATCGATCATAGTCGTACACAAGCGATAGTCGACATCCGATGCGCTTAGGATATCATCTAAGACGACTTTGACGACTTCAGGATGGAAGCGGATCGAAGCGTTTTTGGTGCTTGGATTGATGACATAGTCAGTGTCTTCACCATATTCACGCATCTTGGCTAAGACCTCTTCACCGATCCCATAGACGCACTGTTCAGGCTTTTCTCCTTTGGTGTAAAAGCCACAGAAAGCACTGACCCAAGAGTTGGTCGCTTCCCCACCAAAAGAGGCATTGCGTTCAACTAATAGGGTCTTGGTGCCATTTCGACTGCTGGCAAGGGCAGCGGCAACGCCAGCTGCTCCACCACCAACGACAACGACATCATAATGTAGTGTTTGCATATCTATCCTCCTCGTATAGTTAAATTATAAACAAATATCACGATAAAGATAATTGATAATATTGATAGTTATAATAGAAAAAATCTATAATAGTATCATGAACCTAGCCCAGTTACGATATTTTAAAGTTTTAGCCGAAGTAGGCAATTTCACTAAAGCCAGTGAACGCTTGTTTATAACACAACCTACATTGTCGATCCAGATCAAGGAATTAGAGAAAGAAGTAGGGGCTACTTTTTTTGAAAGGTCAAAGAAAGGCGTGACCCTTACTAAAGAGGGCAAGATCTTTTTAGACTTTGTCAATAAGACGATCACTAGCTATAAGGACACCCTTGATGCGATCTTCTCTAAGGATATGTATGGCTCATTTTCCTTAGGGCTTTATTGGATGTTTGGTTATAATGATATCGGTTCGATCTTAGATGGCTTTTATAAGTCATATCCTAAGGTAGAGACCGATATCACCGTCGATGGCTCAGTCAAGCTCATCAAAGATGTCTTAGATGATAAGCTCGATGCGGCGATCGTCACCGGAGCTTATGACCTTGATGACAGGGATCTTATCGACCTTAAAAAGCAGCTTGCGATCTTAGAGATCGGGACATCTGATCTTGTCTTACTAGCCAATAAGAATAGCCCTTTAGCGAAAAAAGAGGTGGTCAGATTTGAAGAGCTTGATGGTGAACTACTCATGCATATATCGAAAGGATCGAATATCTTTAGCGCAGTGGATGGCTATCTAAAGGATCATGATATCCATCCTAAGATCATCGGTCATAGTTCACAAGGTGATATCTGTCATCAGATCGCCAAGTTTGATCTCGCTTATGCCTTTGTGACAAGGGACACTTATGATCACTTCAAAGACAAGGATGATATCGTAGCTTTATCTTTAGTCCCGAAGATCGAAAGACAACTGTATTTTATCTACAAAGAAAAAGACCATAATGAAGCGATCCAGGTCTTTAAAGAGTACTTATTAGAAAGGATCAAAAGGTGAGATATGTTTTGTGATTACCATGTACACTCAAGTTTCAGTGATGATTCCGTATATGAGATGGAAGATGTGATCAAAGATGCGATAGGCTTAGGTGTTGATGAATTATGCTTTACTGAGCATGTCGACTATGGGATCAAGGTCGATCATGGGGAAATGCCGATCGTTAAAAGAGATGGAAGCACCATGTTGAATGTGGATCATGATAGCTACTTTAAGACTTTAGAGAACTTTAAAGAGAAGTATAAGGATAAGATAAGCTTAAAGAAGGGCTTAGAGTTTGGTGTCCAGATGCATACACTAGATAAATATCAAATATTAGTAAGCAAGTACCCATTAGACTTTATCTTACTATCGATCCATCAAGTAGATGATATCGAATGTCATACACCAGGATTCAAAGAGGGCAAAGATCAGCTCACTTACAATATGGTCTATTTCAATGAGTTATACGATATCGTCAAAAACTATAAGGACTATAGTGTCTTAGCTCATATAGACCTCATGCGCCGCTTTGATAAACCCGATGAGTTAGCTTTTGAAAAGGTCGAAGATATCATCGCCAGTATCCTAAAAATCGTGATCAAAGATGATAAAGGTATTGAACTAAATACCTCATGGCATCGCTATGGTCTAAAAGGGCCAACACCATCACTTGGCATCTTGAAGCTATATAAAGACCTTGGTGGTAAGATCATCACTTTAGGTAGTGACTCTCATCGTCCAGTACAACTAACAAACGGCATCAAAGAAGACAAGGAACTATTAAAAAGCCTTGGCTATAAGGAATTCTGTACATTTGATAAGCTTGTGCCAAGCTTTCATGCGCTTTAAATATGGATATCATCAAAGAGGTATTTAAAAAGTGCATCCCTAATAGGCGTAAGCTACTAGCTTATGGTTTTAATGGTGATGAGACACTTATCTATCAAAAGGAATTCTTAGATGGCTTTAAAGTGATCATAAAGATAAAAGAAGATGATATACAAGCTAAAGTCATCGAATTAGATCTTGATGAAGAATATACAGCTATAAATGTAAGTACACAGACGGGCTCTTTTGTGACGCAGGTCAGAAATGCTTATATAAGCCTATTAGAAGATATCAAGGATAAGTGTTTTGATAAGACCTATTTTAGTTCAAGGCAAGCTGATCGCATCGCTAGTATGATCTATAAGGAATTTAATGATGAACCTATATTCATGTTTGATGATAAGGCGAATAAGGATACCGGGGTCTTTAAAGATCCAAGGTCGAATAAGTGGTATGCCATCATCATGAATATAAGCTATCAAAAGCTTGGCATCAAAAAAGATGAAGAAGTCGATGTGATCAATGTCAAACTGAATGAGGATATGATCGAAGGACTATTAGAAAATGATGGTTATCATAGGGCTTATCATATGAATAAAAAGCATTGGCTGACAATAAGGCTTGATGATACAGTCGATGATGAAGTGATCATGGCTTTAGTCGATATCAGTCACAGCTTCTTTGAGTATATATCATCAGCTTGGCTCATCCCATCCAGTAATAAATTCTTCGATGTTGAAAGCTATTGTGATGATAGTGATATCATCACCTGGCATAAGCGCAAAGGGATAAATAAAGGGGATATGGCTTATCTTTATATCGGGGCACCAATAAGTGCCATCATGTATGCCTATAAGGTCATCGATATAAGCGATAGGGAAATGGTATTAAAGAAGGTACATAAATATCCAAAAGGTGCCTTTAGCTTCGATGTGATCAAAAGCTTAGGTGTGACATCAGTGAGATCGATAAGAAGAATCAGTAAGGAATTAGAAGCGAAATTAGCAAGCTTTGATCATAGCTAGTTTCTTTTTTAAAAGGGACAAACACATGATAAGAGGAAAGATGATCCCAAAACCGATGCCTAGACGTAAGCTGATATTTTGATCGATGGCTAATAGACCAGCGATCTGTCCTGTCATAAAAGGACCGAGAGTACAGCCGATATCACCGGCCAGAGCCAGATAGGCAAATGCACCGGCGCCGCCTTTGGGGAAGGATCCGGCGACAAGTGAAAAAGTGCCCGGCCACATGAGGCCAACAGCTAAGCCACTTAGACCACAACCAAGTAGCGATAATAAAGGTATCGGGCTTAAGACGACTAAGAGATAACCGATGATCGTTAAGATACTTGATATAAGTAATCCCTTTTCTAGTTTGATCTTTTCGCCTTTAAAGCCAAAGTATAGCCTTGTAAGGCCCATACATAGGGCAAAGGACATCGGACCTAATAAGTCACCTATCGTCTTTGATACGCCTAAAGCTTCTTCAACGAATAGTGATGACCATTGTGATATCGTGATCTCACTAGCGCCAGCACAAGCCATGATGACGATAAAGGTCTTAAAAACATCACTTTTAAGCACATCTTCATGTGTTTCTTCTTTTTCGCTTATTAATGAATACATCGGTGCTCCTATAAATAATAGGGCATCGATAAGCGGGATAAGGGCAAATAGAGCTGGTAAGTAATACCAGATATCTAAGCCAAAGACCATAAAGAAGATCGATGAAGAGAGGATCACAAAAGCTTGGCCCCAAGAGTAAAAGGAATGCAAGAAATTTATCGCATTGACCTTGTTTTTTAGGGGAAGTGATTCTACGATCGGACTGACTAACACTTCACAAAGTCCTCCTCCGATCGCACATAAGATCATCGATAAGGCAAGACCGATAAAAGGCTCGATGATAAAAGGCAACATACTGAATGAAATAAGCCCACTTACCGAAAAGACATCTGCCATGATCATCGGTATCTTATAGCCGGTCCGATCAACGAAACGGGCAGTTATGGCATCGGTGATGATCTGCGTGATGAAATTGATCGCGATCAAAAACCCGATCATGCCAAGACTTATATCAAACTGTAAGGTGAAAGTCATAAAGAGAAGCGGTGGCAGATTGTTGACGATCGCCTGGGTAATATAACCGACATAACAAGCATACAGAGTTCTCTTATATGTAATCATACCTACATTATAAGCTATAGTCGATCATTATCTGGCGCTTGTATCAACGATGACTATTACCCCGGGGATACAGGCGTTATATTCATCTGACCAGATATAACCATCCCCGTATTTCTCGGCACAGGTCAATTCATCATGATCATTTATCGGACGATCTTTATCCGGATCATTATCTGTTGAGGGCGATTCCGGTTTTTGTGATCCATTACCGCCATCGGTATTATCGACCTTATCATTTGTATATATGACATAGGTAAGCGTTGAATAGAGATTGCTTATATCACTATCATTGAGGTCAGTATAGTTACCTTTTTCATTTTTGTGTTTGGTACATTGACGGATGATCAGCTTGTTAATGCCGGTATCGCTGACCAGAGCATCCATATCGTTTTGATAGCCATCAAATTCAAGGCCCCACTCATCTTCATTACGATTGTTGTTGTATTTAAGGTGGACCGTAGGAGCATCATCACTCCATGCGTTATTGTTATCATTTAGATTTGTCAATTGGACCTTGATATTGCTTAATGTCGTATCGATACCTTTATCATCAACGAACCTGAGCATACTCTTCAAGATGCTGCCGACGGCAACTCTCGTTTTGATCCCATCGTTTTCTACTCCGGCATCTGCAAACACACCTTCATCACTTACAATGATCTTTGTGGCAATGTCATTGCGTACATATCCATCAAGTGTTTTTGTTTCGATGAGATAATATGTACCTTTTTCTAATATCTTGCCCTCTGAAGGGAATACAATAAGCCCTTCACCATTCAATTTCTGACCGTTTTCTCGACTTAATTTAGCTGTCGTACCGGAATCATATGGATCCAGATCTTCGAGTTTTTCATAGTCTACTTTATTACCAGTGCCAATAGCATCTTCGATACCATTTTCTTTTTTATAAAGTGCAAAGGACACATCGTTAAGCGGTTCACCATCTTCATCTACTTTTTCGACTGCCAGGTAGTTCTTGGTATTGGAAACGATGACATGTGTAGAGAAGACACGATCGAGGTCTCCATCGTAGATTCTCGTGATAGTTGCTCCGTCTTGTTCTCCGTCTTGTTCATAATAATAAGCTATCGTATATTTGGCTTCAGTACTATCATTACCGGTTTCTTTAAGATACCAGTAGTATTCAGTAACATCACCGGGTAGATTTTCGATCGTGACCTGCATTCCATCAGTAGTCGGAATAAAGGTGTTATTTTCATCATTGTCTTTGATAGCTGCTGTTATGGTATCGTCATCATTTCCGTTCCATACTTTCCAACCATCTATAACATTGCCTGTTACCGGTACCCATATTTCACCTTCACCAACTTTTTTGAATACGAGGGCATGGACAGTCGGCAATTCACCATTTCCATTAAATGTATAAAGTGTACTACTATTATTGTAATAATCATATATAGTGTCATTAAGACTGGTAGTGACCCTTGGCTGAGCATATGAAGAAGTTTCGAAATGGTCATCAGAAAATACTACGCCTGATTTAACTTCGTATTTTATGTGATGCTCTCCTATACCGCTGTAACCTTCAGGTTTATCTTTTTCAACCAGAACATAATAATCATATTCAGTATTCTTATTATTATGAAGATCAGCAAAGGTGATTGGTCTTCCTGTTTTTTCGTCGGTTATGATGATACTGCCGTTTTCATCGGATGATCCTTCCCAAATTGGAATATTCTTATCGTATAGATAATTCTCATCAGCTCCATATAACGCAAAACCGACACCCGCTATCGGATTACCTTCCTGGTCGACCTTAGTGATCTCACTTTCGGGTACCGGGATGAGATTAAAACGCAAGCTCAGGTTTGATTCGTTGCCTCCTCTTTCAAGATAAAAGAATTTCAGGGTATGATAAGTGTTATTTTCAAATGTATTTCCATTAAGTTTAAATATTTCTTTTAGAGTACTTTTATCATAAGGTTCACCATCATTATTATCATATTCATTATTTTGATCGACATCGTTATAAACGATGACTTCACCGCTTTGAAAGTTTATCTCAACGCTTAAAGCATCATGGACACCACCAAGATCAGCTACAAGTACATCATCGATAAAGATCCAGACATCATCATCACCGGAGAAGTTATAGGTTATTGGTTTATCGTTGTAAGAGGTACCGTTTTCAGGCTGGATAAATTTCGTAGTCATCGTCATGCCGAAGAAATGATTGAAATCGGTTTTTCCTTGAAGATTGATATCTTCACGAATTTTCAATGTGCCATTTTCGATATTGAACAGGTCGTCGATACCATTAAAAGGGAAGAACTGACAGTTCTTACTGCCTGTTTCGCTTGATGAGGTATCATACAAAGTAAAACTATCGGTGTCATCGTCAAATTTGGCAAAAGTGTTTTTACTGTCGAAATGGTAGTAACCGTTATCGTCGATTGTCAGTAGCCCTTTAACATCACTGTTGATTTCTTTGCCTTCGTGTGTTATGTATGGTGAAAAAAGATAGGCTAGCGATTCTTCGCCTGTCTTTGCTGAAATTTTATATGAACCGTCGATGTATTCTCCTAAATTGGCATTTTTTTCTTTAGTCAAGATCGGATAGCCGCTAGCCAGCTCGTTATTTACGATGCCTGTATGAGGGCGAGCGGATTTGGTCCAGGAGTTGATGCTGCTCTTAGCTATATCTTCCAGTGAAGCTGGTATTTTCCAATCATTAGCGTCTGCTTGCCCTAATTGGTTGCCGAATTTGAGATAATGATCTTTATTGATGCCAGATGTGGCTTCTTCTTTGGATATGTTTTTTTTGCTCAGTTCCTCGAACCTCAGACCAATAGTCGAAGAGATTGATGACTGTTCCAGATGGTTTTGGTTCATTGATGATGAGCTGATCGAAATTAGCGATACTGTATGTAATCGGTTCTTCTTCTATTACTGTTTCTGTTTCATCATCGATGATCGTTTCTGGTTTTTCTTCAATGTCAGGATCGTCTTTTTCGATAATGACGGTCAAAGCTATCTTTTCCTCACTGTTTGCCAACACATAGTTTGAAGGCAATGAAGCATATAATACCTGTGAAGCAGGACTTGGGTCGATATCTGTACTTTCCCAGGCAATATCGACGGTATTGTCTGTTGAGCCTATTTCGTCGTCTGTTGTTTCTTCACTGCTTATATTTTCTTCTTCATCGGAAAACTCAGCTATTATCGTTTCCGGCAATATAGTATCGATATCTTCCAGGCTGCTTTCTTTGACATGGAGATACCAGGTATCATTCTCTTTGATCAGTCCTTCATCACTAAATGACCACGATATGATCGTCTTTATGTTTTCATCTGCTTTGATAGTCATGCCGGATACTAACATAAAAATACTGACAGCGATCAAAACGGCTTTGCTTATTCTCTTCATGACACACCCCTTAAACTAGAAACATCAGATATATAAGATTTAAAATTCATGGTAATAATAACAGATATCGGTCGTGATATAAAGAGAATGGATGGTACTTTTCATTGATGGATATATAAAAAAGTCCCTTGGGACTTTTATTGAAACCGGCGTTTTTAAATACCGGTCTATAACAAGTGGTGCCGATACCCAGAATTGAACTGAGAGCTAATCCTTACCATGGATTTGTGTTACCATTATACCATATCGGCGTAAAGCACTATTCAAAGTGCTTTAATATTCTATGATAAACTTCGCCAATAGGCAAGCCCATAATTGCATAATAATCACCAACAATGCCTTTGATGTACTTGGCACCCAAGCCCTGGATCGCATAGGCACCAGCTTTATCCATCGGCTCATTAGAGGCGATATAGTCTTTGATCTCTTCATCACTCATCGGATAGAAGGTGACCATCGATACCGTTGAGAAGGTCTCTGACATCTTTGGCGAGATGATGCTTACAGCGGTGATGACATCATGAGTCTTACCCTGTAATTCATTAAGCATTTTATAGGCATCATCTTCATCCTTTGGCTTACCTAGTCTTTCCCCATTTATGGTAACTAAGGTATCAGCGCCGATGACGATCTTATCTTTGTGATCTTTAAAGACCGCTAAGGCTTTCTTAAATGACAGAGCCTCTATTTGATCACGAAGTGTATCATCCTCATCTAAAGTCTCATCGACCTCTTTGACGATGACTTCAAAGGGTAGCTTGATCTGCTCAAGCAGCTCTTTGCGCCTTGGTGACCCTGAAGCTAAGATGATATCACTCATGCCCAAAGGTCAAATGGGTATTTGCCCGCGTCTTTATAGCTTTGGATCTTAGCGACGACACCTGGTTTATCATCCTTGTAGGTGACACCAAACCATGCATCATCACTAGTCAATACCTTGACCTTACAAGCCTTGTTTTTGACGAGGGTACCGATATCATTTGGTAATAATGCTTCATATTTTAGTGGATTTACTTCGATGCCCTTTGGTAGGTTTTCTTTGAATAGGTCATTTAATTTGGTGATGACTGATGGTTTAAAGCCCCAGAAGTTCATGGAAGTCACGGTATCAGTACTTACTTCTTCATCATTGACATAAGCCTTATCACCGACTTTTTTGATGTCAGTAACTTCTTTGATATCCGTTAGATAGTCATTCTCTGTGACACAGAAGCCTCTTGTGACTGTTCCATTATCACTCATCGTATTAGCTAGCTTATAACCAGCCATGCAGTATTCTTCAGGATCAGTGCTGTTTTTGAAGAAGTCCATGACCTTCATAAAGGAGTCACGACCATAGAAGTCATCGGCATTGCAGATGATGAATGGATCATCCTTTAAGATATCACGGCATGCGAGTAAGGCATGTGTTGTGCCCCATGGTTTTTCTCTTCCCTCTGGCACTTTATTGCCTTCAGGGATGTCATTTAGATCTTGATAAGCATAAGCCACTTCGATCTTCTTGCGCATCTTACTAGCGAGGTTTTTCTCAAAGAGCTCTTCATGTTCCTTGCGGATGATGAAGACCACCTTTTCAAAGCCAGCTTGGATGGCATCGTAGATGGTGAAATCGATGATGGCTTCACCATTATTGCCGACTGTGTCGACTTGTTTGAGACCACCGTAACGGGAACCCATTCCGGCAGCTAAGATCACTAATGTAGGTTTCATATTCTCTCTTTGCTCCATTTCCTTATAAATTATACCAAGAAAATAATATAATAGTTATATGAGTATCGATTTGATCAATTTTCGTACATTGACGGATATCCAAACACAAGATGGTCGAAAGATCAAAGACCACCTATTTTACCGTGGTCCTGCCTTTATCCTTAGCCGTTTATCATATGAGACCAAGATGATGATACAGGATATCGGCTTTAAGCATATCATCGACTTTAGAGGCTATGATGAGGTCATAAGGGCAGGTCAGGTATATGTGCCTGATGGTTGCAAGTATGAGAATATCCCAGCGATCACAAGGGCCATGGAAGTAAATGATGACCTCAACACCTTTGATCATGATTTTAGTGGTGACTATATGACTAGGATCTATGCTAGGTTACCCTTTGATAATGCGGCATATAAAAAGGTATTCACATATATCAAAGATGATGAAGTACCGATCTATTTCCATTGCAGCGCTGGTAAAGATAGGACTGGTGTTTGTGCTGCTTTGATCGAACTGATGCTTGGTGTAAGTGAAGAAGATATCCTCAAAGACTATATGAAGTCATCGGATATCTATAGCGAATACTATAAAAACATCCTAAAAGAGCCGATCAATGATGCATGGCTTTGTGATGAAAGTTGGTTAAGGGCATCTTTGACCATGATCAAAAGACGCTACGAGACCATCGAAGCTTATTTCTTAAGTGAATATGGTCTAAGCGGTGATGATATCAAGAGGTCAAGAGATATATACCTATATTAGTTTTGACATTTGATGTCGAGTTCTCGATCTAGATCATAGATATAGAGGTCTTTACCATCGAGATCGACCTTGTGCATATCGATCATGGATATACGGCTATTATCATAGGTCTTATAGTAGTAATAGCCTTTAGAGGCATTGATACAAGAGCTATATGTGGTGATATCATCTAAGCCCTTTTTTGTCTTTACACAACCCTTTATCATCGCGACATTATCAAGCATATGGAAAAAGGCTGATACATTATCTTTTTCCGTGCCATCAGATACGATATTGAACTTATTGAAGATGGTCCTTATATACCTTGATGCGCTAGAGCTATCACCTGGTAAGCCAATGGCACCCATCCCTTCAGCATATGGCTTTAGATCTAACTTGTCTGATAGACGATTGACGGCATTAGTAGCGCTTAGATGCATGTAGTTTCTTATATTCGCCAAATGATAAGGAAAGCTCGGATCGTTAGTAAGGACACCATAAGGGTCATCATAGATCAAAAAGCCATGGTCATCATGTTCGATGACGATGGTTTCATCTTTGTCAGCGATGATGTAATGTAGGATCGTGATCGGTAGTCCTTCACTAAAAGGTATATCGCTTAAAGTGATCGTCTTTAATACTTCTCTAGCTTCTTTTACGCTTTGACATTTACCTAAGATATAAGGGATGAATTCAAATTGAGCAATAGGCATCTTATCATCTTGCGTTTTATACATATCGTGATCAGGATAGTTAAGACCTGCCATACATAAGCCCTTTTCATTAGCGGCTTCCGCATATAAAGGATAGCCATTTGTGACGGTTGCCATCCCGATGATGGCGTAGGCATTTTTAAATAGCGTGCCATTTTTTAATAAGAATGGATAATCACGTGGGGTGATACAGACCTTTTCGTTGAAACTATAGTCAAGGTCGAGGTTCCTACCGAAGTAGTGGTCATTATTAGTATATGATATCGCTGTACACATATGTTATACCTCCTAGCTTTATTGTACTCCATATATTTAAAAGGTGTCTTTCTTTTGAGTCGTAGTCATATATCATTTATAATATTAGTAAGCTAAATATTAGGAGGATAAATATGGTCCGATTGAATGTCATGGTCTTTCGTTTGAACCAGTTATTGCAGAATATCGTCGCCCCGCAAAGGGAGCTATTAGGCATATCTAAAGGTCAACCCAAGGTCTTAAGATATGTTAAAACACATGATGGTTGTACCCAAAATGATATCGCTATGGCTTATGAAGTAAAGCCAGCCACGATCTCTAAGATCATCGATGGGTTAGTGGAAAATGCGATGATCATCAAAAATAAGGGCAAAGATCGAAGAAGTGTCAGCCTATCCATCACCACTAAAGGTCAAGTTACGATCGAAAAATGGGATAGGGTGATGGATGAAGTCATGGCTATGATGACCAAGGGCTTTAGTGATGATGAGGTCAAAGGTTTTCATGATCTATTGAAGCGCGCAGCAGATAATCTAAAAGGGGTGAGCTATGAAGACCTTATTTAGACTTTTGAAGTATGCTAAACCATATCGCAAGGAATTCATCTTGACGATCTTATTTGTCGCCATCGAGACCTCTTTTGAGCTTTTGATGCCGAAGGTCATGGCCGATATCATCGATAATGGGGTCCTTGTGGGTGATGTGAACTACATCTTAGAAGAAGGTATCGTGATGGTCATCGCCGCGACGATCTCTTTAGTCTGTGGCTTATTATTTGCCAAGTTTGCCGCTAAAGCGATCCATGGCTTTGGTTCAGAATTAAGGAAAGCGGAATTTAGGAAGATCCAAGAGTACTCCTTTAAAAACCTTGATCACTTTGATACTTCAAGCCTTATCACCAGGATGACATCAGATGTCATGGTCGTGCAAAATGCCTTTTCTAGTTTAAGGCCTATCGTTAGGGCACCGATCATGTTGGCGATGGGGATCTTTTTCAGCTTTATGATGTCACCGGAGTTGGCTTTGGTATTTGTCATCGCTTGTCCCATCTTAGGTGTAGCTCTTATATTCATCGTCAATAAGGTGGCACCGATGTATACCGTCTTACAAGAAAAGATCGATAGGTTGAATCTTGTGGTAGAAGAAAACCTGAATGCGATCAAGATCGTCAAGGCCTATACTAAAGAGAAATACGAAGAGGACAAATTCGCTGAAGTCAATGATGACCTAAACAAGAAAGCGACGCTTACCTATGCGATCGGGGCTTTGAATATGCCGATCTTTCAAGCGACGATGTATATCGTCATCATCTTGATCTTATTTTTAGGGGCAAACCTGATATTTGAAGGTAAGATGGCTGTCGGTAGTTTGACAGGGCTACTATCTTATGTCTTACAGATCATGAATTCACTCATGATGATATCGAACATCTTTATGATGCTGACAAGATCGATAGCCAGTGCTAAAAGGGTGGCTGAGGTCTTTGATGAAGAGGTCGGTCTTGTCGGTGGGGATATCAAGGAAGTTTTAAATGGTGATATCACCTTTGATCATGTATCCTTCAAATACGATATCAACGCTGAGGAAAATGTCTTATCGGATATAAACTTCAAGGTCAAAAGCGGGTCGACCATCGGTATCTTAGGTGGTACTGGTAGTGCTAAAAGCAGTCTTGTATCTTTGATACCTAGGCTTTATGATGTGACTGAAGGTAAGGTCTTAGTCGGTGGTGTCGATGTTAGGGAATATGATCTAAAGGGCTTAAGGGAAGCCGTTGGGATCGTGCTTCAAAAGAATGTCTTATTCAGTGGCACGATCTTAGAAAATCTTCTTTGGGGCGATGAAAGGGCATCTAAAGAAGAAATTGATAAAGCCTTAAAGATCGCTGGTGCTTATGATGTCGTCTATAGCTTTAAAGATGGCTTAGATACCTGCTTAGATGAAGGTGGGGTCAATGTATCCGGTGGTCAAAAACAACGCCTCTGTATCGCTCGTGCGCTATTAAAAAAGCCCAAGATCTTGATCTTAGATGATAGCACTAGTGCTGTTGATACGGCGACCGAAAAGACGATCAGAGAAGGTCTTGCATCTTTAAAAGACATGACCAAGATCATCATCTCGCAAAGGATCATCAGCGTTAAGGATGCCGATATGATCATCATCTTAGATGATGGTAAGATCATAAATTATGGTGATCACGATACATTACTAGAGAGCTCTGATGTCTATAAAGAGCTATATACGTCACAGATGAAAGGAGGGGATGACTGATGCCACCAAGGATCATCAGCGGCAAAAAGCCCAGTGATTTAAAGAAGACCTTAAAACGCTTACTAGCCTATATGGGACGGCATAAGTTCATCCTTTTAGTAGTGGCGATCTTGGTCTTTATAAATGGTGGTCTCGATCTTCTTGGGACCTACATGATAAAACCGATCGTCAATAATGTCATCGCGACAAATGACCATGAAGGACTTATAAAGGCCATCGTCTTTATGATCATCATCTATGTGATCGCCATCATCGCCGCTTTTGGCTACTCGCAAGCGATGGTGCGTGTTGCCCAAAAGATGATCAAAGAGATCAGGATCGATCTATTCAAAGCTTTAGAGAAACTTCCGATCAAGTACTTTGATGAGAAGAGCCATGGTGATATCATGTCAAACTTCACCAATGATATCGATACTTTGAGCGAGTGTTTCAATAACTCCTTCAGTATGATGATCAAAAGTGGGATCGAGTTATTTGGCACCCTTATCATCATCTTTATCCTCAATTGGCAATTATCTTTGATCGTCGTCTTCTTTTATGGCATCTTATTTTTGTATATCGAATACAGTTCGAAAAAAAGTAAGCACTACTATAAATTCCAACAGGATAGCCTTGGCGCTCTAAACGGTCATATCAAGGAATCGATCAGCGGGCAAAAGGTCATCAAGGTCTTTGACCATGAAAAAGCCAATATCGAAGCTTTTGATGACAAAAATGAAGCTTTAAGAAAGTCAGCTACTAGTGCCCTTAGTTATTCAGGTACACAAGTGCCTTTTGTCGTCAGCATCTCCTATATCAACTACGCGATCGTGGCGGTAGTTGGTGGGATCATGGCTATCAAAGGCATGACCGATATCGGCTCATTAGCTTCCTATCTCATCTTTGTCAGACAATCGGCGATGCCGATCAACCGCTTCACCAATCAGACCAACTTCATCTTAGCCGCCTTAAGTGGGGCGGAGAGGATCTTTGACATGATGGATGAAAGACCTGAGGTCGATGAAGGCAAGGTCGAAGTCATCAAAGATGGTGATGATTGGGCCTTTAAAGATGGTGATAAGATCATCCCATTAAAGGGTGATGTGCGCTTTGAAGATGTCACCTTTGGCTATGATAAAGATGTCCCGATCTTAAAAGATCTGTCATTATATGCCAAACCTGGCCAAAAGATCGCCTTTGTCGGATCTACAGGTGCTGGTAAGACGACGATCATCAGCCTTTTAGACCGCTTTTATGATATCGATAGCGGTAAGATCACCTTTGATGGGATCGATATCCGCGATATCAAAAAAGCCGACCTCAGAAAGTCCTTAGGTGTAGTATTACAGGATACACACTTATTCACTGGCACGATCGCTGATAATATCCGCTTTGGTAAGCCAGAGGCGACGATGGATGAAGTAATAGAAGCCGCTAAGATCGCTAATGCCCATAGCTTTATCAAGCGCCTTCCTAAAGGCTATGATACCTATATCACATCTGATGGGGCTAGTTTATCGCAGGGTCAAAGACAACTATTAGCTATCGCCAGAGCCACGATCGCTGATCCACCTGTCCTCATCTTAGATGAAGCGACTAGTAGTATCGATACAAGGACGGAGAAACTGATCGAAAAGGCGATGGATAAACTGATGGAAGGAAGGACGGTCTTTGTGATCGCTCATCGGCTAAGTACGGTCCGTAACAGTAATGCGATCATGGTCTTAGAACACGGTAAGATCATCGAGCGTGGTGATCATGATGATCTATTAGCTCAAAAAGGCACCTATTATCAGTTATATATGGGCATGTTTGAGTTGAGTTAGATAAGAGCCTCTGTTATAATAAAAATGTAAAGCAAACTTTACATATGAAGAATAGGATCGAAGAATTGCGCAAGGAAAGAGGGATCACCCAAATCGAGCTAGCTGATAGTTTAAATGTCACAAGACAAACGATCAGCTCTTTAGAAAATGGGCGTTATGATCCATCGATCATCCTAGCTTATAAGGTAGCTAGGTTCTTCGGCCTGACGATCGAGGAGGTGTTTATCTATGAAGATGACTAGAACGATGATCATCTGTATCATTCTTTTGATCGGATGCCTGTTTTCAATGTGGGCTTTTAAAGGGAAGGCGATCGAAACGATCACTTGGGTCATATTCGTTTTGACCATCCCGACGCTTTTAAACGAGATAAGTGATCATACGACCCTATTTACCAGTAAAGAAGAGTTGAAAAGACGCAAGATCGTAAGGGAAGATGAAAGAGAAAAGATGATCTTGTCTAAGACTAAAGCTAAGGTCTTTGATATAGCCCTTATCATCCTTATTCCAAGCGTCCTATTTTTGATCCGCTATCTTGAGAATATGGTCTTTACAAGCATCATGATCGCTATATTTGTCATCTTTTCCTGCATCTTTTTCTTATTATTGCATCACTATAGTAAGGAGTACTGATGGAAAATATAGTATTGATCGTATTGGGTGTTGCCTTGTGTATCCTTGGAGTTTTGAATATCAAAGGTGATATCCGTTCTATCCATCGTTATAATCGCTCTAAAGTCAAAGAAGAGGATAAGAAAAAATATGGGATGTTTGTCGGCGTAGGGACGAGCCTTTGTGGTTTAGCTATGTTTATCGAATATATAAGCATTATATATTTAGGACATCTTGATCTTTTAGTCATAGCTATCGTTATTTTAGGTATCATCCTTATCATTATAGGGCAACTAAAATATAACAAGGGACTCTTTTGATGGAAAAAGCGATATTAGCCTATATCGATATCGATACCTTAGATCTAGAAAGTAAGATAAATGAAGGTAAAGCCCTAGCTCTAGCATCAGGTATCAAGATAGTCGATACTATCATCCAAAAAGCTAATAGCCTTCATCCTATCTATGCCTTTCGAAAAGGTAAATTAGAAGAGTTGAAGTCTTTAGTCGAAGATAACGATATCTCTAAGGTCATCTTTTTGAATAATTTGAGTGTTGATATCTTAAGCAACATCAGTGAATATCTTGAGATCGATGTGATCGATCGGACAACACTGATATTAGATATCTTCGCTTTAAGGGCCAAGACAAAAGAGGCCATGATCCAAGTAGAGATGGCAAGGCTTAATTATGACCTCCCTAATATCAGAGATATCGATAGTGAAGGACATAGTCGTGGTAATGCCATGAACCGTGGTGCTGGTGAGATGCGCTCAAGTATCATAAAGACCACTAAACGGCAAAGGATCTCCGATCTAAAGAAAGAGCTTTTAAAGATCGAAAACGATCGAAAGAATAGAGCTCGAAGACGTAATGACTCCGATCTTAAAAAGGTGGCTTTAGTCGGCTATACAAATGCTGGCAAATCGACATTTTTAAATGCGCTAGTCAAAGAAGACAAGAAGGTATTCAGTGAAGATATGTTATTTGCGACGGTGGATACCGATATAAGAAAGATCATCTATAAGGATAAAGCCTTCTTACTATTTGATACCGTTGGCTTTGTATCAGATCTTCCTCATACCCTGATCGAAGCTTTCAAGTCGACGTTGAGCGCCGCAAAAGAAGCAGACCTACTATTAAATATCATCGACAGCAGTACTAAAGAAGCTGAGTATCAAAAAGAAGTGACATACAAGGTATTAAAGGATATCGGGATCAAGGATATCCCAATTTTAGACGTCTATAATAAATGTGATCTAACAAATGACCATCATAAGTATGCGATATCAGCTAAGACGAAGGATGGTATCGACCAGTTATTAGATGATGTCTTAAATATCTTATATCCTGAAGAAATGACGATATCTGGTATCTTGCCATACGATAAACTATCCTATATCGATCGCTATTTTAATATCGCTAAGATCGAAAAGATCGAAGATAGAGATGAAGGCATCTTAATAAAGGTCAGTGGTCCTAATAATATCGTCAAGATATTTGAGAGGATGTTAGTATATAGGTAATGGAGGATATAAGCGTGGAAGAAAAGATCGATTACAGTAAGATGGATTATGAAGAAGCAGCGGAATTAGTCAAAAAGCGCAATGAGAAATATCTTGATATCTTTCTAGAAGAGCTTAAAAGTAAAGGTCTGACACCAAAGACGATCGAAAATCACATGTCGAACGTTGAGTTCTATATCAATGATTATCTGTGCCATTATGATGTCCAAGACTTTGAAGAAGTTCTATAAATGCATGGCTGAACATGGTTTTATCGATATGGATGACTATAGGGATTTTGCCGAAGAGATCAAAGACAACATGGCCTTTTGGCAAGAAACCTGTGATGCATGGAATAATGGTGAATTCTTATTCAGCGATCTTCTTTTATAAAAGATGTGATATCAACATATATTATTGAAGGATTTAGCGTATTATCCCTTGAAAAACAAGGGCCTTTGTGGCATTATAATAGCGTTATTGGAGCGATCTGATAACTTTTTATTTACGCAGGAGGTAATGACGTGAAAGGCAAGAATCGTGTTATCCTTACATGTACAGAGTGTTTATCACGAAATTACTCTGTCTATAAGAACAAACAAAAAAGTACAGAGCGCTTAGAACTTATGAAATATTGTCCGAGATGTAATAAACATACCCTACACAAGGAGACAAAATAGGAGGCTTAGATATGAAATGGTTCAGTTTTAGTGGCATCGTCAAAGAGATCAAGAAGATCAGATGGCCAGGTTTTAAGACATTGAGTGAGAATTCAGTCCAAGTATTGATCTTTACGGTCGGTTTTGGTGTTGTATTCTTCGTCTGTGATTTTATCGTCACATTATTATTACAAGTACTAAACGTCATTGGAGGTTAATCGATGGCTGAGGAGAAAAAGGCAGAAGAAACTAAGCAGTGGTATGTCGTCAATACCTATGCTGGTCATGAGAATAGAGTTAAAGATAACTTAGAGAAAAGACTTGAGACGATGGGTATCGCTGACAATCTATTCAGGATCGTCGTAGCGGAAGAAAGTCAGATCGAAGTCAAGAATGAGAAATCAAAGGAAGTTATGAAGAATATCTTCCCTGGTTACTTATTCGTTGAGATGATCATGACGGATGAAGCGTGGTATGTCGTCCGTAATACCCCAGGTGTAACGGGCTTTATCGGTTCATCAGGTGGTGGTGCTAAACCATTCCCAGTCGCCCAAGAAGAGATGGATGCGATCTTACGTCGTATCGGTCAATCAGATAAGAAGATCGAAGTCGAATTCAAGGTCGGCGATAGTGTCAAGATCGTATCAGGACCATTCAGTGGTATGGAAGGTAAGGTCGAATCGATGAATGACCAAGCACAGATCGCGACAGTCCTTATCATCTTATTTGGTCGTGAGACACCAACTGATATCAATTACATTGACTTAAAGTTGGCTGAGTATTAAAATATCTAGGCACGTGGGAGAAGGCGCACACTTCACTTAGACCACGTAACCATATATAGGAGGAATTTATGGCGAGAAAAAAAGTTGCGAAAGTATGTAAACTTCAATTCGAAGCTGGCGGCGCTAGACCAGGTCCAGCACTAGCTTCAGCTGGTATCAACATGCCTCAATTCTGTACCGCATTCAACGATGCGACAAAGGACAGAAAAGGCGATATCGTACCAGTTATCATCACAGCGTATGAAGACAAGTCATTTGACTTCGTACTAAAGACGACACCGGCATCAGTCTTATTAAAGAAGGCTGCTAAGGTAAACAAGGGCTCAGGTAGTCCTAAAGCGACAAAAGTCGGTAGTATCACTAAGGATCAATTACGCGAGATCGCTGAATACAAGATGCCAGATCTCAACGCTAACGATGTCGAAGGTGCGATGAAGATCGTCGAAGGTACAGCGCGTAATATGGGCATCACGATCCAAGATTAGTTAGGAGGGAAAGATAATGAAACACGGAAAGAATTATATGAACTCACTAGCTAAGATCGAAAAGGGTAAAGCTTATACAGCTAGTGATGCGGTAAAATTAGTCAAAGAAACAAACACAGCTAAATTCGATGCGACTGTTGAAGTCTCATTCAAATTAAATGTCGACCCAAGACATGCTGATCAACAGATCAGAGGGGCAATGGTCTTACCAAACGGTACAGGTCGTTCACAAAAAGTCCTAGTCATCACGCAAGGTCCTAAAGAGGAAGAAGCGAAGAATGCTGGGGCAGATCATGTCGGTGGCAAGGAAATGCTCGAAGAGATCAAAAAGGGTTGGTTCGATTTCGATGTTATCGTAGCGACACCAGATATGATGGGTGAGCTTGGTAAACTCGGTAAGATCTTAGGTCCTAAAGGCCTTATGCCAAATCCAAAGACAGGTACTGTCACGATGAATGTCGGTCAAGCGATCGAAGAGATCAAAAAGGGTAAAGTTGAATACCGTGTCGACAAAGAAGGCAATATCAACTGCTTGATCGGTAAATGCTCATTCAGTGATGATGCATTAGTAGAAAACTATAAAGCTCTATACGGTGCTATCGCTAAGGCAAGACCTGCTGCTGTCAAAGGTACTTACATCCAAAACATCGTCATGTCAAGCACGATGGGTCCAGGTGTTAAAGTAGCTGCTGAACAATAGTCAAACACAAAAGAGTCTGTCAAGGCTCTTTTTTTGATGACTAAAAGTCATTTATAATAGGCGCATAAAGGAAGGGTTTGTATATGATCGAAGACAACAAGATCTTCTTTGCCAAAGCGGGCAAAGAACTAGAGAAAGATATCTATCTTTTACCAAACAAGGCTAATCGTCATGGCTTTATCTGCGGGGCTACCGGTACTGGTAAGACCATAACTTTAAAAGTACTAGCGGAATCGTTTTCTAAATTAGGTGTACCGGTCTTTTTAGCTGATGTCAAAGGTGATCTATCAGGAATGATACAAGAGGGCAAAGACAGTGATGACATGATCGAAAGGAAGAAGCGCTTTAAGATCGAAGATACCTTCACATATGAAAAGTATCCGGTGAACTTCTTTGATATCTTCCAAAAGGGTGGCATCCCTTTAAGGACCACGATATCAGAGATGGGCCCACAGCTTTTAAGCACAGTATTAGGATTAAATGATACCCAAAGTGATGTCTTAGCAGTCACCTTTAAGATCGCTGATGATCAAGAGTTATTATTAACGGATACTAAAGACTTAAAGGCCATGCTCAATTATGTGAGTGACCACCATGATGAACTTAAGGATGACTATGGCAATATGGCCCCGCAATCAATAGCCGCTATAATAAGAGCGATCGTCGCTTTAGAGGGTGAAGGAGCTGATATCTTCTTTGGTGAGCCAGCGATCAATGTATCAGACTTATTCTTAAAGGATACAAGTGGTAAAGGCTATATCAATATCTTAGACAGTTCATCCCTGATCAATAGGCCAAAGCTATATTCGGCTTTCATGCTTTATTTATTGTCTGAGTTATTTGAAGTACTTCCTGAAGTTGGTGATCTAGATAAGCCAAGGATCGTCTTCTTCTTTGATGAAGCACACCTATTATTTGATAATGCAGATGACAGCTTATTAGAAAAGATCGTACAGATGATCAAACTCATCCGCTCTAAAGGTGTCAGTGTCTTCTTTATCACCCAATCACCTAAGGATATCCCTGATGGCGTCATGTCACAACTCGGCAACAAGATCCAACACGCCTTAAGGGCTTATACGCCAGCTGAGCGCAAGGCTTTAAAGGTCGCGGCTGAATCGTTTAGGGAAAATCCGGAATTTGATACCGCTGAACTATTAGAGACTTTAGGAACAGGTGAAGCAATCGTCTCGGTATTAGATGAAGAAGGTATACCAATGATGGCTGAGCACGCTTATATCCTTCCACCATCTTCAAAGATGGGCCAAGCTGATGAAAGTGAAGTGGAAAAAGCGATCAAAGTATCTGATCTCTTCATCAAATACAACACCCCATCTGATCCTGAATCAGCTTATGAGTTCTTAGAAAGGCAAAAGATCCAAGAAGCTAATGAAGAGATTCAAGCCAAAGAAGCGGCTAAAGCGCAAAAGGAATTAGAAAAAGCCCAAGCTAAACAAGCCAAGGAGATCCAAAGGTCGATCAAATCAGTCGGATCTACAGCGGCAGGCACGGTCGGTCGTGAGATCGGCAATGCCTTAGGTGGTGCCTTTGGTAAGTTTGGTAAGAAATTAGGTGGTAATGTCGGTGCTAGCTTAGCCCGTAACCTCTTTGGGACATTATTTAAACGCTAAATGACAAAACGGGCGATCATAAGCCCGTTTTTACTTACCAATCGATGATATCACCGTCTTTTGTGATGTGATATGCTTTTTTAGCGATATTAGCTAGTGGTGTATCACTATATGAGTCAGAATAGAATTCATCGCATTCAGTGATCTTGTATTCTGCATATAACCTTCTTACCTTTTCTTCACCCCAGCAGTTTTCACCATCGTAGGTCCCATCTTTTGGATCGACTTTTGAAGCGATAAGTTTTGTGACGCCAAGTTTTAAGAGTAATGGCCTTAATAAGAAATCAGGTGATGCGCTGATGAAGATATCGGTATCTTGGTGTTTTTCATAATACCAAGGATAGATATTTTTGATATGTTCCTTCCAGAAATCATCGACCATCTTTTCAGTATCGATGACTTTTAAAAAGTGATAGAAGTGCTCTTTGAAGGTCACCTTTTTTATTATTTTCAAAATAAAACCGATGCCATAGAAGATGGTCTCAGGAAGATATAGTAAGACCTTAGGTCTTTTCCTTATACAGTACTTATAGAAATCCACGGTACTATCGCCATGATAGATCGTGCCATCAAAATCATAGATATTCATGTATAGATTATACCTTATCTATAGGCTTTAAGCCTATACTTGTTAGTTCATAGATTTGATCAGGTACTTCATTTAGTAGTAGCCTATCATGTGACACTATGATGATGGCACCTTTATAATCCTTCAATATCTTTCTTATGACCGGATTTGATAAAGGGGAGAAGTTACGTGTTGGCTCATCTAATATCAGCACTTGACTTTGATCATAGATCATCTTGATAAAGAAAAGCTTGGCTTTTTGGCCACCACTTAGATCACCTATCCTATGTAACATCTCATCATCTTTGAACTTGATAGAGCCAAGTAAAGTCATGATCTTACTGAGTTCATCTTTAGTAGGGTCCTTTTTGATAAAGTCAGTGACCTTCATATCAAGGTCCATCATATCGGTGTAGTTTTGCGGCATATAAGAGACCTTTAGGTCTTTGGCGATATAGTCTTTGATGTATTTTAATAAATTAGTCTTACCAGTCCCGTTCTTAGCGATGATGGCGATCTTTTTCGGGCCATATAGTTCTAAATGGATGTCTTTGGCTAAGACCCTATCTTGGACCTTTAATTCATCGATATCGATATCGATGACCTTTTTACTATTTGGGATATAGACATCCTCAAGATCGATCATGATCGCCTTTTCTTCATCGTGAAAAGATGTTAGTTCATCCTTTTCTTTATCAAGTCTTTTCTCATAGGATTTGACCGCATGCATCTTCTTCTTTAGTAGGTAGCCACCATGGGCATCTTGGCGTGATACGGTATTGAGCTCATGGTTGACCCTTTCATAGATCTTTTGGTAGCGAGCTTCTTTTTTAGCGAATTCACTTCGCTCTTTAGCGGCATTTTTGTCTTGGATGATAAACGATCTATTCCTTTGATCGATATAAGACATGTAGTCACCTTTATAGATCGTATGCCGTGGTGTGGTCTTCCTTCTGATCTGCTCGATATGTAAGATCTTATTCGCGGTATTTTGGATCAGGGTCTCATCATGGGATATATAGATGATCGGACCATCAAAGTCATTTATAAAGCGCTCTAAGAATTCTAAGGTACTGATATCAAGGTCATTACTAGGTTCATCTAATAATAAGACATCAGCTTCTTCAAGTAATAGATATGCCATCTCGATTTTGATGAGCTCACCACCTGAGAAGGTCTTTAGTTTACGGTCGCTGTAATAGATGTTTTTATCTAATGAGAAGTCACTTGTGATCTTTATTAGGGTCTTAGGGTTGATCGAAAAGAAGTCATCAAGGCGCATGAAGTATTCGATTACGCTCATATCTTTATACTCGCTTGGTAACTCTTGTGGCAGATAAGCGGTCTTATGTCCTAGTTTATTCACATGACCTTCGATATCGATATAGTCACTTACTAAAGACTTATCGTGGATCACTTTTAAAAGCGTGGATTTACCATTGCCTTCTTCACCGATGATGGCGATCTTATCATTATCATTTATCGTTAGGCTTAGATCATCGATCAAGATACGATGATCTAAACGATGGGTTAGTTTGAGTCTGTTTATTTCTATCATCTGATACCTCCTTTAATATCGGATATAGAAATCACAAAAGTCTATATCCATTTTTATCTGACTGATAGACTTTTGTACATCCTCTCACCACCTTTCGATGGCTATATCATAAAAAGAAGGGGAGAGATTGTCAAATCATATTGAAAAGTGTATAAAATGACCATCAAAAATCATTGAAAAGTGTATTTTTAAGGCATTAAATCATATTGAAAAGTGTTACTATTACACCCATATTCGATATAAATAAATATATTGTGCAAAATATAAAAAAACAGAACAAGTTTAATGTCCTGTTTATGTATTCTGCTGAATATGATCTTACGCTTTGATGTATTTTTTACCCACTGATACCTTTTCGATATAGTACTTTAATCCTTTCCACATGATGACTCCGATGATGATAAAGGCTATGCCACATATGATGCATATGATAAGGGTCATAAAAGGACTAAAGGAATTACCAGCTATATTGACCATGATAAAGGACATATCATCGCCCAAGGCTTCACCGATGACCTTTAAAAAGCCAGCGATGATACATACAGCGCCACTTAGTATAAGAGTCGGTGACATGATGCCAAGTACAGGGATGATCATCATGCCAGATATCCCGACGATACTGTAGTAGCCGATCATCATCATGACCTTTTTGAAGCTAAGACCTTCTGTTTTAGTGATCATATCACCAAGATAAGCTTTAGCCATATCTTTAGGGTCGCCAAGCCTTTCTAGGATTTGATCAACTACAAGATCATCATCTTGCATATCGACCATCGTGCTTCGTATTTCTTTGATGATATCTTCTCTTTCATCGATGGTCATGCCTTTAAGATACTTATTTACTTTCTCTAGATATACTTCTAATCTCTTATCCATGTCATTCTCCTTTGAGTTCATTTATCGTCTTATTCAATGTATCCCAATCTTTATCAAGTAACTTGATATATTCTTTACCAGTATCGGTTATCGTATAGTATTTACGTGGCGGGGCACCTTCAGTAGTCTCTTGCCACATAGACGAAAGATATCCTTCCTTTAGTAATCTTCTAAGTAATGGATATACCGTGCTTTCTGATGAAGACAATAAAGGGTAGTTAGATAATCTTTGTAGTATCTCATAACCATAGGCTGTATCCTTTTGTAACATCAGCAAGATACAATACTCAAGTGTTCCACGCATGATCTGTGAACGCCATTTCTCTAGGTCCATATCATACCTCCTTTTGATGGGTATATCGTACAACACAGTATAATGATAGTCAAGGTATATCGATAAAAATAATATGTTAAATTGACTTAAAACCTAGAGAATATCGGTCACTAACGTGTACCGTCGTAATTAGGCTATTTTCTAAAGCAAGCAACTAAAATAGCACTATCACACTACACATCTAGATGATAAAACTTGTGAACGAAAATGTCTGCTTTTTCGTTCATAATGACTTAATTTATCAAGTATCGTAGGATTTTCTCCCCAAGAAAATTCTACTGAGTCATTTACCTAAAAACATTTTATATCGGTCCTATTTTCAAAGAGGGGAACAGATATGAAACGGTTTATTACGATCTTAGTAACGTTTATGATGTCAATTTCGATGATGGCAGCATATGTTAGTGCGGATGAAGGAAATATAATAAAAGATCCTGAAATACAAGAGATCGTAAATAATGAAAATAACATAAATGAAAAAGATGATACCGATTTAAACAAGCGGTCAAATAGTCAAACGGCTAGAACAGAGATAACTGACAATAATGACATCATAGAAGTACCGGAGAAAGGTATGGTTATTGTTGGTGGCACATTTTATGGGATATCAAAAGAATGGTATGATGATAATAATCCTGATGGGGAAGTACTTTCTGTATCTATTACCATTCCAGAAAACGTAACGGTCATTTACAATGATGGTTTTAGAGATTCATATTCAAGCGAGAAAAAGAAATACAAATGTATAACAAATTATAACTATGATAGTGATAAAAGCTATACAGATAAGTTTAAAGTCGTTAAGATAGATTTTTCTAATGCGGTCAATCTAGAAATAATAAGATCGCAAGCCGCAATGTATTGTTCAGAACTTACGGGTGTGTTGGATCTCTCTAATACAAAGTTGGAAACCATAGAGAAAAGTGCGTTTCGTGAGTGTACAGGACTAACGGGTGTAATTTTGCCAGATACATTAGGGGTTTTAGGGAGTAGCGATGGAAGTGGAAGCGTGTTTAATGGATGCTCTGGTTTACAATTCGTTCGCACTAAAAGTAGCGATGATAATATTGTGTTTGAATTACCATTTAATTTAAAAGCGATTAATAAGCAAACATTCGAAGGATGTACAGGATTTCCAGCTAATACAACCATATATATACCGTCATCTGTAACACACGTTGGAAGCGAAGCTTTTGACAACACCCCGGGTTTAACAACGATAATTGTTTTAGCTGAAGATGTAAGTGGGTATGATGGTGGAGCATTTAAAGAATTGGCCAATGGATACGGTTTAGGGAGTCGTTTGACTATTTTTAAAAATCACTCCACTAAAAGCTCATTTAAACCAAGTGGATCAGATGCTTACGCAAATTCAATTACATATGAATTTTACCTTAAATATGGAAATAACGACGATGATCCAGAACCTAAACTGTGGGGGCAAGCCGTTAACATATGTAAAGACCAAGATGGGAATTGGTATGTTGATGAAAACTACATTATACCAGAAGCAAATGTAGAAGCAACGATTGGTTATAAAGGTGGATGGCTGTATGAAAACGAGATACTAGAGAGCACAACGATCTTAAAACCATCAGGTGATGAATTGGTACTTGAAACAACAAACAAAGTATTACAGGAGCCGAAAATAGAATTCATTATAGATGGTGAAATTATCGAAACAACAGATACGTATCCAGAGATTAAATTATCTAATGATACCGAACATACTATAGGCGTTAAGGTAACCCATCCAATTGAAAATGTTGAAGATGCTGAAGTAAAAGTAAAGTTTGAATATGAGTGGACGGATGTATGGAAGGGCGGAAGTCAAGGTCCAAGAATGGAAGAAGATGGATTTGGTGATAATCCTAATGCAAAAAATACTATTACGATCAATGGCGCCGAAGATGAACGAACAAAAGCAGGTAACTATTCTAATGAAGATTATGGAGATGGGTACTATTTAGTAGAAATATATGGATATTATTGTCCAAAATCAGGTGGGTCATGGAAACTATTCTATAAATCTGCACATACGAAGATTGGTATCTCTGATCCGCAACGTACAACAAACACTGCATATTTGTTTGATGTCGTTACATATTCACCAGCTCAAGGACCAAAAGTTACCTTTACAGGAATTAGTGCTGTATATGGTTATGAGAAAGCGGAGATCGTTGCTGAGGTAAATGAAATAGCTGGCCAGACCAATACATATCAATGGTATAAAGCTACAAGCAAAGACCAATCATCAAATGGGGAAAAGATCGACGGCGCTACTTCAACAACACTTGAAATTGAACCGGGCAAGAATGTTGGTGAGTATTACTACTATCTAGAAATAACGACAACTGGTCCAAATGGAGATACATTAGTCACTAATCATCCAGTTACGTTTACAGTTAGCGAGAAATCTGGAGGTGGAGATTCTGGAGGAGGAGATTCCGGTGATGAGGAAGATGATAAGGAACCAATCACTCCGCCACACAGACCATCTATCATCGATGATAAAGATCTCCCAAAGACAACAGCTGAATGTCAGAAAGCTTTTGGAAGTGAGTACATTTACTCTGATGAAGTAGGTGCATGTATCATCAAACAGATGATAATCCCTGATACATCAGCCAAATAGACAATACAGCATTTATACAACTAGTGATAGTCATAAAGCTGATATCTAACTTAAAGGTATCAGCTTTTATCATGTATTAGATCATTAATGGTATAATCAATTTATATCAGAAAGGAGCGATTCTATCTATGGATAATCTAAAGAAACATCGTTGGGTAAGAGATGATATCGTTATCGATTTTAAAGTTCCTAGAGATATATTGAATCTAATGGAACAGGCAGAGCGTTATGATGAAGAAGACAATGAGATCGCATACTTGAATTATGCTTAAGGGATAGAATGTTGCACCAAAGATCTAGTATATGAAGGCGTGTTGACTGATAAACAAAGGGATACTTTGATCAAGAAGTATCATTAGGTCATTTTTTCCGACTTTTTATCTTGAAATTATTGCATCGGCAATAATAATTCGTGTAGAATATATGGGCATCAATATACCCAAGACAGCAACGGCCCTCAAAGCTTAATCAGGTTGCCGAGGTAAAAGATCGTATTTGTTCATTATGATTTTTTGACCTGTGCTGTCTTAGCACAGGTTTTTATGTATGTTGAAGCTAGAAAGAGGAAAGGTATGAATCAAGCAATCTTAAGTGAAAAAGAAGCGTTAGTTGCTCAGATCACCGACCAGTTCAAATCATCACAATCAGCCGTCGTTTGTGAATATCGTGGATTGACCGTCGCTGAGATCACAGAACTTCGTAGAGCTCTTAGAGCAGAAGGTGTTGATCTTAAGGTCTATAAGAACACGATGGTCCAAAGAGCGGTCAATGGTCTAGGTCTAAACGAGCTCGATGAAGCTCTAAAGGGTCCTAATGCGATCGCTTTCTCAGAAGATGCGACAGCACCTGCTAGGGTACTATCAAAATTCGCCAAGACTCACGATAAACTAGTTATCAAAAGCGGTCTTGTAGAAGGCAAGGTAGTATCACTTGATACGATCAAGGAACTAGCAAGCTTACCAAATCACGATGGTATGTTGTCGATGTTCTTGAGTGTCCTACAAGCACCAGTAAGATCATTCGCTTGTGTCGTCAAGGCAGTTAGCGATGCTAAAGCTGATGGCTCATTCAAAGTCGAGGAAGCAAAAGAAGAACCAGCTCAAGAAGCTGAACCAGAAGTCAAAGAAGAAGCATAATCAAGGAGGAAAGTAAAAATGGCTAAATTAACACATGAAGATATCCTATCATATCTAGAAGAAGCTACTATTTTAGAGCTAAACGATCTTGTAAAAGCGATCGAAGAAAAATTCGGTGTCACTGCTGCTGCACCTGTTGCTGTTGCTGCTGCACCTGCAGAAGCTGCTGCTGCTGAACCAACAGAAGTTTCAGTTATCTTAACTGATGTAGGTGCTTCAAAAGTCGGTGTCATCAAAGTTGTCAGAGAGATCACAGGCTTAGGCTTAGTTGAAGCTAAAGGCTTAGTTGACAAGACGCCAAGTCCTATCAAAGAAAATATCAGTGCGGACGAAGCTGAAGAGATCAAGAAAAAGCTTGTTGAAGCAGGCGCTACTGTCGAAGTTAAGTAATCCCAATGCCTCATTATTATGATCAAGTGATAACTTCCGACTCCAAAGTCGAAGAGTTTTCGTATCATTTCCATAATGAGGCGTTTACCTTTAAGACAGATCGCGGCGTCTTTTCCAAAGACGGCGTCGATTATGCAAGCTATTTATTGATATCATATGTTTCCAATATCGACCTTGGCAAGCACGTGCTTGACTATGGTTGTGGATGGGGACCGATCGGGATCATCCTTAAACGGATGCATCCTGATCTCATCATCGATCTAGTGGATGTAAATCCGAGAGCCGTTGCGTTAGCTAAGGACAATAGTTATTGGAACCATACCGAAGTTGAAGTTATCCAAAGTGTTGATATCACGACTTTAAACAAGACCTATGATACCGTTATTTTAAACCCGCCGATCAGAGCGGGTAAAACGGTAATATATGACATGTATCAAAAAGCCCATGATGTCTTAAATGATAAAGGGTCCTTATATATCGTCATCAAGGTCAAACATGGCGCGAAGTCACACTTTAATGAACTGACTGGACTATTCGCAAGGGTCGATCTTATCGATAAGATCGATGGACATTGGCTCATCAAAGCCACGCGATAGTTCGCACTAATATTTGATTTGAAAGGACGGCGCAACTATGACAGAAAAACAAAGTTATCATCTTACTGCACTGGGTAAAAACTCTACTCGCCGTGATTATTCTAAGGTCAGTGGCGCATTACCACTCCCTAACTTAGTAGAGATACAAACAGATTCTTTCAAATGGTTCATCACTGAAGGCATCAAGGAAGTATTTGAAGATATCTATCCGATCAGCAACTACAGTGGCAATATCCGTTTGAAATATCTTGATTTCGAATTTGGTAAACCCAAATATAGTGTAAGTGAATCCAAATACCGTGAAGTAAACTATGCTGCTCCTTTAAAGGCGCGCATGGAACTTGAGATCATCAACGAGAGCACCGGTGAACTCTTCACTAAACAAGAAGAGGTCTTTTTAGGTGACTTCCCAATGATGACTAGTACTGGTACTTTCATCATCAATGGTGCTGAAAGGGTCATCGTCTCACAGATCGTCAGATCACCTGGCGCTTATTTTGACGTTGCGACTGATCCAAAGAGCGGTCATGAGATGTATGCCCATGAACTGATCCCAGCTCGTGGTACATGGCTACAAGTAAACACCGATGAAAAGAAACTAAACGAAGAGAAAAAAGAGAGCTCATCTAGGGTCATCAGTATGAATATCGACCGTAAGAGGAAGATCTTATCAACTGCCCTATTCAAAGCTATCGGTTTCTCTTTGAGCCAAGAAAAGAACGAAGATGTCTATAGCACAAGAGAGATCAAAGAATTCTTAGAAGCTATGCATCTGACCGTCCATGAAGATCTCATCCACGAAGACGATACGCGGATGTTTTTGAGCATTTATGAGGCTTTATTCACTTCATTCTTTGGTGGTTACCAAGAATTATCTAATACCCTAAGAGCGGAAAAAGGACCAAGGGTCAAACGCATCGGGGCAGATCATGAAGGTGAAGAGTCAAGGATCGAATTAAATACGCGTGAAGCATTCTTGCGCATGATCTATGAAAACCAGAAATCAGATGAAGTCATCACTGATGAAGGTGCGATCAACTTGATCAACGCTAAATTCTTCGATGCGAAAAAATACGATCTTACAAAAGCTGGTCGTTATAAGCTCAACAAGAAATTAAGTGTCATCGATAGGATGGAAAACAATGTCGTCTTAGAAGACATCTACAAAGCTGATGGCACCGTATTATATCCAAAAGGCACGCTTATCACTAAAGACGAGCGCAATGTCTTACGCAAGGAATTAGTCAAGGGTAGTCATACACATGCCTTCCCATTCAATCCGAAGTTTGCGCATCCTGACACTGTTACAGTCAAGACATCAGACAAGTTAGCTCTTGTCGGTAGGATCTTAGCTAGTGATATCGATCTTGATGATACACCTTATGAGATCGGTACCGTCCTAACTAAAGCCGATATCGATATCTTGGCGCAAAAGGTCAGTGATGTCAAGGTTTACTCAAGCATCATCGCTCAAGAAGTTGAACTTTCATCAGAAAACTTCAATTCGGTCATGAACTATGGTCAAAGGTTATTCGTCTTAGGTCGTTTGACTGATGAAAATAGTCATGATGTCTATAACGAAAAGGGCGATATGATGATGCCAAGATATATCCCTGATACCGATACATACATGCTCAAGATGGACAACGAAAGAGCATTGCGCAAACGTATCGATAGTGGGGAAAAGGTCAGTGCATGGCTTGTCGGTAGTGCATGTCAGGTCGTCAATGTCGCGATCCCTGAGCATACTGATCACCTTATCAGACTTGTCGGTATCGATGGCTTGAATGAAAAGAAGTGCATCACGATGTCGGATATGATCGCTTTCTATAGCTATGGCTTAACGATGTTAGATGGCATTGGTACGACTGATGACATCGATATGCTTGGCAATAGACGTATCAGGACTGTTGGTGAACTGATCCAAAACCAATTCAGGATCGGTCTAAGCCGGATGGAAAAAGCAGTCAAGGAGAAGATGTCGATCGCTGATATCGAAACAGCGACACCAAAGTCTTTGACTAATATCCGTCCATTAACCGGAGCGATCAAAGAGTTCTTCTCTTCATCGCAATTATCCCAATTCATGGACCAACAAAACCCACTAGCTGAGCTCACCAACAAGCGTCGTATCTCGGCTTTAGGTCAAGGTGGTCTAACACGTGAAAGAGCGGGCTTTGAAGTCCGTGACGTCCATAACTCCCACTATGGTCGTATCTGTCCGATCGAGACTCCAGAAGGTCAAAATATCGGTCTTATCTCATATTTAACGACTTACGCTAAGGTCAATGAATATGGCTTTATCGAAACACCATATCGTAAGGTATTACCAAGTGGTGAGGTAACAGAAGATTATATCTATTTGACAGCTGATGAAGAAGCTGACTACATCATCGCTCAAGCCAACGAGGTCGTCGATGGTCGCTTAGCGAACCGTCAAGTCGTTGCGCGTAAAGCGGGTGAAACGATCTTAGCTGATGCGGAAGATGTCGAACTTGCTGACGTATCACCAAAGCAGATCGTATCAGTAGCCGCAGCTTGTATCCCATTCTTAGAAAACGACGATGCTTCTCGCGCCTTAATGGGTGCCAACATGCAAAGACAAGCGGTCCCACTATTAAATCCGCACAGTCCATTTGTCGGCACTGGCATTGAAGAGCACATCGCTAAGGATTCTGGTAGTGCTGTCGTTTGTGAGCACGATGGTAAGGTCACTTACGTCGATGCCTTCAAGATCATCGTCACCGATAAAGATGGTGATCATGAATATACCTTAGACAAGTTCCGCAGAAGTAATGCTGGTACTTGTATCAATCATCGTCCGATCGTCTCCTTAGGTGAGGATGTCAAAAAAGGCATGATCATCGCGGATGGTCCTTCGATGCAAAATGGCGAATTAGCTTTAGGTCAAAACGTCACGATCGCCTTCATGACCTGGCATGGTTATAACTATGAAGATGCGATCATCATGTCTGAGCGTATGGTCAAGGATGATGTCTATACATCGATCCACATCGATGACTACAGCATCGAATGCCGTTCGACCAAGCTCGGTAATGAAGAGATCACAAGAGATATCCCTAATGTCTCAGAAGCGGCTGTTAGAAACCTCGACTCAAGAGGTATCGTCATGGTCGGTGCTGAGGTCAAAGAGGGTGATATCTTAGTTGGTAAAGTAACACCAAAAGGACAAAGCGATGCTTCACCAGAAGAAAAACTACTATTAGCGATCTTTGGTGAAAAGTCCAATGAAGTTAGAGATAATTCCTTACGTGTCCCACATGGTGGTGCTGGTATCGTCCAATCAGTTCGTGTCTTTACAAGAGCTGATGGTTATGAATTAAATCCTGGTGTCAACTGTGTCGTCAAGGTCTATATCGTCCAAAAACGTAAGATCTCTGAAGGTGACAAGATGGCGGGTCGTCACGGTAATAAGGGTGTCATTTCCAAGATCTTACCGATCGAAGATATGCCGATCATGCCAGATGGCACACCAGTTGATATCATGCTCAACCCATTCGGTGTTCCATCGCGTATGAACATCGGTCAGGTCCTTGAGATCCACTTAGGTATGGCTGCTAAGAAGCTAGGTGTCAAATTCGCAACACCGGTCTTCGATGGTATCAACAATGATGAACTCAGAAGCATCATGGAAGAAGCGGCGACATCAAGTGATGGTAAATACGTCTTGCGTGATGGTAAGACGGGTGAGCCATATGATGAAAGGATCTCCGTTGGTGTCATGTATATGATCAAGTTAGCACACATGGTCGACGATAAGCTCCATGCCCGTGCAACAGGTCCATATTCATTAGTCACCCAACAACCACTTGGTGGTAAAGCCCAAAATGGTGGTCAAAGATTCGGTGAGATGGAAGTTTGGGCTCTTGAAGCTTATGGTGCTGCCAATACACTTGAAGAGATCTTGACCGTCAAATCCGATGATGTCAATGGTCGTACCAAGACCTATGAAGCGATCATCAAGGGCAAAGATATCCCAGATCCAGGTATCCCTGAATCATTCAAAGTCTTATGCAATGAGTTAAAAGCACTTGCGATCGATGTCAAGATGCTAGATGCAGAAGGCAATGAAGTCATCATGAGTGAGACTGGTGAAGATGATACACCGAGTGAAGATGTACCAAAAGAAGCAGGTATCATCGATACCATGGAAGGTATGATGGTCACTAACGCTGAAGGTGAAGAAGAAGCTGATGAGGCTGCTGTAAGTGGTCTAGACTTCGAGGAGGGCGAAAATGGCTAAACAATTTGATGCATTAAAGATCGGTCTAGCCTCACCGGAAAGGGTCCTAGAATGGTCCCATGGTGAAGTAACTAAACCAGAGACGATCAACTATCGTAGTCAAAAGCCAGAACGCGATGGCTTGTTCTGTGAGCGTATCTTTGGTCCTACAAAGGACTGGGAATGTGCTTGTGGTAAATATAAGAAGGTCCGCTACAAAGGCGTCGTATGTGACAGATGCGGTGTTGAGATCACCAAGTCATCCGTCAGAAGAGAAAGGATGGGTCATATCCATCTTGAAGCGCCAGTCGTCCATATCTGGTATCTAAAAGCTTTACCTTCACCGATCGGTCAATTATTGAATCTCAAGACCAAAGAGCTTGAAGAAGTCGTCTACTTCGTATCATGGATCGTCACTGATCCAGGTACATCAAAGCTCGCATATAAACAGATCTTATCGGAAAGGGAATATCGCGATTTTAAAGCCCTATATGGTGCTGATTCATTTACAGCGCAAACCGGCGCCGAAGCGATCCAAGTCCTTTTACAACAACTAGATGTCAAGGCTGAACAACAAGCAATAAAAGATGAGATCGCTAAACTATCAGATAAGAATGCTGGTAGTGACAAGCGCAAGAAGCTTATCAAGCGCTTAGAGGTCTTCAATGCCTTTGTTGAATCAGACAATAGACCTGAGTGGATGGTACTTGTAAACCTACCAGTAATACCACCAGATCTAAGACCGATGTTACAACTAGATGGTGGAAGATTTGCGACCAGTGACTTAAACGACCTCTATCGTCGTGTAATCACGCGTAATAACCGTCTTAAGAAGCTCCTTGAGATCGGTACACCAGCGATCATCGTCCAAAACGAAAAGAGGATGCTTCAAGAAGCAGTTGATGCCCTTATCGATAATGGCCGTCGTGGTGCCGCTATCAAGGGTGCTGGTGGTAGAGCTTTAAAGTCACTATCCCATAGCTTAAAGGGTAAACAGGGTCGTTTCCGTCAAAACCTCTTAGGTAAGCGTGTCGACTTCTCTGGTCGTAGCGTTATCGCTGTTGGTCCAGATCTCAAGATGTACCAATGTGGTATCCCAAGAGAGATGGCTATCCAACTATACAAGCCATTTGTCATCAGTGAGATCGTCAATCGTGAACTAGCCCCAAATCCAAAGAATGCCGAGCGTATGATCGATCGTCTCGATCCACAGATCTGGGACGTCTTAGAAGAGGTCATGAAGGGTCATCCGGTATTATTGAACCGTGCCCCTACGCTCCATAGATTAGGTATCCAAGCCTTCAAACCAAAACTCGTTGAAGGTAGAGCTATCCGTCTACATCCACTTGTCTGTACAGCGTTCAACGCTGACTTCGATGGCGACCAGATGGCTGTCCACTTACCATTAAGCGAAAAGGCAAGGGCAGAAGCTGAGGTATTGATGCTTGCATCAAACAACATCCTCGGTCCAAAAGATGGTCACCCGATCGTTACCCCATCACAGGACATGGTCTTAGGTAACTTCTATCTCAACATGGAAGAAAAAGCCCAAGAGTTCTATGACAAAGCGGATACGATCGAAGCCTTAGGCGATCATGAAGCAGCTGAGATGTGGCGTGGCTTTGGTGATGCGGAAGGACATGTCTATAAGGATCCAAATGAAGTCATGATGGCTTATAACGATAAGAAGGTCCACTTACATACAAGGATCGCCTTACCAGCTATCTCACTCAAGAAGTCAAGTTTCACCAAGAAACAAAACGGCATGTATTTGATCACGACCGTTGGTAAACTGATCTTCAACAGTTGCTTCCCAAGTGACTTCCCATATATCAACTTCGTATCGGAAGCTAACTTAAAGGCAACACCAGACAGTGATTTCGTTGAGCCAGGTACTGATATCAAGGCGCATATCGCTAATGAGCCGATCAAAGGTGAATTCAAGAAGAAGGATCTATCAGCGGTCATCGCGGAAGTATTCAATCGCTACCGTACAGAAGGTTCAGCTGAGATCCTAGACAATATCAAAGACATGGGTTTTGAATACTCGACTGTTGCTGGTATGACGGTATCACTATCCGATATCAACGTCGCACCTAATAAGCAAAAATACGTCGATGAAGCAAAACAAAAAGCTGATGTCTTACAGACTTTACTCAAGAGAGGTCTATTGACACCACCTGAGTGGGAAAAACACTTCTCTAAACTATGGGATGATACCAAGAACGTCATCGGTGATGAGGTCATGAGCAATCTGCCACGTAAATCACCGATCAACATGATGGCGGTATCTGGTGCCCGTGGTAATAAGTCGCACTTCACGCAGCTCGCTGGTATGCGTGGTCTTATGGCAAGACCTACCCAATCGAAATCGAAGAAGGAATATCAACCATCGATCATCGAGGTCCCGATCTACTCTTCATTCCGTGAAGGTCTAAACGTATCTGAGTTCTTTATTTCCACCCACGGTGTCCGTAAAGGTCTTACCGATACAGCCTTAAAGACCGCTGAGTCAGGTTATCTGACAAGACGTCTTGTCGATGTCGCTCAGGATATCCTTATCACGGAAGATGATTGTCATCCAGAGAAGGGTTATTGGGTCGAAGATATCGTCGATGCCAAAGACAACAACGTCATCGAAAAACTATACGATCGTATCGTTGGTCGTTATACATTTGAAGCGGTAACTCATCCAAAAACCGGTGAGATCATCGTTGATGAAGATGCATATATCGATGATGCCTTAGCTAAGGCGATCGTGGATGCTGGTGTCAAGAAAGTATGCATCCGCAATGTCTTCACTTGTGAGTCGATCGATGGTATCTGCCGTAAGTGTTATGGTCGTAATATGGCGACTGGTAAGCTTGTCGAAAAAGGTGAATCAGTCGGTATCATGGCAGCCCAATCTATCGGTGAGCCAGGTACACAGCTAACGATGCGTACCTTCCATACCGGTGGTGTTGCCTCAGGTAGTGAGGGTGATATCACCCAAGGTCTTCCTCGTGTTGAAGAATTATTCGAAGCGCGTAAGCCAAAGCACTTAGCCGTCTTAGCTAAGATCGATGGTGAGATCACAGCGATCGATGAGATGGAAAACCGTAATGGTTATATCATCAAGATCACTAATGACAAGGAGACTAAAGATCACAAGTGCACGATGGCCAGTGCGATCAGATCATGGCTCAAAGTCGGATCAAAGGTCAAAGCTGGTGATAAGCTAACAGAAGGTAGTGTCGATCCAAAGGAACTTCTCGCTGTTGCGGGTGTTGAAGCAGCACAGAACTACATCTTAAAAGAAGTTAAAAAGGTCTATGCAGCACAAGGTATCGATATCTCTGATAAGCACATCGAAGTCATCATCAGACAGATGCTACGTAAGGTAACGGTCACTGATCCAGGTGATTCAGAACTTGTGAATGGTCAATCACTATCAAGACGTAGGATGGAAAATATCAATGGTCATCTATTACTTGATGGTAAACGTCCTGCCCAATATGGTCCGATCATCTTAGGTATCGCTAAGTCATCGGTTGAGACTGACTCCTTCTTATCCGCGGCATCATTCCAAGAGACATCTAAAGTCTTGACCAATGCAGCCGTCCAAGGTAAGATCGATAATCTCCGTGGCTTAAAAGAGAATGTTATCATCGGTAAACCGATCCCAGCGGGTACAGGTTCGAAGTTCGAAAGAGAGACGACAAAACAAGTCATGAAACGAGCAGAAGAACTAAAAGAGATCCGTGAGGAAAAGGTCGCTGAACATAAAGCACGCCTAGAAGAACAACTACCAAAAGAAGTTATTGAAGGCGGAAAATAAGATCATAATCGATCGTTAAACTAAAGCGGTATGGTAAATAGCCATGCCGCTTTTTTAACGCGATCTTATGTATAGAGAAAAAATCGGGAGTAAATCCTGGAAAAAATCGGGAATAAAATACGGGGGAATACGCACATATGTATAATTTATTGATGATATTGCCTAATTGTATTATAATGAATTTAGTTTCAGTGAAAAAATATTCAGTAAAGGAGATCATTATGTTCATCGGTCGGAAAAAGGAGCTAACTATTATAAAAGAATCCCTCTTAAAAAGGTCTGCAAGTATTATGGTATATGGAAAACGAAAAGTAGGTAAGACCGCATTGATCTTAGAGTCGCTTAAGACTGATCCAAATAAAACTATCTACTACGAATGTTTAAAAGCACCGATCAAAGATAATATTGATGGGCTTATTTCGATGCTTGTGCGTGAAAAGGTCTTACCTGTTCCGATGTCTTTTGACAACTTTATCGATCTATTTGCGTATTTAAATACACTACCAGAGACATTCAACATCGTTATCGATGAATATCCTTATTTGAAAGAGTTCACTAAGCCCAAAATGATCGACTCTATGTTTCAGAATATCATCGACAATCATATCGCTAATATTCGTCTATTTATTTCTGGGTCATACATTTCGATCATGAAGGATATGCTCGAAGAGGGAAATGCCTTATATGGTAGATTTGATACCATTATCAATTTAAAAGAACTCGACTATAAAACCTGTTCGACGTTTTATAATGATAAAACGCCATATGACAAAGTGGCTATGTATGCTGTATTTGGTGGTTCACCATTCGTCAATGAACTGCTATATCCTGATAGATCACTAAAACAAAATATCATTTCTACTGTACTCAATCCTTCTAATGCTATTTATCATTATGCAAATAACTTATTGATCTCCGATCTATCAACAAGCACCAATGTCGAGCGGATACTGTATGCGATCGCCAATGGTAAAAAGAAGTATTCTGAGATCGAGGCTAAGCTATCTATGAAGGACAATGGCTTATTGAGCAAGCAATTGAAGACATTGCTGGATATGGAACTTATATCTAAGACCGCTCCTATCAATAAATTAGATAATAATAAGCTGATCCGCTATGAGTTGACGGATAATCTTCTCCGTTTCTTCTATACATATGTTTCACGTAATAAGAGTGCTTTACAAGTCTTAGGAGCCGAAGCTTTTTATGAAGCATATATAGAAGAGTCTCTCACTACTTTCATATCCTTTCGTTTTGAAGATATATGTCGATCCTATTTTTCGATGCAAGTTCAAAGTGGTAAGCAAAAAGGGATCCTCAATATCGGAACGTATTACTATAATGATGCAAAGAATAAAACAAATGGTGAATTTGATATCGTTTTAAAGACTAAAGACGCCTTTGATATTTATGAGGCAAAGTACCTAGCTTCACCTATGAGTGATAAAAAGATCGAAGCTGAGATCGGACAGATAGAAGCTATGCCAGGAATAAAGGTTGGTAAAATTGGCTTTATATCGATCAATGGTTTCGAAAATAAACATCCTGATATAGTCTATCTAGATGGAGATGACCTTTACATAAAATAGCAACTCTATTTAAATATAAAGTCCGATAAAAGAGGATGAAGGATAGATCTAAGGACCTCAAAGAGAAAAGCCAGAGCTTGAATATCGGGATGGTAGCACCAGGGACGATGTATAAGTTCACCTCGCTGTTTGCCCCTGATACAAGTGGTAAAAAGGTCACTGTATCGATCGGTGATGAAGATGATCTTATCAAAGGGCTTATCAATAATATCTACGATCTCATCTTCATCAATCACCATATCAATATCGATGGGATCATCGCTAAGAAAGTCATGGTGGAACATCTCTATATCTCGATCAGCGGTGGAGATGCCTATATGGATCACTATGTGGCGTTAAAAAAGGACAAAGAAGATATCCTGATATATTTAAGATGATCAACCAAAGTACCAACTTGGTAACCACCTTAAGATCTTGACATAGATATATGAGGTCTTAAAGCCACTGATGATCGGTAAAAAGAGGATGAATAATAAGCCACTGATGATCACAAAGCCATATAGGCAACGCTTAAAGATCTTTAAGTGTTCAGGCTTTAAATTACGATAGACATCATATAGGACATATACTAAGGTCATGATAAGGAAGGGGATACAAGGATAGTAGTGATAGCTAAAGGAAGTCCTTGTCACAAAGACCCAAGGCAATAATAAGCTCAGATACATGATGACTAAAGTCATGAGTTTAGTGTCTCTTACCTTGATGATCTTATATAGAGCACAGACCATGGCGATAAAGCCAGCGATACTGATGATCGGATCATTGAAACAGGATATGGTTTGGATATAGTCATTGCCTCTTTTGACATAATACCAGATCGGCCTTATATCAAAGAGCCATTGATACCATTCACTAGAATACGGATGGGTACTTTCAAGGCCGGTATGATATTCAAACATATAGGTGTTATATCTGATGACCTGATCGATAAACTCGCTGATATTCGTCCACTTATCGGCATACATCGGTACCAAGATAAAGCTCATGGTATAGATGATAAGTGGGATGATGATAAAGAATAAGACCGACCACAAAAAGAGATAGAAGGTCTTTTTTAAGACTGGTCTATTTTCCTTTTTAGCTTTTAATAGATACTTGATATTAAAGATGAAGTAGATGATAGCTAGGCCTAAAGCACCATAGATACCAGTCCATTTAGTCGATATCGCTAAGCCCATCGCGATACCACTTAAGGCTAGCCACTTAAAGCTCTTTTTGGTGTCTTTGGTATAGTCATACTTTAAAGCTTTGATCATAAGATAAAACATCAAAACGATAAAGAAGATACTAAAAGGCTCTAAGGTAGCGATCCTTCCGGTCGTATAGTGCATAAAGTCAAAGGCAAATAGTAAAGCTACTAAATATGACCACTTCTTTTTAAAGAATTCACGACTTAATAGATAGATTAGTGGTATTAGTAAGACACTGAATAGGGCACCCATAAAGCGGAAACCAAAGGTATTAAAGCCAAAGATCTTAGTGCCTAGAGCTATGATCTCGGTACCTAAAAGCGGATGGACAGCGGTATACATCTTTTGGCCACTCGCGATCTCATAGGCATTACGGGCGTGGTATATCTCATCGAAGTAGGTCTCATCCATATATGATGGATCTAAGGCGATGGTGTCTTGTTCATCGATGAGCTTATAGGCATTTGTTAGATCTTTACTAGCGCTATCGCTTATCACTTCGATATTTTGGACATCTTCATCATTTACTAGCCAAAGCTCAGATAAGACACCATTTCTTGATGTGAAGACCAGTTTTATATAAGGATCTTCTATATGGCCGACATCGATGATCTGATATTTATAGAATTCCTCTTCATCTAAAGTTGTGAGATAGGTATATTCGCCGTTTAAGGTATCACCAGTATAAATCTCGATATCGTGATAGTAGATCTGATAAGTACCGTGATTACTATTATTATCACCGATACCGGATATCGCATAGATCTTATCAAATGGTCCATTTACTTTTAATATTATCTCTTGATCGTTTTTGATCGCATCAAAAGTCGATGTGGCAAGTTTGAATGTGCCGAGATAATAAAAGGTCAAAAAGGCATAGGTTATCGTTAAAAAGATGATAAAGAAGTTATCCTTTATCACCTTAACTTTTGATAGTAGTTTTAATAGACCAAAGATGATAGCGATCACGATCACCATCGTGACTAGTTCACTATTTTGCAAGATCTTTAACGAAATATCAGCCATAGCACAATTTTAGAATACTAATGATCTCTTGGCAATGCTATAATGGGGGCATATGATATATACATGCACGACAAATCCGAGCCTTGATTACTATATCAAGCTCGACACCAATATGAATATTGGCGAGGTAAACCGTTTGAGCGATGATCACTTCATGACCGGTGGTAAAGGGGTCAATGTATCGATCGAGCTCAATAACCTTATGATCCCTTCAGTAGCTACTGGATTTTTAGGAGGCTTTGTCAAGGAATACTACTTAGAGCGCTTGAGCATCTATCACTATGTCCAATCGCGTTTTGTCTCTATTGAAGGTGATACAAGGATCAACATCAAACTCAATACCGGGATCGAGACGGTCTTGAATGCCAAAGGTCCGATCATCAAGGACAGTGAATTTGAGAAATTAGCTAAGCGATTAGACAAGGTCGACCGCGGTGATATCTTCATCTTGAGTGGCAATGTCCAAAAGGAGATCGGAGCCCAGATGAAGGATATCATCCACGTCTTATCAAATCGTGGTGTCAAGATCTTCATGGATACCAATGAGGAATTGATCAGGGATTGTCTAGAATGTCACCCATATCTCATCAAGCCAAATATCGCTGAGCTTGAAGAGATCTGTGGTCATATCATCACTGATGAAGCTTCGATATTAGAAGCAGCCAATAAGCTCTTAGAACAGGGCGCGATGAATGTCCTAGTATCAGTAGGAAAAGATGGAGCTTACTTTGTCTCAAATGAAGGTGTTTATTGTCATCGAGGCTTAGATGGTGAAGTGGTATCGACGACAGGTTGTGGTGATGCGATGGTGGCTGCTTATGTCTTCAACCTACAAAGAGGTGCCAATAGCCTTGAGGCCTTTACCTATGCCTGTGCTGCTGGTACAGCTACAGCCTTTACGGAAGGTATGGCCACAAGAGATGATATCGAAAAGATCATCGATCAGATCAAGATCGAAAAGTTATAGGAGAGAAAATGAAAAAGTTATTATTAGTATTAAGTATCTTACTATTAGTCCTTACTGGCTGTGGTGAAAGTGATAGTAGACCTGAAACGATCATCACACCGATCGAAGGGGCTGTTAGTACCGATATGAGCAGCTATGATAATATGGATGCCCATGATCACGCTTTCTTAGAGATCAAAGCTACTGACTTATTGAATTTAGTAAATGATGGTGGCTCAGGGATCTTCTTTCTAGGTTATCCTGAGTGCTATGCATGTAATGTGCTTATCAGTATAGCTGATGAAGCTGCTAAGGAAGTTGGTGTTAATATCTACTATATCAATGTCGATGATCCAGCTAGTGCTTTCTCATCACATGCTGATCAGATAACAGAGCTACTATATGACTACCTCGATGAGTATGATGGTGTAAAACAAATAGCTACACCACATGTCTTTACGATCATCGATGGCGAGATAGCTGATTCACAGATCAGCGCTGTATCTGGCTTTGATGCGACTGATGCCACAAGACAGATGATGATCGATCGCTATAAAGAGATGTTTGAACCACTAGTCAAGTAAAAATAGCTCGTTTGTAATGTATACCCTGTCAAGTAGACAGTAGAAATAATTAAATGAATATTAGATAGGGATATATGAATAATTGGGCTTAATCAATATTGATTAAGCCCAATTTCAACGTTATAAAAATGATCTTAGTGT